>JBJHBL010000003.1:0-203026 GCA_050485465.1 Limnoraphis sp. | reverse complement strand
CCTGTACAACTGATGAGGTACAATCAGTGCGAGTTGATATCAAAGAAGGGTTTAATCCCAAACGCGCTTTGTATCTCAAGCTCAAGGACAGACGCGAAATCCCCCTGACCCGCGTGGGTCAGCCTATGCCCTTATCTGAGTTAGAAAATCAAGGCGCTGAACTCGCTAAGTTTTTACAAGTGCCGTTGGAAGGACTATAGGATAAACATGAAGCGATTAAAGATTCGGCAGTGGTTACTGTCTATACTGTTAGCGAGTGTGCTGATGGTCGCTGGCTGTCAAGGCTCGGCTACTCAGTCGGCCACTTCGGATAATGTCAATCCAGTGGGTGATCCGACCGTTTCACCTATGGCTCAAGCTGAAAATTCACAAATGAGTAATCTACCGAAATTAGAAGGAAAAGCAACCGTCGTGATGACGATCAACGGATCGCCCGTGACTATTGAAGTTGATGGCGCTTCTGCTCCCATAACGGCAGGAAATTTCATTGACTTGGTGAACCAAGGGGTCTATAACGGGGTTGCGTTTCACCGTGTCGTCCGCGAACCTCAACCCTTTGTGGTTCAAGGGGGTGATCCCCAAAGCAAAAACCCCAATGTTCCGATGGCACAGTTGGGGACAGGTGGTTTTACGGATCCGGCTACTTCAAAACAACGCTATATTCCCTTAGAAATTAAACCGAAAGGTGCAGAAAACCCCCTCTACAGCAAAACTTTTGATGAAGCGAGAATTAATACTCAACCCCAGTTACAACACTCTAGAGGGGCTGTAGCGATGGCTCGTTCTCAGGCGCCGGATTCGGCTTCTTCTCAGTTTTACTTTGCTTTGGCTGATTTACCTTTCCTCGATGGCAGCTATGCTGTTTTTGGTTATGTGACTGACGGAATGGATGTGATTGATCAGGTTCAGCAAGGCGATCGCATTGACTCGGCTAAAGTGACCGCAGGATTAGATAATCTTAAAAACTAATTAAGATTTCAAAGATTTCTCAGGGGCAAGTTGATCAATTTGCCCCCGTTAAAGTTTTTCATAATAACCTCTGTAAGACGATCTGTTAAGGATATAGGAGCAGAAATTAAATCTAAGTATGATGTTGTACTCTGCTATGCACAGTGGTCGGTTCCAAAACTCAAGGATATAGATGACCAGGAAGCCGCTTACAAGAGGAGGATTAATTATTTAGAACAGTTACTTCGTGATGTTACATCTTCTACAGACAAGATGAAAGACGAGTATAATGAACAAATGCAGAGAAAAAATCAATTGCTTGATACGCAAAATGAAATAATTGCTGACAGAGATAGAAAAATAGCAGAGATGCAGGAATTGCTTAGAGGATTTCCTAAAGCTAGTGGGGAATAATGAATTATGGATAAAGTACCTTTTTTTGTCACTCAAGATGATTTGAGAAATCATGGATTGTCTGACTATTTAGTTAAACAAATTGTGAAAGGGCTAGATTTTGTCAGAAGAAAAAATGGTCTTAAGCTTTATTCTACACTAGATGTAGTTGCAGCAATAGAAGATAAGCTTGCTCAACCTAAAACTCGCAACATCACCCGCGAGAAGCTCAAACCTATGCTTGCAAAGTTAAAGGGGGAATCAAATGTGATTAAAGTAGATTTTCTACGGAATCTGTCCCTGGAAGAACGAGTAAAAGTTATTCAATCTCGCATAGAAGCTGCTGATCGAGATCTGGAAAATACTGTGTTGAAAGAGTACGAAGAAGTTCGACGAAAAATTCAGGAAGCTGTATCGAAATCTTAATATTGAGTTCGCTGTATTTATTAATCTTTAGTGAATTGAATTAATGTGCAAGTTGTTGTTACAGGTATTGGTTTAAAATCAGCTTTGGGAACCCTGCAAACAAGCTGGAAAAAGCTTTTATTAGGTCAATCAGGAATCAAATATCATCAACCCTTTCCTGAACAAAAATCTAGACCTTTAGCTTTAATTTATTCTCAACCTTCTCACCTCAGCGAATTAACTCAAACTCTATTAATCGATACGCTTAAAGATGCGGGTTTAACGCCTCCTTTACCCGATTGTGGCGTTGTCATCTGTTCGAGTCGAGGATATCAAGCACAATGGGAAAAATTCGCTACTCAACACTATTATAAACCAAATTCTATCTATTCTTCTACCCCGATTCCTAATTGTTTTCACCATATGGCGGCGATCAATACCGCTCATTTTATCGGATCAAATGGGCCAGTTTTAGCACCGATGGCAGCCTGTGCAACTGGGTTATGGACAATTGCTCAAGCCTATGAGTTAATACAAATGGGGTATTGTGAACAAGTGATTGTCGGTGCTGTAGAAACACCGATTACCCCTCTAACGTTAGCGGGTTTTGAGAAAATGGGGGCGTTAGCTTTAACGGGATCTTACCCCTTTGATCGACAGCGAGAAGGCTTTGTTTTAGGCGAAGGCGGTGCTATATTTATCTTAGAATCTATGGAATCTGCTCGACGTCGTTCGGCTCAAATTTATGGCAAAATATTAGGGTTTGGGTTAACTGCTGATGCAAGTTCTAGTAATCGTCCTGATTTAAACGGGAAAAGTGCAATTACAGCGATTCAAAATTGTCTGAGTCGCAGTGATTTATTTCCCGAAGATATCAATTATATTCACGCTCACGGTACTGCAACTCTACTTAATGATCAACACGAAGCAAACTTAATTGATCACCTTTTTCCTAATCCTGTCGCTGTCAGTTCAACTAAAGGCGCAACAGGTCACACATTAGGCGCGTCGGGAGCGTTAGGAATTGCGTTTTGTTTAATGGCTTTACAAGAGCAAATTTTACCGCCTTGTGTGGGATTAAATGAACCGGAATTTGAGATAAATTTAGTTCAAAAAGCGACAACAGCTAAAATTGAAAATGTGTTGTGTTTCAGTTTTGGCTTTGGCGGACAAAATGGAGCGATCGCATTAGGGAAATCAACACTTTGAGGAAATCAGGTCTAAAGTTCATTGTACAATAAATGAGATTATAGTTTCTGCAAAAATTATGACCAAAAATAACGCTTCTCAATTTACCTTTTTAGAGCGTATAGAATCGATAAAAGCCGGGATACTTTCTGGGAGTATTGCATTTTTAACCTTTAGTCTGTTAATGAGTTTTAATCTTTTGATTTTAGCGAATCAATTTGAACTCTTGGAAGAAATAGCAATCACCTTTGATATTCGGTTAATTATTAGAAGTGTATTTGCGTTTATCAGTGGCTTTTTATTTGGAATTACTTATCGTTATGTTGTGCGATCTGATCAGAATCCTCATTTGGGTTCAGGTGCGCTTTTAGCCTTTGGACTGGTGCGAGGTTTAGGGGAAATAGATTCAAGACTGAATACACAAGACAATGGGTTGTTATTTACTGTTATTGTTGCAGAAAGTATTCTATTATTTGCAGTGACTCAAATCATTTTAGATTTAGCATTAAAACAAGGTTGGGTTAAGCCGTTTAACTCTAATTAGCAATCAATTAAAATTCATTTTTTAGAAAAACTCTGTGGGGTTGAAGTCTGCCGAGGGTGGGCGATGAACCCACCCCAACACAATTAAGCCCCAACCGCTTCTTTAGCGGCGTACATCACTTCTAACGTAATCTCAGATAAACCCCGTTCACGGGCAAATTTCTCAGTATTTCGCTTCACTTTTCCGCGAACAAATCCCGGAACTTTATTTAATTCCGCTTTCGCATCTTTCGCCCAGTTTAAATCAGATTCTGCCGAAATTCCCTTGTGAATCACTTCTTTTGTATCATGTCCACCAAAGATTTCTAACAGGTGATCTTCCATTCCCAACGTAAAGGAATTATACACCAAATCAACCACTTGATTCGCCCCTTCATAACCCATAAACGGACGATAACCAACGGGGAAATTTTGAATGTGAATGGGCGCTGCAATGACTCCACAAGGAATATTTAAACGCTTCCCGACATGACGTTCCATTTGAGTGCCAAAAATAGCCGAAGGTTCCAATCTTGCGATCGCATCTCCGATCTCACCATTATCCTCACTAATCAGAATTTCATCGCAATATTCCCCCACTTGTTCTTTAAACCATTCGGCATCATATTTGCAGTAAGTTCCGGCTAATACGACTTTAATTCCCATTTCTCGCGCCAGAATTTTTGTCATCGCTGCCGCGTGGGTATTATCCCCAAAAACCACTGCTTTTTTCCCGGTTAAATTCTGACAGTCAATGGAACGAGAAAACCAAGCCGCCTGAGAAACAAAGCGAGTTTGAGTATCAATATAGTCTTCGTAACTTACATTCGCCCCCTGTTCGTTTAATACTTTTTGTATCATCCGAATACAACGGGCAGTTTCGACAATTCCCATCGGCGTAATATCAATATAAGGCATAGCGAATTCTTTTTCTAAATATTTCGCCGCCATCACACCGATTTCTCGATAAGGCACTAAATTAAACCAAGCGCGAGGTAAATTTTTTAGGTTATGAACAGAAGCACCTTCCGGTACAACTTCATTGACTTCTATACCTAAATCTGCCATCAACCGTTTTAACTCGGTACAGTCGTGGTTATTATGAAAACCGAGGGTTGTCATCCCGAAAATATTAACAGAAGGTTTGGCGGTTTTTCCTTCGGGAAGTTCTCCTTTTTTCTGAGCTTTTTTCAGATAAAATTCAACAATTTGATGCAAGGTGCGGTCGGCTGCTTGCAGTTCATTGGCGCGATAGTGATTGACATCGGCGAGCATTACATCGCCCTTAGAATCAATTTGAGCGCGTTCAACAAAGTTGTTTAAATCTTCTTGTAAAATACTGGAAGTACAAGTCGGAGTTAAGACGATTAAATCGGGTTTTTCTTCTTGATCTTTACGAATAATATTATCAACAACTTTTTCTTGAGAACCCCGTGCTAAAACATTTCGATCTACAACACTTGTCGTTACTGGGGTATAGTTCCGTTCTCGTTCTAGCATTGAACGCATGACGTTAAAATAGTCATCTCCTAACGGTGCGTGCATAATAGCATGAACATTTTTAAATGAACTGGCAATGCGAAGGGTGCCAATATGAGCGGGGCCTGCATACATCCAGTAAGCCAATTTCATAAAATTTTTCTCCGTTTAGGTGTGATTTGATGAGAGTCTGCTGTGATTTTCTCAAATATTTTGTTGATCAAAGTCGAGAATCATCAAACTTTCAATAAAACTTCAAATTTCTACTTTGATCGCAATTGAGTGGGTACTCAGGGTTTAGTTTGCCATTAAAAGCATTCTTTTGTGAGTCAATGACAAAAATCTTAATCCTTGACTCAATTGTGTAAACTTAAGTATCGGGATTGATACAAAAGTTGATTCCTCACGAGAGAAAAACTGGGGTATTTGCAGAATTTGTCAATAAAAAAAATACTGGAAAACCAGTCAGAGATTTAAACAACAATGACCAATTTTTACCGTGAACCGGAAAAACGGATAACTCAAATTATGGGTGACTGTTCCCCGTCAAGATTTTTCCCGATCTAAATGTGCGATCGCGATCTAAGCTTTATGGTTAACTAAAATATTGCGAAGATGTGAGGAGTGAATTAAGGTATGGTCACTTGGAAATCTACCTCAGAGCAAGATCGCCTGATTTTAGCGTTGAGAGGACGAGGAATTTATGACGAGATTTGCCAACGGTCTTGGGTCGAAATTGATTTAGCAGCGATCGCTTATAATGTTCAGCAAATCAAAACTCTGCTTTCCCCACAAACAACCCTGATGGCGGTGGTTAAAGCCGATGCCTATGGTCATGGGGCGGTTTCTGTGGCTAAAACCGCAACTCAAGCAGGTGCAGGTGCTTTTGCGGTTGCGACAACTCCAGAAGGGATTGAATTGCGTGAAGCTGGAATTAAGGAACCGATATTGGTTTTAGGGGCGGCTTATACCCCAGATGAAGTGAAAGCAATTTCCCATTGGCATCTTCAGCCAACCGTTTGCACCCCTCAACAGGCACTTTTATTTTCAGAAACCCTCAGTCCACTTAATCAGACTTTAAGCGTTCATTTGAATATTGATACAGGGATGTCTCGTTTAGGAACGTCTTGGGAACAAGCGGTTGAATTTATACAGTTAGTTCAGCGACTTCCTTACTTAAAAATTGCTGGAATTTATTCTCATTTTGCGACGGCTGATAGTCCGGATCAAACCTTAATGAGACAACAGCATCAACGCTTTCAAACGGTGATTCAAAATATGGGGATAAATCCAGAACACAGCCAGACTCAGACGGCATCTCGTCCTTGTTTACATATTTCTAACTCGGCTGCAACTTTAATGGATCCCGCGTTACATTATGACCTGGTTAGAGTCGGTTTAGGGATTTATGGTTTATATCCTGCTCCGCATTTGAGTTCAATAATTAATTTAAAACCTGCTCTACAAGTTAAGGCAAAAGTTACTCAAATTAAAACCATAGAAGCCGGAACAGGGGTGAGTTATAATTATCAGTATATTGCCGATAAAAAGATTCGGATTGCTGTGATTGGAATTGGGTATGCGGATGGAGTTCCTCGAAATCTTTCTAATAAAATGAAGGTTTTGGTTAGAGGTCAATTGTTACCTCAAATTGGTGCAATTACAATGGATCAGTTAATGATTGATGTGACTTCAATGCCGGATCTACAGGTGGGCGAAGTCGTGACAATCTTAGGACAAGAAGGTGAACATTGCATTTCTGCTGATGACTGGGCGGCTGAGTTAAAGACTATTTCTTGGGAAATCTTATGTGGTTTTAAACATCGACTCCCTCGCCTAAATTTTTAACAACAGTTACAGATGATACAGACTGCCTATCGCTGAAATTTGTTTCCTAAATAGGGATATTCTCGATACCCGGTTTTTTTGAAGAAATCGGGTCTTTTTGTATAAAATTATTGATGAATCTACTACAATAAACTTAGTAACCGTCAAGCTATTGCCCGCTTGAGCAAAATTCTAAGTGAATATACAGAATCATTGCAGACCACAAACTCCATTAGATCACATTTCGCGACTCAACATCTGTCTAAAGATAGATCAATCTCTTTAGATCTTCTCAAAATCTAAATAAATTGTTAAGATCAGTGCAACTCTGGTAAAACTGTGATCGTCCTCAACGCAATTTTGGGTGAATATACGGAAAATCCAAGAAAAACCAGCTAAATGTGAAAATCTCGCGACTGATTCTGAGTCAAAAGATAGAGTTTAATCAACCCCTACTCCTCCTCTATATATATTATGATCACTACAAATGGAAATAGTCCGGTAGATAATGCTGCATCCTTACCATCCTTAAAGACCAAAAAATCTTTAAAGACAGTAGATTTTAATCTCAGGAAAAAGCCTTTCAAAAAGCTAGTCTCTAAAATCGTGATTGCGAGTACAGTTCTGGCTGTCGGTATAATATCAGGAATGAGTTATGGGTTAGTTCGTAGCATTATTCTCACGAGTTCCCAAGACAACGCTCTTAAGGAAGCACAAAAAGCCAGTTTGGAAATTGATCAGTGGCTTACCGAATTGCGATCGCAACTTGAAAGTATTGCGAATCATTCTACAGTGCGTTCCATGAATTGGTCAGAAGCCGAGCCTTTTTTACAGCTAGAATTAGATCGTTTACCGAACTATTATATGTTCTCACTGATTAATGTTGATGGTTCTTATCACACAACAAAAGTGGGATTTGTCGAAGATCAAAATCTGAGTGATTTATCTCACTTTCAAAAAGCTTTAGCGGGAAAAACAAATATTTCACAACCGATTGTTTCTCGGAGTACAGGTATCTATCAAATTAGTGTTTGCACTCCAATTCAGTCAGTTCCGCCTCTGAATCGTCCAGTCCTTTCTACTGAACAAGCTGCTATTCGTTATCGAAGTTTACAGTCTTTAAATCTTCCGCCTAATCCCTTACAAAAATCAACAGTTCAAGGGGTGTTATGTGGATTACTTGCGATCAATAATATTTCTGAGATTGTTGAAAAAATTTCTAATGTTCCGAATGATTCTTATGCTTTTGTTTTAGATCGAGAAGGTATCCCTATCGCTCATCCTGACCCTCAAGTCTTGCAACAGAGAAAAAGCCTTTTAGCAGATGCCAATACATCCAAAGGAAACATTACTCAAAAAATGGTGAACTCTCAGGAGGGAATCGAACTCATCTCTTTCAATAATGCCAATATTTATATTGCTTATACTCCGATTGAAAATGCTGATTGGTCAGTAGGTTTAGTCATTCCTCAAGAGCGTTTAGAAATTCAACTCAGACCCTTAAATTTACTGGCAACAGTCATCGGAACACTATTAGCTTTAGCAACAGTCTTTGCAATTCGGCAGGTCAAATTATTAGAAGAAACTCGAGAACAAGCTGCACGGGAAGCCCTTGTTAATCAACTCACCGACCAAATCAGAGCCTCTTTAGACTTGAACACTCTTTTACAGATTACGGTGAATGAAGTGATGAGGGTGCTGGATTTAAGTTGGGTTGCATTTGGTTGGTATCAAACGGATCAGCATCAATTCAAAATTGCTTGTAGCTCATCTCAGTTAAAATTTGCTCAATGTTTTCCGCAAGTTAATACTTGTATTGAAGAATATTTCTCTAATTTTTTAGTCTCCTCAGAAATCATTAATTTGCATCAACTCGAAAAAATGCAATTTATCAAAAAATATAAAATCGATTTTAAAAAAGCAGGAATTAATTCTTATATTGCTTTACCGATTCCAGTTGAGGGGAATAAAATCGGTTATCTCATCGGTTTAAGTCCAGTCCCCGTCTCAAATGATCAAGCGATTCTAAAACTCCTGAAAACCATACGGAGTCAACTGATTATTGCGATTACTCAAGCTAACCTATATAAACAAGTCAAAGAACAAGTTGAACTGCTGAATCAAACATTACATGAACGCTCCCTCGCTGAAGCTGAACTCCAAGAAAAAATGGAAATCTTAGACCGCAGCAGTAACGGAATTATTATCCGAGATATGAATGATAAAATTACTTATTGGAATCAAGGTGCAGAGAAGATTTATAGCTGGACAGAAACCGAAGTGATGAACCAAAATATTCATAGTTTATTACAGACCATTTTTCCCACTTCTCAAACTGAAGTGATGCAACAACTGCTTCAAGATGGAACTTGGAATGGTGAACTCCAACATAAAACCAAAGACCATCAAAATATTATTACTTTTAGTCGTTGGACGTTACAACGAGATGACCAGGGAAATCCCGTTGCTATTTTAGAAATTAATAGTAATATTACTGATCGAAAAGCCGCAGAAATGGCGCTCGCTTATTCAGAAGCTAAACTGCGAGAAAAAGCAACTCAACTGGAAACGACATTAGTTGAACTGAAACAAACCCAAGCTAAAGTCATTCAAAATGAAAAAATGTCTTCTTTAGGTCAATTAGTGGGAGGTGTCGCTCACGAAATTAATAATCCCGTTAATTTTATCTATGGAAACCTGACTCACGCGGAAGAATATATGCAGGATTTAATGAATTTACTGCATCTTTATCAAGAAAAATGTCCCGACTCGCACCCAGACATTCAAGAGGAAATAGAAGCAATTGATTTAGAATTTATCGAAGAAGATTTTCCGAAAATTTTACAATCAATGAAAACGGGAGCAAAACGAATTGAAGATATTGTTGTTTCCTTGCGAAACTTCTCTCGGATGGATGAAGCCGACTTAAAAGAGGTGAATATTCACGAAGGAATTGATAGCACATTAATGATTTTACAAAATCGTCTAACTTTAGCAGATACTTGCACACCGATAAACGTGATTAAAAACTATGGCAACTTACCTAAAATTGAGTGTTATCCAGGACGATTAAACCAGGTGTTGATGAATCTATTAATCAATGCGATTGATGCGATACAAGAAAAATACAGTCAGCCATCGCTATCCGTCTCGAAAGAGACTGTACCCACCATTGAAATTTCAACAGAATTAATTGAAAATCATCAGGTGAGAATTCGCATCACAGATAACGGTTGTGGGATTTCTGAAGGGACTCAAGACCATTTATTTGATCCCTTCTTCACCACTAAACCTGTCGGAAAGGGAACAGGTCTAGGGTTATCCATCAGCTATCAAATTATCACCGAAAAACATCAAGGAAACCTATATTGTAATTGTCAACGGTCAGAAGGGGCAGAATTTATTATTGAAATTCCCCAAAAACAACTGAGTTCTAGAACTTTAACCCATTCTATCTAGTGCTAAATAGAATGAGCAATACCCATCCTAAAGTTGACTGGGGTTAAGATTTTCGTTGGTTCATTTTCTTTAATTAATCTGTTGAATTTGTATCAAAAATTAATCGCTGGAAATTCCCCATTCTTGACCGGAGTGCTTTTGAGAAACGACTCAACTCTTAGTTGTCTAATCACTCTTGTTATTTGCTATAAACATTGTTGAACCTCTAATTCTTTGATTCTTTAACCCGACCTACACATTTCATGCCGTATTACCATGCGCCCTTACAGGTTGGTTTGAAATCATATTGGGGTTTTAAACAAAGAGTTGCTTTTTTTCTGAATGAACAAACTCAGAATTCAAGCAATTTTTAACCGGAATTAACTGAACCGCACAGGCTTTTAATTCAGGTTGTAAAGAATCAGGACAAGATTCAGGATGAGTCAAACTATTCGCTTCAGCTTGGTCTGCCCATAAACTGCCCCAGTGCATCGGTACAAACACAGTTCCGGGTGTAATCGCTTTTGTTATTTTAGCAGGAAATCTTGCCATTCCTCTACGCGATCGCACTTCGACCATTTCCCCCTCTTGAATGCTTAATTTATCTGCATCCCGAGGATGAATTTCAATAAACGGTTGGGGGTGCATTTTTGCCGTTTTTTCAATCCGACCCGTACGAGTTTGAGTATGCCAATGCCCATAAAGCCGCCCCGTTGTTAATACAAATGGATAATCTGGGTTCGGGGGTTCAGCTAACCCTTTGGAATGATAAGCAGCAAATTTTGCCCGTCCATCGGGAGTATTAAACCGAAAATTCGTATACAAACGCTTATTATAAACCTGTTCATCTTGACTCCTTTCAGAACAAGGCCATTGTATCGACCCAAACTCACTTAAACTTTCGTGAGTAATTCCCGTCATCTCACAGGGTCGGTTACGAGTTAATTGTACAAATTCTCGCCTAACCGCAGCAGAATTTTCAAAATTAAATTGGTCTACAAAGCCCAACCGTCGCCCCACTTCAGCAAAGATTTCCCAGTCTGCTTTAGCTTCTCCTAAAGGCGGACGAAATGCCGGACATAATGTTACCATCCGTTCAGAATTCGTCATCGTTCCTGTTTTTTCACCCCACTGGGAAGCCGGTAAAACTAGATGAGCAAATTCGGCTGTTTCTGTGGGATAATAGGCATCTTGATAGACCGTAAACGGCGATAATTTCAAAGCTGCTTTTGTCCGTTCCAAATCAGGCATACTGACAGCCGGATTCGTTGCCGCTATCCACAATATCCCTACATTTCCCTGTTCTAAACCCGTTATCATATCCCAAGCAGTTAAACCCGGATTTGGGGAAAGACTACCAGGTTTTAAGCCCCAAAAATCTTCAACTTCTGCGCGATGTTGAGGATTTTTCACCACACGATAACCGGGCAAAATATGCGACAGTCCGCCTGCTTCCCGTCCGCCCATGGCATTGGGTTGACCTGTCAAAGAAAACGGCCCTGCCCCCGGTTTCCCAATATTTCCGGTCATTAAATGCAGGTTAATTAAGGTTCTAACTTTCGCCGTTCCTTCTGAGGATTGATTCATCCCCATTGACCACAAAGAAAGCACCCGTTTCGACTCTCCCCACCACTGGGCAGCTTTTTCTAAATCATCTAACCGAATGCCACATTTACGGGCAACTAATCCAGGAGGATAATGACGAATCACTTCGGCATATTCCGGGAAATCTTTGGTACAATCTTCAATAAAAAAACTATCAAAGAATCCCCATTTCATTAATAAATGAGCAATGCCATTCAGTAAATCAATATCCGTTCCCGGTTTAATGGCTAAATGTAAATCTGCGGCTTCTGCGGTTTGAGTACAGCGGGGGTCAACCACAATCATTTTAACCTGTTTATTTTTCTTGTGGTGAACCCGCAAACGGTTAAATATAATCGGGTGACATTCAGCAGTATTTGTACCAATTAAAAACGCACAATCGGTTTCTTCTAAATCATCATAACAACAGGGCGGCCCATCTGACCCAAAACTTTGGATATATCCCGACACCGCAGAAGACATACAAAGCCGAGAATTGGCATCAAAATTATTGGTTCCCAAACAACCTTTTAACAGTTTTTGGGCGATATAATAATCTTCAGTTTGAAACTGTCCTGACCCATACATACAAATCGCTTCCGGCCCCTGCATCACCCGCACGGTTTGAATTTGTTGGACAATTCGGTCAAACGCTTCATCCCAACTCACCTGTTGAAAAGGTTCATTGAGGGAATCTCGCATCATCGGATATTTGAGACGGTCTTTATCTAAAGATTCACTCACAGTTGCGCCTTTAACGCACACTTTACCCTGACTTGAAGGATGATTGCGATTTCCTCGAACTTGCCAAATGGGGTTTCCTTGTTTATCTCGGTTGGTGGCTTTTCCCGGTAACGCAGGCGGTAAGACATCTAAGCCGCAGCCAACACCGCAATAAGGACAAAGAGTTTTTGTAGGTTCAGTCATAAACAGGTTACAGGGGACAGGTTACAGGGGACAGAAGAGGTAGGGGCGCTTTTGTTGGCGCCCTGTGTTTTGGAATGCGCTCAAGCGCTACAACAATGGGTTAGAAATGTTTGGTTTCGGATGCAAATGCAGGTTTTTGAGTAACAACGGGTGTTTCTTCATCGCCTTCGTGATGGTCTGCAAAAGACCCTTTGGGTTCCTTCAGGAAAAACCAACAGAGTGAGGCGACAATGAGTGAACCCACGCCCAACACTTCAAAGAAAATGCGGTTGCCGATATCGCCTTCGGGTAATAAGCTAAACATCGTTAAGTAAGCCACCGCCCCAACATTTCCATAGGCCCCAACGTTTCCGGCAATTTGCCCAGTCACTCGACGACGAATCAGGGGTACAATCGCATAGGTAGACCCTTCACCCGCTTGGACAAAGAAGGAACAGGCCATTGTCAGTAAGACCGCAGCAGGTAGCCACCAACCGCCTGTAACTCGACCCAGAATTAAGTAACCAATTCCCATTCCTGCGGTGAGAAACGACATGGTATTTTTGCGGCTACCGAGTTTGTCAGAAATTAAGCCTCCACCGGGACGGGCGGCGAGGTTCATAAAGGCATAACTAGCGGCTATCATTCCCGCAGCTTGTTTGTTTAAACCAAAGGTTAATTCAAAGAAAGCCGGAAGCATCGAAACCGCAGCAAGTTCAGAACCGAAATTTACAAAATAAGTAAGTTCTAATAAGGCAACTTGAGAGAAGTTATACCGTTCTTCGGGGGCGTAGCGTTTGCCTTTTGTAAACAAGTCTTGGTTCACATTCCAACAGCCATAAGCTTGGAATAAATACAACCCAACTAACCCTATCCACACCATGTACATGGCGCCAGGAGTTAAGAAACCGACTTTGGTTAACCGCCAAGCCAAAACACCGAGAATCAGGTTGAGGGGAATATTCATCAACATCATAAACCAGAAGTCTTTAACGGTGGTGACTTCAATTCCGGTGGCTTTTGCCGGGCGTTGATAAACTTTGCCAGAGGGGGTATCTTGAACGTTGAAATAGTAGAGAATTCCATAGAGGGCGGCAATTATTCCGGTTCCTGCAATTGCTAAACGCCAGTTAATAATATTACCGCCTCCAAAGGTTAATATGGCTGCAATGGTTGGCAGAGTAAACGCAGCCCCGGCTGAACCAAAGTTTCCCCAACCGCCATAAATGCCTTCGGCTAAACCAATTTCTTTCGGGGGGAACCATTCGGCAACCATGCGAATTCCGATTACAAATCCCGCACCAACAATACTTAAAGCTAGACGAGAAATTACCAGTTGATTAAAGTTTTGCGCCATTGCAAAAGCCAGACAAGGTATAGACGCATAAACTAATAAACAACTATAGGTAATTCGAGGGCCGAATTTATCGAGAACCATCCCAATAATAATGCGGGCGGGAACAGTTAAGGCAACATTACAAATGGCAAGGGTTCTAATTTGGGCGACTGTTAAACCCATGTCTTCTTGAATGGCAGTCGCGAGGGGCGCGAGGTTAAACCAAACAACAAAAGAGAGGAAGAAAGCAAACCAACTCATGTGCAGAATTTTGTATCTGCCGTGTAATGACCACAATTCGTTTAGCATTAATGATTCTCCTGAGTTAATGAGGCAATTTTACCGAGAATGGGGAATGTCTTTACTGATTACTGTTCCCGACTGACTATTTAATTGGCAATCCAGGGATTGACTTGTAAACTTCCACTGGGGGTTAATACTACGAGAAATTTAGCAACTTTTGCAGCAACGTTACCTGCTTTTTTATCCTGTAAGGTATCGATGGGAACTTCGGATAAATGTTGAATGGCTGCTTGATTTAAGGGTGAATAATCTGCAATTTCTCCATTTTCTTGGACTTTAACTTGATAGACTAAAGTATCAGAAAAAGTGGGGATTGTTTGCCACGCTTGGTCTACTTGATTATACAGTTTTTGATTCAAAACTTTTAGCAGTTCTGGGTCAGTAATTTCGGCTTCCAAAGTTGTTATAGCAGTGGGAGCCACTGAAGTTGTTTCAACGCTCGGTGTAACTGATGAATTTGTCGCTGTCGGTGTTTCGGGAAGTTGAGAAACAGTTGGAGTTGTATTAACTGCAACAGGTTCAGTTTCTACGGGAGTTGTAGCTGTTTCTTGAGTTTTTTCAGCGAGTTTAACTTGAGATAAAGTATGGTTCCAACTCATCATCATAAAACCTGTAAACAGGCTAACACCAATAGCAGTGATTGATTTGAGAACTAAGTTATTTTGAGGAGTTTGAATGTTGGAATTCATTTCTTTAGCAACCATTTTGAGTTTCTCCGGGTTTAATTTCTGAGGTGAATTGTTGAAAAATTGGATAAGTTAATCCTAACGTTAGCCAAACTAACGAAGATAATAGCAAAGACTTGTCTGAAGTTTTTATTACCGAAATTCCGGCGACTTATTTAACCATTGCCCCGAATTTTTCGATTAACAAATCTCGCAAAACTGATTTAAGATCATCACAGGGAATTGCTTTTTGAACACAGGTTCCTAACTCAGCATCTTTCCCAACTTTTCCGCCCATATAGAGGTTAACGCCTTCTACACTTTTGCCATCTTTTCTGGCTTTGGTTCCCATTAAACCAATATCAGCAACTTGGGGTTGACCGCAGGAATTGGGGCAGCCTGTCCAATGAATTCTAACAGGTTTATCCAAAGATAATTCCGCCTCAAGTTCTTTGACTAATGCTAGGGCGCGATTTTTGGTTTCGATCAGGGCAAAGTTACAAAATTGCGAACCCGTACAAGACACTAAAGATCGAGTTAACGGGGCAGGATTAATGCTAAATTTCTCTAGCAACGGTTCGGTTAAAAAGGCATCAAGACGAGAATCTGAAATATGAGGAATAATCAGATTTTGTTCAACCGTTAGGCGAATGTCACCTTTTCCATAAACCTCAGCTAAACGGGCAATTTCAAACATATCATTAGCATATAACCGCCCAATAGGAACGTTTAAGCCAACATAATTAAATCCCGTTTGTTTCTGAGGATAAACCCCAATATGATCCCGTTTTTCCCAGAGAATTTCATCCTTTTCGGCTTCTGCTTCTAAAGTCTCACCCATTTGGTTTTCAACTTCGCTGCGAAACTGATCAATTCCCCATTCATCAATTAACCACATCAGGCGAGATTTTTGACGGTTTGCTCTGGGGCCATTATCGCGGTAAACTTCTAAAATTGCTCGACAAATTCCTACAACTTGTTCAGGTTTGACCCAAACCTTTAAAGGAATAGCAGCGTCACATCGCGTCGCGGAAAAGAACCCCCCAACTAATACATTAAACCCAAAGGTTTCATCTTGAAAAGCGGGAATAAAAGCAATATCATTAATTTCCGCATGAACCGAATTATCCCGACATCCAGCGATCGCAATATTAAACTTTCGGGGTAAATTGGTAAACTCAGGGTTTCCCTCGCTGTTGTTGGTGATCATGTCTTGAACTTGCTGCACCAACTCTCGCGTATCATAAAGTTCATCCGCATCCAGTCCCGCAACCGGGGAACCCGTGATATTTCGCACGTTATCCATCCCCGACTGAAGACTGGTTAACCCCACTTGTTGCATCCGGCGAAAAATATCCGGGATATCTTCGAGGCGAATTCCTCTAAGCTGAAGGTTCTGTCTTGTGGTAATATCAGCATTACCATCATCACCATAGCGCTGAACGATTTCTGCCAAAACGCGCATCTGCTGACTGGTGATCACCCCGCTAGGCATTCTCAGCCGTAACATAAACTTACCCGGTGTTACGGGTCGAAAGAATACCCCTAGCCATTTTAAACGGTGATCGCGATCTGTTGCATCCATCGCTTCCCAACCGATACGGGCAAATTCTTCTATTTCGGCTTGAACTGCTAAACCATCCTTTTCTGCTTTAATTTTTTCAAATTTATTGAGCTTTGTTTTTGGCTCTAATGTACTTGTCATTCAGTGTTCCTCTTTACCAGTTGCTTTAAGTAGCGGTTGATTTACAAGTTGACAAGTTCCCTTTGAGTAACCCTATCTCATGTCGTTAACCCAGTTTGTACTTGATGTAACATTCTGTTGATTAATTGTTAACGTTTTATTACATTTACCCAAACGGTTGTCAACTCTCTCAAACCCCTAGAAAACTAGACTTTCGAGCCAGGGCCTTCAGGATTACTCACTAGAGTAAGAGCAAAAACAAAGTAAAAACGTAGCAAAAACAACAAAATCTTAAGTTATATGAAGTTTTAGGATACGCAAAATGCGTTTTCAACATAAACCCAAAGACCCAGACCCCTGGACAGACTTTTCGCCGTGTTTGACAACATCTGCTAGACGAGTCCAAGCAAATGTATTGGCGTCTTCTACAATCTTGGCTGGGTTAATATTAAATGAGAGAGAGATTAGCCAAATTCTACGGAGTGAGATTATGGGAGAATCTGTTATTTATCAACAAATTAAACAAGAAGGTCGAGAAGAAGGAATTGAAAGAGATTTACTACAAAGTCGCCAAAGTGCGATCGCCGAAATTGCGTTAAACTTACTGAGAGGAGGAATGACCGTCGAACAAGTTGTGGGTTTTACCGGATTATCTGCGAACCGAGTTCGAGAATTACAGCAAAATTTAGAGGGTGAATAATGAATGATAAATTGTGAATTATAAATTATTAATCTTCCCTGTCCCTTTTAGTTCCTGGGCGGGTTTATATATTGTTTGCGGGAGATCATTAATCGATTCTGAACCCGCCCCTACACGAATTAAAACCAATTTTTTAAATGATTCCAAATGTATCTAACTACTGGCTAAAAAATGCTCAAGTTCCCGCTTGTTTATTGAGTAATTTTATTCTTCAACAAACGCCGAACCGAGAAGGTTTATTTCATCTTGATTTAGAAATTACAGAGGGAATTATTACTCAAATTGTGTCAAGTGGAATGGTTGAAATTCCAGACAATCCGACGGTTAATTTACAGAAAAAACTCATTTTTCCTTGTTTTGTCGATGTTCATACTCATTTAGATAAAGGTCATATTTGGGAACGAACCCCCAACCCCGACGGCACTTTTCAAGGGGCGTTAAAAGCCGTGTGGAAAGATAGCGAAAGTTGGAACTCAGAAGATATTTATCGCCGGATGGAGTTTGGTTTAAAATGTAGTTATGCTCACGGAACAACAGCCATTAGAACCCATTTAGATTCTGGCGGAAGGTTAGCGGATATCAGTTGGGAAGTCTTTAGAACATTACAAAAAGAATGGTCAGATAAACTAATTTTACAAGCTGTTTCTTTAGTCACGTTAGAAGAATATTTGACTCCCGCAGGTGAAAAGTTAGCCGATAAAGTGGCAGAATTTGGGGGAATATTAGGTGGAGTTGCCTATATGAACCCAGAGATTGATCGGCAAATTGAACGAGTTTTTGAACTCGCCAAAGACCGAAATTTAGACTTAGATTTTCATGTTGATGAAAATGGTGATCCGGATTCTATTACCTTAAAAAAAGTCGCAGAAACCGCTTTAAAAACAGAATTTTCCGGTAAAATAGTCTGTGGTCATTGTTGTAGTTTAGCGGTTCAATCTCCCCAACAGGTAAAACAAACCATCGCCTTAGTCAAAGAAGCAGGAATTGGGATTATTAGTTTACCGATGTGTAATTTGTATTTACAAGATAGACAATATCAAGATAATTTAGCGTTAACAAATACACCCCGTTGGCGGGGGGTAACGTTATTACATGAACTCAAACAGTCAGGAATTTCCGTAGCAGTGGCGAGTGATAATTGTCGTGATCCGTTTTATCATTTTGGTGATCATGATGGCTTAGAAGTGTTTAAAATGGCGGTAAGAATTGCCCATTTTGATCATCCTTTTGGAGATTGGCCTCAAACAGTCACTCGCACTTCTGCGGATTTTATGGGATTATCAACAGTCGGTAGAATTGGAGTAGGATTACCTGCGGATTTGGTTATTTTTAAAGGTCGTTATTTTAGTGAATTATTATCCCGTTCTCAGCATGATAGAATTGTATTAAGACATGGGAAAGAAATTGATACAACCCTACCAGATTATCAAGAATTAGATGATTTGTGTTGAACCTCTCCCCAAACAGTGACCAGTAAACAGTGACCATTGACCCTCCGGGTATCTCCTATGTCCTATCTCCTATTGAGTCCTCTTAAGAGGACTTTTGTGATTAGACAGAGATTTTAATCTGTGGCTGGCTGTGCCTAGCTCTTATCATTATTGAACAAACAAGACATAAAGATAAGCAATAAATTCTGAAATAACAGTTCTAAAGCCCTCACTAGAAAACCACCATTTTTCAGCATTATAGTCTTCAGATTTAATAGAAATAATACCCACTTCAATCTCAGGATTCAGGTATTTTCTAAACGTTATCCAACTGCGACGAGCATGAGGCCCCAAAGACACCAGATTAATAGATTTAATATTTAAATCCGAAGTTTTTAGCCAGTCTAGAAGTGCCATAGCGGTGGCATCTGTGCGGTTGCGAAGGGTTTTAGAAGCGGGAACAGCAATCACCTGAGTTTCATCTAAACCCAGTGTAATAAAAGTGGCTGCGGTGAGGTTTGCAAAGTCTTTGTATTCGGCTAAATAGTATCCTTTTGACAGAGGAACTCCAGTGGTGATTATTTTTTGATAAGAGCCGTTTTCAAATTCAACTAAAGCGGCTTTGATTGCATAATCAGGTATCCATCCTTCAATCACTAAAGCATCCGCGAGTATGGGAGCATTAACGGCAAGAAAAGGATAGAGATTCAAAAATGAAACTAGAGTCATTGTTATCAAAAACAACAAAGTAAGACCCCACCCTTTGAGGGTGAGTGTCCAAATGTCTTGACGCTGAACGAGGTGAAAATTCTGAAGTTTTTTACAGTTCAACACCGGAAAAATTCTAGAACATTAAATGGAGCAAGCTAGTTTTAAGCTGCTTTTTTGCTGTGGAGATAGTCAAATACACTTTTATCTCCAATATCGTCTGGGATGGTTTGAAAGGCTTTCCGCAGGGCAAAAATCATAAATTGAATCCCCCAGAAAAATAGTAAAAACTTGAGATTCATCACCGACCAAATTCCCGCCATAAATCCTAACAAAAGTAACGGAACTAAAGGGGTTAATAGTTTGGTTTCCATGCGGTTAAAGCAAAAGGCTTCTTTGAAGTAAATTCCGGTAATTGCGGCGAAGGTAAAGCCGATTCCAAATAAGGTTAAAGGATGATGGTAGACGGTGAGGGCTAAGGGTTCAGGACTTTGAAAGGCGATAATTGCCGCAGAAATCCCCCCAATTAACCAAAAAAGTTGTAAAATTCGGTGTAAAATAGCCAGATAGATATGAATGGTGAATAGGCTCACACCCAAGGCTAACCAAAAACAAAAATAGAGGGGGGTTAAGGCTTGTAGGACAAGGGGGTTACTGGGTTGCCATAATATTAATCCAGTGCCAACGGCAAAGCACAAGGCTGCTATCATTAAGCCAGTGCGATAAATAATAACACCGATGCGATCGCGATCGGTAATGGTAAATTCGCCAAACTGTCCTTGATAGACTTCGGGTTGGAATTGCAGTTGTTGTGTCATTTTAGCCTCCTACGAGTTCAGAATTCAAGGCGTTCTATTAGAATAGACTCAGTCGCTTAATTTGTCTCAGGTGAGAATATAATGTCTAAATCTTATCAGAAAAATAGAAAACCTCAGCCACAGGTAACACCTGAAGAATTGCAACCGATTCAAATCGATGAGACTATTGTAACCGGAACGACAAATAGAAACAAAGGAAATCAGCAACAGCATTTAATGTTATCTATGGAAAACGTTCTCGAACAAATGGAGACGTTAGGATTATTTGATCCTGAACAATTGATGCAGGAATTTGGAGAGGTTGATCGAGAGGAATTTGAAACGAGAATCGAAAAGATTTTAGAAAGCAAAGATTTTGAAGTTGATCATGCTAACTTGAGTCGATATCTAAAATATCTAAAAAAACAGATCAAAAAACCTTGCTATTTGACGGGAAATGAAGAATTTTTGTGGGAGGAAGATTATCTATTCGGAGAGGGTTCCCAAAGTAAGTATGAAAAACTGAAAAAAACTCAACCGTCTTACACTGATGTTTTTATGTTGAGTAAATTTGGAGAAACCTTTTCAGAAGTCGATGGTTTATTAGTCGAAGTGCAACGAGTGAGTGATCAAAAAACCTTTGTTCTTCCCTTAGCTGACTTAGAAGTCACTGATGAGAATTCTCAAAACTATGAACTGGTAGAAGATTATTTGATGTGGTTTTTAAACTATATGTAAACAGCCATTAACCCGGCTGCCATCAACAAGAAACCGGGTTTTTGAACTAACTTTAAACCCCAACTTTCGCGGGACTCACAGTTGCTAAGGCTTCAACTAAACTGCGAACCGCAGCTACCATTGCCACTTGATCATTGAGGCGGTTAACTGCCGAACCGACACCAATACCAGACGCCCCGGCTGCAACTGCTAGAGGTGCGGTAACGTTAGAAAGTCCAGACGCACATAACACCGGAACCGATACCGCCCGGGAAATTTCATAGGCTGCGGCTAAGGTGGGCGCCGCTTTTTCAATTAAACCCAAAGTACCGGAATGAATGGGTTGAGAACTCGTACCGCCTTCAGTTTGGATAATATCTGCACCCGCTTCTACTAAGTCTAAGGCGAGTTGAACCTGTTGATCGAGTTCGAGAATGTGGGGAACGGTCACAGACAGAGTAATATGAGGGAGAAGCGCTCGGGTTTGTTCCGTGAGTCGCAGCACATCTTCGGCTTCAAACCGCAGTCCCTGGGCATAAAACGCATCAAAGTTTCCAATTTCAATTAAGTCTGCACCCGCCTCCACGCAGGGAACAAACTTCGCAGGTTCAACGGCAGAAACACAAATGGGGAGATGTGTTAAGTTTCGCGCCATCCGCACCAAATGAACATCGGCTGCGATATCAACAAAAGTTGCACCCCCTTGAGTCGCTGCTTTCACCGTTGCGGCTACCTTTTGGGTATCAAAATTCGTCAAGCCGCTAATCACTTTCAGCGCTTTACCTTGGTTGAGAGCTTGTTTCACCGTAGAATTGTTGAGCATATTCAGACTTCAGCCTAACTTTCGTAGAATTCATTGTTACATAGTTTAGCCCCTTTAATCACTTTTGAGAATCACGACTCGGTTGCCGAAAGTTGTAAATATCTGTAATAACTTGTACCCAACTCTGGGTTAAAGAGTCTAAAATTTTCTCCCCTTTTTCTTGGGTTGCAACGGTTGCATCTCCTAAAACGCCGCTTTTTGTTAAATCCCTCGTCACCCAAGCAAAGGGTAATTTTCCCTCCATACTCAGCATACTATTTTCCGGTAAATTGTTAGGATATTCACATAGAACTTGATTTTTTCTCACCTGTTCGGGCAGAATTGATAACATTACACTGGTTTCTGCATCTCCGGCATGAATTCCATATTCTAACTCTTGGGCGGTTAATAATTCGGTTGCTGCATTCGGAACTCGCCACACAAACAACGGAAAGATCATAAAATCTTCATATTTTTGATGTAAATCTCGCGCCACTATTTCCAAAATTTGTGGTTGTCCCCCATGAGCATTAATAAAGGCTAATTTGCGAAATCCGGCTCGATAAAGACTTTCTCCCATTTCAATTAAAACCGCAGAAAGGGTGTTACTATTCAGGGTAATTGTACCGGGAAAATGCCAATGTTCGTTAGATTTGCCATAATATAATGTAGGCAAAGCGTAGGCAGGAATATCAGCATTCAGTTGGGCTAATGCTTTACCTGTTACCGCCGTTGCAATGGCAGAATCAACAATTAAGGGTAAATGGGGGCCATGTTGTTCAATGGAACCAATCGGCTGAAGAATTACCACATTTTCTCGATCAGACATTTCGTTAATTTCTGTCCAGGTGAGATAGGGAAAAAAACGTTCAGGCGGAATAAAATTGTGCATTTTTTTATTGAATTATTTTATTTATTGAATATAACATTTAAACGAACATCCAGAAAATATTAAACTTTTTAACCGTTCACAAGCCCCAAAATTAGACGTTAATTTAATCGATAAACTATGCCGTATGAAACAACGGGAGAGAAGGTTTGATGAACTCGATAAACAGAGAAAATTTTCAATCAAGCCCTAACTTTAATTTTCACCGGGAACTGAGTCCCCCAAAAACAAATGTTAATCAAAAAATTAACCCACTGAGTCGAGACATTTGATAAAATTATAGAGCAAGACCCATTACCCGAGAAGTCAATATGTTGAAATTGAAAACCCTTGAAGCTAGAATTCAATTTTATGTTATGCTTGCTTTCAGTTTAGGAATCTTCAGTTGTGGGAGACTCGAAACCTTCCAAAATTCCCTCTTTGAGTCTTCACCCCCGCAAGCTTCCTCGCCTCAAGTCAGAGACTATCGCACTTTTAAAAATTGGTGTTTGAGTCGTGAAAGTTTAGGTTTAGAAACAAAACAAACCGTTGAGGTTTTATTACAAGTTGCTGGAGTAACAGATTGTCAATTAGCCGAAGAAAAACTTTCACAAATCATCGAACTTGATCTAAGCCGCAGTAAAATTCGGGATCTCTCTCCATTAATCACATTTCCGAGTCTTACCCGTCTCAACCTTAGTGAAAATCAAATCACAGACTTAACCCCTCTCTCCACTTTAAGTAGTTTAACACGACTCAACCTGGGAAGTAACCTCATTGAAGATTTGAGTCCGCTTGCGGATTTATCCAATCTTACAATATTACTACTATACAAAAACCAAATTCAAGATCTTAATCCATTATCTCAGTTATCGGGATTAACTGAACTCAGTTTAGATAGTAACAACATTAGTGATCTGAGTCCCCTTTCTGAACTGAATAATTTAACTATTTTGAGTCTTGGTGATAATCAAATTGAAGATCTCAGCGTTCTTTCTCGTCTCGAAAACCTAACCAACCTCAGTTTAAATGAGAATAAAATCCTGAATCTAACCCCCCTATCTGAACTGAATAATCTCACTCTATTAAATCTTAGAAGCAATCAAATCGACAATATTACTTCTCTGTCTAATCTCAGAACTTTAACCACACTCAATCTAGATCGAAATCAACTCACTGATGTAGGTGCTTTATCCTCCCTAACTCAACTCGAAACTCTAAGTCTCAGTGAAAATAAAATTGTTAATCTTCAACCCCTTTCCAATTTAAATAACTTAAAAACGTTGCAACTCAGAAGTAATCAAATTGCTGATATCACACCCTTAAATTCTCTTACCAGTATCACAGAAGATTTAAATCTGATCGGAAATCAGATTAGCGATATTCAACCCCTCGCCAATATCAACAATATCACTCGACTGGGACTGAGTAAAAATCAAATTACCGATATTCAACCTCTGTCTAATTTAACTCAACTGGTTATTTTATATCTCGATGAAAATAAAATCGAAGATGTTCAACCCTTAGCGAATTTAACCAACTTAACCGAACTTAATCTCTGGAATAATCAAATTAAAAATATAGAATCACTTTCCCCCTTAGAAAAACTCACCTATTTGGGGTTACAAGACAATCCCATTGAAAAGAAACAATGTCCACTGAAACGCAAGTCAATTTGTCAATTCTAAAAAAATAATTGAGATCCTATGCGATCGCTCAAATCTAAAGAACTACCTACTTTGGCTTAAAAGTCAAAGTTTTTTGATGTATACAGGTATACAGAAATCTCTTGAATTATAACTTTAGTTATACGCAGAATTACCCCAAATGTAGCGCAAAAACTTAAGTTTGTCAATGACTATCACTAAATATGGATTATAGAGTACATTAGAAAAACGTCACTAAACGAAGAACTTCGAGTATGCAGACCCTATCCCAACAGACCATCCCCTCCATCAAAAGCGAAATTCAAGTGATCCGGCGCGATGGATCCTGGGCTGATTTGGACATCTCAAAAATTCGTGCTGTCGTGAATTGGGCTTGTGTAGACTTAGACGCCAACCCCATCACCCTAGAAGCAGGCTTAACCACCCGTCTGCGAAATGGTGTCACCACCCGCGAAATTCAAGATAACCTGATTAGCTGTGCCTTAGAATTGTGTAGCCCCTCAGAACCCGACTGGCGCTATGTAGCCGGGAGGCTACACATCTGGAGTTTGTGGAAAGATACACTCGCCCACCGAGGCTATCGCTACGAAAACTATGCCCGCACGGTTGAATTGAAAGTCAAAAGTCACGAATATGATTCCCGTATTTTGACTTATACCCCAGAAGAACTGCAACAAGCCGGAACTTGGATTAATCCCCAATGGGATAAAGACTATGATTATGCTGGGGCAGTATTATTAACCAAGCGCTATTTATTAACCGATGAATTGCCCCAAGAAGCCTTATTAACTTGTGCATTGCTATTAGCCTCCGTCGAAAAACCGTCAAAGCGATTATTTTGGGCGAGACAATTTTATGAAGCCATTGCCAAGCGAAAAATCTCCCTGGCTACCCCAATTTTAGGCAACCTGAGAATTCCCAACGGTTCTCTGAGTAGCTGTTTTATTACCAGCATGGATGATAACTTAGAAAGCATTTTTGATACCATCAAAGATGCCGCGAGAATCTCTAAAAATGGCGGGGGTGTCGGTACAAATGTGAGCAGAGTTCGTGCCACTGGCAGTTGGGTGATGGGGAAAGCCAATACCTCTGGCGGGGTCATTCCTTGGATTAAATTATTAAATGATACTGCGATCGCTGTCAATCAGGGCGGACGTCGTGCCGGGGCAATTACCATTAGTTTAGATGTCTGGCATTTAGACGTGCCGGAATTTCTAGAAATGCAGACTGAAAATGGCGATCAACGTCGGAAAGCTTATGATATTTTTCCCCAATTAGTAATTCCCGATGAGTTTATGCGTCGGGTGATTGCCAAAAAAGAATGGACTCTCGTTGATCCCTATGAAGTGCGAACAAAATTAGGGATAGAACTGGCTGAATTATGGGGTGAAAAGTTTGAGTGTGCCTATCAAGAAATAGAAGAAAACTTAGACAGAACCTTAACTCTCTACAAGAAAATTAACGCCAGAGAACTGTTTAAAAGCATGATGCGATCGCAAGTCGAAACCGGAATGCCCTATCTCTGGTTTAAAGATACATCAAATCGCGCTAATCCGAACTCCCATGAAGGCTATATCCCTGGGGGAAATTTATGTCAAGAAAGTTGGTCAAATGTTGCACCCGGAAAAGAAGCCCATACGTGCAACTTAAACAGTTTAAACTTAGCCAATTTGGAAGAAGAAGAATTAGCCCAAGTTTGTGAAATTGCCGTCCGTTTATTAGACAATACCATTGAGTTAACTTGTCCTCCCTTTGAAGATAGTAAAACTCACAATCTAAAATACCGAACAATTGGCGTTGGGGCGATGGGGTTAGCAGATTGGTTAGCTAAAAATAGGAAATCCTATCAAGATTTAGAAGCCATCAGTCACCTCTTTGAAGATCTGGGCTACTACTGTACCCAAACCTCAATGGAACTCGCCAAAGAAAGGGGGGCTTATCCCGCTTTTCCGGGAAGTTCTTGGAATGAAGGGAAGTTAATTGGGGCGAAACCTGTTGAATGGTTTTTAGAGAATGCCCATCAAAAAGAACGTTGGCAACAATTGAGTTTAGACATTCAAAAATACGGGATTCGTAACTCTCATATTACCGCCATCGCCCCCAATACATCTTCCTCTTTAGTTCAAGGCTGTACTGCCAGCATTTTACCCTGCTACAGTCGCTTTTTCTATGATAAATGGGCAAAAGGTACTGTTCCCATTGCACCGCCGTTTATCCGAGATTATTATTGGTTTTATCACGAGAATAAAACCCTCAACCAACAAACCGTTGTTAAAGCCGTGGCGATGATTCAAAAATGGATTGATACCGGAATTTCAATGGAATTAGTGTTTAACCTGAATCAAGGGGTTTATTTCCCTGATGAACCGGAACGCTGTATTAAGGCTAAAGACATTTTTGAAACTTTAGTTCTCGCGTGGAAAGAAGGCTGTAAAGCTATCTATTATATTAGAACAGTACAGCGTGATAGCTTCAAAGAAGCAGACGAAACTTGCACCGCCTGTGCAAATTAGTTACAATTTACTCTGAACTAAAAACCTGGTTTCTGATCCCCCCGAATAGGGAATTAAACGCTAAGTTGGAAACCGGGTTTATTTGTCAGTTAAACCATCGTAAACACTCATCTAAAATGACAACAACCCTAAACACTTTCAACATACACCCTCCTTCAAAGATGCCGATTAATCCGATTTTCAATCCGGATGGAAATGATAATATTGAACATCGTTCTATTTGGTTTGGAGATACCACCAACCTGATGCAATTAAATGATGTGCGGTATCCCTGGGCAGTAGGTTTGTATAAACAGATGCGGGAAAACTTTTGGGTTCCCGAAAAATTAGATATTACTCAAGATGTGGTTGATTATGCTAATTTAACCCCCGATGAACGACGGGCATTTGATGGGATTTTATCTTATTTAACCTTTTTAGATTCCATTCAAACTTGTAATATTCCTCATCTTAAAAGTAGTGTAACCGCACCTGAAATTAGCTTGTGTATGGCAGAACAAGTTTCTCAAGAAGCCATGCACAATCAAAGCTATCAATATATGATTGAAACGATAATTCCTTCGGATCGCCGAACTTTTGTCTATGATTTTTGGCGCACCGATCCAGTTTTACGCGATCGCTGTGAATTCATTGCCAAACTCTATCAAAAATACATTGATCACCCTAGCTCTGAGAACTATTTTATCGCATTACTCGCAGATTTTCTCTTAGAAAGCCTTTACTTTTACAACGGCTTCATCTACTTCTACAATCTCGCTTCTCGAATGTTAATGCCGGGATCAGCCGATATTTTTAAAATGATTAATCGGGATGAATTATCTCATGTTCGACTGTTTCAAAAATTAATTCCCGAAGCCATGCAAATTTTCCCCCATTCCGTTGATCAAATCTATGAAATGTTTGACACAGCAGTGCAACACGAATGTCGCTGGACAAATCATATTGTGGGGAATAATATATTAGGAATTACAGACACCAGCACCGAACAATATACAAAATATCTGGCAAATGCGAGATTACGTTCCATTGGCTTAAAACCCCTTTATACCGAACCTCGGTACAGTAAAAGTCCCTACACCCACCTAGAACGATTTTCCGATACCAAAAAAGAAGCCCACACCAAAGCGAACTTCTTTGAAGCCAGCGTTACCAGTTATGTTATGTCTTCCGGTGTAGGGGGCTGGGATGAAATCTAACCCAAATCTAATCCTTTTGGACGAAGTCACAAACAGGAGTTTTGCCTGATAATGAATTCAAAGGTTGATTGAGTTCCCCCTACTCTCCCCTGATCTTTTGATTGGGGGGGATTTATCATTACTTTCCTGGCATTAGTCCCATTCCCAAGGATTAATAATTTCAATACCGCAGCCTTGAAAATCAGAAACATATCGTATTATTGTAGCCTCAGCCTGAAATTACCCTACAATAGTAGAACGATCTGCCGTTTGAATGAGAATTTGTTCAACTTCAGTCGGAGTTAAATTGGGGTTAGCTTGCAACATCAAAGCCACCACTCCTGAAACGTGGGGCGCCGCCATCGAAGTTCCCGAAAAAAAGCGATAGGGAACCCCAGAAGACCCCAGTGGTATCGTTGAATAAATATCCCCTGCATCCGCCAAACCGCCATCTCCTCCCGGTGCAACAACATAATCTAGAGGCGAAATTCCCGCCCGATTAGAAAAATTAGATAATTGATTATAGCGATCCACAGATCCAACTGCAA
Source organism: Limnoraphis sp. (assembly GCA_050485465.1). Taxonomy (GTDB): domain Bacteria; phylum Cyanobacteriota; class Cyanobacteriia; order Cyanobacteriales; family Microcoleaceae; genus Capilliphycus. The sequence goes on along the minus strand of JBJHBL010000003.1, from coordinate 174,423 downwards.
TACCTGCTTGATTGGCAAAACGCGCCGGATAAGATGGAAAACTTCGGCTTTCATTTCCCGCCGCAACAACAACAACAACTCCCTGTTCAACCGCCCAACTAATCGTCTCTAAAACCTCAGTAATATAATCATTTCCTCCTAAACTCAAATTAATCACATCCGCCCCATTTTCAACCGCATAACGAATGCCATCTAAAGTCTCACTAATTCTGCCCAAACCATGTCTATCTAATACTCGTATAGGCATAATCGTAGCGTTGGGTGCAACGCCTGTCATCCCAATTCCATCATCAGCCGCAGCGATAATTCCAGCCACATGAGTTCCATGCCCATGAAAATCCATCGGATTATTATTTTGACTGACAAAATCCCAACCTCGCACATCATCAATATAGCCATTCTTATCATCATCAATCCCATTATTCCAAATTTCACCTGGATTATTCCAAATCTTATAAAATAGCTCCGGATGGTTATAATCTACCCCACTATCAATCACCGCTACCACAACATTTTCTCCAGTTATTCCCTGCGCCCAAACTTCAGGAGCTTTAATTAAATCTCGTCCCCAATTATGACCTCCTAAATTGGGAACATCGGGAAACTTAGGTAATCCCATAGCTTGAGCTACAGCCGCAGAAGCATCAACTAAACCATAACCAAAACTGCTATTATACCCTTCTATCAATTCGGTCTTCTGAAATTGTGGATTAGGCCTGGCAGAAAGACTTAAATTATAAGTTGTATTGCCTCGATATTGATAAACAACAACATAATAAGTTCCAGCAGGTAACGCATTCACTGAAATATATTCAGAAAAATTATAAGGACGTTGAGAAACCTGAATAATATCGGTGGGTTCAATCTTAAGATTTTGATTAACGTCTTGGATTAATGCTAAATCTGCATCCGCAGTTAAACCATTTAAAAGAATATTAATATCGCTATCAATACCGAGATGAAAACGATAAATATCACTCGGTGCGACATCTCCCACAAAATCTCTAAGTCTAACTGTTTCTATAGCACCCAAATCAATCGCTTGAGTCAAGGGATAATTAGAAGGAATATTATAAGCCGTTAAACCCTCATTCCATAGCGTAGAAACATCTTCTAAGTCTTCACCAATTAAAGGATCAGAGTTGAAATCAGCCGAAAGCATATCAAGTTTTTCATTCCCGCTAAAAAGCACCTCTCGTTCCCCATTTAAAAATGGCTGAAGATGATTTTGTTCTAGACTAATTTCTTGTAACTCTAAAACCGTTGAACCTGCTCTAAAATCAGACAGATGATCAGATAAATTAGCAGAATCAATCAATGAACTAGCTTTGTCTGCTAAAACAAAGCCATTTTCAAAAACATTGAACATGATATTTTCCTATTTTGTTAGTTATTTTGTTAGTTGTGAAGCTGTCAACAAATTTTCAGGTGTAGTGAATGCTTCAGAATCAAAAGAGAAAATCTGTCCTCAATTCATCCTGAAAGTTAAAATTTATACAGATTCCCTCACACAATGATTTCCTGTGATTTTAGAGAAATAAGCACTTAAACTCATTCTCCAGCGATCATCAGGCGAACTCACATCTCTCTATTTCTTATTTTAAAAACTTTATCAAATTTGTAGATTAATTTTAGGTTAATCTAAAGATTCATAATTTATATTATGGCGTTTTTGCCTATTGCATGAGTGCCTTCTGCCTTCTGTCCCCTGTCCCCTTATAAATGAATTACACCACCCATTGTTACTGGATGAAACGAGCCTTAGAACTAGCTCAAGCCGCCGGAGTTGCCGGAGAAGTTCCCGTTGGCGCTGTGATTATTAATACTCAAGGAGAATTACTTGCAGAAGCCGAAAATCGACGAGAACGGGACTGCGACCCCACCGCTCATGCAGAAATATTAGCCTTGCGAAAAGCAGGCCTAGCCTTAAAAAATTGGCATTTGAACCAATGTACCCTCTACGTTACCTTAGAGCCTTGCCCCATGTGTGCCGGAGCAATTATCCAAGCCCGAATTAAGCTACTCGTCTATGGAGTAGACGATCCAAAGACTGGTACAATTCGCACAGTTGCTAATATTCCAGATAGTGCCTATTCCTTCCACCGTCTGCAAGTATTAGGAGGGATTTTGGAGTCGGCTTGTCGTCAACAATTGCAATCCTGGTTTGCTCAACGTCGCTAGTATCATTTCAGAATCAAAAGTTAAAACAAGATTAATTTTTGCTCAATCTTGGAGAAGCATAAATAGCCGCCATCCCATTGAACACCGAAAGACAGTGTGAGAAGTGTCATTCAGATGAGCGACAGCAAAGGGTAAAAATTATACCTTAGAGTCAAGAAGTCAATTTAACACCGATGTACTTATGATGACACTTGATTTGACCCAACCCCCCCACCAAATGCCCACCTCTGCCAAGGGAAAATTCAAAATCTCTCGCGTGTCACCCTGGTTAGCAGCCCTCGCTTATCCTCTGGGTAGCGCTTTGGTTTTGCCCTCTTACTTCCGCAAAATAGAAATTATCGGTCAAGAAAATATCCCTCGTACTGGGCCTGTGATCCTTGCGCCCACCCATCGTTCCCGTTGGGATGCCTTAATCATGCCTTACGCAACAGGTCGTTATGCCTCCGGACGAGATTTACGATTTATGGTCACAGAAGACGAAATAAAAAGCCTACAGGGGTGGTTTATTCGTCGCTTAGGGGGATTTGCTATTAACCCCCGACAACCGGGTTTAGCAACCTTTAGACATAGCGTAGAGTTACTCCGTCACGGTGAAATGTTGGTGATTTTCCCTGAAGGTAATATTTTTCAAGATGATCAAGTTCATAGTCTCAAACCGGGATTAGCCCGTTTAGCCCTACAAGCGGAAGCCAGTCAACCCAACCTCAATGTTCAAATTGTACCAATGTCTATTCGTTACACGCCTCTGGTTCCTCGCTGGCGGTGCCGAGTACGGGTCAATATTGGTTCTCCTATAGCGGTTGCTGACTATTCTCAGGGTTCTGCCAAGCAAAATGCTAAACATTTGATTACCGACTTAACAACTGTTTTAACCAATCTTGATCAACAGTAAGATTTTTATTCAAAATTGATCCTGTAGATCCTGTTTATCTGGAGTAACAATGAACTCTAGTTCTCCTTTTCAGTCGGGTCAAATTGTCAGACTCGATTATCGCCCTCATTGCCTCTATGCAGAAGTCATTCAAGTGGTCAAAACACGCCCGGTTTGTTGGGTACGTCCGTTAATGTTAGCGGAATATTTACTAGAAGATAATTCTGATCACCTCCCTCAAACGTTATACGATCTCCGCAACAGTTCAGACCTGATTTGGCCACTCAAATTATTTCAACCTGCTCTTGATACCGAAGTGATTCCCTTGTTAGTTCAGTTAGATTCACCCGATGAAAAAAATACAATAATATCTACAGGACATCAAAAACTTCAAGTCTTTATTCGTGAGGTTTGGCAAGCTTATCCTGATGTTTTCACCGGATAAAATCTATTCCGGTTCAATTTATAGAGATTTTAAGGGTTGAGCTAAAAAATTAGCTCAAAGTTCAGCTTGTTCAGTGCGAGATTGGGCTTCTTGGGCGACTTAGTCAAAAATCTTCTCGATCTCGCCACAGCCATTCTAAACAACTCAATAATATTAATAACTGCGTATAATACTGAGGTAATCTCGTTTCTTCTGGAATAAAAGATTAGCCAGAGGTGATTAACGATAACAAATTCCGGCTGCTTGCATCCGTTCAATGGCTTCTTGAATTCTAGCTTCTGTAATGGTAATTGCCATTCTAACAAATCCTTCCCCCCCTACACCATAACCATTCCCAGGTGCAACAATAATTCCACATTTTTCTAACAGCAAAGTAACAAATTCAGTAGAACTATAACCCGACGGCACCGGAACCCAAACATACAGCGTTGCTTTCGGAGGTTCAATTAACCATCCCATTGACTGTAACCCTGCTATTAATAAATCCCGTCGTTTTTGATAAATTAAAATTAAATCTTGACGTTCTTCTGGTAAAATAGAATAAGCCGTAATAGCTGCTTTTTGAATCGCTTTAAATACACCCGAATCCACATTACTCTTAACTTGAGTTAACCCTTGAATTCCCTTAGCATTTCCCACCACAAACCCAATTCGCCACCCCGTCATATTATAAGTTTTTGACAAACTATGAAACTCAATTGCTATTTCTTTCGCCCCCGCAACTTGTAAAACACTGGGGGGTTGATAACCCTCAAAAGCAATTTCTGAATAGGCGTGATCGTGACATAGTAGAATATTATATTCTTGACAAAAAGCCACCATTTGTGATAGATCCTCTAGTGAAGCGATCGCACCTGTGGGGTTATTGGGATAATTAATCCACAGTAACTTAGCTTTTCGGGCAACTGCTTCAGGAATAGCCCCCAAGTCTGGGAGAAATCGATTTTCCGCTTTCAGGGGTAAGGTGTAAGGTTCCCCACCTGCAAACAGCGTTGAAGTGCGGTAAACAGGATAACCCGGATCAGGAACCAACGTAAAATCTCCCGGTTCAACAAAAGCTAAAGCCGTGTTGTGAAGGGCTTCTTTAGAACCAACAGAAGAAATCACTTCAGTTTGGGGGTCTAGTCCAACCACACCAAACCGACGTTCCATCCAGTTGACCGTTGCTTGTCGATATTCCCTTAAACCCTGGTAGGGAGGATAGTTATGAGTTTGAGGATCTTCTAAAGCCGCTTGCATCGCTTGCAGCACTGGAGGTAAGGTGGGTAAATCTGGATCACCCACTCCCAAATTAATCAGATCTATCCCTTGAGCCAATAATTCTTCTCGTTTGCGGTTAATTGCAGCGAACAAGTAGGGGGGGATCTTATCTAGGCGTTTAGCAAATTGCATGGGTGCAAATAACAGTCGAATAGCATAGCCTAGAGATCATACCAAAAAAAGCCAAGAGCTAAAGGTTTGATCAGAACTTTCAGTCAAATTAACCCGATTTATAATTTTAACTTCATTAGAGAGATTCTCCTTAGAGCTCCCAAACCCTCTTGAAGAGGCTGGCGTTTGTTAAGCGTGAAATGAGTGAAAATTCCATAAGACTTGTTCTAAGAATTTCACTGAAAAATTGAGTCAAAAATTACTCGAAAAAAAGTGTAATTAAGTCTGTGTAAGAGATGCACCAGTTTTTCTGGCTTGAACTCATCTCAATTGTTAAGGACTGGGAACGAGTTGGACACGACCTGCATCCATTTCTTCCATTAACAATTCTAGGGCTTCATAGTCTGTATCTGAAATATAGCCCAGTCGAGTTAATTCAAAATTAATCTCGTTTTCAATTTCTGGGGTTAGGCGTTTGAAGTACAAAGCCTTAGAAACAAGTTGGTGAATTACATTGGTAGCTGCCATAATTGCTATTTGGGTAACTCTGCTTTAAATTAATTCTCTTATGAATACGGCTCAACGCTTGTGATCTTAAGGTAAACTTTTAAGTGATCTGTATCACTAGAAGTCTCTTTGGGATGACCAGTCGTTACAGAGTTGAAATCTCACTCCCCACCTCTATCAAACTCTGCCGTACCCCATCAACTTAGAGTATCAGATGCAGCAATTTGTTCCAAACTTATTTACACTCAAACGGACATACACTAAATTAGCAGTTTTGTCAGTATTAACGATTACTTTTGCTCAAAAAATCAAGACCTGTTAATGAATCCAGAGAAGTTAACAAAGAGTTACACTTGACAGATTGTTAAGCTAAAAGAAACGGAAGTAAAGTTCCTCAACAGAGGAAACAGTGACGCAACAAGAGGTTAACAGTGACAGTAGCAGTCGAAAAACTCATTACCCCCGAAATTAATCAACCTGCGCGCTATTTAGGAAACGAACTCGGTGCCAAACATAAACCCTGGGACTCCGCCCAAGTCCACTGGGCTTTGACTTATCCCGAAATCTACGAAGTCGGCGCCTCCAACTTGGGGCATATTATTCTTTATAATATTATCAACACTCAACCTCGCCAACTTTGTGATCGCGCCTACCTCCCCGCACCCGACTTGGCAGGCAAACTGCGCGAAACCCAAACCCCTCTGTTTGGCGTAGAGTCTCGCCGTGCCTTACCAGAGTTTGATATCCTCGGTTTTAGCCTCAGCTACGAACTCGGCGCCAGCAATATTCTCGAAATGTTGGACTTAGCCCAAATTCCCCTAACCTGGAAAGAACGGCAAAACAAAGACGGAAATACCCCTCTGGGAGAATATCCCCTGATCTTTGCGGGAGGACAAACAGCTACCTCCAACCCCGAACCCTACGCCGACTTTTTTGACTTTATTGCTTTAGGAGATGGTGAAGAATTATTACCCGAAATCGGCTTAATTGTAGAAGAAGGCAAAACCAACCATTTAACCCGAGAACAACTCCTCCTGGACTTAGCCCAAGTTCCCGGTGTTTACGTGCCTCAATTTTACGACCGAGGGGCTGAAGGTTCCGTTCATCCCAACCGCCCCGACGTTCCCCAACGCATTTTGCGGCGTGTAGCAACCCCCCTGCCCGCCTATTCCATTAAAATGGTCCCCTACGTCCAAACCATCCACGATCGCCTAGTGATCGAAGTTAGACGAGGTTGCACCAGGGGTTGCCGCTTCTGTCAACCGGGAATGTTAACCCGTCCCGCCCGAGACGTGGAACCCGAACAAGTGATGAATGCGATCGAAAAAGGCATGAAAGCCACCGGATATAACGAATTTTCCTTACTATCCCTCAGTTGTTCAGACTATCTGGCCTTACCCGCTTTGGGGTTAGAAATCAAAAACCGTCTCAAAGATCAAAACGTTTCTTTATCTTTACCCAGTCAACGGGTGGATCGCTTTGATGAAAATATTGCCAATATTGTTGGGGGAGTCCGTCAAGGGAGTCTCACCTTTGCCCCGGAAGCAGGGACCCAACGAATGCGGGATATTATCAACAAAGGGTTAACCAATGAAGAACTGTTACAGGGTGTGAAAACTGCCTATGAACAAGGTTGGGATAAAATCAAACTCTATTTTATGATCGGTTTACCCGGTGAGACCGATGTTGATGTTTTGGGAATTGCAGAAACCGTCCGATGGTTACAACGGGAATGCACCGCCCCGAAACGACGACGGTTGAATATTAATCTCACCATTTCTAACTTTACGCCCAAACCTCATACGCCTTTTCAGTGGCACTCCGTTTCTACCCCAGAATTTCAACGCAAACAAGAGTTACTGAAGGCGGAATTTCGCCGAATGAAAGGTATTAAAGCTAATTTTACTGATGTTCGGATTTCGGCGATGGAAGATTTTGTCGGACGAGGCGATCGCCAATTGGCCTCCGTTATCCGTCGGGCTTGGGAACTTGGCGCTGGAATGGATGCCTGGTGGGAAAGCCAAGATCGGGCTTTTGCTGCTTGGACAGAAGCCATAGAAGAAGCGGGTTTAAGTTGGAAATACCGTCAGATCGAAAATGGGGAATGGAATGTGATGGCGGGAGAACATTCGGAAACCTCAACTCAACAGTTACTGGATCAGCCCCTTCCCTGGGATCATATGGACACGGGCATTGACAAAAGTTGGTTAAAAGAAGACTTACAACGGGCGTTAGAAGCGGCAACCGTTCCCGACTGTTCCTTTGAAGGCTGTTCCCATTGTGGGGTGTGTGGGGTTGATTTTGGTCATAATATTGCGATCGCCCCGCCCCCAATTCCCCAATTTGCAGGTCATTTTGTCCCGAACTCCCAACGGGTTGAACGAATGCGGGTGGTAATGGGTAAACAGGGTGATCTGGCTTTAGTGGGTCATTTAGATTTAATGAAAGTGTTAGATCGGATGACTCGAGTCACGGGTTTACCGATCGCCTTTAGTGAAGGATATCATCCCAGTCCTCGCATTTCGGCGGCGAATGCCTTACCTTTGGGGGCAACCAGTAGCGGTGAAATTGTTGAATTTGATCTGAGTGAGTCTATGGAGGTTGAGACGTTTCGGGAAATCTTACAAACCCATTTACCGAGTGATTTACCGATCTATGATATTGAACGGGTGGATGTGAAATCTCCCACTGCTACTCAGTTACTCGACAAAGCCGAATATCGGTTAACTGTCAACTTAAGGGGTTGTGAGTTTCACCCCCAAAAAGGGTTAGCGTGGATCAGCGCTATTTTAGAGGCTGTTGAGTTTCTCTGGGAGAAAACCACAAAATCGAAAAAGATTCGGTATATTAATCTGCGCGAACAATTGTTTGAGTTAGAGTTCTTACATGGAGCAATCAACCCAGCGACGGACTTCGAGACGGAGGCATCTCCCGACAGTCTAACGTTACGTTATGTCGGAGGGTGTCACAACGATGGAACTCAACTGCGTCCAGAACAGGTACTCTATATGTTAGAGCAGGTGAGCCAGCAGGAGTGGGAACTGTTGCATATTCATCGCCAACGCCTCATTCTGAGATCGGTATAAACGTCAGGAAGCGGGGAACTGTTCCCCATTCCCCCTTGTACACTCTCAAGACTGACTCAGGAAATTTCCTCACTTTTGTTGTATCAAAATAGGTGTTATTATAAAATCTGGGGATAAGGCTACAAGCCTAATAATCTTTAGCTAGAGTCGCTGACTGAGATCGGTGAGACAACCGAGACTGAGAAGAACTCAACTGGGAAGGTTCCGAAGAAAAGCTACCCTTTTGATCAGATTGGGTGAGCCAAATAGGTGTTTAACCTCGGACAATTTTTCAACTGTTTTATAAAAACCCGTAGCCCAAACTTCCTCTTGGTATAAGATTCCAGTCTAAGGATTCGGTTAATCGCAGTAGGGATTTTCAACACTTGTAAGATTTCTCTATTGAGCGGTTAGCGTTGAAAAGTTCCAGATTTGCTCTTTTTTAGCAAAGGAGAGCCGATCAATTTAGTGACTAAAAGAGATAGCTAAAGCAGTTGATGGCAAATTGTGGTCAATGGGAGATGAAGCAACCTTGACCCAAAACTATGGGATAGGGGGATAACCAACCCAAGACATCTGTTTCAGCAACGATGGGCATTCAGGCAAAAAGGGATGATCACAGTCCATCAACCGATGATTTACTGTGAATAACCCCTTGTTCCTTCCCCAGATCAATGACCCTGATTTGAGTGATTTTCTTCTACTGTGAACGAGTATTGGGGTGGTTCTTGAGGATGGTAAAACATCAATAAAATCTCTGATCAAACCACAATGGCTTAACAGAAAATGATGACTTTCACTCAAGACCAACAGGTCAATTAACTTCTCAAAGAAGTCCCCTAATTTCCGAAATTTTGCGGGTAAAATGACAACAAATAGTCAGAGGAAAAACGGATTGACCTGATGACTCTGGATCGTCAGCAGTGAGAAGTGAGGGTGTTGAGTTTTGGGTCAAGAGCCAGAGGGATGAGATGATAACTGCTTATGATTTACGGTAAGCTGATACCTGTAACCTCTAGCCGGAAACCGTTTCACAAAAAGAGCTTTGACCTTGACCCGACTTCAAATTCGTTCTTCGGTATTAGTCTTTTTTAGATCACTCATCAGAAGCCACCCCCATTTAATCCGTTCTTTCTTATAAAGATCTGTTTCAGTTTATGATTCTAGAAATTCTCTGTGAGCCGCAGGACGCAATTTTTTCTCCTATTTTCACTCAAATCGTGAGAAGAAACATGATCAACGAGCGTTTCTCTTGGGGAGACGCATCACTAACAATTCAACTCAACATCAGAGGTACACGCAGCGTAGCTATCTCTAATGTTGCTAAGTTTTGAGGAAATTAGATGTCAAAACAAATTATCATTGCCGAACAGCATCGAATTGCCGCAGTTTTTTCCGAAGATCAAATTCAAGAACTCGTTGTTGCAACCGGAAGTCACCAAGTTAGTGATATTTATTTAGGAGTTGTTGAAAATGTGCTGCCCGGAATTGATGCAGCTTTTGTCAATATTGGAGATGCGGAACGAAACGGATTTATCCATGTTTCAGATTTAGGCCCCCTGCGGTTAAAAAAATCTTCCGGTTCCATCACTGAACTCTTAGCACCTCAACAAAAAGTGTTAGTCCAGGTGATGAAAGAACCCACCGGAACCAAAGGCCCTCGACTGACGGGAAATATTACCTTACCCGGTCGTTATTTAGTGTTAATGCCTTATGGACGTGGGGTGAATTTATCCCGTCGAATTCGCTCTGAAACGGAACGAAATCGCCTCAAAGCATTAGCCATTTTAATTAAACCGTCGGGGATGGGATTGTTAGTGCGAACCGAAGCTGAAGGGATGGCAGAAGATGCCATTTTAGAAGACTTAGAAAGTCTACAAAAACAGTGGGAAAACGTTCAACAAGAAGCCAGTTCCACTCGACCTCCGGCTTTACTCAATCGCGATAATGACTTCATTCAACGGGTGTTGCGCGATATGTACAGTGGGGATGTTAATCGTATTGTTGTAGATTCTCATCCGGCAATTAAGCGCGTTAAACAACATCTGATTAACTGGAGTGTGGGTAAGGCACCTCAAGGGGTTTTGATTGATCACCACCGAGAACGGATTCCGATTCTAGAATATTTTCGGGTGAATGCGGCAATTCGTGAAGCGATGCGACCCCGAGTTGATTTGCCCTCGGGAGGCTATGTTGTGATTGAACCCACAGAAGCTTTAACGGTGATTGATGTGAACTCGGGTTCGTTTACTCGTTCTGCAACCTCGAGAGAAACGGTGTTGTGGACTAACTGTGAAGCGGCGACGGAAATTGCTCGTCAGTTGCGTTTACGCAATATTGCCGGGGTGATTATTGTCGATTTTATTGATATGGACTCCCGCCGAGATCAGTTGCAGGTCTTAGAACATTTTAATAAAGTTCTTAAAGCCGATAAAGCCAGACCTCAAATTGCTCAATTATCAGAGTTGGGATTAGTCGAATTAACCCGTAAACGTCAGGGACAGAATATTTACGAGTTATTTGGGCGTCCTTGTCCGAGCTGTAGCGGCTTAGGACATTTGGTTCATCTTCCGGGTGAATTAGAAGTCGAACCTCAAGAACCCACAGGGGAACGAGTGGTGTTAACGCCTCGTGGGGGATTATCTGTGAGTCCACCTGAAATTACAGAACGGCTTCCAGAGAAAACAATAGTGTTAGAGCCGCCTCAACCCCGAGAAGAACCCGAAACTGTAGAGCTTGTAGATTCTTCCAATAATTTGCAAGATTTAGAGCTAATTAACCACCCCAGCTATCAAGATATTAGTACAGCAGGTAATGCTCGAAGACGGCGACGGCGGCGTATTGGGGATTTAGATTCTTTGGTTCGTGATTCAGAACCCACCCGTAATAATCTGCGAATCGCTCCTTCCCCAAGTGGATACAATGAGAATCGCTCAGAACTTCAGTTATCAGAAGGATTACCAACTCGCAGCACTTTGTCAGAAAGAAGCCGCATCGGTAAGTCTGAAACTCAGAAACCTCCGATTGAACAGCCCGAAGTGATTTCGGTTGAAATGACCGCCGATGAACAACAGATGTATGCCATGATGGGTATTTCTCCTCTGTTGCTTTCTCATCAAACCCTGAAAAATCCCAGAAATGTGATTGTGACTGTCCGTTTACCGGGAGAAGAACCTCCCTCACCCAAGGAGCTTTTAGAGGAGTCGGAGGAAGAATCCATCGATTTACCTGCTCCCCGAGCATCAACCCAGATGGATGTCGATGAGGATGTCGATGAGGATACTGATGAGGCTATTGATGAGGATGTTGATGAGGATGTTGATGAGGATATCGATGAGGATATCGATGAGCCTGCCGAAGAAACAACTTTTGTTGAAGAGTTTTCTCCAGTGTCTTCCTTAACAATGTCAGAAACGGTTTCAGAAGACTCAGAAGAGGCTCTGGATTTAGAAGATGATTCGGATTCTTCTGTTCGTCGGCGTCGGCGTCGGCGTTCTTCGGCGATATCAGACTAGGCTCTGTGAATACACCGAAATCGATAGCAGGTGTTGATGAAGTCGGGCGGGGCGCTTTGTTTGGCCCCGTTGTGGCGGCGGCTGTGATTCTATCCGACGAGACGATTGTCAAGTTAGCCGCTTTGGGTGTACGAGATAGTAAACAGTTGTCGCCTTCGGTTCGGAAAAAACTGGCCGTAGAAATTCGAGCGATCGCTTTCGATTGTAAGATTGCGATCGCCTCTGTACGAGAAATTGATCGGCTGAATATTCTACAAGCGACATTATTAGCGATGAAGCGCTCTATTTTGAAGTTGAAATCTCCTCCTGATTTGTGTTTAATTGATGGAAACCAACAAATTCCGGGTTTATTGATTCCTCAACAAACGGTGATTAAAGGGGATCAAACTTCAACAGCAATCGCTTCTGCCAGTATTATAGCTAAGGTTTGGCGAGATGAACTCATTGTGCGTTTAGCCAAAAAATACCCAGACTATGACTTAATGAACAATAAAGGCTATGGAACCCAAAAACATCGAGAAGCCTTACAACGTTGTGGCCCTTGTTCACAACATCGACTGTCCTTTCGTCCTTGTCAAATTGGTTTAGGTTTAATGTAGTGTCCTTAAATTATATCGTTTGACCTTCCCCAGACAAAACTGACTCCGGCGAAGAAACGAGATTATCGCTTTGTTCAGAAGCCCATTTGCGATAATCACAAAGTAGATTGTGCATCAATCTTTGTTTAATCGTCAGAAGAACACTTTTCAGTAACCCATTCCCGGTTGTTTCTAAAATCGATAGGGGTGTTAACTGTAAGGGCGGAGGGAGTTCAACCTGTACCTCTAAATTAGCTTGACCCGTTAGATGAGTTACACCTTCTTTCTCAATCGGGGATAAACGGCCGACTAATTTTAACGAAAAGCGTTGATTAATATATTCTACACCCCGAATTTCGCAGCCCACTGACTTTAAACCAATAGTCCCGTCTGCTAACGCCCAAACTTTCAAATCAACAGTGGGTTGAATTGTCAGCATCATAAATGATAGGGGGCGCATCTTCAGCCGAAAAGTATCCTTACTTAGTTGTTCTAACCGGGTCGGATCTGCTAAAGCGTTCATTAAACGCTTCGGTTGACGCAAATAATGCCGAATGGGGATTTGCTGTTTGGGTACAGCCATTTCAATCGTTTGACAGGCGTTGAATTGAGTTTGCATAGAAAAATAAAATTTCAAGCTTTGTAAACGTATTTTAATAAATTTTAACAATTTATGATGTGATCGAGATCCGGTACAGATGAGAATTCAACAATTTTCATCCTCAAGTGTTAGTTCATCTTCTCATCATCAGGGGAGAAAAAATAAGTTTAGAGTAAAGAATTATAACGCAATGGATCGATCCCTAACCAAAACCTAGAAAAAATAGAAGTAATTTCCACCTTTTGGATCAATCTACTTTTTGTCTGTTGTCCGCTTTTCTTCTGTTCACATGAATTAAAATGAAACTGTCTATCGCTCATTTAGGCCCGGCGGGAACCTATGCAGAAGCTGCCGCGACAACCTACGCCGAATATTTAGTCAAAACCACACCTGAAAGCCTCCAACCCTGCCTTTGTCCCTATCCCAGTATTACTCAAACCCTCTGGGCAGTGGCGAGAGGAGAAGTGAATTTAGGGGTAGTTCCGGTCGAAAACTCTATTGAGGGGAGTGTCAGCATGACTTTAGATACAGTCTGGCAAATTGACACGCTCAGAATTCAACAAGCTTTAGTCTTACCCATCTCCCATGCTTTAATTTCCCTCGCCCAGACTCCAGAAGACATTCAAGTGGTTTATTCCCATCCTCAAGCCTTAGCCCAATGTCAGGAGTGGTTAAATCAAAATCTTCCAGAAGTCCGACAAATTGCAACAAATTCCACCACAGAAGCGTTACAACATTTAAGCAGGGAGAGAACGGCCGCAGCTATTTCTTCTATGAGAGCGGCGAGTTTATATCAATTACCGATTTTGGCTCATCCGATTAATGATTATCCGGATAATTGTACTCGTTTTTGGGTGGTGAGTTTACAGCCTTCACCGGGAGGAAATTATACATCTTTAGCATTTAGTGTACCGGAAAATAAACCCGGTGTATTGGTCAAGCCGTTACAGGTGTTTGCAGAGCGAGGAATTAATATGAGTCGTATTGAGTCTCGTCCAACCAAGCGCTCACTGGGAGATTATTTGTTTTTTATTGATCTTGAAGCAAATACCTGTGAAGAATCGGTTAAATCAGCTTTAAGCGAATTAGCAACCTATACAAAAACGCTTAAAACTTTTGGCAGCTATTCCATTATTGATCCTTAAGGAGAGTTGAGGGAAAGGATTTTATGAATGATCAGGAATCGTTGAAAACCCATGTGTAATTCTTTTTATCTTAACCGGATTTAATATGTATCCTTCGTTTCAAGGTATTCCGAATTTACCGGATTTAACGCACCCTGACAAGTTGATGAATTTTGGTTCTCAAATTGTTCAATTCTCGTTTCAGTTAGCATTGCTGATTGTAGCGTTTGGGGTGGTGATCGCGTTGATAACTTGGTCGAATTCTCGTTCAGGGACACCAACGGTTACTGCAATTGTTCAAGGTGGGTTAGAACGCTATGTTGTTGTGGTTCAAAAGTTACCTCACATGGGTTTAATTTTAGTGATTCTGGTGGGGGGATTTTTTCTGTGTTCAACTCTCGCTAACCGCTATCATCACTGGGAACAACAAAAAGTCGCTCAAGTGGCGACGACGGTTTCTGGTGAACGCCTCGAACAAGCTGCACCTCAAATTCGCTATCAAATTCAAGAGACGTACACGAACTATCGCTGGGTTGATAATCAACAAATTGAGGAAGAAGCAACCCGCATGGTTGATCGGTTTTTAGCGATCGCCAGTTCGCAAATTCAAGTGAGAATTGATCAAGCGACCGATCCGGCAACTCGTCAATGGTTGTATAGTGTTAACTTTGAGGCGGAATATGAAGTGATGAACCCTCTGAGTGATATTCAGCAGTTTTTCTTTGAATTTCGTCCGCCTTTTGGGTATAAACTGCTGCAAGACTTCCAAATTCAGCGAGAAGGTCAGCCGTTAATGCAAGTCAACCCAGGAGACTTTGGATTTCCTTTTCGTTTAGCGCCGGGAGAAAAAACTCGTTTTCGAGTCAGTTACCTCGCTCAAGGGGCGCCGCGTTGGGTGTATGAACCGATGGGACAACTGTTGTCTAATTTTCGTCTGACAGCAAGAGCGAATTTTCCCAATGCTGATTTTGCAGGCGCTATCCCGACGGTAACGCAAGAGGAAGTTGGACAGCGAGAGTTAACTTGGATTTTTGAGGGAAATGTCTCTGTTAGAAATCCTTTTGGGGTATTTACCGCAACGACTCCCGTCACGAATACGGGTATTTTACCCCGTTTGTTATTGTTAGCTCCTGCAATCTTTCTTTGGTGGATTCTGTTATTGAATCTTTCATTACCATTGAGTTTAAGGGATGTTGCGATCGCAGCAGCTATTTTCTTTGCTTGTTTACTCACCCTCACCTATGGCAGTCGTTTGATCGATGCTAAACTCGTTTTTATTCTAATGTGTCCGATTTTATTGAGTTTAGTTTGGGGGTTAGGCACAAATCGTAGAGCTTCTTTAGCCGTGATCGTTTGTACAATTGCGGGGGTGGCTTTACCAATTTTTGGGTTATTGATTCCCTATAGCGGTTTAACTCTAAGTTTAGCCGGACTGCTCTCCGGAGGTTGGTTAGCAGTCCAAAATTGGTATAGGATCGGGAGGATTTAAAAACCCAATTCAAGGATTTTTAATAGAACTCAGCTAGTTTGGATCAACAGTATTAAAGGTATCTTTGAGAACCGTTTTCGCCGCCAGGTGACTGCGAGTTGAACCCAAAATTTCCGCTTCCCGTTCCAAACGAGCCGCAGTATCTTGTAGTTCTAAAAGAGCTTGCTGTTCTGCGGGTACACCATACAGATTACTGGCAACCCAATAGGATAACTCTGTGGGTAAGCTGGGGATATCTTCGGGAAGTTTAACCGTTTTATCCGTTAATTTACTGGAGAGGCGAACCACATCTCGTAATAAGCCTTCAACTTCCGTTGCTAAAGGTCTAAGGTC
This sequence comes from Limnoraphis sp., assembly GCA_050485465.1. Taxonomy (GTDB): domain Bacteria; phylum Cyanobacteriota; class Cyanobacteriia; order Cyanobacteriales; family Microcoleaceae; genus Capilliphycus. Next base: position 158,343 of record JBJHBL010000003.1, on the reverse strand, counting down.
TTGTTCGGGGGCGACATCTTCTATCCATTCAACTAACCCAACCAGATACGGTTTTTCTCGAACTGCCTCTAAAACCCGAAACCGTTGCTGACCCAGAGTGAAAACCTTCATCCGACCATCTGGTAGACGCTCATGCTGAATAATTTCCGCACAGCAACCGACGGAAGCCACTTTACCTTGAGTCGGATTGAACATCACAACCCCAAAGCGACTATCGCTTTCGAGGATAGTGTTCATCATAATCCGATAACGAAACTCAAAAATATGTAACGGTAGAGGAATGGATGGAAATAAAACCACTTCTGGGAGTGGAAACAGGGGTAATTCTCGAACTGCTATTGAGGAAGATGATGCCATTGTCCGTTTAGGGTGTGCGCTTCTTTCTTTTACTTTAGCGGATTTTTTCCCCCTGTTTCTGATTCAAACCCTGAGTTGATCAGATTGATCTTAGAGTTTCACTTCAATATCTACACCCGCAGGTAAATCTAATTTCATCAAAGCATCAATTGTTTTAGAGGAAGGCTGATAGATATCAATAATCCGGCGATGAGTTCGAGTTTCAAAGTGTTCTCGTGAATCTTTATCGACGTGAGGAGAACGAAGAACACAATAAATGCGTCGTTTTGTCGGTAAGGGAATCGGGCCAATAGCCGTTGCACCTGTGCGGTTAGCTGTATCGACAATTTTTTCACAAGAAGTATCCAGCAAACGACGGTCAAATGCTTTCAGACGGATACGAATTTTTTGCTGTTGAATAGTAGCCATGAGATTTTGAGTTTTCCAGGTTCAGTTTGAGTGTTGAGCGACTCATGTTTCGGGAATTTCTTCCGTGAGTCCAGTTAAGAAGCCTACCATGGAGCAAGCGGCACGGGAACAAACAGCCCGTCTAAGTTCCCAATCCGTAGATTAACTTTAGGGTCAAAGACGAGCTGTTCAAGTCATCAGTGTTTGGAGGCTGCGCCTACTTCACAATTTTAGACACAACGCCCGCACCAATCGTCCGACCCCCTTCACGAATTGCAAAGCGCATTCCTTGCTCAATCGCAATCGGAGTGATCAGAGAAACGTTCATTTTAATCCGGTCGCCGGGCATGACCATTTCTACGTTAGAACCATCGTCAGCCGTGTAGCTGTCAATTGTCCCGGTTACATCAGTCGTCCGCACATAGAACTGAGGACGATAGCCGGAAAAGAAAGGAGTATGACGACCTCCTTCTTCTTTTTTCAGCACATAAACCTCAGCTTCAAACTGAGTGTGAGGGGTAATGCTACCCGGTTTAGCAATCACCATACCGCGCTGAATATCCGCTTTTTGCAGACCGCGCAATAGCAATCCTACGTTGTCTCCAGCCATCCCTTCATCGAGGATTTTCTGGAACATTTCTACACCCGTTACAGTTGTGCTGCGGGTATCTCTGATCCCAACTAATTCAACTGTTTCTTGAACTTTCACTTTACCCCGTTCAATCCGGCCTGTCGCAACAGTACCCCGACCAGTGATCGAGAATACATCTTCTACAGCCATCAGGAAAGGCTTATCAACAGCACGTTCCGGTGTGGGGATATATTCATCTACGTTATCCATTAGCGCGTAGATTTTATCAACCCACTCATCATCTCCCTTGATAATTTTCGGGTTGCTGGTCAGTGCTTCTACTGCTTTAAGAGCCGAACCCGAAACAATCGGAATATCATCTCCAGGGAAATCATAGGAACTCAGTAATTCCCGAACTTCCAGTTCAACTAATTCCAGCAATTCTTCGTCATCAACTTGGTCTTGCTTATTGAGGAAAACCACCAAGCTCGGAACCCCTACCTGGCGAGCCAGGAGAATATGTTCACGAGTTTGAGGCATAGGGCCATCTGCCGCAGAAACCACCAGAATCGCTCCATCCATTTGAGCGGCTCCGGTGATCATGTTTTTCACATAGTCTGCGTGTCCGGGGCAATCAACGTGAGCATAGTGACGATTTTCTGTTTCGTACTCAACGTGAGCAGTGTTAATCGTAATCCCCCGAGCTTTTTCTTCAGGAGCCGCGTCAATATCTTCGTATTTGCGAGCTTTAGCTCCGCCTGCGGCTGCTAATGTCATGGTAATCGCAGCAGTTAGCGTCGTTTTGCCGTGGTCAACGTGACCGATAGTACCGATGTTAACGTGGGGTTTATTCCGTTCAAATTTTGCGCGTGCCATATCCTACTTGATCTTTGATTCGAGATGTTAGATGTTGAATGATTAAGGCTAAGACCTGATAACTCGAGATTGAGTCTGGGGGAACAGAAGGCATTGGGAGCCAATCTGTATTTTATCTTCTCCGATGCACTTCCTGTCCCCTTTTGACTCAGAATTATTCTCCTTTACTCTTAGCAATGATGGTTTCTGCCACACTGCGAGGAACTTCTTCATAATGGCTAAATTCCATTGAGAAAATTCCACGCCCCTGGGTATTAGACCGAATATCTGTGGCGTAACCAAACATTTCTGCGAGGGGAACTTTTGCCGTTACCTTCGCAAGACCTTGAGATTGATCCGTTTCCTGACCTTCAATTTGGCCTCGACGGGAGTTCAGATCGCCGATAACAGTACCAATAAAATCGTCTGGTACTTCGACCTCGACTTTCATCATTGGCTCCAACAGCACAGGTGACGCTTTTTGTACACCTTGCTTAATTGCCATTGATCCGGCAATTTTAAAAGCCATTTCTGAGGAGTCTACATCGTGATAGGAACCATCGATTAACGTCGCTTTGACATCAATCAACGGATATCCCGCGATCACACCGGATTCGCAAGCTTCCTTCATCCCCTCAGCCGCTGGGTTAATATACTCTTTCGGTACAGTACCCCCAACAATTTTGGAGACAAATTCAAAGCCGCTTCCCGGTTCTCCGGGTTCGAGTTCAATCACGACATGACCGTATTGACCCTTACCCCCACTCTGACGGATAAATTTACCCTCTGTTTTAACAGGCTTGCGGATCGTTTCTCGATAGGCGACTTGGGGCGCACCCACATTCGCTTCGACCTTAAACTCCCGCAACATCCGGTCTACCAGAATCTCCAAATGGAGTTCACCCATCCCCGCAATCACGGTTTGGTTGGTTTCTTGATCAATAGACACTCGGAAGGTTGGGTCTTCCTCAGACAGAGATTGCAGAGCTTTGGAGAGTTTCTCCATGTCTTGCTTGGTTTTGGGTTCAACCGCCACCGAGATCACGGGTTCAGGAATGAATAGAGATTCCAAAATAATCGGAGAGCTATCATCACACAGCGTATCTCCGGTTAAGGTATCTTTTAGACCCAAAGCGGCACCCAAGTCTCCGGCCCGCAGTTCGTCTACTTCAATCCGATCATCAGCTTTCAACACAATTAAACGAGAAATTCGCTCTTTCTTGTTTTTTGTTGAGTTGAAAACATAGCTGCCTTTCTGAAGAATTCCGGAGTAAACCCGTACAAAGGTCAAACGACCATAGGGATCCGCCATGATCTTAAATGCCAGAGCAGATAAGGGAGCTTCATCATCGGCGGGACGTTCTTCTTCATCTCCACTCGGCAGCGTTCCTTTAATCGCCGGAACTTCTGTCGGGGCGGGGAGGTAGTCAACCACAGCATCCAATAACCGTTGCACGCCTCTGTTTTTAAAGGCAGAACCGCACAAAATCGGGACGATGGTTCCGGCTATTGTTGCTTTACGAATGGCAACGCGAATTTCTTCTTCTGTAGGAAGTTCGCCGCCTTCTAGGGATTCGAGGTACTTTTCCATAATGCCTTCATCGGCTTCAGCCAAGGATTCCAGCATTTTTTCCCGGTACTCTGCGACTAAATCCTGAACTTCCTCCGGGATCTCATCGGTTTCTTGGATGTCTGTCCCTAAATCATTGGTGTAGATATAGGTTCTCATGGCGACTAAGTCCACCAGTCCCCGGAAGTTACTTTCACTGCCAATGGGAACTTGGATCGGAACAGCATTCGCTCTCAAGCGATCGCGTACTTGCTCGTAAACTTTGAAAAAGTTCGCCCCTGTACGATCCATCTTATTGATGAATGCAATCCGAGGGACTTTGTAGCGTTCGGCTTGTCGCCAAACGGTTTCGGATTGGGGTTGAACACCACCCACAGAGCAGAATACGGCAATCACTCCATCTAACACCCGCATCGAGCGTTCCACTTCAATGGTGAAGTCAACGTGACCCGGAGTGTCAATGATATTGATCTTATGATCTCTCCAACTGGTACTGATTGCGGCAGCCGTGATCGTGATACCACGCTCCCGCTCTTGAGCCATCCAGTCCGTTACCGCAGTACCTTCGTGGACTTCACCCATTTTGTGAACCACACCCGAATAAAACAAAATCCGCTCGGTCGTGGTCGTCTTGCCCGCATCGATGTGGGCTGCAATACCAATATTACGTACTCTCTCAAGCGGGATAGTACGTGCCACAGCTACCTCCTTTTTAAGTCTTCATTAAGATTCTATCTGTTTGCGGAAATCACTGCTATCCCCACGTCATTCATTTTAGTACCGATAATGGGCAAAAGCCTTATTCGCTTCAGCCATCCGGTGGGTTTCTTCCCGTTTGCGAACAGCACTTCCGGTTTCGTTGGCAGCATCCATCAGTTCATTGGCAAGTTTCATTGCCATTGTCCGACCTGAGCGTTGTCTGGAATAATTGATTAACCAACGTAAAGCCAAGGTTGTTCCCCGTTCTGAGCGAACTTCCATTGGCACTTGGTAGGTTGCTCCGCCAACTCGTCTAGCCTTGACTTCTACTAGGGGTGTAACGTTTCGCACTGCTTTTTCAAACAGTTCTAACGGCTCAGACCCAGTTCGCTCCTCGATAATTTTCATCGCATCATAAATCACTCGGTAAGCGAGGGATTTTTTCCCATGCTTCATAATGCGACGCACCATCATACTCAGTAAACGGCTATTATACACTGAGTCTGGGGGAACTGGACGTTTTTGAACGACTCTACGACGAGACATACCTAATTTTTACCCTAATTACTTTTGGTTATTGGTCATTTTTGCAAAAATAAGTCATCTGAAAACTTGACTCAATGCTTTTACTTCGGACGTTTTGCCCCATACTTAGATCTCCCCTGGCGTCGGTCTTTGACTCCGGCGGTGTCCAAGGTGCCTCGAATAATGTGGTATCGGACTCCCGGTAAGTCTTTAACCCGACCTCCGCGAATCATTACTACTGAGTGTTCCTGTAAGTTATGACCGATCCCTGGAATGTAAGCAGTCACTTCAAAGCCTGATGTCAAACGTACCCTTGCGACTTTGCGAAGTGCCGAATTGGGCTTTTTCGGTGTGGTTGTATAGACTCTCGTGCAAACGCCTCGGCGTTGTGGGCAACTCTTAAGAGCTGGAGATTTTGTCTTTTTCTGTGCTTGTTCTCGGGCAGATCGAATAAGTTGCTGTATAGTGGGCATGAGTTATAACATATTTCCTCAAATCGTCATTTTCTGTTTCGCAGTACCTTAATCAACGTTTGATGTTTAAACATCTCGCCTGTCTTTGATTTATTCCCCACACTCATTGACAGGAGCTTGGTTGACTGGATTTTCGATTGGACTTTTCACCGGGGAATAAAAGCCAACGGAGTCATCTCAACTTAACGTTAGGACTCCTCGGGGTAACAGGATTAATTTACAGTTTATCTAATTCCTCGGTTTGACAGCTTTTCAGACCGCTCTGGGTTGCCATCTTCAAATCATCAATCCAAGAATTTAGGGATACCTTCAAAGTTTTGTCTTTTGGGCGAACTTGAGCCATATCCTCTGGCTTGAGAAGACCGGACTTCTACCACTGACTTTTCTCTGATTTGGCAATCTTAAGATTCAGTCTCCCGCTTTTTTAAGCAAAATATCCCTTTCCACTTCAAGGAGGAGACATTTGACTGATCTTTTAAGAATTTTGATACCCAAATTGCTACTATAGGTAATAAAACTATAATTTGTCAAGTCTATTTCTTAAAAAAGTCAAAAAAATCTGGATCATCTCTCAGGTTTTTGGCATGAAGGAATGGCTACAACCACAAGTTTGAGAGGCATTGGGATTACTGAAGCGAAATCCTCCTCCCATCAAATCTTCTGAGTAGTCTAACACCAAACCTTCTAAGTGACTCAAGCTAGAATGATCAATCACCACTTGTACCCCACCACAATGATAGACCCCATCATCCGGCTCTAAAGTTTCTGCAAATCCCATCTGATAATACAAATGACAACAGCCTCCGGGCTTTACTCCCAAGCGGAACAGAAGATTAGAACCCTTTTGTTTAGACTTCAGACGCAACACCTCACGGGTAGCAGCAGGAGTAATCTGTATCATTTCAACCCACAAATAACAATCGAAACATCAGGGATTAGACTCTAAAGGGATAACCTGGCTACACCCACTGTCTAATCCCTAATCATTAACTGACGCTTCCCTATTAAATCAAAGATTATAACGGGAAATTCTTGCTTCACCGACTTTTAACGAGATCAGACAAGGTAGTTTAACTTTTTGATTTGCCAAGCTGTTTTTGAGCAGGGCGAGAAAAACGAAACTACCCATCACTATAGAGATATTATCTTATTTTGCCTTAGCTGGAGCGCGGGAATAATCGTCTTGAAAACGAATGATATCATCTTCGCCCAAATATTCACCGTTTTGAACTTCAATCAATACCAAAGGAATCACACCTGGATTTTCTAAACGGTGAGAGGTACACTGGGGAACATAAGTGGATTGATTTGCAAATAAAACTTCTTCATTTTCTCCACAAGTAACCTTCGCTGTTCCAGAAACAACAATCCAGTGTTCACTGCGATGGTGGTGCATTTGCAGACTCAGGCGGTGTCCAGGATTCACTTCAATCCGTTTAATCTTATAACCCGGGCCTTCTTCTAAAGTGGTAAAAGATCCCCAGGGGCGTAACTCAGTAGCTGCAACACCATTAGAAGTGGCTTTAGAGAGCGTAGCAGTTTGAAGCTTTGCTTGAGTAGCAACCATAATAACCTATCCTTATATAGCGATTTGAAAGAAAAACTAGAGTCAATGCACCCAGGTCTTCAGCACTAAACTTTGATTGAAGTTTGGAGCAAGAATTCACTTTTAATCTACAGGAGAATTGAGTTAACCTCAGCATCAACATGAAGCTTGGGGTTTGACTCAATTAGCGGAAGCCTACACCTGTGTGTTAAGAAGCACTCAGGCTAGAACAAGTTCTAGAACCTGCCACCTCTTAGACGCTATAGACAAACATAGCAAATCGATCTAGGGGTTTGTCATCCCTGATTCTACGGATCTTTTCCAATCTTTACGCAATCTTTACTTACGTGTTGATTAATCTAGGTAATAGGTTATAGGTTACAGGGGACAGGGGACAGTGAACAAGTTACAGGGGACAGGGGACAGTGAACAAGTTACAGGGGACAGGGGACAGGGGACAGGGGACAGGGGACAAGTTACAGGGGACAGGGGACAGTGAACAAGTTACAGGGGACAGGGGACAAGTTACAGGGGACAGGGGACAAGTTACAGGGGACAGGGGACAGTTGCCTATAGCAAGATTGCCTATAGCAAGATTGCCTAATCCCCGACTCCCGACTCCCAATTAATTTAGGTAACAGGGGTTAGGACAACTGTAAACTGTAAACTGTCTTCACTGATAACTGATAACTGATAACTGATAACTGATAACTGATAACTGATAACTGGTCACTGGTCACTGGTCACTGGTCACTGTAAAAAATCCCTAATCCGTTGTGAATGGGGGCTGCGGTTTGTAAAGGACGGTCGATTAACGTTCCCCCTAAGTATAAACCCGTAGAACTTCCTCCGTCTAAATTTACAGCATGAACCGCCCCGAGTTTTTGGAGAATTTGAGCCAGTTCAGTTAAATTTGGCCCCGAACCCAGAGGACGATTGTGAACGGCAACGAACAAAAGTTTGTTGTCGGAGGCTGCCACTGCACTACGAATCGCCTGTTGGTTGCTAAACGCCTCGCTAAAACGTTCTGCAAGGGCATCTAATACAATTTCACCAGACTGCAATAATAACGGCCCTGCTGCTAAAATTTGCGGGTAGGCATCCCACACAGGGGGGTCAGTTTCTGCCTCAATTTGAATTTCGGTTTCTACGGGGAGTTGAGCGACTTTAGCCGTATGATTACGAATCACTAACAGATCGCCATCTATAGGAATTGAAACGGGATTTCTAATCGGTCTTTCCCGGAGAAGATGTTGAGTAACCCGAAGATTGCGGGTAATAATTGCCCATTCGCGATCAAGGACAGGAACATAACTCAAGCCCCAATCGGTTGTATAACGGGAGATACCTGCTTCGACATAACCACTGTTAAGATGTAGGATGGGGAGACGTTCTCCAGTTGCGGTGATTAAGGTTTCTGAACGACTTAGGCGATCAATGTAAATATCACCTTCATCAGTCCAACCGATCGCGCCTCGATTAAGAATAGGACTGGATAACCACCGTCCTTGATGACGAATTGCACCGAGGGGAAGCAGATTATTGCGGTTAAAAAATCCTCCGTTGATCGCCGCGAGGGCTTGCGATCGCCCTGCCGTGGTTAATAATGGGGCTAACCCCTGACGGGATTGATTGCGGCTGAGAATGGGTTGTAGAGATAGTTGAGGTTGACGGAGATCGAGTTCTAGCCAATAGACGGGAAAACGGTTAGGCGGCGCGTCTGAAGGGGTGGGTTCAGCGTGAGGAATTTCGATATATTGCTGACGCCAACGCAGTCCCGGTGTCCATAGAATATCCCGTTCCACTAAAAAATCGGGTCGAATTTCAATCATCAGGCGATCGGGATTATTCACGCTGGAAACAACCGGACGCCAACCGACGGGAACATTAAATTTTAGCTGAGTTCTATGGCGATCGCTCTCCTGTTCGAGTCCTTGAACGGGATTTTCGGACAGAGACGGAAAGGGGGCTAAAACCTCTGGATCGAGGTTGGCTGCCAAACGGATTGTCCAGGTGGTTAAAGGCGGGATAGCGGGCGTCTGAGGGTCATCTGGGAGGACTTGTTGAGCGGTTGAGGGGTGAGCCGGAGCCACTTGAGGCTGTTCCCAGATTGTGGGACGATCCAACTCTAAGGTTAACTTTCGATGGGCGCTACCCAGTGAGGGAGAAAGGGGAGTTTGTTGGAGAGTTTGTAGGGTAGCCGAGGGAGCAACAATTTTGAGGGTTGTTCCGACAATTGACACTTGCCATTGCTTCTGATCAGCTAGGGGTGTAATTTCTAAGTATCGGTTTGGGGAGTGATTGAGAGTGGGGAGAGACAGAGGTTTTGAGTCCGGTTGGGAAAACCACCGAATCGGTTGTTGAGTGCTATCATTAGTGTTGAGTAGTTCTAGACCCATAAACGTCATTAACCCCGTATCCCTTACCCCGATTTGGAGTGGTGTCACATCTGGACTTTGCCACTGAACCCAGGGCAAATCAAGCCTTTGGTTATTGAGTTCTATGGATGAACCCTGGCGAATGATTCTGAGTGATGGGGAATTTGCCTGTGCAGCAGAAGCCTCTAAACCCAACAGCAGAGATAAAGTGGTGTAGAGAGTAATGGATAGAATGGAAAGCGAGATTGATCGGATCATGTGGATCAGTCAGTTTACCCTAAAGGTTAAATTTTTGAGAAGCTTGACTCGCAAACGCCGCAGACCTATAAAGACACAACAGTCCTCAACTCAGATGCTAAAGTCTAAGCACGTTCTACTCAGCTTACGTGTATCCTAGTGACTACTAAGCCTTTTTGAACTTCAGACTGTGATTGAGCGTGATGATTGCGTGTTCTAGGCTACATAACCAATGGTAGTCTATCGGTTTAGATCATCAAATGACAACATAGCGACAGTAAGTGGCTTTTGTAGTAGTGTCTGATCAAGCAATAGTTTTAGAAAAGTCAGGAAAGTTCCCGCCTGGCTCTAGAAATATTCGAGATGGCAATAGACACAAAAATAGATATCTTTTTAGTGACTCTAAGGAGAGGAAAAACAAATCGTTATTGATTAACCTAAAACAATAAAGACCTGTCATCAAGCTTTCGGAAAAGATAACAGAGCTGTTTTCCGACTATGCGTTTAGATTTTCTCCCCCCGTCAAGTTTAAATCTATCATTCATAAAACACAAAACTTGACGTATCTTACCCCCCTCAAAAAACAGCTTCACTCTCACCATTCAATTCGTTAAAAATAGCAACATGAATCAAATCAACAACAGAGAACAAAGTCAACACCCCCAAAATACGAATCAAAACAAAGGAACGCCCTATGCAGGTCAACGCTGGTTAGTTGAAGAACGAGATGCTTGTGGGGTGGGATTTATTGCGAACCCGGCGGGGATAGCTAGCCATAATATAATCGAAAAAGCCCTACCTGCATTAACTTGTTTGGAACATCGGGGGGGATGCAGCGCCGACTACGACTCAGGCGATGGGGCGGGGTTAATGAGTGCAATACCCTGGGAGATGTTGCAGGAAAGCCCAGAACTCTCAGCCATAGCAGACACTCCGCGAGAACAACTGGGAGTAGCGATGGTATTTCTTCCGAAGGATGAACAGGTAGAAACAGCCCGAAAAATAATAGAAGACACTTTAGCACCCTTAGAATTGACAACAGTGGGATGGCGAAAAGTTCCGGTCAATTCTGAGGTATTGGGGCCACAAGCGAGAGAAAATCAGCCTTTAATAGAACAGTTGGTAGTGTCTTCCCCCCGCTTAAGCGGAGATGCCCTAGAACGACAGTTATTTTTAGCCAGACGGGCGGTTGGTGTGGCTTTAGAGGCGCAAGGGCTGGTTTGGGGTCAAAATGTTTATATTTGCTCTTTCTCCTGTCGAACCATTGTTTATAAAGGGATGGTGCGTTCGGCGGTATTGGGTGAATTTTATCTAGATCTGAAAAATCCGGCTTATAAGAGTGCCTTTGCGGTCTATCATCGCCGCTTTAGCACCAACACTATGCCCCGATGGCCTCTGGCTCAACCGATGCGGTTACTGGGTCATAATGGCGAAATTAACACGCTTCTGGGCAATATTAACTGGATGCGGGCAGCCGAAGGAAAGTTAGAAGCTGAAGTTTGGGGAAGCCAGTTAAATACCCTCAAACCCTTTGTCGATGCGAATAATAGCGACTCGGCTAACCTTGATAACGTGATGGAGTTGTTGGTCAGAACCGGACGGACTCCGTTGGAAGCTTTGATGATTATGGTGCCAGAAGCCTATAAAAATCAACCCGACTTGCAAGGACGAGAAGAAATTGTTGATTTCTATGAATATTACAGTGGGTTACAAGAACCCTGGGATGGCCCAGCATTATTGGTTTTTAGTGATGGTAAACAAGTGGGGGCAACGCTTGACCGAAATGGGTTGCGTCCAGCCCGCTATTGTATTACCAAAGATAACTTAGTGATTGTCGCCTCAGAAGCAGGGGTGGTTGATATTCCCGAAGCCGATATCGTGGAAAAAGGCCGTTTAGGGCCAGGACAAATGTTAGCCGTTGACCTCGAAAATCACGAAATTCTGAAAAATTGGGAGATTAAAGAACGCATCGCTGCCCGTCATCCCTATCGCCAGTGGTTAGATGAATATCGCGTTAACCTAGAACCTCAACCGTTTGAGGAAAAAACTCATATTGATGAAGCCACCCAACTGCGTCTACAAACAGCCTTTGGTTATGGTTCAGAAGATATAGATATGGTGATCGCAGATATGGCGAGTTTGGGGAAAGAACCCACTTTTTGTATGGGCGATGATATCCCCTTAGCGGTGCTGTCGGATAAACCCCATTTGCTGTATGATTATTTCAAACAACGGTTTGCTCAGGTGACGAATCCGCCGATTGATCCGTTGCGCGAATGGATTGTCATGTCGTTGAATATGCGTTTGGGTGAACGGGGAAATTTGCTGAACCCTCAACCTCAAGATGCAGGACTGTTGAAAATTGAATCTCCCGTACTCAATGAAGCTGAATTGGAAACTATCCTTCACAGTAAATTTGATTGTATTAAACTCTCAACTTTGTATCCAGTATCAGCCGGACCGGAAGGATTAAAACAAGCGGTTAAACAACTCTGTGAACAGGCGGTAGATGCGGTTAAATCGGGTCAGAAAATTATCGTTTTAAGCGATCGCAATCTATCCTCAGAATGGACTTATATTCCGCCAATGTTAGCAGTTGGTGCAGTCCATCATCATTTGATTTCCACAGGATATCGGTTAAAAGCGTCTTTAATTGTGGAAACGGCGCAGTGTTGGAGTACCCATCATTTTGCTTGTTTAATTGGTTACGGAGCCTCTGCAATTTGTCCCTATTTAGCACTTGAAAGTGTGCGGGCTTGGTGGTCTAGCTCGAAGGTTCAAGGGGCGATGGAACGGGGTAAATTACCACAATTAACTATTAATGAAGCACAAGATAATTATCGCAAAGCAGTAAATGGAGGGTTATTAAAGATTCTCTCAAAAATGGGAATTTCTCTGCTTTCGAGTTATCAAGGGGCGCAGATTTTTGAGGCGATTGGCATTGGGGGAGATTTACTAGAATTGGGCTTTAAAGGAACAACCTCTCGCATTGGCGGGTTAACCGTAGAAGAATTAGCTCAAGAAATCAGTCAATCTCATTCTAAAGCGTTCCCAGAAATTACTCAGAAGAAGTTAGAAAACTTTGGCTTTGTCAACTTCTTTAAACGGGGAGAATATCACAGCAATAATCCCGAATTGGCGAAGGTTTTACACGCAGCAATTCGCACAGAAAATGGCAATGGTTCTACTGAGAAATATGACCATTATCAAGCTTATCAAGAATATCTCAAAGGTCAACCGATTTCGGCGTTGCGAGATTTGTTAGATTTTAACAGCGATCGCGAATCTATTCCCCTAGAAGAAGTTGAACCTGTTGTCGAAATTGTTAAGCGCTTCTGCACGGGGGGGATGTCTTTAGGCGCATTATCACCCGAAGCCCATGAAACCTTAGCGATCGCTATGAACCGTTTAGGGGGAAAATCCAACTCCGGAGAAGGCGGCGAAGACCCAGCCCGGTTTAAACCGTTGGAGGATGTAGATGAACAGGGAAATTCAGCCAGTCGTCCCTATCTCAAAGGCTTACAACCGGGTGATAGTGCCAGTTCCGCCATTAAACAGGTGGCGTCGGGACGGTTTGGGGTAACGCCAGAATATTTGATGAATGCCCACTCCATAGAAATCAAAATCGCACAGGGCGCTAAACCAGGAGAGGGCGGACAATTACCGGGTAAAAAGGTGAGTGCTTATATCGCCATGTTGCGACGGTCTAAGCCAGGTGTAACGTTGATTTCTCCACCCCCTCACCATGATATTTACTCGATTGAGGATTTATCTCAATTGATATTTGATTTGCACCAAATTAATCCCCAGGCATTTGTTTCGGTGAAATTAGTGGCAGAAATTGGCATCGGTACTATTGCGGCAGGAGTAGCCAAAGCCAACGCCGATTATATTCAGATCTCCGGTCACGATGGCGGCACGGGGGCTTCTCCTCTGAGTTCGATTAAACACGCCGGAACCCCCTGGGAGTTGGGGTTAACAGAGGTTCATCGGGTGTTGATGGAGAATAAACTTCGCGATCGCGTGCGGTTACGGGTCGATGGCGGCTTAAAATCCGGCTGGGATGTGGTGATGGGTGCGTTGATGGGGGCTGAAGAATTTGGCTTTGGAACCATTGCCATGATTGCTGAAGGCTGTATTATGGCGCGAATTTGCCATACCAACGGTTGTCCGGTCGGGGTGACAACTCAGCGAGAAGACTTGCGGAAGCGGTTCCCGGGTACGCCTGACCATGTGGTGAATTTCTTCTATATGATTGGGTCAGAAGTTCGGCAGTTGTTGGCGCGGTTGGGGTATCGTTCTTTAACCGAAATTATGGGCCGTTCCGATTTGCTGAAAATGCGGGAAGGGGTTCAGTTAACCAAGACTCAAGGAATTAACCTCGACTGTTTGATGAAACTGCCGGATACTCGCACTGATCGGGATTGGTTGAACCATGAGGGCTGTCATAGCAACGGGCCTGTGTTGGATGATGTATTGCTAGAAGATACTGAGATAGCGGCTGCTATACGCAACCAGAGCGTTATAGAAAAGACTGTTCAGTTAGTGAATACAGACCGCACGGTGGGGGCGCGTATTGCAGGTAAAATTGCGGCGTTGTACGGCAATACAGGGTTTGAAGGACAAATTACGTTGAATTTCATCGGTTCTGCGGGTCAGAGTTTCGGTGCGTTTAATTTACCGGGGATGAAGCTGGTATTAACCGGGGAAGCCAATGACTATGTTGGAAAAGGGATGCACGGCGGTGAGTTGATTATCAGGCCCTCAGAAACCGTCAGTTATAACCCCTCAGAGAATGTGATTATTGGCAACACCTGTTTATATGGGGCAACAGGCGGGACGCTGTTTGCTTTGGGTCAGGCGGGTGAACGGTTTGCCGTGCGGAACTCGATGGGACAGGCTGTTATAGAAGGTGCTGGCGACCATTGTTGTGAGTATATGACAGGTGGCGTGGTTGTAGTATTGGGTGCGGTTGGCCGCAACGTTGGCGCCGGGATGACCGGGGGTTTGGCTTATTTCCTGGATGAAAATAATGGTTTCCCGGAACGAGTAAACGGGGAAATTGTCAAGATTCAACGGGTTTCTACGCCTGCGGGTGAGAAGCAGTTGAAGACTTTGATTGAACAGCACGTTGAACGGACGGGTAGTGAGAAAGCGAAGACAATTCTCGCTCGTTGGTCGGAGTATTTGCCGATGTTCTGGCAGGTTGTACCGCCTTCTGAGGAGGGTTCACCGGAAGCGAGTTCAGAAGGGTCAGGGTCAAAGGTTGCAGTTGCTGCTTCTTAGTAAACTATTTCTGTTCATAGATTAATGAATCAAGGGTGCATCGAATTGCACCCTTCTCTATAGAGATCCCAATTGACAACAGTTTGACTCAATTAGCTTCTAGTGGACAACTCCCAAAACAGTGAGTTAGAGTATGGCAAATGCCTGAGAGTGATGCCATTTTCTCAAACTTGGTCTTAAAGGGTGACATCTATCAAGATATTATGATATCTTCAATATGGGTGTACTAAAAATCTATCAGTCACAAATTTTTTTGAAGCCAGTATCTAATGGTAACGGTTGATGTTGTAGGTTTGCCTAGTCAGAGATAAAATCTCTCATGTCTGAAGAGATTTAACATTTTAGGGTGAATATTTGGTAAGGGTAGCTAATGCAAATAGCAATAATTGGTTGTGGGTTTGTTGCCGATTTTTATCTAAAAACACTGTTAAACTATCCAAATTTAAAGCTGGTTGGAGTGATGGATAAGGATCGTGAAAGAGCAAATCATTTTTCTTCTTATCATAAAGTTCCGTGTTATGACTCAATGGAACAATTATTAGAAGATAGCCAGGTTGATTTAGTTGTCAATCTAACGAATCCTAGAAGTCACTTCTCTGTGTCTAAGGCTTGCTTAGAGGCAGGTAAACACGTTTACTCTGAAAAGCCTCTAGCAATGGATCTTGTCGAAGCCGAAAAGTTAGTTGATTTAGCTGAGGAAAAAGGATTATATATTAGTTCTGCTCCCTGTACTTTTCTTGGGGAAACGGCTCAAACGATGTGGAAAGCATTGCAAGAGAATGTTGCTGGAGAAGTGCGATTAGTTTATGCAGAAATGGATGATGGGATGGTTCACAAAATGCGGTATCACGATTGGAAAAGTGAATCAGGTATTCCCTGGCCTTATAAAGATGAATTTGAGGTTGGATGTACTTTAGAACACGCAGGCTATTGTTTGACTTGGTTAGTGGGATTCTTTGGTCCAGTAAAATCTGTGACGGCATTTTCATCTTGTTTAATTAAAGATAAGCAAACGGATGTTGTATTAGATCCTTACAACACTCCAGATTTTTCTGTCGCTTGTATTCAATTTGTTTCGGGTGTTGTTGCTCGGTTAACCTGTAGTATTGTTGCTCCGGTTGATCACTCTCTAAAAATTATCGGGGATCGAGGAATTCTGTCAACGGATGATTGTTGGAATTTTACCTCTCCAGTTCATTTTCAACGACGAATCACAATTCGACGGAAAACATTTGTGAGTCCTTGGAAAGAAAAATATCCTTTGGTTAAAACAATAAATCATCAGGCTAAACATAAGACAAAGCATGGCATGGATTTTTGTAGAGGGATTGCAGAATTAGCAAATGCGATTGAGCAAAAAAGACCTTGTCGCTTATCTGCCCAATTTTCACTTCACGTTAATGAAATTGTACTTGCTATTCAAAATGCTTTAGAAAAAAACTGCACTTATCAAGTGACCTCATCTTTTAATCACTCTGAACTACAAAAATGTTGGGCTGTCAAAAACTAGCAATCTACTCAACTTAAATGGTGTAACTTTCTACTTATATAGGGAAAAAGATGTTGGCTAGAGTAAAATTCTTGAGATTATGCAGCTATGTGATCATTACAACTGTACTGATACTAACCATTAATGTTTCAGGAGTTCAACTCAAAGCAAGCTCGATTAACTCAATTAGAATTGACCAGTTTGGCTACAGACCGCAGGATCATAAAGTTGCGGTGATTGTTAATCCTCAGTTAGGTTTTAATGAGCGAGATTCTTTTTCCCCAGGACGAACCTATGAAGTTCGAGAGGTAAAGACAGATCAGAGAGTTTATTCAGGATCGATTACAGCTTGGGCTGAGGGAAAAATAGATCCACAATCGGGAGATCAAGCCTGGTGGTTTGACTTTTCTGAGGTGACAAAGCCAGGGTCTTATTACATTTATGATCCTGAAAATAAAGAACGTTCTTTTCCGTTTGATATTCGGGATGATGTTTATCGTCAGGTTTTAGTTGCTGCAACTCGTATGTTTTTTTATCAGCGCAGTGGCTTTGCAAAACACCCTCCCTTTGCTGACCCCAGATGGCAAGATGAAGCTGCCTTTTTAGGACCTGGTCAAGATAGTTCGGCTCGGTATGTTTATGATAAAGAAAATCCAAATCTAGAAAAGGATATGCGTGGCGGATGGTTTGATGCAGGTGATACCAATAAATATGTTACATTTGCAAATAGCTCTGTTCATCAACTCTTAACGGCTTACAGTCAAAACCCATCCGTTTGGACTGATGATTTCAATATTCCGGAGTCAGAAAATGGCATTCCTGATCTGATCGATGAGATTAAATTTGAACTCGATTGGTTGAAAAGAATGCAGGATGAAGATGGCGGCGTTTTTATTAAAATTGGCAATATCGATCATAATGCTGCTGAAAAACCCAGTCTAGATCGGCGTCCTCGATATTATGGGCCGAAGTGTTCTTCTGCAACGATTGCAACAGCCAGTATGTTTGCTCATGCCGCATTGGTTTTGCAAGAGTTTTCCCCATTAAAATCCTATGCTAGTGACCTCAATCAAAGAGCAATTCAAGCTTGGAACTGGTATGAAAATAATCCGAAGAAAACCGATTGTGATTCCCAAACCATTAAGTCTGGGGATGCAGATACAACCAAAGAAGAACAGACAGCAACCGCTGTTGTTGCTGCTATTTATTTGTTTGCACTAGATTCTGAACAAAGGTATACAGATTACATTAGACAACATCTAAATTCGACCCGTTCTTTTTCTGATGATACCTGGTCTCGATATCGACCTCAAGAGGGAGATTCACTCCTCTTTTACACTCAACTACCCCAAGCAGATCAAGAGTTAAAAAATAAAATTTTAGCTCAATTTCAGAAGATGGTTGAAACTAATTCTTCTCATGCTTATGGTTTTCAAGACAATCTTGATCCCTATCGCGCTTATATGCCTGATTCTCAATATCATTGGGGAAGTAACTTAGTGAAAGCGAACTATGGGAATACGAACTATGATGTAATTTTTTTAAATCTAGATCCTGAACATCAAGAACGTTATAAAATTAGGGCATTAGATCATTTACATTATTTTCATGGGGTAAATCCACTCGGTATTGTTTATTTAACGAATATGTATGATAATGGATCAGAATATTCAGCTAATGAAATGTACCATGAATGGTTCGGAAAAGGAATTTATAAAAATGCGTTAACTTCTAAAAATGGGCCTGCTCCTGGATATTTAACGGGAGGAGCAAATAAGGATTATACTGGATCAATCAAAAAAGTTAGAACTCAACCCCCAATGAAGGCTTATGTTGACACCAGTGATTCTTATCCGATTAATTCATGGGAGATTACAGAACCAGCCATTTCTTATCAAAGTTCATATCTGAAGCTACTCTCAAAATTGATTTCTGAAATAGGACTATAATTGTTTTTAACCTATGAAAATCAGTATTATTGCAATGGAAATTCCATATCCTCCTATTCATGGAGGAAGAGCAGATATCTGGCGTCGAATCAAAGCACTTTCTGATTTAGGAACTGATTTACAGCTTTTATGTTGGTGTCCAAAAGTATGTAAACCTGAAGATTTAGCTATGATCCAAAAGTATGTGAAAAATTTTTATCCCATATACTATGATCGAAAAATCGCGGCAAAAATCAGAAGATTTATCCATCTTTTTTCTTATCCCCTAGAAGTAACTTCTCGAATTCTTCAAGAAAAGCAATTGGAGGAAATACTAAGTGTTATAGGCAGTTTTGAACCTGATGTGATTCTCTCTGATCATGTTCATTGCGGGGTTGTTGCTTTGCCACTGAGTCAAAAACTAAACATTCCGATGATTGTGCGTTCCCATGATATTGAACACCTTCACTATCGCTATTTGCTTAAGTCAGCTAAAGGATATCGAAAGTTATTAAGATTACTATCATTGAATCACCTAGAAGCCTATGAAAAATCTATTTTCAAACAGAGTTTAGCCTTTTATGACATTTCCGCAGATGACTTAAATTTTTGGCAAAATGAGGGATTTACCAATGGCTATTTTCTTCCTCCTTTGATAGAATCTTTTGATCAAAAGAGTGATGCAGTGGATGATGTTTCTGTGAAAACTCAGGTGGACTATGATCTGGTTTTTCTGGGAAACTTAAGAACTGAAAATAACATGGCGGGTATAGCTTGGTTGATTCAGGAGGTTTTACCGGTACTAAAAGTTCATTTACCTGAAATTAAAGTGTTGATAGCTGGCTCAAACCCAACTTCTAGAATGCAGAAGCTTGTCGAAAAGTCAGATGGAGTTGATTTAAAAATTAACCCAGTTTCAGCTATGGAAATCTATCAGTCAGGGCGTGTTTTAGTCAATCCTGTGGCAACAGGAAGTGGTGTTAGTATTAAGTCTATTGATATGTTAACTGCGGGTAAGCCGATTGTCACCTTACCTAAAGGACTATATGGTTTACCAGAAGAAGCAAAACAATTTTTTAGAGTTGCAGTAGATGCCAGTTCTTTTGCTATGGAAGTGCTAAACTGTTTGAATGAAAAGCATCCAAAAGTTCCAGATCGAGAGGTACTCAACTCTCTTTTTGGATATTCAGTAATTGAGAAGTTTCTCTCTGACTTGAATATAAAAATAAATGGAACATCATTATCTCCCCGTGGATAAAGGTTGCTTAGAATAAATAATTTCAGGGTACACTCTATTGATTGTGGCAAGTCAAAATTTTCTCTAGCCAGGTACTCAATTAATGCGCTTACTATTTATTGCACCCTGTATTCCTCAATTTAAAGGTATTGGTTGGGAACAACGAGCTTTCTGCTTCTTGAAGGGATATGCACAAGAAGCAGATGTTGATTTAATCTGCTGTGACTTTAATAATACTGAGCAAAACTTAGAAGATGTTTCTCAACTCGATCAGATTTGTCGATCCGTTCAGATCTTTAAAAGGAATGAAATTTTAGAGAATGTGAGTGTTGTGATGAAGTTGTGGCGATTATTCTTATTAGATCCTTTCTTTGCAACAACTTCTTTGAAACCTGAATTCTTAAGTGTAATTAACAAAAGTATTGCTGATGCTGACCTTATTCATACTTTCCGACTAGAAATGCTATCATTTGTACCTCGTGTTTGCTGGGGGCGGGTGCTTCTTGACTTGGATGAATGTCATGTCACTCTCAGAAAAAAACAGCAGGCTTTAAAGGGTAGCATAACATTTGATCTTGAAAACCTTTTACGGAATTTCGACAGTTATCGAGTTGAACGATATCAAAAGCAAGCTATTTCTCAAGTAAAAATTGCATTTGTTTCTTCAGAAATAGAGCGACAAAGATTGGGAGAAAAGCCAACAATTCAAGTGATTCACAATATTGCCAATAGCCGCAAGATCGATCCGGTAGAACAGGAAATAAACAGTCAAAATATTTTATTTGTGGGAAATTTAAGTATGCCCGCTAATATAGATGCTATCTTATACTTTGTTCAGGAAATCTGGGATAAAATTCTTATCAAGAATCCTGATTGTAACTTCATAATTGCTGGACGAAATCCGACCGATGAAATTCTTCCGTTAGCTAATCAAAAAGGGATAAAACTTTATGCCAATGTTCCCGATTTAAAACCTATTTATCAAACGACTACTGTTGCTATTGCTCCGATTAGATTTGGAGCAGGTACAAAGATTAAAGTCATAGAAGCCTTTGGCTTCGGTGTACCTGTTGTGAGTACATCTATGGGTGCTGAGGGATTGCTAGTTCAGCATGAAAAGCACTTACTGATTGCAGACTCTCCTGATGATTTTGCTGAGTCTTGTGTTCGACTTCTTAATGAATCTGAAACGCGCCAAAAACTGTCATCACTTGCTTGGGAATATTTCCAAGAAAAACATGATTCACAAAGTCTTTATGATCAGATTACTCGTTTTTTATTGCAGTAAAATTCTATCAATTCCAGGGTTCACTAAGCTGCCAAGTAGAGATAGACACAACTGGATTAAATATGGGCGTTGCTGGATTCTGTGTATGAATTCAGGAGGAGGTTTTAGTGAAAAACCTATTCTATTGGAATTCATCATTATTGTTCATCCTTTAGTTAAGTAACACCTAAATAATATAACTAAAAATTTTATAAACACTTTACACAAACCCGCTTTAATCTTTACATAAATCACTTGCATAGTGTAGATTTAGTAAGTAGACTTAGATTAGTCAGGGGATATTAAGCTCAAGTTGTGTTCCTTGTAAAAGGTGATTATATCACATATTTTTGAGTCGTTAAAATTCAGGAGATAGGTTTTGTGACACAACAGAAAGAGTTAAAAGTTAGTATAGGTATCGTAGCCTACAATGAGGCTAATTTTATTGATAAAATGCTTGAATCGTTACTTCAGCAAAATCTGATTCAAGAGATATTATTCAGAGAGAAGTCATCTGAAGCCAGTCAAAGTAGCAATCAGTCTATTACCCTCGAAATCATTGTGATTCCCAATGGCTGTAGCGACAATACAGCAGAAATTGCTCGAAATAAGTTAAAAACATCGATTGATTTGACGGGAAATGACAGAATGACTTGGCAGGTGATTGAGGTTGAACAACCCGGAAAATCGAACGCCTGGAATTTGTATGTTCATTCTTTTTCTGATCCCGATGCTCAATACCTGGTTCTCATGGATTCTGATATCCAAGTACTTGATCCTCAAACTTTAGGATCCTTGGTTGAGCTACTAGAAGTCAGATCTGAGGCGTGGGTTGCAGTAGATCGACCAATTAAGGATGTCAAGTTAAAAACAGAAAAAACTTTAATAGAAAAACTTTCTATTGCAGCATCAAGTTTGTCTGGAAACGTTCCTTCTCCTGGAAAACCCTCGTGGCTTTGTGGTCAACTCTACTGTGGTCGGGCTGATATACTCCGCAAAATTCATCTACCCACAACCTTACCCACCCAAGATGCTTTTTTGTATGAAATACTGACTACAGAAGGCTGTACAACCTCTAGAAAACCTGAGCGAGTTATCTTGGCTGATTCTGCATCCCATATCTTTGAAAGCTATATTAGACCGAATCGGTTGTTGCGTCACGAAAGGTGGTTGATTATCGGTGCTGCAATCAATCAATTGATTTACAGCGAGTTATCACCGCAGATCAAGTCCTTTGAGGATGCGGGTCACTTGATCAAGTCCTGGAATGAACAAGACCCGATGTGGGTAAATCATCTCGTAGAAAAGGTTCACAAAAATAATCAATGGTGGTTAATTCCTTCATGGGTTTTAACCCGCCGCTTTCAGATTTGGCGAAGAAAACCCTGGTTCAAACCCATTTTACTTGCGCCCCTTGCGGCAATTGCTTTTGGGCTTGATCTATTACTATCTATTCAGGCAAACGGGCAACTCTTACAAGGAAAAGGGCTAGGTTACTGGAAGCAGAACAGTTCGTCATAAACTGTTTTTTATCAAGAGTTGTGAGGTCATATCCAATTTTTTAAACTGCTAACGTTGGGTATGATCACAGAACCAAATTTTATCAGCGTACAGCTATTACAGTCGCCATGATTATTCACACCAACAAGGTGAATTTGATATGCGTTCAACGCGGTTTAAGGCTGACATGGGAGGTTAGCCAGTCAACTGTACGCTTAGAAGCTTCCTCAAAAGACACAATAGGAGAATAGTTCAATATCTCTTTTGCTTTCTGATTAGGAAGCTTGTACTGGCATTGATATAGAGATGCCATTTCTTGATTAAGAGCAGGCTGTTGAGGAATGGGTGTAGCTTTTTTCTGACGTTGACTAGCCAGGACATATAAAGTACCCCCGAAGAAATCCGAATTTTTTAGAGTTTCTCGCAGTTTCTCTTTCCAGGTTGGAGTAAACTTAGGAGAGTCAATATTTTTGAGTTGAGAGAGATCCATGCCTAAAGTTTGAGCAATGGGTCGATACAAATCAGCCCAAGTGACTGTTTCAGCATCTCCGACTAGAAAAACTTGTTGGTTGACATTGGGTGCAGCTAGGGAAAGTCGAATTGCATGAACAAGATTATCAATATAAATACTATTACAAATTCCTTGACCCTGATTAACCAGATAAGCCGTTCCATTCATTAGGGAATTTGCAAATCCTTCAATCCAACTTGAACCCGGCCCGACTACAATTCCCGGTCGCAGTATAACTATTTCTGTTGTGCCTTTTTCACTCAGTTTCAGTAATTTTTTCTCTACCCAAACTTTGGCGTTATTATAAGCCAGAAATTGGCGATCGCTTAACGGGCTATTCTCATCTGTACCCACTGAAGGGGCTTGTCCATGAACTGAAGCGGTACTTAGATAAACTAAACGACTGACCCCAGCTTTTTCGGCTGCTTTATAGGTAGAAACTGCCGTTTGTTTAAGAAACCAGGGGCTACCTGCTGCACAATAGATGGCAATATCACAATCTGTCAGAGCCGTTTCCAGGGAAGTTACATTTAGAACATCTGCCATGGAACTTTCTAGGTTGAGATGAGCTAGACGGGAAAGGCTAGAATTGGATCGAACAATTGCTCGGACTTCGGCAATATTCTCTAGACAAAAAACTTCAGTTGTTCGACTGCCAATAAATCCACTAGCTCCGATAATTCCGACTTTCAGCATTTTTGATGATCTCCAAATTATAGCTTTTGTCTTAATCTAATCAGTTTATTGATTTTTATCAAGCTTTAACTGTTTTTTCATTTGTTGCTTATAGAGTACAAAAACGATAATCCATAGTGTGATTAACTTGAAGGTTTCAGAAGATAAAGTCGCCCAAACTGCTCCTTTCCAAGAATACAGAGGAATTAGAATGATATTTAATCCTACATTGAGGATAGCGGCACTGACTTGTATAATACTGCGAGATCTTTGAAACCCTGCTCCAGTCAGAGCATCTGCTGCCATGTGTTGTACACCAATATAAAAAGGAACAGGGGCTAACCAACGTAACGTTCCAACTGCGTTTTTATATTCTTCGCCGAGAATAAGAGGTACAAAGGGAGCCACAAGCCACAAGCCAATAGCTGCTACAATTCCATAGAGTGCAATACCTGGTAATAAACGTTTAGCAAAACCTAGACTTCCTTTAATTCCCGATAAACCATGTTGAAAGAATTTAACATAGGTTGCACCCAATATGGAAAAAATGGGAACTGAACCAACATCTATAACCCGGTAAGCTGCTGCATATAAACCTGCTGCTTCTGCGGTTGAGAGGCTAACCAACATTGTTTTATCGATGTTAGCATTAATGCTGCTCGCAGATTCACTAATTGCAAAGTACAGTCCTTGAGTGAGATCACCCTTGATCTGTAGTGAGGAAAACTTTGGTTTTCCCAGAAGATGACAAACAAATAGCACTGAGCTAAATGCAGAAATTAATGTACTCAAAAAATATAAACTTGACCAGATCAATATATTGGATTGTGGAAAGAATTGTACCATGATGATTGCAGCCAAAAATTTACTGATAGTCAGCATGATCCGCACGATAGCAGATTCTTTAATCTTGTCAACAGCAGCTAAAGCTTTTCCCACTACATGAAATGTTAAGGTTACACCTAAAATATCCGCAGTTAGAATTAAAACTAAAACAACTGTAGGAACCGATCTTAATAAAAAGAATTTAGCCAACAATACCAGCACAGTGATAATAATTAGACTTGATGCAAAAACAGTAACAAGTGCTTTACCCCAATATTCACTAAAACGAGATCGATCTTTAGACACCGACTGAATTAGAATATCCCCACTTCCTAAAACTGCAAAAGGTAGCACCACTGCTCCTAAAGCACTAACGCCTACAAATATCCCAAAATTTTCCGCACCTAATGACCGAGCAACTAAAATAAAATAGAAAGCTTGTATAAATATGCTGATCACTTTACTTGCAAGTAGCCAAAAGGTATCACGAACTAATGATTTTTGGTAAGTCGTGATTAATTTAGCCTTAAATTTGGTGAAATAATTCATAAATATGATTGATTGAGTTTGAATAGTAAATGAATTAGGCTGATCAATTAGTTGACTTTCTGAATTTCAGAATTGAGCCGAGAATGAGAAGCAGTTGCTTGATTAATCGTCAAAGCCGACTCAGTTTCTTTAGAGTTGAGTAATCTGTGATTCGGTATTGTAATAGATGAAATTGCCAATGAAGTATATATAACCCAAAAGAAGTTATTTTGTCCAAGTAGACCTCCTTCCGATAGATTAGACAAGAAAGTATAGGTTAAATAAGTGAGTGGCCAGAGTCCATCTAAACCCGAAGTTATGCGGGCTAAATGTATTGATCGAACTAACATAATTAAAAACCCCATAACATAAAGTAGTAATCCTAAATAACCAATATCAAGTAAGAGATCAAGTACGCCATTGTGAGCATAAGGAACGTCCCAACGAGCGGCTCGAATAATATATGCAGAAGGGCCATCTAAACCATTCCAAAATGCTTTAAAACCATAACCCAGCCAAGGTCGTTTTTCAATCATTTCTCCAACCCAAAACCAAAGATCTGCACGACCTGTTAAAGAAGGATCTTTACCAACTGCCCGAAACATTTCTTCTGAGTATTCAGTGTAGAGGAAATATACACTCATTCCCAGTGTAAAAATCATTAATAATGCCGGAATCATTGCTTGATATCTTAATCGAAGTGTTTTGTAGGTAAACAATGCACTTAACAGAAGAGTTGTGTTAATTAGGCTTGTAGTTGACTTCGCTAAAGGTAACAAAACGATAGCCAAGCCAAAACCCATGCGTGGAATCCATTTTCTCCGAGGAACAATATCGGATGCAATTAGAAATATAGTTATACCTAAAACTAAGGCTTGACCAAATATATTTTTATGGGTGAAAATACCTCGAATAGCTCCCGCATGAACTCCATGTTCAACACCATATCTAGGTAAAGCAACAATAAAAATAACACTGAAGAAAAGGATTATACCATAGGCACAAGCTAATAACTTAATTTGATCTTTGATTGAGTAACGACTACCAAAGTAAACCCCAAATAAGGTAGTTCCGATTAAACCTATACAGCTTTTGAGAGTTCTTGAAGGAGAAACTGACCAAGTCATAGAAATTAGGGAAAAGGCTACCATGACCCAAATTATTCTATCTTTACTCATAAAAAAAATAGCCTTTTTCCATCGCAAAATCAAAAAAAATATAGCAATAATATATGTCAAAAGATACAGGGCTACATTAGCGGCTAAATTAATCGAAGAAAAGCTAAAACCATCTCCTTCACTCGCTCCCCCCGACAAAATTAGAGGCAGCCAGTCTGCAATATAGTGAATCAATGATAGAACAGTAAAAGTTGTCTCTATATCTTTTAAATAAAGTCTCATTTTTAACTATTCATTAAACTTTTTTCGTGAGCCAAACAAATAGAAGCGTTGTCTAGTTTCAATCAATAATACTCCCAAGCAATAGTCAAACTTTAGTGGATGACTTTGGATGAATCTGAGGTTTCACTTTTTTCGTCGGAAAGTAACGTTTGGCATGGTAAAAATACTGAGCAGATTCATTTTTACTAATGGCATTAACCACCAAACCTAACACTCGTTGACTTGAACGCTCTAGCATTTCTTTAGCTGAATTTGCACTAGCTCGGTCTAGAACTCTCGGACGAGCAACCAGTAGTACACCACTTGCTATTTGACTCAACATTAATGAATCAGCCGCTAGAATTAGAGGTGGCGTATCTATAATCACAAAATCATAGTTCTCTGAAAAGTTGCGAATTAGAGAGGTCATCCGCTTAGAATCAAGGAGAGCCAAAGGATTAGGAGGAGTGACTCCGGATGGAATAATATCTAATCGTTCAATACCCTGACGAATCACGCTTGAGAGTTCAGCTTGACCGACTAAAATATCGCTTAACCCAACCGCATTTGTTAATCCCCAAAGATGATGTTGAGAAGGCTGACGCATATCTGCATCAATCAGCATCACTCGATATCCCAGTTGAGCCAGTGTTGCAGACAAATTCGCAGAAACGGTAGATTTTCCCTCTTTAGGAACAGAGCTAGTTACCACAATGGTTTTAATTCGTTTATCAGAACTGAGAAACTTGAGGTTAGCTTGAAGCATCCGATAAATTTCACTGATAAAAGAATCTGATGCTTGAACAACAGGGATTTCTGGAGTCGCTTTTTCTCCTGGAAAATAGCTAGATAACCGCTTCTTATTAAACATCGGGATAATGCCCAATAATGTATGTCCAAAGATTTTTTTCACTTCTTCAACTGTTCTAATATTTTGATCTCCCATTGCCAGAATTAAAACAGATGTCGTCGCGCCAACCCCTCCAAGCATGATTCCTAAAGCAATCAGTTTGAGTTTAGCAGTGCTGCCTTTCTCTGGAATAACAGCATCTTCAATTACTCTAGCGTTATTGGTGCTTTTATTTTCCGCAACTTGCACTTCTTCTAAATTTTTTAGAAGGGTTTCATAAGTTACTTGTGCAACCTGGACTCTACGTCGGAGTTCCTGTTGTTCCTGCTCAAGTTGGGGAAGATTTTGTGATCGCTGCTCATAGTTTCTGCGAGAAGTATATAGAGATTCTAGTTGACGAGTTAACTCAACGCGCTGAATTTCATTAGCAATAAATTTTTCGAGTTGATTATTTTTCTGACCTTGTGGAACTTGTAATAGACCTTCTGGAACAGTGGCTTGACTTCCTAATGTTTGTTCAACTTGTCCTTGTAAAGCTATATTGAGTGAATCTCGTTTTTGGTTCAAAGCAATAATTCTTGGATTTTGATCTTTGAAACGTTTTCGTTCGTTGACTAACTCAGACTCCACATTCTCAAGTTCTGAAAGAATACCAATAACCACAGGAGATTGACTCAGGGTATTAATTGCAATAGCTTCTTCTAAATTAAATCCAACTTGAGTTTGTAGGGATTCTGCTAAAGCATTAACACCACTCAATTGTGATTCTAAAACTGTAATTTTGCGATTTAACTCTGCTAGTTCTAGAACGGCTGTTCTAAATTCTTCCCCTAAATCTAATACTTGATTTCTTTCTTTAAAACTCCGTAAGGCTTGTTCGGCTCGAAAAACTTCTTGTTGAACGGGAGGAAGTTGCTGAGAGATAAATTCTCGGGCTTCTCTCGCTTCCTCTTGATTCATATTAATATTAGTCTGGATATAGACATCCATTAATGTATTGACTACATTGGCAGCCTCTTCCGGATTTCCGCTTTTATAAGATAGATAAACAATGTCTGTCCCGCCAATAATTTTTACTTCTAGATTTCTTCTAAGACTTTCGGGATTGATCAATTGGCTTTCTTCATCAACTAAGTTTAATTGTTCAATTACCTGATTTAATAAACGATTAGAATAGATAATTTCAATCTGAGTGCTGAGAGGGGTTTGATCAGCCAGTAAAGCTTTCAATTCTCCTAACCCCTCGCCAATCCCAGCGAGAGAAGACGTTCGATCAACTCTAAATAAAAGTTTTCCACTCGCGGTATAAGTCGGCTTTAAATATCTTGTACCATAGACTGACAAACCCACACATAGTAAAAAAACACCAATCACAACAAGCCAATATCGCTGAACCGTTTTTAGATACTTACCAATGTCTAAATCAATTGATTCTCTATCTTCCATAAAACCCTCCTAGACTGAATAAAAATAGTTTTTTTAATTAAAAGCTACCGAGTCCAAAACTGAATCACATTTAACACCGCAGAAATCCCAAGAATTCCGCCAAAGGGTTTTAACGCATCTTCCAAAGAATCACCAAATCTAGCTCCCCCAGATCGACTCACAAGAATAACATCATCTCGTTTTAAAATAGGGTTTGTTGCTTCATTAATTCCCGCTTCTAAATTAATCGCTATATTACGTCGAGAAACCGTCCCATTTGGATTTAAACGAATCAATTCCACAGTTTCTTGATTAGCTCGGCGTTGATCGAAGCCTCCAGCCGCTAGGATAGCTTGATTTAATGTCGTATCTGGTGCAACATTGACAGCACCCGGGCGTATCACCTCACCCACCACATTAACTTGAATTGTTCGAGGAGAAAAGCTTGCTCTTGCTAAAGAAGTGACTTCTGTTGAGTCAATCTCACGCGCTTGAGGAATAGTAATCGAATCTCCGGGTTGCAAAGCCACATCTTGAGTTATATCTCCCAGGGTTAAAAGTTCCCACAAATTAATCATCATTACCTGCTCTAGCCCATTATTTGTAAGTCGGCGAAGCTTGATTTCCCGAATATTGGCTAGAGGTGTAATTCCACCTGCACTGCTAATAGCCTGAGTAATCGTTGGGGGCTGAGAACTTCCTCCATTAGAGACTCCTCCCACCTGATGAGTACCGGGGTTAAACACTTCACCGACAATCACAACAGAAAAGGGAGCAATGTCTTGCGCTGCAAAACTCGCCGAAGTGAGTTGACGAATTGCTAAGGGATTGAGAGTTTCAGCTTTAGGAACCAAAATAGTATCTCCATCTCGTAGAAGAACATCTTGACTAATATTTCCCTGTTCAAGTAAATCTTTCAAGTTCACCGTGATTAACTGTTGATTGGGGTTAATTCGGCGAATTTGAATTTGACTAATATCAGCAAGTTGAGTTACTCCTCCAGCTTGTTGAAGAATCTGTGTCACTTTAAAAAACTGAAATTGTCGGGTTTGAGAGTTCGGAACTAAAAGGGGAACGACATAAGTTCCGGGACGAACCACTTCACCTGCAACGACGACAGACAGAGGCCGAGGAGAAAGAAGACTAACTGTAGCAAAAGGTTGCTGAACATAAGGAGTGTATTTTGTTGTAATCAAATCAGTTAGTTGAGAAACCGTTAAGCCAGCAACATTCAGGCGTCCAATCAAAGGCATATTCAGGCTACCATCGTTGAGGATGAGATATTCTCCACTATATTCTGGAACATCAAGAATATCCACACGCAGCAGATCCCCAGGGCCAAGAGTATAAGCATCTGTATCAGATAAATTGCTGAGGGTTGAGGGCTGAGGAGAAACAAGATTAGGAGGTTGAGCATAAGCAACATTAACCAATGTTATGCAAACTAAACCAGATAGACATTTGAGGCTCCTGCTTAGATATTTTACTGTAACATTCAAAGATGGACAAAGCTGATCGAGATTAATCATACATACTTCCGAGGTAGCTTGACTGACTCAATATCAAACTTAGCAGCACCCTAAACTCACTAAGCTTCTAAGGCAGAAACGCGAAAAATCACTGTCTTATTCTAGTCTGCCATTTTTTATCCGGGTTGTCTCTTTCATTAAGCTTCGGAGTCTGACAACATCAAAGTTAACCGTGAGACTAGGCAAAAACCACTCATGTAGGAGGCGAGAGAAAAGACTTTCAGCCTCGGGGTAGAGGAATATTCTCAACTGGCTTTTTACACTAGAAATGGTATGCCTTAATCTCCTTTTGTTTATTCAACAGCATAACTTTTGTCGTTAGTCATCGGAAAATTTAAAATGACCTCACTATCAAACGGATCCCATTCAAAACGAGTTGCTATCTTACTCGAAAGCGGTTTTGAAGACTCAGAATTTCAAGTTCCCTACACCGCATTACAAAAAGCAGGTGCAAGTACCATCATAATCGGTTCTCGGATGAACGAGGAATATCAGGGGAAACAGGGTAAAGTTTCCGTTAAACCCGATGCAACCGCCGCAGAAGTTCGCTCCGAAGATTTTGATGCGATTTTTGTCCCTGGTGGCGCCGCACCGGATAAAATTCGTTGTAATCCCCAGGCAGTTAGACTAATTATTGATGGGATGGCGCAAGGTTTACCGATAGCAGCCATTTGTCATGGCCCCCAAGTTTTAATTGATGCGGATGTTTTACGCGGTAAACAAGCCACTGGCTATAAAGCAATTCGTAAGGATATTCAAAATGCAGGCGCAACTTATATCAATGAACCCGTTGTCGTTGATGGTCATTTGATCACCGCTAGACAGCCGAGTGATTTACCGATGTTTACAGTTAGGTTGTTGAATCTTCTCAACTTACACATTGAGGGTAAAGTCTTACCTGATCCGACAAACCAAGCTTTTGAATGGTGGACTTTAGGCGAAGCTTGGGAAGGTTCGAGCAAACAAGATATTATCAATGTACTCAATATGGCAATTGTTGGGGAACGTTACACCCTAGCGGCTTTTCAAGAATATAACAAACAGGTTTCTGAGCCGGATTTAGTGATTCTTCTACGCGAAGCTATTGGTACAAAACAGCTTCATGTTGACCTTTTAGAAGCGCGTTTGCGTGATTTTGGTGAACAGGTGAGTTGGCAAGCAATGGGAAGCGAAGCGTTTGCGACGTTGCAAGGGTGGTTGCAGTCCAATAGCAGTGATCAAGATATTATGCGTCGCGCTTTAGGGGATATCCAAACAGGTGTTGTTGACTGTTCCCACTTGTGTATTCAAATCACGGATCCCGCAACGGTTTTTATCTTAGAACAGATTGAAGAAAATCTTCGTCGCCATGAAGAATTAATTGCGACGTTGTATCGAACTCGTTTAGGTCAAAATGTTCAACCTCCCATGCCAACAACTATGGCAGGCGTGAGTTGATTTTATAGCTTCACGCAGCAATAACAGGGAGATTTTACAGTTTACAGTTGATTACGGGTGACTGTAAACTGTTTACTGTTCCTTGTTTCCTTTATTCAGCTAAAATCGCTTGTTTAACCTGATGATCATTTAAGTCTCGTCCAATAAAAACTAAACGAGTTTGTCGAGGTTCATCGGTTAACCAAAGACGATCATAAAACGAATCAAAACGATTTCCTACCCCTTGTAATACCATTCGCATGGGTTTATTGGGAACATGAACAAAGCCTTTAATCCGATAAATTTCTTGGTTTTGAACTAACTGTTGTAACTTCTCAATTAACGTTTTTGGTTCAAAGGCTTGCTCAACAATAAACTGTACTGCATTAATTTCGTCATCGTGTTCGTGTTCTTCTTCATGATCATGATGACTGGGACGACTCTCTAAATGATCTTCTACTGCTGCATTAAACCCTAACAAAAGATTAGGTTCAATTTCGCCTTGTTGACAAGCAATAACCTTCACACTCGGCGACAGTTCCCGCTTCAACCATTCTCGCACTTTCACCAGCGCCGCTTCATCCACTAAGTCAGTTTTTGTGAGTAAAACTAAATCCGCACAAGCCAATTGAT
The DNA here is from genome assembly GCA_050485465.1 of Limnoraphis sp. Lineage (GTDB taxonomy): Bacteria > Cyanobacteriota > Cyanobacteriia > Cyanobacteriales > Microcoleaceae > Capilliphycus. The sequence goes on along the minus strand of JBJHBL010000003.1, from coordinate 126,267 downwards.
CTTCAAATAATTCTTCAATTGGGGTTTCATGTTCTAAATTCGGATCAGCTTGACGTTGCGCTTCTAAAGCCTCCAAATCTCCGACTAAGGTTCCTGCAACTAACGCTTGAGCATCAACAACAGTTAATACACCATCCACTGTAGCACCATTGCGAATTTCCGGCCAGCGAAACGCCTGTATTAACGGTTTAGGTAAGGCTAATCCTGAAGTTTCAACTAAGATAGAATCAATTTTATCCCGTCGTTTGAGAAGTTCCTGCATTGTCGGATAAAATTCTTCTTGGACGGTGCAACATAAACAACCATTGGTCAATTCTACAATATTATTTTCTGGGGTTTCGTCTTCTTCACAAATTTGACAGGAACGCAACAAGTCTCCATCAATTCCCATTTCGCCAAATTCATTGACTAAAACGGCTATTCGTCTACCTTGATTATTTTGTAAAAGATGACGAACTAGGGTGGTTTTTCCTGCACCGAGAAAGCCTGTAACAACAGTAACGGGGATTTTGTGCATATTTTTTTTGAGGATAATAATGATTAAATTGGGCAGTTTAACCGAGTAAAGTTGTTGCTAAAAAGGCAGCACCGATACCACAAACAGTAAATCCAGCAAATCGTAGTTTTAAACTGGATTCATCACAAACAGTTTTTAGGGTAAATCGTCCGATTTGATAGGCGATTAAACTAATGATCACTTGAACAATAGCAAACCCAGATAAATAAGCAATTAACGGGGTCATTTCCGCGCCCACGATGGATTCACCATAAGCATAGCCGTGAAAAATTCCAGCGATTAAACTCAATACAATTAAACCGATTAAATTCAGGCTATTTTTCTGAGTGAGTAAAATTCCAAAGCCGAGTACAGAGGCAGAAATTATAACTTCTGAAAAAGGTAAACTAATCTCTAATAAATGGATTCCTGTTCCCCCCAAAGTTGCGACAACAAAGCTTAAGGGGATTAAAAATCCTTTCGGGTTTTTGAGTGCTGCTAACAGTCCAACTGCAACAACAAAACTAAAGTGATCGAAACCAATAATAGGATGAGCTAAACCTGATAAAAATCCTTCGATCCAAGTCGTGGGGGTCTCACCTTCAATCGCATGATGAGCCATTGCGGGTTCTGCGCTTAATATCAAACTCAGGCTTAATAATAATGCCAAAGACACGAAAGAATTAAGTTGAAAGATGCGAATTTTAGACATTTTGATTCAAATTTATCGGATAACAATTGAGAGGAGGATCATGATTTTTCCCTCATTTAACTTGCTTGAAACAGCAAACTTTCCCCACAGAAATCGTTCACCTGTCAACGGGGAATAAGAGTTAAGATTTGAAGTGAAACCTCTGAAAATTTACAGCTTCCCGATGTAGCGCCGGAAGTCTCAAGAGACTACTTTTAAAATAATCCTGAAAATCAGCTAAATTCAACACTATCTGTACCTCGCAGATGCGCTTAAGGTGTACAGAGATCATTGGCGGGCATCCTGACTTAGAAAAGGTTTATTCCTCTCATTACAGTTGCGGGACAGCGCCAGATTTTCACTGAACTTTCCCCCTTGCGTCTGATGGCTGTTCCCCATCAAAACCGATCTCTGTTTAAACAATACCACACAGAGGAGCAACAATTCTGTTTATTTTGAGTTAGACAATTTCAATTGATCCTATGGGGTAGAACTTTCCTCAACAGGTTCAGGGGTAGAAGGTTGAACCCCATCTTTGACATTCACAAAAATATCATAGCGAGTGCTGCGATCGCTGACGACGGCGGCCGTTACCCCAATTGAACGAATCGCATTTACCCAGACTGCTTGTTGAGGAGGAAGCGGGGGTAAAGACAAATTACGCCGATCAAAAACCCGTTCTATATCCACAAAGAAACTCCCATTATTCGGATTTAAATCCGTCGGTACCGTTGCTCTAAATAAAGGATGTGAAATGATCCCTTCCGAGGGTTGAGGCACAATTTGACCCGCTATTGGCGCGCCTAGAGTGGCAAAGACAACATTATTATCGAGCCAACCACGAATCACACTAAACCCCCCATAAGGAGACCTCCACTGCACGACAGATTGACCTTGAATTTGAGTCGGTTCTACCTGAAACTGTTTGGACTGCATCACTTGATCCAAGCGTTCTAAAGTCCTTTGTGCCTCAGCGCGATCGCTCGTTTCAATCATCAAAGCCAATCCCGCAGAAAACCGTTGAGGATCTTGTCGGTTGGGAATCGCCGGAATCAGAGACAGGGCAAATTCTCCATTCATCCAACTCAAAAAGTCTTTTTCTAAATCTAATTCTGTCGCCTGTTTCAAGCTGGATTTTAGAGCCTCTGGGTTAAACGGCGCGACGGGATTTGCTGCGGCACCCTGGCTATAATCTTGCCACAACTGCTGTAAATTACCCCCACTCATCACCATCATGGCATCATTGGGAATGCGTCTGAGAAGATCCTGAGATTTATTTTCTACAACTAGAGTTCTTTGACTATTCGGTTTGTACCAAGAAATACTTCTCAATCCAATACCACCGGATTCTAAAAGCACACTGCTGGCAAATCCTTGCTGCTGCTGTAATTTTGCCAGATTTTCTGGGGGAATGGGTTGAGCCGAAGTAAAAGATGCGACACTAGCAGCAACTGCCACATTCAGATACACTTCAGCAAAGGCTCTCGGAGTCCGAATTTTCTCGAGGGCGTTTGCATAACCTGGGGTTTTGGCGATCGAGGCTTCACCGCGAAAAGTATCAATGGTGCGATCTGTGGCGTTAGCATCCGTTGTCACCAATAAAAACTTTTCACCCAAAACGGCGATAGAATAATTTTGCGTCGGTAGGCCCTGGGTTTCAATAATATCAATTCCCCGATAGCTGCGTTCCACCACATCTCCTTGAGTCAGGAGTTTGGGTTGAGCCAGAACTTCTTGTGCTTTTTGAGGGTTAGCAATGGGAAACACCATCACCATTGCGGGTTCTGTGGGCGAAGAGGGGGGAGCGTCGGGTTGAGGTAGTATTCCAGAGGTGATCGTTTGATGGGGAAGCCAAGCCACCATCACTTCACTTCCTACCCAGGGTTGAATATCTCTTTGATAATCAAAACCGCTATTGGTAAACAGGCGATCGCGCCATTGTCGGATCGTGGTATTGAGAGCCGCTTTAGACTCGGGGGTACCATATTCGCGCAGTCTATCCCATTGTCTCGAGTCGGTGGTGAATGAAACCGCCATCATCGCATCTTGAGGCACGATATTTGCCCCGATGGGAACGTTATCTAGGGCTTTTCTTGCAGCGATAACGTAGTAAGTGGCGATGCCCCCTCCAATCAGAAGGGCAGCTGCTCCTACACTCAACCAGAGGGGTGATTTTTCTTTGTACATCATGGAGGCAACGATGACATTTAGTGATGGTCTTTGATCTTCCAAACTATCACATATCAAAGGGACATTTGGCAAGATTTTTTATTGAGGGGCTGTGGCTTTTAATCTTCGGCTTTCTTGAATGTCTTTTCAGGCAAACCGGAAAAGTCTTCAAACCAACCTCTTCGCCAAAAGAACACAAATAAACTAATGGCTACGATCAACATCACTGCCAAGCAAATTGGATAACCCCAATCCCAATATAATTCGGGCATATTCCAGGGAGAGGCTTGAGGATCAAAGTTCATTCCATAGACTCCCGCAATGAACGTTAGAGGAATAAAAATGGTTGAAATGACAGTGAGAATTTTCATAATCTCATTCATTTTATTCGCCATTGTAGACATATAAATATTAATGAGATCTGAAGAAAGTTCTCGGTAGGTTTCGAGCATTTCTAGGATATTAATGGTATGATCATAACAGTCTCTCAGATAAACTCTCACCCTTTTATTAATTAACCTGCTGCGATCGCGAATTAATACATTAATAGCTTCTCGTTGCGCCCAAATTGCTCGGCGTAGTCCCAACATTTCCTGTTTGATTTCATAGATTTTTCCCAGGGTTTTAGGGTTAGATCTAAATAGGACTTCATCTTCGAGTTCTTCGAGTTGATCGCTGTAGTAGTCAATCACCGGAAAAAATCCATCAATAATCGCATCCAAAATCGAGTAAGCTAAATAATCTGCTCCATATTTGCGAATACGACCCTGATTATTCCGAATGCGATCACGTACAGGTTGTAAGCAATCATAGTGAGCATCTTCCTGTACAGTAATTAAGTAATTTTCCCCCAAAATTAAGCTAACCTGTTCTCTATGTAGCGTCTGAGAGTCGGGTTTGACTAAGACCATCCAGGCGACAATGACGATTTGATCCGGGTCTTCATAGTAAACCACTTTGGGACGTTGGGGGACATTCACCACATCTTCTAAAGCTAAGGGATGAAACCGAAAAATCTCCGACATTTGTTGCCAGGTTTCTAGATTTCCCAGTCCTTGAATATCCAACCAACACACCGTTTCACTTGTTAAATCGGGAATACAGTCTTTCGGTTGATTAAGTCTTCTGCGTATTGATTTAGCGGAATTATAGTTAATCAGAACCATTTCGGGATTGGGGTTATCGGGGTCTAGATCGAGGGTTCCGGGGAGAGTTCCTGGTTCTTCGTAGAAATAATCTAAGTTAGAATCCTCTTCCTCATCTTCTGGGGAGTGTCCCGTCGTCGGGGAAGGAGTGATACTATGTGCCATAGGATTGAATGTTTTCACGGGTTGAGCGTGTTGAAAACTTCTCCCATTTTAAGCTATACAGAAGGTCTCATGTCCGTTGAACTACTGTGAACCTCTCCGCCCCGATTCCCCCATTAAGCCCTTTGAAATTGCGGTTGTTGTTTAACGTATTCCAGTAGGCCTTCACAGGCATCAAGTAAGAGATCAATCACCTGGTTAAACCCTTCTGAGCCGCCATAATAGGGATCAGGAACTTCTTTAAGACTGTGATGACGACAAAAGTCGCACATCAGCTTCACTTTTTCTCGATATTGACGAGTCGGATCAAGATCAAGAATAGATTCATAATTATCTCGATCCATCGCCAGAATCAAATCAAAGTCTTCAAAGTCCTCGCGTCTAAACTGACGAGCTTGACCTTTGAGAATAATCCCTCGCGCTTTGGCGGCTTTGCTCATGCGAGCATCTGGGGGACTGCCGATGTGATAGCTAGAAGTGCCAGCAGAATCACAAACAATTGAACCCGCCAGATCCCCACTTGCAATCAAGTGATTCATAATATTTTCTGCCGAGGGGGAGCGGCAAATATTCCCCAGGCACACAAATAATAACTGATAGGGCATTGCTGCTTTATAAAACTGATAGAACGCGGTACAAACCGTGTTAACGTTTATTTCCTGTATCACCCCGGACTGTCGGCAGTACCCGGTCATACAGGCAATTCACCGAGAAGCCCTCGGCATAACCTTCTAAATTCAGGCTGGCATTTAAATCACGGTCAACACTTACACCGCAATTCTTACAGTTACAAACTCGTTCTTTCAGTGCCATTTCTTGAACGTGACCGCAACTTGAACAGGTCTTAGTTGACGGATAAAATCTGTCAGCAAACACTACAACTGAACCGTACCACTCAGACTTATACTCAACTTGGCGACGAATTTCAGAAAGAGCAGAATCAGCAATAGCACCCGCTAACTTGTGATTCTTTAACATCCCAGAAACATTCAAATCTTCTAACCCGATGACTGCGTGGTTTTTGCAGAGCCATGAGGGAAGTTTATGAATTGCATCTTTTCGGAATCACTAATGCCCAATTCCAGACCCATCTAGAATATCCCGCGTGTTGAGCCATTAAGGTCTTTTGACGGTTATTAAGTTTGAGTTGGGTCTTGAAGGCTCGTTGCATAGATCGCTGGTTATCTTACAGATAGTACCTTGTTGTACCATAAATCGTCAACTCAGTTACTGCTCTCGGCGGTGATGGTAGCGTTACATTCCGGGAAGGTTCAGCCCCCCTGTTAACTCTTCCATGCGTTCTCGCATCGTTGCAGTGGAGTTGCTGTAGGCCGCTTGCATAGCTTCTAAAACCAGTGCGGAGACTGCTTCTGGCCCTTCACCCAAAACATCCGGTGAGATTTCCACCCGGCGGGGTTCTTGGTTGCCACTGAGATAGACTTTGACTAAGCCTCCTGCGGCTTCTCCTGGAATTTCTAACTGATCTAATTCTTCTTGAAGCTTTTTCGCTCCTTCTTGAACCTGTTGAGCTTTTTTGAAAGCCTCGGCGAGTTCTTTCATTTTGCCCATGCCGAAGCCAAATCCTTGTCCTTGCTTTGTCATAATTCTATCCCGTAGCGCCATTGGACGCTTCCAAGTTGTACTTGATTGGCTGCTTTATCAAACTAATATAACGCGGTACAAACCGTGTTAATGTTTACTGCCTCTGGCGGCATCGTTCCTTCTCGACTATTCCGCCTCACAGGTGTGCGCGTTCCTGAGCTGCTTGAGCTTCAGCAGTGTCGCACTGCAAGATCGGACTTTGCGCTGCATCATCCCGGACTGTCGGCAGCACCCGGTCAGACAGGCATTTCACCGAGAAGCCCTCGGCATAACCTTCTAAATTTAGGCTCTGAAAACTTCGAGTCCTGCACTCTAGCATTTTCTCTGATTTTTAGGATAACTGCAAGAGTAGCATCTGGCTTTCAAAGTTTTTTCCAGTCGCTGCCACCTGACAAAAAAATCTAGAGCCAAGTTTCATCGTAAAGATGAAAAACGAGCAATATCGTTTGAACACCTCACCCCCAGATAAAATTGAGAGGTAGCATCGAATGCTTGTCAATTTTATCGTATTTTTCCGACTTCGACAGGTGGAGGTCTGAAGTTAGAAGTCAAGATTGCATCCTATCAAACCTGTAGTGTGAAGTTCAAGCCGTCAGTGATGGTTTAGGAGTGTTGAAACTCACCAACAATTCTCACTTCCGGTTCTAATAAGTAAGACCAGCGCTGTTCAACAATTTCTTGAACATGGCGGATCAGTTGAAAGATATCAGTCGCAGTTGCCCCTCCACAATTGACAATAAAATTGGCGTGGCGTTCCGCGACTTGGGCGCCGCCAATTTGGTATCCTTTAAGACCCGCTTGTTCAATCAGCCAACCTGCAGCAGGACCTGGGTTGCGAAAAACACTGCCACAACTGGGCAGATGATAGGGCTGAGAGTTACGCCGACATTGCAGTTGTTCTGCGGTATCAGCCAAGACCTGAGTCGGGTCGGCTCCGGGTTTTAACTGAAAACTGGCTTGTAAGACAACGCGATCGCTCCCTTGTAAGTTAGAAGTCCGATAGCGATACTCCAGGTCTTTCGCGGTTAAGACCGACCACTGGCCGGAGCGGGAGAGGATTTCAGCTTGAACGAGAATATCTGCGGTACAGCGACCATGAGCGCCCGCATTCATCACCACCGCACCGCCGACGGTTCCCGGAATTCCCACCGCCCATTCTAGACCCTGCCACCCTAAACGAGCGGCTTTCCAGGCTAAACGAGGCAAAGATTCTCCGGCTGCCGCAGTTAATCGTCCAGTGGCGATATCAAAGTGCGTGTAGCGTAAAGCACGAGTGCTAATTACTAACCCAGATAAACCCTGATCACTAATCAAAAGATTTGAACCACCGCCCAGTAGGGTACTAGAAACCCCTTGTTCAGTCGCCCATTCTAAGCTCGCCCGGATTTCCTCGTGATTTTTGGGGGCCACATACCATTCAGCCGGGCCTCCGACTCGATAGGAGGTAAAGGAAGCTAAGGAAACTTTTGATTGAATCAAACAGTCTGTTCCTACCAACGGGCAGCTTGGGGCTGTTTCACCATTGGTTTTAGGACTTGATAGCCTGTTGACCTGACCTGGAGAGTCGTAGGAAAGCGTCATAACCATAACAAATACTTCAAATGCTTTTCAAATTGATTCAAACAGCACATTCAGGGTAGATTCACCGAGTTAAGCGGGATTCGGGCCGTTGCTCAACTGGAGACTGAGGCTGACTTTTATAAAAAGCGATCGCCTCTGGGATAATGGTGTTGAGGTTGCCCGCCCCAAGAAATAGAGCCAAGTCACCAGGTTGAAGAATTTCGGTCAACAGAGTTTTAACTGAGTCCAAAGTGGGTTGGTAGTTAACTTGAGGGTGATGGGTTGCAATTAAATCAGCTAACTGTTGTCCGTTAATCTCATGGGTGTTGGGTTCACCAGCACTGTAGATCTCTGTCACCACCACTTGGTCAGCATCACTAAAGCATTGAGCAAATTCAGATAAGAATGTTTTAGTGCGGCTGTAGCGATGGGGTTGAAAGATCGCCACAACCCTGTTCACTGGGGAGTGAGTTAAGGATTGAGGGGTTTTGCGAAGACGAGCCGCAGCTAGAGTGGCTCGGATTTCACTGGGGTGATGAGCATAGTCATCGACGAACAGGATACCATTGCAACTGCCGCGATGTTCAAACCGTCGTTTGGCTCCTTCAAAGGTGGCAATGGCTTCAGCAATAGTGGAGAAGTCTAGACCGAAGTATCGTCCGACGGCGAGGGCAGCTAGAGCGTTTTGTAAGTTGTGCTGACCGAGTAACTTCACCTGTAATTGACCAAGATGTTGACCCCGCTCCCAGACTTCTGCCACAGACCCCTCGGAGCGATATTCCACCGCGTCAACGGTATAATCAGCCCCGGAGTTGGGATTGAGACTATAGCTAATTTGGGGTTGAATTTGCTCTCGTAGGGTTGGGCAGTCTATACAGCCAATTAAAGTTTGACAATTCTCGGCAAAGGTTTTAAAGGTGGAAACGACTTGATCGAGGCTGTCATAGTGATCAGGGTGATCCAGTTCGATGTTGGTGATAATTCCCAGTGTGGAAGCAAACTTGACTAGAGAGCCATCAGATTCGTCTGCTTCGGCAACCAGGTAAGGACTGTTACCAACACGGGCGTTTCCTTCCCAAGCGCTGACCTCTCCGCCAACGAGAATTGTGGGATCTAAGCCGGTTTTGAGCATCATGTAGGCGATTAAACTGCTGGTTGTTGTTTTCCCATGAGTTCCGGCTACGGCGATACTTTGGTATTCCTCTATTAAGGCAGCGAGTAAATCTGAACGGTGGAAGATGGGACATCCCAACTCTAAGGCGGCTTTATACTCAGGGTTTTCAGGATGAATGGCCGTTGAACAAATGACTTGAGGTAAGTGCATCAAGGTTGATGCGTTGCCATTGACCTGTGACTCAATCCCCCCAGAAGTGAGCATCTGTGCTTTTTCTGATCCGTTCATCTGCCCCAAGTTTACGCTGTTCAGGGTGCTATTTGAATCAATTTGAGTGGAAAAAGCCTCAAAGTTACTGGCTTCTTGGCCTAAAAAAATCTGAGCACCCAGGTCTTGCAAACGCCGGGTTATGTGGGTTGTTTGCAAGTCAGAGCCAGAGATTGGCAGGTTGCGCTTTGCTAGAATATAGGCAAGAGCAGACATTCCGATTCCACCGATTCCGATGAAATGAAAGGGTCTGCCACTGAAATCAACAGAACTAGGCATTTTAGCTCCTTAACACACCACACCGCGCCAATAACAGGCGAGATCATATCAAGAATTTTTTCTTCCCGATACAGTTTGGTTAATCTTTTCTCAAGAAGCATTCTACGCCATCCTTTGCAAAGAGGGGGCGAAATGCTTTAGTAGTTGTATACTATATCCTTGTCTCTAGGCAAATACCGGATTCCTCTGGGTAAAATTTCGAGGGGAGCAATGGGGGAGAATTGGGGTGGGGATCGGTTTATTGGAGATTAGCACCTCATTTTTTTTAGCCCGATTTAGCTCAAGCCTCTCTGGTAAAAGGATTTCACGGTTTTGGGCTGAGGCTGCGCTGAATTTTTACAAGAAGTTTGGAAACCGAAACGGAAGAATGGATCTGCCTTTAGGGTATGATTGGGGTCATTAGAAACCTAAATCATAAAAGGCTCGTACCAGAGTTGGGCAATGCCATTGTTAGGAGGAACAAGGTGATTAAAGTCGCAATTAATGGTTTTGGACGGATCGGACGCAATTTTGTACGCTGTTTGTTGACTCGCGAGAATAGCAATCTCGATTTGGTCGCAATTAATGATACCTCAGACCCCAAGACTAATGCTCATTTACTGAGATATGATTCGATGTTGGGGACGCTGAAAGGGGTTGATATTCAGGCGGATGAAAATTCCCTGACTATCAACGGTAAAACGGTTAAGTGTGTCTCGGATCGTAATCCCCTCAATTTACCCTGGGCTGATTGGGGCGTTGATTTGATTATCGAAGCAACAGGTGTGTTTGTTACCGAAGAAGGGGCTTCTAAGCACTTAGAAGCGGGTGCCAAGAAGGTGTTAATTACGGCTCCCGGTAAGGGTGGAAGTATTGGCACTTTTGTTATGGGTGTGAACGACAATACCTATAAGCACGAAGATTACAATATCGTGAGTAATGCCAGTTGTACGACGAATTGTCTTGCTCCTTTTACGAAGGTGCTACATGAAAACTTTGGCATCATTAAAGGGACAATGACGACGACCCACAGCTACACTGGGGATCAACGCATTTTAGATGCCAGTCACCGAGATTTGCGTCGGGCGCGGGCGGCAGCAATGAATATTGTACCGACGTCTACAGGCGCGGCTAAGGCGGTTGCTTTGGTGATTCCAGAACTCAAAGGTAAACTTAACGGTATTGCTATGCGAGTACCAACCCCCAATGTCTCGGTTGTAGACTTGGTGGTTCAGGTTGAAAAGAAAACCTTTGCTGAAGAGGTGAACCGCGTTCTCCAAGAAGCAGCAGAAGGCCCGTTAAACGGTATTCTCGAATACAGCGATCTGCCTCTGGTTTCTAGTGACTATCGGGGTCGGGATGCCTCCTCTATCGTCGATGCTAGTTTGACGATGGTTATGGATGGTGACATGGTGAAAGTGATCGCTTGGTATGATAACGAGTGGGGCTACAGCCAACGGGTTGTGGATTTGGCGGAGTTAGTCGCTAAACATTGGCCAGCTGCCTAGACCTCACGAGGAATTGGGAACTTGAAAGCGACTGTCGAGTGTTCGATGCAAAGCTTTCTTGTTCCTGTTTAATATTGTCTCTGTTTTCAGGCGATTTGCTGCTATTTTTAATTGAAAATTAAGCTTTGCTCGCCTATTTTTCGATCAAAAGTGCTTAAATCCTTTGTTCAAAACGAGGGGCGTTTCTATCTGGGGTTGCGTCTGATCAATTAACAGAATTTCGGGGGTAGAGGTCGTTGTGCCGATAACTGCTGCTTCTACTCCCAATTTCTTTACGAAGCGGTCTGCTACAGCCCCAGGAAGACACAAGACTAACTGAAAATCTTCCCCCCCATATAATGCCCAGTCTAAGGCTTGTGAGGGTATAAGCTGGTTTAATGCTTCTGAACGGGGGATGTGATGGCTGGCTATTGTTGCCCCAACTTTGCTGGCTTGACAGAGTTGTATGATGGCATCGGCTAAACCGTCGCTACTATCCATTCCGGCGACAACCACTCCTTCGGGGAGTATTTCTCGTAAAATGGCGATCGCATCTAGTCTGGGTTTTGGTCGTTGATGGGCTTGAATTAAGGATAAACGTTGCGCCTGGCTTAAAGTTTTCCCCAATTCTGGCTTGAGTAATAATTCTAACCCCGCTCGGGAATCTCCATGAACTCCGGTGACAACAATTGCGTTTCCGGCTTGGGCGGTATTTCGATGAATGGCAAACTGGGGGTTAACCTGTCCAAAGGCTGTAATGGAAACACAACGCATTGATGAACGGCAAATATCTCCGCCAATGATAGGGGTATTGAAGGGGGCTAAACAGTCAGAAATTCCTTGATAAAATTCCTCAACCCAACTCACCGGTGTATCTCCTGTTAACCCCAAAGCGACTGTAATTCCCAACGGAGACCCGCCCATCGCTGCAATATCGGATAAATTTGCCGCAGTCGCCCGCCAACCTACGTCACTGGCTGATGTGGTGCGATCGCTAAAATGCACTCCATCGACTAACATATCGGTAGTGACCACTAAAGATTCATCGGCTTTGGGAGTCATCAACGCGGCATCATCCCCCACCACATCTATGGGACAAAAACCCTTGACAATCGTTAATAAACCTTGTTCACCGATATCTTGAACGTTCATCCGGAAATCTAGTCTAAAGTTTAGGGGTTGATTACTTGATCACGGTTAATTTGTAATTATCTGTAAAATAACAGACATTCAACTTAATGGTATCGTAAAAACAATAGTTAATAGGGAACAGTGGAATGGGAACCATCAACCGTAACCCGTGAAGACAATTGAAAACTGTTTGCTGTGATCCCTTTGAGAAGTCCTAAGCACTAGGACTTTAGCTTTCAGACAGGGGTTTTAATCCCGGGTTTCTGGTTTCAAGTCACTGCCTTCTGTCTATTTCCTGTTCCCTCGAAGATTACATGAATGCCTTTTTCTATACCTGTGTATCGTGTCTTTTTTTAAACACAAATCTAACACACTTCCTGATGGCCCTCGATTGCCATCTTTCCTACAAACCTTACAAATTATCGCTCAACCGACTCAATTTTTAGAACGGTGTGCGAACCAATTTGGAGATTGTTTTACCTTACGAGTTCTCGGTTTCAACTCACCTCCGATTGTATTTTTTAGCAATCCTGAAGCAATTGAAGCCATTTTTACCACCCATTCAGAACAATTTGAACTGGGAAAAATTACAGATGTTTTTCAACCGTTGACGGGGTCTCAATCTCTAATATCTAGTGATGGGAAACGTCATCAACGTCTGCGTCAATTATTGATGCCGCCTTTACATGGTAAACAACTCCCGGCTTATGGTCAAAGGATTTGTAATTTATCCCTAAAAGCGACTCAAAATTGGTATCCGGGTGCTTGTATTGCAATTCGAGATTATACCTCGGAAATTGCTTTAGAAGTGATTTTGAAAGTGGTTTTAGGACTTCCGGAAAATCAACGTTATTTTCAACTCAAGCATCGACTTGAACCCTATTTAGAAGGTGTTAATCAACCTCTGAATTCAATTCAGTTTTTTTTACCGCCTTTACAACAAAATTTAGGAAGCTGGAGTCCCTGGGGTAAATTTCTTGATCAACGACAACAAATTGATGATTTAATTTATGCTGAAATTGCGGAACGTCACACAAAACCTTTAGGGGAAGATGTTCTTTCTCTGTTAATTGCGGCTAGAGATGAAGCGGGGAATGCCCTGAGTGATCAAGAACTAAGAGATCAGTTAATCACTTTATTACTGTTAGGACATGATACCACAGCTTCGGCTTTAGCTTGGGCGTTTTATTGGATTCATCGTTATCCTTATGTTTTAGAAAGATTAGTGCGAGAATTAAACAGTTTGGGTGAATATCCTGAACCGATGGATATTGTCCAACTGCCTTATCTGAATGCGGTGTGTCAGGAAACGTTAAGAATTCATCCGATTGCATTAATTTCTCAACCGAGAGTTGTTAAAGAAAGTGTCAAAATTGAGAATTATCAGTTTAATTCAGGTACAATCTTAGTGCCTTGTATTCATTTAGCCCATCGTCGGGAGTCCGTTTATCCCCAGTCTAAACAGTTTAACCCCAATCGCTTTTTAGAACGAAAATTTTCGCCCTATGAATATTTCCCGTTTGGGGGCGGAAGTCGTAGCTGTATTGGGATGGCGCTGTCTTTGTTTGAAATGAAGCTAATTTTAGCTACTCTTTTGTTAAACTATCAATTAGCATTTAATCAAACTCATGTTGTTAAACCTGTTAGACGAGGGATAACCATCGTTCCTTCGAGTAATTTTCGACTCACGGTGTTAACTGGAAAACAAACCAAAATTTCAACAAACGCTGTAAATTTTTAAGTTCATCTCGACTCATTTAAACTCAAATTATGACAACAAAACTGATTACAGAAATCAATCAAAATAAACTGTGGTTAGCGGCAATTAAACCGCCCATGTATAGCGTTGCAATTATGCCGATATGGTTAGGAACAGCTATTGCTTGGTTTGAACAAAAATATATCAATTGGGTTGTTTTTACCACGTTGATGAGTGCGGCAATTTTAATATTAGCCTGGGAAAATATTCATAATGATGTGTTTGACTCTGAAACAGGAATTGACAAAAACAAATCCCATTCTCTCGTTAATTTAACCGGGAAAAAGCAGCTTGTTTTTGCGATTGGTTTGTTGTGTTTAACACTGGGAATACTAGAAATTATTTTAATTTGTTGGTGGCAAAAAGACTTAACAGTTATGGGTTTAATTCTGGGTTGTTGTTTCCTGGGATATCTCTATCAAGGGCCGCCTTTTCGCTTAGGTTATCAAGGTTTAGGGGAATTTCTCTGCTTTTTTGCCTTTGGTCCCTTAGCGGTTTCTGCGGCTTATTATAGTCAGACTCAGAGTTGGTCGAGTGTGAGTTTTGCAGCTTCAATGATTCTCGGAATTTCAACGACGTTAATTTTATTTTGTTCCCATTTTCATCAAGTCGAAGATGATTTAGCTGCGGGTAAATATTCCCCAATTGTTCGTTTAGGAACGCAACGGGGAGCGCAACTTTTGCCTATTTTTTGTGGTATAATCTTTGCAATTACCGGGATTGGTATTATTTTAGGAACGTTTCCCGTTTGGACGCTATTGAGTTTTGTCGGTTTACCTTCTGCAATTAAACTTTGTCGTCATGTGGGTTTAAATCACGATAAACCGGAGTTGGTGAGTAATTGTAAATATATTGCGGTTTCTCTACATTTTTGGAGTGGGTTGCTGTTGGGGTTGGGGTTTGTGATTCATTTCTAGTTCATCGGTGCAATTTTCCAGATTTTCCTGACTTTTCAGAAACAATTTATTTTCTATAGAGTCATAGTAATAATCTGTCGAATGTAAATGATTAGTCGGCAGTTTAATAGGTAATTTTGGAGAAAAACACCATGACAACTATCCTCAAATCTAGCTTTGCACTGTTATTATTTGCCAGTGTATCTGCTTGTACTCCCCAATCTTCTGTCAGTCATACTTTTGAGGAAACAGTCATCTCTCAAACCCGTCAAACTGAAACCAATTCCTCTCATATAAAATCTGTAACAGAAATTGCAACAGTTCCCAAAGTCGAAAGTTTTACGATGGATGAGTTATTTGATAGTGGAGGTGGAGGTTGTGGCATGAGTCTGTGGAAACCTGGAAGTAATCCTTATGAAGCCACAGTCTTTTTTAATGGAATTGCAGACAATTCAACTCTAATGAAAATTAACGGAGAATGGGTTAAATTCAATCAAACCGAAGCAACGGGAGAAGTGTTTTACGGACAAAAAACCTCACAAACGTTTGTCAGTGAAGATGGAGAAACTCAGGTAAAGGTTGATGTGGAACTTGGAGAAAAAGGAGAAATAGAATCTGTTGAAATTCCCCTGGGAACTCTACAAATTGAACAAGCGGGTCAAACCTTAGAAATTGCCGTTATTGGGGATGCGGGATGTTAGAAAAATTTTACACTCAGAGAGACAGAGAATCAATTCTATGGCTAAAAGTTTAAGTCCTCTCAAGAGGACTGTTGCACAAAAATTGAGTCATCTTTAGATGACTTTGGCTATTAGGAAATCACTTTAGTTCTTTGTCATAGGTTGAGTTCCTATTGCGATTCATCTAAGGTTTGATTTGGATTTTCCATAGCATTATTTCCTCAAGTGTAACCGAGTTTAACTCCAACCCATTTGAACCGCAACAAACAGAAAAAACATCGCCCCTAAAAATAGACCCATCATTAATGGCATAATCCAACGTAACCAAATTTCATAGGGAATTTTGGCAATAGAAAGAACCCCCATTGTTACGCCACTGGTGGGAAGAATTAAATTATTTAAACCATCTCCCATTTGAAAGGCTAATACTGCGGTTTGTCGAGAAATACCGAGTAAATCGCTTAAAGGTGCCATAATAGGCATAGTTAACGCCGCTTGTCCTGAACCGGAGGGAACAAAAAAGTTTAAAATAGCTTGAAACCAAAACATTGCTTGTACTGAAATCACCGCAGGTAAATTTTCAACCGTTTGGGTAATTTGAAATAAAATTGTGTCGATAATTTTCCCTTCTGTGGCGACAATTAAAATCCCCTTACAAAACCCTACAATTAAACAAGCCATCATCATTTCTTTTGCACCGGAAACAAAAGCGTTTGTGGTTTGAGACAGTGAAAGTCCCCCAATTAAGGCTGAAAAAACACCTAAACCGAAGAATAATCCGGCAATTTCGGTAATATACCATCCTTGTGTGGTTACACCCCAAGCTAGGGTAAAAATTGTCAGTAAAAATAGGATTAAAACGATAATTCGATTAGACGTGAGGGGATATTCTCGAACTTTATTTTCTGCTAGGGTGGCCGTTTCAACGGAATATAATAGACTGTTTTGGGGATTAATATCTTGACGGTAAATATACCACAAAATGTAAGCGATCGCCATCACAGAAAACACTGTCCAAACCAACAGTCTGTAACCCATTCCACTAAACAGAGGAACCTGTGCAATGCTTTGGGCAATTCCTAGCGTAAATGGGTTTAAAAAGGCCCCCGCAAACCCAACGCCTGCCCCGACAAAAGGAATTGCAACACCTGTTAGAGTATCATAGCCTAATGCTTGGGCTAAGGGAATGGTAATTAATACAAACACGAGGATTTCTTCGCTCATTCCAAAACTACCCCCGCAGAAGGAAAAAGCCAAAATTAATAGGGGAATAATCACCCATTTATAAGCCGGATTTCTCCGAGTTAAACGAACAATTTTTTCGAGTCCTGCATCAATAGAACCTGTGGCGTTTACCATCCCAAATGCACCGCCCACAAAGAAGATAAATGTAATGACTTCAGCCGCAGAAATAAACCCTTGTACGGGAGCGATAAAAAAGCTAAAGAAACTTTGAGGTGATGAGTCTACAAGCTGATAGGAACCGGGGATAACAATACTGCGATTTTCAACGATTTCTCGGGTATATTCTCCGGCTGGAATTATCCAAGTTAGAACAATAACTAGCAGAAGAATAACAGCAGAAATTACCAGGGTGTCTGGTAGTTTGAATTTGTTCATCATGTTTTAAAATAGAGCTATATTGAGTGTAGTAAAGCGACTGATCAATCACAACTGTATTCATCCCCCCTACGATTTAAATACAGCATTACGCATTAGGGTGAGGACATTGATAAAAGCGAAAAGTTGGCGGTGTCGGTTTCCGTCCTGCCAAACTTTTTAAGAAGCTGAAAATATTTTCTAGTCTTACTTTTGCCCTTCGGGTTCAGCAGTTGCTCCTTGATGGAAACCACCAAGATCGCACTGCTTCACCTTTTGCCTATTGCCTGCGCGTAGCACTATAACTGTTACATTTTCGGTTAAAGAATTTCTTCTGAAAATTCAGATTTTAAGTCTCGTTCCATTAAAGCTTCTACAGCTTGTTGGGGTGTAATTTGATTGTTTAAAAGTTGATAAACTTGCCAAGAAATTGGCACATTAATCTGTTCTCTACGGGCAATTTCGATTAATACATTGGTTGTATTCACCCCTTCTGCGGTACTTCCTAAATCGGATAAAACCTGTTTTAAATTTTTCCCCTGGGCGAGTCCATAACCCACACGGTAATTACGACTTAAAGAACTATTGCAGGTGGCTAACATATCCCCTAAACCGGATAACCCCAAAAAGGTTTCAGCTTGTCCACCGAGATGAGTTCCGATTTTAATGATTTCAGTTAAAGCACGGGTTAATAATCCTGATTTGGCATTCGTTCCTAAGTGTAAACCATCGCAAACCCCGGCGGCAATAGCCACTACATTTTTTAACGTTCCACCTAACTCAGTTCCTAGTGGGTCTGGACTGGTATAGACACGAAATCGCTTAGAAGATAACACCTGCTGTACTATTTTTGCCGCGTTAATATCTTGACTCGCAACAACAGTTGTTGCAGGTAATTCTTGTTCAATTTCTTTCGACAAATTGGGGCCTGAAAGCACAACAATAGGATGATCTAAACAACAAGCCGACCAAATTTGAGACGGAGTGCGAGTGGTTTCGGTATCGAGTCCTTTGGTTGCAGTAACAATCGGAATATTCTTGGGTAATTTTATCTGTTGAATTTGAGTTGCAATGGGGGAAACTCCAGGCATTGAAATTGCAGAAATAATTAAATCTACATCGGCAAGAACATCATTTAAAGAATTCCCCTGACGGCGTGACCAAATCCGCACTTGATGACCATTATACTGTGCTAAACCTGCCAACGCTGAACCCCAAGCACCTGCGCCTAAAATCGCTAAAATTTTTGTTGAGGAATTAAAATTAAGAGGCTCCCGACGATGGGGGTTAAGGTTAGATAGCATCATAAACTCACTAATAACAAAGTGGGGGCAGAGGATTAAACCTAAAATATACCTTACAGATACAGAACTTGCTGTAAATGTAATGTTATCAAGGAAAGGCCGCCAGATTGCGAAAGCCCTGACGACACATCCCTCTCTAGGGGGATAAAGTACAGTATTTAATTTCGTTTAAGCTAAATAATGAGCTATCAACCGATTCAAAATTACGGTATTATTGGCAATATGTACACTACCGCCTTGGTAGGACGCAATGGCTCAATAGACTGGTTTTGTTTTCCTCATCACGACTCACCTAGCGTGTTTGCCTCAATTCTAGATGAAAACAAAGGCGGATTTTTCAAAATCGCTCCAGCCCTTGCTGATGTTACCCAAAAACAACTATACTGGCCAGAAAGTAATATTCTAATTACCCGTTTTTTAACCTCGGATGGTGTGGGCGAAATTGTTGATTTTATGCCTGTGGGTTTAGGCGAAGATGAAATCGGCTATCATTCCCTAATTCGAGAAGTGCGAGTAGTGCGGGGAAGTATGACTTTCTTGGCAGAATGTGAACCCGCTTTCAACTACTGTCGGGATGAACACGAAGTTGATATCACCCCCAAAGGCGCCTGTTTTTACTCCTCAAGCTTAAATTTAGGACTCGCCACCGATATTCCCCTCGAACCCCAAAACAAAGGCGTCTGCGCTAAATTTACCCTAGAAGCGGGGCAAATAGCGGTGTTTGTTTTGCAAGGGACTGAAGCGGGAGGGGGTTGCGGTTTACCCATCAAACCTTCCCAAGCCACAGAACTATTTAAACAAACCGTTAATTATTGGCGTCATTGGTTGTCTAAATGTACCTACCGAGGACGTTGGCGGGAAATGGTAGAACGTTCGGCGTTAGTGTTAAAATTACTGACATTTGAACCGACGGGGGCAATTATTGCGGCACCAACTTGTAGTTTACCCGAAGGCATTGGCGGAGAACGAAACTGGGATTATCGCTATACTTGGATACGGGATGCGGCTTTTACTTTATATGGCTTGATGCGAATTGGTTTCACAGAAGAAGCCGAAAAATTTATGGAGTGGATAGAAGCTCGTTGTAAAGAACTTAATCCCGATGGTACACTACAAATTGTTTATGGGATTGATGGTCGTCATGTGTTAACAGAAGAAACCCTGGATCATTTAGAAGGATATCGTCAATCGAGTCCGGTTCGCATTGGGAATGAAGCTTATAAACAACTTCAATTAGATATTTACGGCGAATTGATGGATTCGGTTTATTTGTACAATAAATATGGTACTCCCATTTCTTATGAACTTTGGACTCAACTGCGAAAACTGATTAATTGGGTTTGTGATCATTGGCAAATGAAAGACCAAGGCATTTGGGAAATGCGAGGAGATGAACAGGCGTTTGTGTATTCTCGTTTAATGTGTTGGGTTGCCTTAGATCGGGCGATACGACTGGCGGATAAACGTTCTTTTCCGGGTGAACGTCAACGGTGGTTAGAAATTCGCGATAAAATCTATGAAGAAATCATGGAAAAAGGGTGGAACGAAGAACGACAAGCTTTTATGCAATATTATGGCAGTGATACTCTTGATGCGGCTAATTTAATGATGCCTTTGGTGTTTTTCCTCTCTCCTACTGATCCACGAATGTTGAAAACTTTAGAGGCAATGAATAAGCCCCCCGATCAGGGAGGATTGGTTTCTGATAATCTGGTTTATCGCTACAATGTTGATGAAACCCATGATGGTTTAGAAGGGGAAGAAGGCACGTTTAATATTTGTACGTTTTGGTTAGTTGAAGCTTTAACTCGTTCGGGACATCTCGACAAAAAACGTCTAGAATCTGCTCGTTTAATGTTTGAAGGGATGATTGGTTATGCCAACCATTTAGGACTCTATGCTGAAGAAACCGGCGCTACAGGAGAAGCGTTAGGAAATTTCCCGCAAGCGTTTACTCATTTAGCCTTAATTAGCGCAGCTTGGAATTTAAATAAAGAACTGGGAGAAAATGATTAATATTTCGGTCTGAAGATCGGGAGTAACGGTTCAAGCCCCAGGGCTTTTAGGGGATTGTTTGACCTCTCCCCTAACCCCTTCCCGACCCTCAGCAAATGCCTTCACATAACCCCCTGTTTTGTAAAGTTGACGATTCTAATCATACATTAAGTTTAAAGATTCCGTAAAAATACGGTTGAGCTATTGCTATAACTGAGTTAATCTAATTAGTATGTGTTCAGAAATTTCTTTTAGCAGACTTCCCAATTTCAATAACC
This sequence comes from Limnoraphis sp., assembly GCA_050485465.1. GTDB lineage: Bacteria > Cyanobacteriota > Cyanobacteriia > Cyanobacteriales > Microcoleaceae > Capilliphycus. The sequence continues at coordinate 105,674 of JBJHBL010000003.1, read as the reverse complement.
AGTTACACGGGAAAGCCTAGCAGTTCATCAAGATTTAAGTTCCGAATAGGGTAGGTGTTTGGGTGAAATTATAGAATTTTTACCCACCTCAATAGATTTTTAAAATCAAGTCAAGCCCGATAATTGTGTTCATTGAAATCGGGGAATGTTCTGTTAACCTGATGCTTTCAAGTTAACGGGAAGAGATTTCAACGAGTTTCAAGGGGATTAACTATCTCTATTGTAACTTGCTTTTCTACCAGCAATCTAGTTATCCACTTCTACCTCATTATCTAACGATGACTCTCAAAAATATCGTAAACCAAGTTACATCTACTGTAGCGACTGCTGTTGTTTTATCTACTGCGATCGCCTTTGAAGCACCCAAAGCAGAAGCTGCAACTTTTACATGGGACTTTTCTAACGTTATTGGTGGCATAGAGGGAACCGTTTCAGGAATACTAGAAGTCCCTGAAGGAGACAATGTTTCAGCAACGTCTGTTATCCTGACCTCTACAACTAATCCAGTATTTGATTCTTTAATTGGATTGGATTTTACTACACTTCCTAACTTCTCTAATCTATTTAATGTGGAAGGTAAAAAGATCACAGCAGCCCAATTTGCAACTGATTTCTTTGCCAACACAACTAATCTGAATTTAGAATTAAACTCAGAGAAATTCGGAGATATAAATAGTCAAAATCAAGCTTTACTGACAATCGCTGGAAATCCCTTTGATGTTTGTACTGAAGATTGTTTACAAACCGCCGAACTGTTTGGAGACAATACAGGAGAAACTCAGTTTGCTCCCACTTTCAAAGCCGTACCTGAACCGACAACAGCAGCAGGTTTACTGATATTGGGTGCGTTAGGTGCAGGTTTAACTCGTCTGAAAAAACAAGCCAACTAGAGATTAAATCAGAATAGGCTGAATAGTATTGATAGGATGGGGTAATGCCCATCCTACTTTGATTTTCTAGCGGGGAGTAGTCACCCCCGTTTACCATAGATAGGATAGGTTGAGATTAGGCTTTCGGCTTGGTTAACTGGGCGCAATAGCCTTGATCAACAACCTGTGAGGAAATCTGAGCGGGTTGGACGTCCAAGCCTTTCGGTAGAGGGCGAGAAAAGGTATGAAAGACCACCTGTTTACACACCACTTGGTGACTGCCAAGAGCAGCATAATCCCAAATGTAGACTTGGGGATCCTCAGTTGTGGCATTTGTAGCATTAACCGGAGTGAAAACACTAGCGCCCACCAAGACTAACACCAACGTCGCTAAAGCAGTGATTAAATACTTTAACATAGTAGATCGTTTGTCAGAAAAGTCAGTTTAAATTAATTTCTATTATATCTTTGTTCCCCAAAATCATATCTAGTTTGCCGGGACATCCTAAAATAAATAAAACCCCGTCTGATGAAACGGGGTCAATCTGGGGTGTTTCTCTATGCATCTGTAAATAAGATATCAAGGAAACCTATGTCGCCACAATGTATGAAATACGGATTTTTTTTTGCGTTTTAAAACAGCCTTTTCCGTGAAAACACGCAAAAATGACAGCAATTTTCTCAGAATAGATACACAGAAGCCAAAAATTATTCCCTCATCCCCTGACTTGGAGAAAACCCAATGAAGCTCAAACCCTTTGCCATCAGTCTTTTCGTCTTTATACTTAGTTGTTCGAGTCAAAGGACGGAGATCGCCTCTAACGTTCCATTGAATGAGAACCGTTCTCCCAAAGGCGATCGCTTCTGGGACAACGACGCCGAACAAGCCTTTCAACAGCGTAGCCTCGCGATCCGTCAGAGAGTCGCTTCCGAAGACTTAGAACGCCTCGATCAGTGGTGGCGACGCATCAACCTGGGTGATCCTCATAAATACCTGCTTCCAGTTATTCTCGCCCGTCTGAGTTTACCTGAACAATACAACCCGGAGACACTCTGGCCGTTTTTACGCAGTTTAGACCAAGATCGCCCTGACCTCTATCATTTTCGCTCAATTCACGATATCCGCATTTTCTTTTTATTTCGCGATCAGCTTCCCCCCGACTTAGACAATGCCTATCGCCAAATGTTAGACAGTCCCCAAGTGATCGAATGGATGGAACAAGGCACCGAAAATCATATGTTTATGCAGCGAGGTTCGGGGTTGGCTTTAATGGATGGAAGCGGTTGGCCTAACGCAGCCCCCGGTGTGGCGGCAACAAATGAAGCCTGGTTACGTGCCGAATTGAATAAATTTCTAACCATTGGTCAAGGGGAGTTCCATTCTTCAACTTACTACGGTTATGCGATCGCGGGTTTACTCAATCTCTATGATTTTGGCAAAACCCCTGAACTTCGACAACTAGCGAAAGCCACTCTCGACTGGTTAGCTGCAAATATGGCGGTTCGTTTGAGTTGGGGAACCGCAGGCGGGGGTGAAAGTCGGGGGTTTGATCGTGGAACCTGGGATGGGAGTGAGTTAAGTGCTGTGGCTTGGGTGTGGTGGGGTTCAGACCCAGAAATAGCCCCCCGTATTCCTCAAAAATTCGCCTGGGTTGGGGTTCCGGCGGCGTTGAGTTCCTACCGTCCTCCGGCAGAGATGACGGCTTTAGCGAAAAAACAGGTGGGGTTGCCGTTTTTATTAACAGCCAGTCATCCCGGTTACTATAGTTATCACCAGGATAATCAATTTTGGGAAACCTTTTATATTACAGAAGATTATAGTTTAGCAACGCTGTTAATTCCGTTTCGTTCTTATCAAGTTCAAGGAACAATTAATGCTCAATATACCACCTATAAACTGGTGATCCGTGACCCTGAAGGGGTTAATAATGCAGTGGTGAGTTTGGGGGGAACTTATCACAGTCCGATAGCTGCGGGGAATTCTCCTGGTGATCAATTTTTGCAGGAAAAAGGAACGGTTCTCTATCTATTAAGATTGAATGAACGCGATCTCGCCGCAGGTGTTCCTCCCCGTTCTCATTTAGTGCTTCCGACTCGTTATGGTGAACCGCAACGCTACAATAATTGGTATATTTGGCAGGTTGAAAATACTTGGTTATGTGTCAGGGTTTGGGGAGATACTATCGACTGGAAACCGCAAGTTTCAGAACGCTATTCCGAGGATCAAGTGTTAGCTGCAAATGGAGTGAATACAGCTTGGATCACGGAAGTTATTTCTCAAAGTGATGCTTCAGATTTTGAGGCTTTAACTCGAAGTTTAGATCGAACAGAAATTAATGATCGCCTGGTTCAGAATATAGGTGAACTATCCTATAAATCTGTCACTGGCGACCATTTAAACATAATTTATGAACCGAATGGCGGGATAGGACGGGGAACTATTAATGGTCAAGAACGGGTTTTAGGAAATTGGGACGTGTTAGAAAGTCCCTATCTCCAACAAGACTTATCTAGTGGTCTTTTAGAACTCATTCAGCGAGATGGACGTTGGAGATTACGCACCACATTAGTTGCACCACAATGGGAAGAATAAACTTCTTGTAAGCGTAGTTTTTCTCCGCAATTCGATTCAAAATCCCGACATTCTAAAGCCTCTTCTGTGAGTGCAAGTTTAGGATGAACCGTACATTTGAGGCGATAATCTCCGGTAAAATAAGCACAGCGACTACAAGGAATACTATGTAAGCGTTTGAGATTAAGCATTCCTTCTCGGAAAGCGAGTTGTACACTCCACACAAAGAAGGCAATTAATCCCAAAGCACTCATTGAATAAAGACAGCGAATGGGATTAAGCGTTACACTCAGTAGAACCACTTGAATCATCACAATTCTGACCTAAAAATTAACAGTTCACGCCTGTTTAATGAACAACTTAGCTTTTCATTGAAATCATTGGTTTGCGGGATTCACCTTGACTGGAGAACCATTCAGTTTCTAGCCAAAAATTTAGAATTTTTTCTTGAATTAATTGGGGGAAAAAGTGATGGAAAAAATGACCCCCTTGAGCGACTTGTACAACACGATCACCGGGTTTTAACAAACTTCTCCATCCTTGTAATTCCTGATTATCAACTATCACATCGTCTTCGCTTCCACAAGCCATTAAAGGAACTGAAACGGGGATGGGAGTCATACTCATGCGTTGCATTAAAGAATGTACAGAAAGGGATTCGGTTAAGTCTCGATCTAGCATTAACATTAACCGTTGTCTGGTACTGGGTTTCTGATACCCAAATAACGTTTCAACGGTTTGTTCGAGGAGAATTTGACGACTACAGGGTAATAACTGAAACTGCACATAATAATGAGCTTTCCAGTCTACTGTCGGATGAACTCCAACGGATAATAAGGTTAACGATTTAACTCGTTCAGGATATTTTTGAGCATACATTAATCCCAGTAAACCTCCGGTACTATGACCAATTAAATGAATCGGTTTATCGTGGGATTTGAGATAATCATGGACTAATGTAACGGCGATATCTAGAGAACTGGGTTCGTCTAAACTTTGGCTATATTCCCAATACCCCAGTCGAACGGTTTGTGATAATTGATTGACTAATTCTTGGTCAAAATGTCGTAAACTCGGACTGGTATTCAACCAAAGTGCATCAGGTAAACGTGACATAAGAATGACTCCATTGGATAGGTTTACAGTTTAAACAGTAAACTGTTTTTAATAACAGAATTTTTGATATTAAATTGTTAAAAAGCTTGAGTAATGCAGAAACGGGAAACAGAGAATAGAATGGGTTACTGTAAACTGTCTCCTCTGTCTCCTGTAACTGGTTTGCTGATTTAAAGCTTAAATTCCAAACTCGGTCTGAAGTTGTTTGACCCAAGTTTTAATGCGCTTTTCACTCAGTTCAGATTGATTATCTTCATCTAAAGCTAAACCGACAAATTTACCGTTTTTAACGGCTTTTGAGGCTTCATGTTCATACCCATCAACGGGCCAATGTCCGACAGTGGTTCCGCCTAAACCCGAAATTTTTTCTTCTAACATTCCCATCGCATCTTGAAAGTTATCGGCATAACCGATTTGATCTCCTGTTCCAAAATAGGCGACTTTTTTTCCGGTAAAATCGACATGATCCAGTTCTTCAAATAAGCCATCCCAATCACTTTGCAATTCGCCTATATTCCACGTTGGACAGCCAATAATCAGACAATCATACTGTTCTAAATCTCCTAATTCTGCTTCCGCGATATCATGGAGTTCGAGAATACTATCCCCGCCAAATTCGGCTTGAATCATTTCCGCCGCCCCTTCTGTTTTTCCGGTGGTTGTCCCGAAAAATAAACCAATTTTTGACATGATTTCTCCTTCCGTAAAGTTAGACTTCAAAACAATCTTCAGCGTTCAAATTTAAGCAGAGGAAAAGGTTCTGATCTTAAACTGGGGCTGAATGGGTTCAAAAATTAATGCTATTAATTCTCAAGTGTTCGGCAAAATTCTCTAGCTGTTGTTGCTCGATATTTGCTCTGTGTTTTCAAACTCTCCTTGATTCTAAATTACCAGATTTCTTTACCTATTGCAAGTATTTTGCAATAATTTTTCAAAAAATTTACGGGGTAGTCCCTGGAAAAACCCAGTTTCTCGTTGGTGTAAGCCGTTTTAGGCGAGAAACCGGGTTTCTAAGTTGAGCAACTATTTCTCAACAACTGTTGTAGGTGGAGTTCCCGCCGCATCAAAGGCTTGTTCAACTCGTTTGAAGTCAAAGCCAATTGCTCGTAAAGCGTGCCACAGATGGCCTTGCAAGAAGAAAAACGCTAAGAAGAAATGAGCATTTGCCAGCCAAGAACGAGAAGTATGGGCGCCGAGGGGAAGTTCGACGGTATCGGCAAAATAGGGCGTTATTCCCAACTTAATATCAAGAACAGGGCCATAAAATTCAACGGGATAAGCCAGAGTATTCACCGCGCAGAAGTAAGCCGCGACAAACCCCGCTAAGGCAATTCCGCCTAAAGAATAGGACAAAATCGCTTCTCCGGAGAAGATTAACACCCGTTTCGCCCAGGGTAAGGGTTCTTTAACAATGTGCCAAATTCCGCCTAAAATCAACAGCACACCCACATAAATATGACCCCCGACTAGGTCTTCTAAACTATTGAGGGAGGCAAAATGGGTTTGATAGCCGTAAATCACAAAGGGATCTAGGGTAGGATTATAAACAGTGCGAACCGTTTGGGTTGTCGCATCGTAAAGTCCGCCCCAAAACATGGCTTTTCCTGCCAGTAATAACGCCCCGGCTCCCAAAAATAGCAGGTGATGTCCTAAAATAATCCCCAATTGTTTAGGATTATCCCACTCAAAATGGAACTTTTTCGCCGGACTAGAGCTATTTTTGAGATCTTCCGGTGCTTTGAACGTATGAAACAACGCTCCCGCTCCGAAAACGGCTGATGAAATCAGGTGAACCATTCCAATAACAAAATAGGAATAGGTGTCAACAATGGTTCCGCCTTCGCCGACCCCAAAGCCTAAGGTTGCCAGATGGGGTAAAAGAATCAACCCCTGTTCTCCCATCGGGATTTCTGGGGAAAAGCGGGAAATTTCAAATAAGGTGAAAGCCCCAGCCCAAAAGGTAATTAAGGCGGCTTGACCTGCGTGGGCGGCAATAAACAAACCGGATTGGTTGGCAAAACGGGCGTTTCCGGCCCACCAACCATATTGAACTTCAGATTTGCCGTAACTTTGCATGGTTAACGGATCTCCTTCCTAACTGTATAGGTTTATAATGGCAGCTAAATGCAATTTATTCTTATTTATTCTATTTTTCTTAAGACTTATTCTCATTAGTGATTTTCTTTTTTCAGGGGAAATTCGGGTAAAAAAAAGGAGAATTGGGTTAAGCCCTTTTCTCCTCAATCTCTTTTGTCAGAGTTATTGCTAGAATCACAATTGAATTGCACTTTCAGCAAATTTATCACTTCACCAACAACACAGAGGTTATCTGTTGAGGTCTAATTAATCACTCGTACTTTTTAAGAGTTTATATCAATAAACTCTTACCCCTGAATTCAGATCGGGCCAGACTAACCGAGTATCAGAGATCACAGCTGATACTTGTACCGTTCTGACCGATTCATAGCTCACACCCACCCAACTTTTTACCTCTAGTCTAGATTAACAGAACCTCAAGTCTATTGCAAGTATTTCTCATTAATTTTTCTCCCTAATCAAAACTTGAAGTCAAAGCCCCTAGAGCAACGATCCGGCGAACTTGCTCAACACTTAAACCCGTCACCCCAGTAATATTCATTCCTTCATAGGCTCCAGAGGCCCTCAACGTCTCTTGATACTGTCCGGTTTGTACATTCCAAAGTTGAATTGTTCCTTCACAAGTGCCGATCGCTAAGATCTGACTATTGGGGCTAAACCCTAAAGCACGAATGGGATCACAAGTATGGTGTAATGTTTTCCAACACTGTCCGGTGTAGCGGTTCCATAATTTTACTGTTCCATCCTCACTCCCACTGGCTAAAATCGCTTCACTCCCACTACTGGCGATCGACTCAATCCCCTGAGTATGTCCCCGCCACGTTTGCAAACAGCTTCCTGTACTGAGATCCCACAGCTTTAAGGTGCGATCGCGACTCCCACTCACCAAAATCGGAGCCTGGGTTCCCGGTTCCCCAGTTCCATTCTCCCCCAGCAGCAGGGAAATTTCCCCTTGAGGTGAGGTTCCCATCTGCAAACCCTCCCATGGAGAATTCACCACAGGAAAGATTAAACACCTGACTCCCTCAAGATGTCCGGTTAACGTCTTTATACAATCCCCACTATTAATATCCCATAACTGAATCGTTGAGTCTTCCGCAGCACTGGCTAGCCAATCATTGGGACTCAAGGCGATCGCCCAAACCCGACTTTTAACCGCCATTTCCTGATGCACCGTCCCTCGGCGAACATCCCAAACCCGAATCATCCCATCTTCGCCACAAGTTGCCAACATCTGACCCAAATGACTCCAAGCCAAAGCATTCACACCCCCATGATGAGCCGACCACACCTGACGACAGTGACCTGTGGAGACTTCCCATAGACGAATCGTACCATCTTGACTACTGCTGGCTAAAGTTTGCCGATCCGCACTCCAAGCCAGGGCTGTAACTCCCCCCCGATGAGAGGGACTCATCAACCGTTCTTGATTGAGCGATCGCATTGACCACAAGCGGACTTCCCCCCAAATATTTCCGGATGCCAAATAATTCTGATCTCCACTAAAAGCGATCGCGGTAATTTCCCCCACAGTCGCGGCAAACAGAGAATCAGAAAGATTAGCATAGGCAAAATTCACCTCATGCAAATTCACCTGCTGTAGATCAGCGTGCCAAACGGTTAGATGAGAAAAATCATAACCCGTCAAATCAATTTGCAGTCGAACACAGAGGTTTAACCAGTTTCCCACCCCATAACCAGACCCCTGCTTTTCCATCTGTCGGAGTCGTTCTAAAATGGTCTGAAGCTGTTCTAACAACGCCCTTGAAGAACTAAACGTCATTTGTAGCGCCCGGGCAATGGGTTCTAAAATTGAAGCCCGTTGATGTTCTCGCACGCTTCGATCTACAGTGGTTTTAATCAGGGTATGGGTGGCAAATCGCTCGATCGCTCCGGTAGTCAACTCGTGAACAATTTCTTCGGTGAGACAATGGGTGAGGTATTCCATCACCATCGGTTCGATAGTGTAGTAATATTCCTCCGTCTTTTTCTTGCTACTCTCGCTTTTTTTGCGTCCTTCTCGTTTGACTAGCGATCGCCAAGATAAAGACTCCAAAGCTTGTAAAATACTGGCTTGAGAAACCGGGGGAATTAAATCTCGATGTAACTGTTTGACTGTGGTTTTTCCGCGATCTATCGCTAACCAAAACAGAATTGTCTTTTCTAAGGCAGACAAACGTTGAAACTGCGGATCGAGTAAGCGACGGACTCCATTAAAAATAACTGAACGATGTTCTATAAATTGAGTAATTTCCCCTTCAAATAAATCTTGAATAGCCGTAGAAACAATCTTTAAAGCCAGAGGACTATTACCATAAAGTTCACACAAACTTCTTTTTTGTTCCGGTGAACCCTGGAGAGGTTCCAAGAAAGCGATCGCTGCATCTGGTGAACCTTCTAATAAAAAAGAACGCACCGCCTGTCCTGTCCCTTCAAAAGCCGCAATTTCTGGGGGTTTTTCCCGTGAGGTTAACAGCAGACAACTTTGATGAACCGTTTCTCCCATTGCCCGAAACAGTTCTCCATAGCCTTCACAGCCGAGGCGATAGCGTCCTGTGGTTCCCTCTTGTAAAACGGTTTCGACATTATCGAGGACTATTAAACAGCGATAGGTTCGACAGAGGCGAATTAATTCTCCGATCTCGCTGAGAGAGGTTGAACCCCCAGATGTCATAGTTGTCGGAGTTGGTGTTGTTGTCTCGGAAGTCGATGGAGAAATAAAAGCCAGAAGCTGAGTTAAAATGGTTTCTGGCGCTGGGGCATACCGAAGACTGCGCCAAATCACCACATCAAACTCACTTTTGATCTGTTCTACCAGTTTAACGACTAAAGCAGTTTTTCCCATGCCCCCCATTCCTAAAACCGCTAACAGGCGTACAGAAGAGGCTATGCGTTGGTTGGGATCTCCAGCTTGGGGAAATTGTCGAATGTATTGTTGGAGTTTGGCGAGTTCATCCACTCGTCCATAGAAAACGGATACATCGGGCGCCTCTCCCCATTCCCAACGGTTTTGTAAGGGAGAGGAAGGGTTATCTTTTAGAGGGGGGATATTGAAAAAACTGTTATCGTTTATTGTCGGAGTTGGGGGAACCGGGTCTGGCGCTGTCGGCGTTGCGGCTTGTAGACTACTAAAACGCTGAATGAGTAGGGAGCGAAAATTTTTCTTTGTTACTTTTTGTCCTAAGACTTCTGAGAGGGAATGCCACAGCCCTGCTGCCACACCTTTGATATAATCGGGGTCATAACCTGCATTTTCAGCAATATCTGCATAGCCTTTCCCTTCCCAGGAATGTCGAAAGACTAGGGTTTTGACTGTGTTTAAGGAACCTGGGGGTAAAGTTCTCTCTAAAATGGCTAGGGCTTCCTCAACTTTCATTCGCGCTTACACTTTCTCGCATCTGTGTTCTCTTGTTTTGATTTTACTGTACCGAAACTGTGGCAAGAGATTGTCTAGCTTGAGACATTTAGGCAAAATTAACTACCCCCGTCTTCAAGAATCTGATAAGAGTTGATTCTCTCCCTTTTGTTAGAGGTGGACTCGAGACTCAATCGCTAACATGAAGTTAAGTACAGAAACAAAAGTCAAATCAACAAGTTAAAAGGTTTTCTCGTGATGAATTTTCAATCTACAATACACAACATTAGTCGTTGGCTGCAAAGTTTTCAGGTTAAACATTTTTTAGGGATTATCCTGGTGGGATGTCTAATGTTAACATCAGGTCTTTCTGAACGTCCCAGCCAAGCGATAACTGATCGAGTTGATGCTATCATACATCAAGATGATTCCCAACGCCCAAAAACTACAGGTGAATGGCAAGCTGAAGCTCTTGAAACTGAAAATGCTCCCGGTGAACGGATAGAAAGAATTGGTGAAGAATCAGCAGATGCTTTAAGAGATTGGGCTTCATTATATCCCGATGTGGCTGAGGAAACTTTTGAGAACGACTCAGTCCAAACCCGATAATAACCTTTAAGGGTTTAAGATTTTAAGGACTGTTGAGAGTTGGTTTATTTAACTATTCTCCAAAGAATAATAGAGTTATAGTGTTCGAGATCTATAGCTCTATTGTTCTGGTTTTAACGGTTGAAAAATAAAATTTGATTGATCCCTAGAACGCTGTTCATCGAACGCCAACAGAGTTGATCCAAAAATACCTCACAAATTGATCGCTTTTTGATCACTTTTTGATCACTTTTCTCACTAGACAGTTGACAACAACATCACTTAGTTCTTACTGACAAAAGATTTTATTAAACTTATTATTGAACAATAAGGCAAGTAGAAGGCAGAACTAAACTTAAAATCCTCATTGCAGGATTAGGCAGGAATTAACAAGAGAGCAAGGTTTTAAGTTTTTTTGTGCTTATCTACAGATCCTAAAAACCCTCGCTAATAATTGAAGATGAATACTCAAGCTCTGTCTGCTGCAAATCCCCCCACAATTGGTAAAGTCATTGATCGGATTATCATCACAGGTCAACTGACTCGTAGTGATCAAAAACTCCTGCATACTTTGAGTCGAATTCAGCCAACGATCAGCCATGAAGAAAACCATAAAATCCAACGCTTGCGAGACAAACTCCAAATGGGTCTGTTAAAACTCTTGTAGCATAATCCCTTTTCACTTTCAAGCAGAAACTCACTGCTTCGCTCTATAAAATCCGACGAAACTAGAGAATAGAAGCGTCGGATTTTGAGTCTTAACAATTGAGATTAGAAACAGAATTCCTGAAGACTGAGCAGGAGTTTATTCTTGCAAAATTTCAGAAAACGCAAAATTCGGAGCCGCCAAAACAAAAATTGTAGGCGGTAAACCTTCAGACATTTGTTGCAAACCCTCATAATATTCAGCATAATTGAACCCAGGAGACGGTTGAGCCATCCCCAAGAAAACCAAATCAGCATTTGAAGAAGAATGATGCAAAATTTCAGGAAACGGTTTTCCTTCAGAAACAATTACATTAGGCGTGGCTTCAATCCTTAACCGTTCAACCAATGTTGCTAAATTCAAACGAGCCGCCTGAGCCGCAGTTTCATCCGGAACCACTAATTTCAAATGAATTTCTGCACCCCACCAATCAATACTGGTTCGTAATAAATAAGCCAAAATTAACATCAATCCCCCATTAGCATTTAACCCCCCCCACCACAGATCAATTCGTTGACGACGTTGAAATTCTGGCTGATTAGAACGAAAAACAATAATACTTCGTTCTCGTTTATTCAGTTCAGCAATCATCTGACAATAAGAATCCCGACGTTGAAAAGATTGACTATCTCCCAACAGGATCGTATTCGGAACTAACGGCCCAATCCCATAAGCATCAATTAACTGTTGAGCGCCAACAAAAGGATTCGTGGCGGTAATCACGCGCACTAACCCTTCAACTCCCCGGCGCTCCAAATATTCGCGCAGTGTCGCCTCCATTTCCATACATTGAATGGGATCACGAGAACCACTGGGTAAAACCGTACAGAGGGTAAATAAACTGCGGTTATGGGTAAAATTCGATGCCAGTTCAACCAGATGCCATCGTTTAGTCGGAGCGCCGGAGAAGGTTAAAATATGAGGACGCCAATTTTTGGTATCAGGCGTGTAACTCAGTTGCATCAGTCCCCGCCTCACCAACATCATCCAAATCCCTTGGCGCACATCTCCCCAAGCGGCTTCGAGTTCTCGACGTTCCAGCCAGATATAGATACCGAAGACAATAATCGCCGCCATAACCGTCGCTATAGCATCGATTAAAAACATCACGCCTAAACAGCCAACTACACCCAACAGTGAAAACAGCCAATGAACCTTAAAAGACGGACGAAAAGAAGGACTTCTGAGGAAACTTTCAATCCCTGCGGCTAAATTTAAAACCAGATAAGTGGTGAGAAAAAACATACTCAAAACCGGAGCAATTAAGTTTAAATCTCCCACTGCTACAGCAAACAACACAAAAACTAAAGTCACCACCGTTGCAATCCGGGGTTCATCTTGTTCACCGCTTCCGGTACCGAGAAAGCGTAAGCAAGGGGGTAAAATCCCATCTCGTGCTAAGGCTTGCAACACCCGAGGCGCTCCTAAAATGCTTCCTAAAGCACTTGATAACGTGGCTCCCCATACGCCTAATAAAATTGAAGGCCCCCACCAGGCAATGCGCTTCATAATCAGGGGATCAGCTAATAACGCTCCGGTTTCGGCACCTTTCCACAAAAACAGGGGAATTATCATATAAATGATATAACCCGTAATCACAGCCGCTAAGGTGCCAACGGGGATCGATTTTGTCGGATCTCGTAAATCTCCTGACATATTCACCCCCGCCATAATTCCAGTCACAGCCGGGAAAAACACCGCAAATACAGCCCAAAATCCGACTTTAGCGGTGCTATTAGCAATTTCTAACTCAATGTCTGTCACAGCTAAGGGTGCGGGGAGTGAAATGCTTCCACTCACGAAAGCAATCAACGACAGGGCGATCGCCGCCATAATGAAATATTGAGTTTTAATCGCGAGTTGTGCAGATTTGATCGCGACAATTGTGACTAAAATAGTGGTAATTAGGGCTACAACCCTCACATCTAACTGGGGAAATGTAATTTTAAGACTTTCTGCAAAACCAATCGTGTACAGCGCCACGGAAATGGCTTGAGCAAAATACAAGGGAATACCCACAGCCCCGCCTGATTCGATTCCCAGAGAGCGACTAATCATATAATAAGCGCCTCCTGCTCTAACCACTCGATCTGTGGCGATCGCACAAATGGAAAGAGAGGTTAAAAAGGTAATGGAGGTTGAGAGGGTAACAATTAGCAAAGTTCCACCTAAGCCAACTTGTCCAACCACCCACCCAAACCGCAGGTACATGATCACACCCAAGATGGTTAAAATCGAGGGCGTATAAACACCACCAAAGGTTCCTAAACCTGATCCCGGTTCTTGGGGCGGTTGAGGGCGGTCGGGTTCGGAACGACGAAACACGAGGAATTTCACGGTTTTAGTTGAGTTCTAATACAAACAACAAAGATTCACTCGAATCCTTGTCTATCTTATGATGTAGCTCAATGCTGATAATCTAGCTTAATAGCCTTAGCTAACAGCGTACCAAAAAAAGTTTGAGATCTGGTGAGAGTTGGGAGGATGTCTAGTCTAGGTATTTACTCCTTTGTCTCTGCTTTCCAATTGTTAATCCTTTGATCTTTCAATTTTTTTTAAGATTTCTGAGAGTTTGAACAGAGTTTGATTTTAGAAACCGAAAAATATAAAGAATAATGTAGACAAAGACTTCCGTGAAAATAGGAGGAGTTTGCTTGTTTACCGAGTGTTTTGATCCCTGTAGGAGGTTGATCGAGATTTCAAGTCCGGATAAACGGGATGTACAATCTGTAAAATAGATGACTTAGACAAATCCGGTGCTAGAATAAGCCGCAAGAATTGACAATAGAAGCCTAATTCAATTACTCTGAGTCTATACGCAGCTTTAATTCTGAAAAATCTAGTCTTGAAAATCCTTACAACTTCAAAGCGATTATTTTTCCCTTGCCCCTCTTTCAATCTCATAGATGATCATGGAAATTACCACCGTCAAAATTCCTGGCTATCAAATTCAAGAAAAACTGCATACGGGTTCGAGAACCTTAGTTTATCGAGGCATTAAAAACAGCAATAATCAACCCGTTGTTTTAAAGATATTACGAGAAAAATATCCAAGTTTTAGTGATTTAGTACAATTTAGAAACCAATATATCATTACTCGTAACCTAGACATCCCCAATATTATTAAACCTTACAGTCTCGAAACCTATAGAAATGGTTATGTTTTAGTCATGGAAGATTTTGGCGGGATTTCCCTCAGCCAATATATTAAAACCAAACCCCTAACCATTGCCCAATTTCTTCCCATCGCTATCCAAATTGTTGAAACGCTACATCAACTCCAAAGGGCGCGAATCATTCACAAAGATATTAAACCCGCCAATATTCTGATTAACCCAACTAATCTTCAAGTCAAAATCATTGATTTTTCAATTTCTTCATTATTACCCAAAGAAACTCAAGAAATTCAGAATCTGAATATTCTAGAAGGTACACTGGCTTACCTTTCTCCTGAACAAACGGGACGAATGAACCGGGGAATTGATTATCGCAGTGATTTTTATTCTTTAGGGGTAACATTTTATCAATTATTAACAGGGGAATTACCTTTTTATAGTGAAGATCCGATGGAATTGGTTCACTGTCATATTGCCAAAATTCCTCCAAATTTACACCAATTCAATCCGGAAATTCCTAGTGTATTGTCAGATATTGTCATAAAATTGATGGCGAAAAATGCTGAAAATCGCTATCAGAGTGCTTTAGGACTCAAACAGGATTTAGAAACCTGTTGGCAGCAACTTCAATCTATGGGTAAAATTACCACCTTTCCCATTGCACAACGGGATTTGTCAGAGCGTTTTATTATCCCCGAAAAACTCTATGGTCGAAAAACTGAAGTTGAAACGTTATTCAATGCTTTTGAAAGGGTGGCAAAAGGCAGCACCGAACTGATGTTAGTTGCCGGATTTTCTGGCATTGGTAAAACCGCAGTTATCAATGAAGTTCATAAACCGATTGTAAGGCAAAGAGGTTATTTTATCAAAGGCAAATATGACCAATTTAATCGGAATATTCCTTTGAGTGGATTTGTGCAAGCCTTTCGAGATTTGATCAGACAGCTTTTGACAGAATGTGATCGGAAATTACAAGAATGGAATGGCAAAATTTTACAAGCATTAGGAGAAAATGGACAAGTTATTATTGAAGTGATTCCCGAACTCGAACTCTTGATCGGAAAACAACCCCCAGTCTTAGAATTATCGGGAAGTGCCGCTCAAAATCGGTTTGATTTGGTGTTCCAAAAATTTGTTCAAGTTTTTACAAATGTTGAACATCAATTGGTCATTTTTTTAGATGACTTGCAATGGTCTGATTCAGCCTCACTCAAGTTATTAAAATTGCTGATGAAAGATGGAGGTCACTTATTAATTTTGGGTGCCTATCGTGATAACGAAGTCTCACCTGTTCACCCGTTTATATTAACTGTTAATGAAATTGAAAAAACGGGGATAACTGTTAACACGATTACCCTCAATCCCTTGAGTAAAAGAGATGTTAATCAATTAATCGCAGATACTTTAAGTTGTCAATTGAGTCTAGCACAAGCTTTAACCGAATTAGTTTATCAAAAAACTCAAGGGAATCCTTTTTTTACTACCCAATTTTTGAAAGCACTGCATGATGATCAACTGATTCAATTGAATTCTAATGCAGGATATTGGGAATGTGACATGAGCAATATTAAAGCTAAAACTTTGACAGATGATGTTGTGGAGTTTATGGCGTTACAGTTGCAAAAGTTACCAACAGCGACTCAAAATCTTTTGAAGTTAGCATCTTGTATTGGGGCGCAGTTTGATTTACAAACGTTAGCAATTGTTTATGAACAGTCAGAAGTCGAAACGGCGACTGATTTATGGGAAGCGTTACAAGAAGGATTTATTGTTCCTTTGAATGAAAGCTACAAGTTTTTTAAAGACGAAACAGAGATTCAACAAACGGAACAAACGATTACAGTTCCTTATCGATTTCTGCATGATCGCATTCAACAAGCCGCTTATTCATTAATTCTTGATCACCAAAAACAGCAAACCCATTATCGCATCGGAAAACTAATTTTACAACAAATTTCCCCAGAAACAAAAGAAGATCGTATTTTTGAACTGGTTAATCAATTAAACTATGGAACTTCTCTCATTATTGAACAAACAGAACGAGATGAATTAGCCCAACTCAATCTGATGGCTTGTCGCAAAGCGAGAAACGCCACCGCCTATCAAGCCGCTCGTATTTATGCCCAGATTGGAATCAATTTTCTCGGAAATCAAGCGTGGCAAAGACATTATGAAATGACTCTAGCTTTACATGAATTAGCCGCCGAAATAGCGGCACTGTGTGGTGATTTTGAACAGATGGAAAAGTTTATTAATCTTGTTATTGAACAAGCTCATTCATTAGTTGAACAAGTTAATGTGTACCGAATCAAAATTAAATCTAATGTCTCCCGAAATCAATCTGCTGAAGCCATTGAAATTGCTCTCCCTCTCCTAGAAAAACTGGGTGTAACATTCCCAGAAACACCGACTATAACCGATATTCAACAATTATTTCAAGAAATCATAGAACTAATTGGCAACCGAGACATTGAAGATTTAGTTCAGTTACCTGTGATGACGGATGTTGAAAAATTGGCGATTATGCAGATGGCGAGTAGCATTATGGCAGCCGCTTATATCTGTGCTTCTCCTTTATATCCTTTGTTGGTTTCCTTGTGTGTTAAACTCTCCATTCAGTACGGAAACACATCAGTTTCAGCTTTTGCTTATACGTCTTATAGTATCATTTTATGTAATCTATTTAAAGATGTCAATACCGCTACAAAGTTTAGTCAGTTAGCCCAGAAAGTGATTGCAAAATTAAAGATTAAATCCGTCAAACCTGAAGTTTTTAATGTTTTAGGAACCTTTATGTTACCCCGAACTGTTCATATCAAAGAAACCCTGCCTTTTTTACAAGATAGTTATACCATTGGGGTAGAAGTTGGCTATCTAGAACACGCAGGCTATAGTGCTAGCACTGTGTGTAATTATTCTTTTTGGTGCAGTCAGCCTTTAGGGATTTTGCAACAAGAGACTCGCACCTATACTCAGGGTTTAGAACAGTTAAATCAATTAACAGCAGCCAATTATTGTCGGATCACTTGGCAAGGAATTTTAAATTTATTAGAGGGGATAGAACATCCGGAAATTTTCTCAGGAGAAGCGATTCAAGAGACAGAATTTATATCTTTGCTGCTCTCGAACAATGATCTATATGGAGTGTATTTGTTTTATTTGTATAAACTGACGTTTTGCTTTTGGTTTTGGAAAATTGAGCAAGCAGAACAATATATAACAGAGTTTAAACCTTATTTAAAATGCGGTGCTGGAACCTATGGTGAAGCACTATTTTATTTCTATGATTCTTTGATTGCTCTAGCACCATTGGCTCCACCATTACAGGAAGAATCAGAAGCCTTAAAACGAGTCGAAACAAACCAAATTCAGTTACAGTTTTGGGCGGATTATGCCCCGATGAATTATCAACATAAAGTGGATTTAGTAGCCGCCGAAAAATGCCGAGTTTTGGGACAAAAATTAGCAGCCCTTGATCTCTATGACAAAGCCATTTTGGGGGCGAAAGAAAATGAATATATCCAAGAAGAAGCACTCGCTAATGAACTCGCTGCTAAATTCTACCTGGACTGGGGGAAAGAAAAAGTGGGGAGCGGTTATTTACAAGAAGCCTACAACTGCTATTCCTATTGGGGAGCAATAACCAAAATTGAAGACTTAGAAAAACGCTATCCTAAACTTCTGATGCTGATGCCAAGACAACCCAATCATTTTAACTCAGTTGACGGTTTAATATCTACGTTCAAACCCTCGGATATTCTTCATCCAACTCTCCAAACCAACCTCTCTACTAATAATTCTAATCTCCTAGATTTTGCCACGATTCTCAAAGCCTCCCAGGCTCTCTCCAGTGAAATTCAACTTGATCAACTCTTTTCTACTTTAGTCAAAGTTGTGATGGAAAATGCTGGAGCCGATAAATGTGTTTTAATTTTACTCAAAGAAAATAAATTAGTCATAGAAGCCACAGCAATTTTGAGGAAAGAAAACACAGCTATTCAAAGCTTTGTACTCGAATCACTACCTGTAGAATCTAGCTCAGAAATCCCCCTTTCTCTCATTAATTATGTGTTTCGGACTCAGGAAACTTTAGTCATTGATGATGCCAGCACTCAAACCTCTCTCGTATCGGATGCTTATATTCAAAAGCAAAAACCCAAAAGTTTACTCTGTTTTCCGATCATTAACCCCAGAAAATTAATTGGTATTCTTTATTTAGAAAATAGTCTGACACCGGGAGTCTTTACACACCATCGTCTAGAAGTTCTTAAAGTGTTAACAGCCCAAGCCGCGATTTCCTTAGAAAATGCTAATTTTTATAATAGATTAGAAGAATACTCCTATACTTTAGAGCAAAAAGTCGAAGAACGCACTCTAGAGTTAAGAACCAAAGCAACTCAACTCGAAATCACCCTTGAAAAACTTTACTCAACTCAATCTCAACTGATTCAAACCGAAAAAATGTCTAGTTTAGGACAATTAGTTGCTGGAATTGCCCATGAAATTAATAATCCCGTTAATTTTATTTACGGCAATCTCACCTATGCCCATGAGTATCTCAACTCCCTGATTGAGTTGATTAGTTTATACCGAGAAATCTATCCTGAAGATGAACCCAAAATTCAAGATAAAGTAGATGAAATTGACCTAGAATTTCTGCTGGATGATTTACCTAAACTATTAGGGTCAATGAAAATAGGCAGTGAGCGCATCTGTAAAATTGTTAATTCTCTTCAGAACTTTTCTCGTTTAGACGAAGCCGAAATTAAATCGGTTGACATTCACTTGGGAATTGAAAGTACACTGTTAATTTTGCAACATCGCCTGAAAGCTAGTGACAAATATCCAGAGATTACATTGATTACAGAATATGGTCAATTGCCTTTAGTCAAATGTTACATATCAGCACTCAATCAAGTGTTTATGAATATTATCAGTAATGCCATAGACGCTTTGCGACAAGCACAAGAAAGCCTCGAGCGTTGCAATCAAAAACCAACCCTGACCATTCGGACTTTCATCAATGAGAGTCGAAACGTGGTGATTAGTATTGCTGACAATGGTCTGGGGATGGAAAACGCAGTGCTGAGTAAGATCTTTGATCCCTTTTTCACAACAAAACCTGTGGGAAGTGGAACGGGTTTGGGATTATCAATTAGCTACTCGATTGTCGTAGACAAACATCAGGGTCAGTTAAGCTGCATTTCCACCCCAGGAGAAGGAGCCGAATTTTTAATTGAAATTCCAATTTGATCTAAAATCAATCGATAGTTGGACGATGATTCCAGGGTTTAGCGGCTTCTAATTGAGCGGCTAAAGCAATTAAGGTAATTTCGTCAGCAGGTTTACCCACTAACTGCACTCCCACGGGTAAGCCTTCTGCATTTAAACCTGTGGGAATGGCGATCGCAGGTTGACCCGTCGCATTAAAAGGAGGACAAGGCGCGATCCAGTTAATAATTTTTTCGATAGTCTCTTCGGGAGACAAACTTTCATACTCTCCCACTCGAATAGCGGGGTGCATATAAGTCGGAAGTAGCAACACATCAAACTGATCAAAAAATCCAACAATCCGCCGCGCTACCCCTTGCATTTGACCCACCGCTCGTAAATAATCCCCGGCTGAACCGGTTTGTTCGAGTAACCATTGGTTCATCGGGGTGAGTAAATCTTTAGGAATGCCAGACGCCGCCACACCTGCCTGCCAAACGACTTGAAAGGGTTCAATCAGATCGGTAAAATCGGGACAAATCCCCTCGACTTGATGCCCCAAATCGGTGAGAAGTTGGACAGTCTGCGTAACAGCCTGACTACAGTCCTCTGAAGCTTCCCCCATAGGAAACACTTTCGTTGAAAAGGCAATTCGCAACGATTTAATCGGCTGTTGAGTCGCTTGTAAAAATGAAATTTCTGGAGTGGGCAACCAGTAGGGATCTCCAGTAATATAACCCGACATGACATCCAGTAAGGCAGCCGCATCTGCAACGCTGCGAGCCAGTGATCCGTTTGTAGAGATGCCATTTTGATGATCACCTGCAGGAGCGTGAGAAACTCGACCCCGTGACGGTTTGAGTCCGACTAACCCACAACAAAAAGCGGGGCCACGTACAGAGCCACCGCCATCAGAACCGTGAGCGATCGCACAAAGTCCAGCAGCGACGGCAGCAGCAGCACCTCCACTCGAACCCCCCGGCGTATAACCTAAGTTCCAGGGATTACGAGCCGGGGGAAAACCTTCAGGTTCGGTATAGGGTAATGATCCGAGTTCTGAAGTTGCTGTTTTGCCAATGATAATAAATCCGGCTTGACGGATCCGGCTCACTACCTGATCATCGTAGGTGGCTTCTTGATTCATTAACATCCGAGATCCGTAGGTGCAGCGAACTCCAGCAACGGGATTGAGATCTTTGATGGCAATGGGAACCCCAAAAAAGGGAGGTAATTCTGAAGGATCGGCGGTGGTGAGTTGTTCGGTTTGGGTTTGAGCCAGGGCGAGTGCTTCTTCTGCCATAATGGTAAAGTAGCAACCGAGTTTTGGGTTTAATAACTCAATGCGATTCAGATAAGTCTCAACTAATTCTACAGGTGAGAGTTGTTTGCTGCTAATGAGTTGGGCTTGTTCTAAAGCGGAACTGAAAACTAAGTCATCCAAATTCATCTTTAATGCGCGGATGGAAACCCACGCTATAAGTTGGCTTTAGCGATGGGATGAAGCTATGTACAGCTGTCAGAAAACACAGAAAGATCCTACCGCTATCGATTTTAACGAAAAATTGGGGTCGATGCCTCCCCCTTTCAGTTGGGTTCTGTATCGTTTAGTGTACAACAGCGAACAGTTTTTTCAGTCACTACTCCTGATCTTCTCCAAAATTGGCTTTGAGAATCTGTTGATCACGGAAGTCAGGCTACTGATAATCTAGTAAATGTTATGAATCACTTCTCGATTACCCTGATATTCAGATGATTACTGTAGCACTTCCCAAAGGCGCTTTATTAGAAGATAGTATTCGACTCTTACAAGAGGTTGGATTAGATTTTAGTGCGTTTTTAGATTCGAGTAACCGACAATTGCAAATTGATGATCCAACTCATACCGCAAAAGGGTTACTGGTTCGAGCGCAGGATGTTCCAGTTTATGTGGAATATGGTCAAGCTCAAATGGGAATTGTTGGCTATGATGTTTTACGAGAGAAAAAAGCACAAGTTGCTTGTTTAGTTGATCTGAAATTTGGTAAATGTCGGATGTCGGTTGCGGTTAAACAATCCAGTCCTTTTCGCAGTCCGGTTGAGTTACCGCTTCATAGTCGAGTGGCTTCTAAATTTGTTCATTGTGCTAGTGAATATTTTGAGAGTTTAGATCTGCCTGTGGAGATTATACCGCTTTATGGTTCGGTTGAACTTGGGCCGATTACGGGAATGTCGGAAGCAATTGTTGATCTGGTTTCTACAGGGCGGACTTTAAAACAAAATGGTTTAATTGAAATAGAGGTTTTGTTTGAAAGTAGCGCTCAATTGATTGTTCATCCCTTGAGTTATCGCATCAATACAGGAGATATTAAAACTTTAGTTGAACAGGTGAGATCGCAAATTTTAGCGGCCGTGTAAATTACCCAAATTTACAGTAGAATGACCGTTTAAGATGACCGCCGGAAACTTGAATTCATTCATCTCTAGGAGTAGAGTTCCAGTGGTCATCAATTACAATTGGGTTGATTTTTTGCTTCAGATATGATGCTTCTTTGAATTTTACAGAAAGAAAGTTATATTGGGTTTACGGGTTCATATTGTACCGAAATTATTATCTATTATTTAATCGTCTTGGAAAACTTAAAATCAACATTAATTCTCAAAAACGGAAATTTTTAGCTAAAAATGCTACATTAAGAAGTTCACCCACTCAATAAGCACTCAAGATCATATCTTTTTGAATGACTACCCAATTTAAACCGAACAAAACCCGCAACAATCAACGTGAACAGGATACAGACTGGCGTCTCCTTGTCAGGTTAGCTCAATATGCCAAACGCAGCAAGGGAACACTGGCGATTTCGATGATTTTATTAGTTCCTCTGTCTCTGTCGGCGGCGGTTCAACCTATTTTAATTGGACAAACGATTTCACTGATTCGAGGTGAACCCACTTACGAATTTCTGAATACAATGTCCCAGTCTGACGGGTTAAATTTACTTGCAGGATTATTGTTAGTGACGATTATCCTTCGCTTTTTTTTACAAGCGGTACAAGGTTACTTAGTCCAGAAAGTTGGACAAAAAATCACCACCGATATTAGAAATGATTTATTTCATCATGTTACCTCATTAGCCGTCCGTTTTTTTGATCGCACACCTGTGGGAAAATTAATTACTCGTCTCACCAGTGATGTTGATGCTTTGGGGGATGTTTTCTCAACGGGTGCGATTGGAATTGTTAGTGATTTATTTTCGATTGGTGTGATTGCAATTACCATGTTTACTTTACAATGGAAGCTTGCACTCATGCTGGTTTTATCAATTTTTCCGATTACCGCAATTATCATCTATTTTCAACAACAATATCGCATCGCGAACTATAGAACTCGAGAAGAACTTTCTAATCTAAACTCCAAATTACAAGAAAATCTGACGGGAATTAACGTCGTTCAAATCTTTCGTCGAGAAAAGTTTAATGCAGATTTGTTTCGTTCTAACAACAATCGTTATATCAAAGCCGTTGATAAAACAATTTTCTATGATTCAGCCGTCTCTGCAACATTAGAATGGATTGCATTAGTCGCAATTGGTGCAGTCTTATGGTTAGGTGGACAGCAGCTTTTAGGCGGAGCGATCACTTTCGGTGTACTGTCTTCTTTTATTCTTTTTGCTCAACGTTTATTTGATCCCTTGCGACAATTTGCTGAAAAATTTACAGCTATCCAAGCCGGATTTACAGCCGTTGAACGAATTAACGATCTTCTGCGAGAATCCGTAGAAATTCTTGATCCGGAAGAACAAGATACTCAATCTTTCAACTATAATTCGATACAATCAACAGGTAAAATTCAGTTTAAAAATGTTTATTTTGCGTACAAAAACGACGATTTTGTTTTAAAAAATATTGACTTTACGATTAATCCCGGCGAAAAAATAGCCTTGGTTGGGCCAACAGGAGCCGGGAAAAGTTCAATGATTCGTTTACTTTGTCGCTTATATGAAGCTAATCAAGGACAAATCTTAGTAGATGGAATTGATGTAAAAGATATACGTCAAGCTGAACTTCGCCGTCATATTGGAGTGATTTTACAAGATGGTTTTATCTTTGCAGGAGATGTAAAAAGTAACATTTCTTTAGGTGAAACCTATTCAATTGATGCAATTAAAAGCGCAGCCGAAAAAACCAATATCGCCTCTTTTATTGAACGACTCCCTCAAGGCTATGATACCGAACTTCGAGAACGAGGCACCAATCTTTCCAGTGGTCAAAAACAGTTACTTGCCTTTGCCAGAGTTGCCATTCGCAACCCAAAAATATTAGTTTTGGATGAAGCCACAGCAAATTTAGATGTAATGACAGAAGCGTTAATTCAAGAAGCCTTAGAAAGATTACTCGAAAACCGCACAGCAATTATTATCGCTCACCGTCTTTCAACCATTAAAAATGTAGACAAAATTTTGGTAATGAAACAAGGAGAATTAGTTGAGTTTGGTAGTCACGAAGAATTAATCGAAAAAAATGGGATGTATGCTCGTTTGTATAAGTTACAAATGTTAGAAATGTAATCAAATATTTGCATTTTTTTCCCAAAACTGTCATAATAATACTGTTGATCGAATAAGACCGATGAGAGGACTTTGGCTCGAAAATCAGCAACTTCAATTTCGTGATAATCTTCCTGTTCCCGAACCCCCACAAGATGAGGTGAGAGTGCGGGTTTTACGGGCGGGAATTTGTAATACAGACTTAGAACTGATTCGCGGATACTATCCTTATACGGGCATTTTAGGTCACGAATTTGTAGGTTTGATTGAACAAGGGCCAGCAGAATTGATCAATCAACGAGTGGTTGGTGAAATTAACGCCAGTTGTGGAGAATGTCGCTTCTGTAAAACCGGACAACCCACCCACTGTGAAAACCGCACGGTCTTGGGCATTGTCAACCGCAATGGTGCCTTTGCAGATTATCTCACCTTACCGTTAAAAAACCTGCATTTAGTCCCCGAAAATGTGCCTACAGATGCTGCAACATTTACCGAACCCATCGCCGCAGCTTTAGAAATTCAACAACAAATTAAAATTCAACCCACTGACCGAGTTTTAGTGGTGGGAGATGGAAAATTAGGACAATTAATCGCCCAAACTTTAGCATTAACGGGTTGTGATTTATTAGCTGTTGGTCGTCATCGCGAGAAGTTAGAAAACTTAGAAAAACGAGGAATAAAAACAGGTTTTTCAGATGTAGTAAAGCCTAAATCTTTTGATATTGCAGTGGAATGTACTGGAAACCCAAGCGGTTTTGAACGGGCTTATCAAGCCTTACGTCCTCGGGGAATTTTAGTATTAAAAAGTACCTACGCCGGAAAATTAACCTTTGATGCGTCAGCGTTAGTGGTGGATGAAATTACGTTGATGGGTTCTCGTTGTGGTCCTTTTGCGCCAGCACTGGAATTATTAGCTGAAGATAAAATTGATGTACAGTCACTCATTCAAGCCCGTTATCCCCTGAATGAAGGATTAGAAGCATTCAACCATGCTCAACAAAAAGGCGTGATGAAGGTATTATTAGAGATGAGTTAATCTGTCTCTAACCCCTCCATTCATTGAATTTATTGTTGTATTTCACTCTCAACTGAACTTGTAATGGGTAAAGTAATCACAAATTCAGTTCCCTCTCCTTCAGAAGAATAAACTTGTAATTTTCCTTGATGTTTTTGAATGATTTTATAAGAAATAGCTAAACCTAAACCCGTTCCTTTTCCAACAGGTTTCGTGGTAAAAAATGGATCGAATAATTTTCCGAAAATCTCCGATGGAATTCCGCCCCCATTATCTGCAATTTTAACGATCACTTGATCTTCTTGACTTTCAGTGGTAATAATAATCTTTTTATGCTGTTGATTTTCTTGCTCTAATAACGCATCAATAGCATTACTAATAATATTCATAAAAACTTGATTAAGTTGAGCCGGATGACAAGCAATGCTAGGAATGTTATCATAGTTTCTCACTAGCTCAATGTTAGATTTTAAACGATGATTTAACAGTAACAATGTACTCTCTAATCCTTCATGTAAATCACAATCTTTAACCTGAGATTCATCTAAACGAGAAAAATTTCGCAACGATAGAACAATCTCACAAATTCGATCTGTTCCCATTTTCATCGATTGTAATAACTTCGGAAAATCTTCTCGAATAAAATCCAAATCATGATCTTCAATAAACTCAGTCATTTCCGGAGAAAAAGAAAAGTCATGTTGTCTAAACATATCAATAATCGTTAATAAATCTTCAGTATAAGATTCAATATGACTCAAATTACCATGAATAAAACTCACGGGATTATTAATTTCATGGGCAATCCCCGCTACCATTTCTCCTAAACTTGACATTTTTTCCGTTTGAATCAGTTGAGTTTGAGTTTCATGTAATTCAGAAGTATATTGTTCAACCCATGCAATTAACTGATTAATAGAAGTTGCTAAAACACCCACCTCATCGGTACTCGTTACAGGAACTCGCAAATCAAAATCTTTTGTCCCTGTTACCGTTTGAGCAACTTTCGTCACCTGTTGAATCGGACGAGCTATCGTTTTAGCCGTATAATAAGCTAAAATTGTCGCAATCAAAATTGAAAGTAATAAACTCCCTAAAATCATCCCCATTCTCAACTGTTCTGCTATCAATAAAGCTTGTTCAGCCTGTTCAATTTGTTGTTCAGAAGCTTCCATGAGGATTTTTAAATCATCAGTATAGCGACTCAATCTTACCGCAGGAGGACTATTCATAAAACGATTAATTTGTCGCTCTGTCCGAGAAAAATCAGCTTCTTCCCATTTTTCTGGAGCCAGTGAACTGAGAATCATTCGCTGACGTTGAGCGTAGTCATCAACAACCTGTTCATACACAGTTAGAAAAGGCTGCATAGGTGTTATTTGATCTGATTGAGTCGTGGCTTGTAACTGATTCAGGATAGTTTTAACTTGCTGAATTCGATTCTCAAAATTAGCTTCAGCTTGACGAAATTCCTCCTGATTGTCTAAAAATGGGGTAAATTCTTTGTCCGGTCTAAATTCAACAACAATCAGTTGTAATTTTCCGACCAATGAACCTTGAAGCCGAGCCGTTATCAGTTGTTGTTTTGCCTTTTGATGATAATAACTTCCCAAGACCAAGCCAACTAATACCCCGAAGACTGCGATCCCGAGAGAAATACCATATCCTCCATAGATTTTGTTAACAATGCTCGTTTGTTTGAACCGAGCAAGTAAATCTTGACAGTGACGGGTTTGAGAGGGTTTAATTGCATCCATAAAACTAGACGAATCTTTGAAGATATAGCCCAACGCGCTATAAATTAACTTGAACAAACCGAGAGAGTAAAAGAGGGTTTCTGAATGATGAGTGAAACAAAAAAGGTGAGGAGCTTATGAACAGGAGAGATCAACTCTCATCAACGACATTCAAAACCACTAGAGAAAAATCAGCATTTTAGTTCAAAAATACCGAACCTGTCCCTGTAATATTGAGGTTACGGGTATCAAGAAAGAAACTTCCCGTAGGTTCAAAACGAACTTCAAGTACACCCGGTTCAACGGCTCGAGGAATCACCAATAATAGTCCACCATCCTGACGACGATAAGTCAGATTTAGGGGAATGGGTAAACCTTGCAGTTCCACCTGAGACTCTCCCCCTAAAGTTCGTTCTCCAGTTCCCTCAATCACTTGGTAGGTCACCACAGCATCGGTGGTGTTAATTAGTCTCAAGCTAACAGTCTGACGACCATTCAAAGATATAAATGCACTGGGTTCAGGAAATCTCGGAGGGGGTTCAGAGGGTCTGGGCTGCTCTGCTGGGGGTTGATCTTGCAGGCGTTGAGTGGGAGTCGCCGCAGGTGCCGCAGGAGTCGCAGGAGTCGCAGGAGTGGCTTCTTCTTGCTCTGAGATAGCAGGTTTACCCGTCGGTTCAACAATCGCAGGTTTTCCTTGTCGGGGCGGTGGCCCTCCGGCTTGAGCGATCGCGGCTACCCCGATCAGCAGACTACTACACAACAGACTGAAAAAACGAGCGGAACTTTGAGAGAGTAGATTGAATCGAATCATAGAGATATGCTCTCCTTGTAATCTGAATCAATGAACATCAGATAATCTGTGTCCAGTTTAAACATACCAGCTTACCCGACTGGATAGAGCTTGAACCCAAGGTGTAAATCTATCTTCTGAATTGTTTCTACTGATCATCTTGAGAAGCTATCCTGGAAAAAGAAAACCATCAACAGACAGATCAGATTATTTCTCCATTATGAAACTTCTAAAACTCCCCCAAATTCTGACTTTAGCATTCACGGTTTTGCTGGCTTCTGTCGTCGCGATCGCACAGATGTTACTGGGTTCCCAGCAACCTTCTCGTTTCATCGCTCAATTCATCCCGACTCCCAACTCAACTTCTGTTGAACCCCAGCATTCAACCCCGTTAGTGAGTTTGAATCAGATTTCCGGTGAGTTAAGTCAATCTTGGATGAATTCGACAGCTTCTAACCTTAATCCCTTATTCGCTCAAACAAACTCCCATCAAGACAAAAATACCTTCTCTGGTTGTAATTGCCCTCAGTGTCAAGGTGTGAGTGTTTAGTAATAGCGCTCAGGGTAGGGAACAGGTTACAAGTTGGAAGGAAGAAGCAAAACGGATAACGAGTAACGGGTGATCGGTTCCCTACTCTCCCCGGTAAACAGGTAAAATAACAGTTACCGTTGTTCCTTGATTGAGTTGACTTTCAACCCGAATTTGACCCTGATGATTGTGAACAATGGCTTGAGCGATCGCCAGTCCGAGTCCTGAACCTGCATTGCGGCGATGACTGCGAGAGGGATCAACCCGGTAAAAGCGATCAAAAATTTGGGGTAAAGCGAACGGTGGAATTCCGATCCCAGTATCGCTGATTAGAATTTGAAGTCGCTCAAATTGGGAACTGGGTTTTTCTCCGGACTCTGTTCCTTTACTCGGTGAAAGACGTTTTCCTTTAGGAATCCATTGCAGTTGGACTGTTATTTTACCGCCTGTGGGGGTATGTTGGATTGCATTATCCACTAAATTGGTGAACAAACGCACCAATTGATCCCAATCCCCGGTGAGGGTAAAATAATCATCTAAACCCACAGAAGGTTTTGAGAGATTCTGAGTAGAGGTTTGAGCTTCCAGAATTGGCGGATCAACTAAATCCAGTTGCAGATCAATTCCTTTCTCTTTTGCGATCGCATTTTGTTCTTCAACCACTTCCATGAGTACCGCATCTAGGGGAACCTCAACCAACTGCGACTGTACAATTCCGCTATCGCTGCGGGCGAGAAATAACAAATCATCAACTAAACGCCCTAAACGACGGGTTAAACGTTCGATCACTTGCAGTTGTTGACGTTCTTGGGGGCTCAGATCCGGTTCGGCTAAACTGACTTGAACGTTTGTTTGAATGGTGGCAATGGGGCTACGCAGTTCGTGAGAGGCATCTGCGGTAAACTGTTTGAGATGTTGATAGGAGTCTCGTACCGGAGCGATCGCTAAACCGGATAAAAACCAACCCATTGCCCCTGCGGAGATGATAGCTGCGATCGCCCCGAGAGTCAAATCAATCATTAACTGATGGGTAGGTTTTGTGACTTCAAACCAGGGATGACTAATTCGCAGATATCCCAACACCTGACGACCAATTTGAATGCGATCGGTGACTTGCCGGAGTATAATCGTCTCTGAGGGGTTCTGTTGAGGAACATAAACCGTTTCGCCATTTCGATTAAAATGTAAGGGAAGATTTAACGGTTCTGAAAGGGTAGACCAGAGCAATTCTCCCATAGGGCTAAACCATTCAATCTCAATGCGATCTGAGTCTGTTGCGTCTGCATTGTTGCGAAAACTGGCTTCAATATTGACTTGAAATTGACCCTGAGTGGAGGAGGCTTGGTCATCGGTCGGAAAAAACGATTCTATCACCAGCGATCGCTCAATCACTTCGACAACATGATTCAGGGTATCATCAATTCGTTCTATCAGGGTATTGCGAAAATACAAAAAGAAACCACAGACAAATAAAAGTAATAAAACTGCGGTTACACTGGTGTACCAAATCGCTAAACGACGACGAGTGGCTTGAAACATTATTAATTAAGATTGCACTTTCACCCGAACTTAGATTTCCGGATTTGAACGAAAAAGCCTCGATCAGACATAATATGAGTGCTACTGCAATTTTACCTTAAAACTCTCAACTGCAATGACTCTCAACCCTGGTGATTTAGCTCCTGAATTTACGTTACCGGATCCTCAAGGAAATTCGGTGAGTTTGAGTGATTTTCGCGGACAACCTGTGGTGTTATATTTCTATCCCCGTGACAATACCCCAGGTTGTACAAAAGAAGCTTGTGGCTTTCGGGATCTTTACACGGAATATCTTTCTAAAAATATTGCGATCTTAGGCGTGAGTACCGATGATGCTAAGTCTCATACCAAGTTTACCACAAAATATCAGCTTCCCTTTTCCTTATTGTCTGACGAAGGCGGAACAGTAGCGAGTCTGTATGGAAGTTATGGGTTAAAAAAGTTTATGGGGCGAGAGTTTATGGGTGTTTATCGTCATACATTTGTGATAGATAGAGAGGGTAAAATTGTCAAGATATACCGTCAAGTTAAACCTGCCGATCATGCGGTGGAAGTTCTCAAACTGTTTACCCCAGATTAGAGGTTATAGACATTGGTAGAATCTGTCAAACGGTTATGGCAGTTTGGACAAACTGTACTCGGGATTATCTTTCGTCATCCAGTGACTGGGGTGAGTATTGTCCCTCTATTAGCAGATGGTCAAATCATCCTAGTTAAACGTCGAGATAACGGAAAATGGGCTTTACCCGGTGGTATGGTAGATTGGGGCGAAGATATTCCAACAG
This sequence comes from Limnoraphis sp., assembly GCA_050485465.1. Taxonomy (GTDB): domain Bacteria; phylum Cyanobacteriota; class Cyanobacteriia; order Cyanobacteriales; family Microcoleaceae; genus Capilliphycus. The sequence goes on along the minus strand of JBJHBL010000003.1, from coordinate 75,127 downwards.
CCATGAAACGGGAACTGCTAGAGGAAACCGGATTAGAATTAGTGAAAATCGGTCGTTTAGTGGGGGTTTATTCCGCACCTGATCGCGACTCGAGATTACATTCTATCTGTATTTTAGTCGAAGCTGAAGTTCAAGGAACGATCCAAATTCAAGATCAACTTGAAATTAGTGAAGTCAAGGCTTTTAGTCCTGAGTCCATCCCAAAAGATCACCTCAGCCATGACTATGGTCGCCAAATTCAAGACTATTTAGAAGGTCGCACCACCCTAGCTTAAGGTGAACCTGCGGTCTCTTTGATCTCTATTCACTCAGTTATGGGCTTTTCCCTCTAGCATCTGGTAAATTTTTCTGTTATAACCACTCCCATACTGACTTAAATTTCCGGTTCATTTAACGGATTAAATAAAATTGTAACGATGTTTGAACAGATTCATCATTCTCGTATCAAATTGTCTCAGGGTCAAATATTTTGGCGTGAAGTTGGTCAATCCGGTTTGAATCTTGTATTTTTACATGGTTCGTGGCAGGATGGCCGTCAATGGTTGCCTATCTTTGAGCATTTATGTTCTGAATATCGGTGTTTTGCACCCGATTTATTGGGCTGCGGTGAGTCTGACTCCCCCAAAATTCACTACTCTATCGATTTAATGGTAGACTGTCTAGCCGAATATCTCAATATTCTGAAGTTAGACGATATATGTTTAGTGGGTGACTCTTTAGGAGGGTGGATCGCGGCGAGTTTTGCGCTGAAATACCCAGAACGAGTCAGACGTTTAATTTTAATTTCTCCTGAAGGGGTCAAAGCCAGTCTTCAACAAAAGCGTTGGCGCACTTGGCGCTGGTTGGCTCATCCTCCGGCTCCCTTACATTTTCTTTTAAAATTGATTTATCCTTTTGCTAAATTGGTAGGCCAGGGGAAAAAAGTTAAACGGACCTTACTACACCGACGAAAAATGCTGAGTTATGTCAGTGCTTCTCGGCTTTTGTTTAAACGGCGTTGGGCAGAATATCGCTCAGAATTGCTCGATGATCGTTTACCGACACTCAGAGCGCCTGTTTTGATTTTACAAGGAATTCACGACCAAGCGATCGCTTTATCGATGAGTGAATCTTATTCTGTTCTCGCACCTATGGCAGATTTACAGTTTGTCAAACCGGGCGGTGAAAATTTACCCCAAGAACTCCCTGATGTGGTAGCACAATATATTCGAGAATTTCTGACGAGTTATCAGAACTTAGAGCAAGGGAATCAAACGCAAAAGACGGAGATTTTTTAAGCTAAACTGATTGAATGGCATCGCCATGATGCTCCTGTTTAGATATATTATAAAATCTGAGTGAATGACCATCGCGATTGATTTTGGCACTAGCAACACGGTTGTTTCCCGTTGGAACCCCGCCACACAACAGCCAGAAACCTTGAAGTTACCGGGATTATCTTGGGTTTCGACTCAAAATCCTCCTTTAATTCCCAGTTTAGTTTATGTTCAAGATGCTTCTGGGGGTCGTGTGGTGTTGGGTCAGCACGTGCGAGATCAGGGTTATGATATCAGCAGTGATTCTCGCTTTTTTCGCAATTTTAAACGGGGAATTGGGGCGAATATTCAAGGCTTTCTCCCGGAATTGGATGGTCAAGTTGTCAGTTTTGAACAGGTGGGCCAATGGTTCCTGACTCAAGTGGTAGAGGCGGTGCGAGAGGTGCCTTTACCTGTGGACTCGTTGGTGTTTACGGTTCCGGTTGATAGTTTTGAAGCCTATCGCCACTGGTTAGGTCAAGTGTGTCAGTCTCTAGCGGTTGAACAGGTGCGAATGTTGGATGAACCGACGGCGGCGGCTTTGGGATATGGACTGACTGAACAAGATTTAGTTTTAGTGATTGATTTTGGTGGGGGAACTCTTGATTTATCGCTGGTTCGTTTAAACCCCATTGCTCAAAATAAACCGTTAGGATTTATTCTAAAATGGGGGAAAAAATCTTTTGCTGAATCTTCCGGACAAAAGCCAAAAACTGCAAAAGTTTTAGCCAAAGCGGGTCAAAATTTGGGCGGTTCAGATATTGATAACTGGTTAATTGATTATTTTGCGGACAATCAGGGACTTGAGAAAACCCCTCTGACGACTCGTTTAGCGGAACGATTAAAAATTCAGCTTTCCTTACAAACTCAAGGGACGGAAGTGTATTTTGATGATGAAACGTTAGACAGTTATGAGTTAGAGTTGAGTCGAGAACAATTTGAACAGATTTTAACTCAACATCAGTTTTTTGAGAATCTGGATCAGGCGATGAATCAGGTTTTACAGCAGGCCCTCCGTCAAGGCATTGAAAAGGATAATATTAGTAGCGTTTTATTGGTGGGGGGAAGCAGTCAAATTCCGGCGGTTCAAACTTGGGTTCAACAATATTTTGAAGCGGCCAAGGTACGTTGTGAAAAGCCTTTTGAAGCGATTTCTCATGGGGCGCTCCAACTGAGTTTAGGAACTCAAATTGAAGATTTCTTGTATCATAGTTATGGGATTCGCTATTGGAATCGTCGAGACAATTGCCACAGTTGGCATCCGATTATTCAGTCGGGACAACCCTACCCGATGAGTGAACCTGTAGAATTGGTTTTAGGGGCTTCTTTAGAAAATCAGCCGAGTATTGAATTGGTGATTGGAGAATTGGGGGCGGAAACAGGCGGGACGGAAGTCTTTTTTGATGGCGATCGCTTAGTGACCCGCAGTTTAGCAGGGACTCCCTCTGTACAGGCGTTAAATGATACCCCTGATGGACGCAGTATTGCGCGATTAAATCCCCCTGGACAGCCGGGATGCGATCGGATTAAGGTGTTATTTCAGGTGGATGAAAAACGTTTTTTGCGAATGACGATCGAAGATTTACTCAGCGATGAAACTTTAGTGAATAATCAGGTGGTGGTGATGTTAAGTTAAGCGTTATTCTTCTAAAGTGCCGAGTAACCGCAAAATCATCTCAACGTCGTTTAATTCTCCCACAATTCGCCGGATGGGTTTAGGCCAGACTTTAATTAAGGTGGGAGTCGCGGAAATTTGGTCGATTTCGGCTTGTTCAGGATGTTTTAACACGTCAATCACTTTTAGGGTGTAAGGGTGGCTTACCGATCGTTCTAAAAGTTGATGAAGGGTCGCTAGAGTGCGTTCAGTGGCTAAACTATGACCCGAAACAAATAAACGCAAAACATAACCTGCGGTTTGTCGTGAATGACTTTCTAAGGATGGATCAAAACGCAAACTTTGAGATTTTAAGGTCGAAGTTACGGTGCGTCGGTCTGCATCAAGTTGTGTATCCATTTTCTGAAATTGTACAACCAAATCGTGATTTTCCCAGAGTTGGGGAAACTGATGATAATAAGTGGAAATGACTAGAGGATTGCATAATTCTTCGGGTTCTCGGGTGGGTTGCCAAACTACATTATCCGTACAAAACACCGCATTCAATAAGGTTTGATAACGCAAAACCGGGGGATAAGCCTCTGCGGATTGTTTGACGGTTTGGGTATTGGGATCTAGCCATTGGTCAAGGGTTGCGGTGTAGCAAGGAACTAAAAAGTGCGGGGTTTCTGATAATCCTAAAATTTCCTGTAAAGCCGCACATAAATGAAGATGCCATCGACGCCGTTTTGTGGGGTCGATACAGTAAATTAAATCTCCCCCTGGTGTAAAAAGGGCAATGCCTTTAAACAGAGGGGGATTTGTAGATGGCTCAGAATTCAAGGATACCTATTGAGTAACCAAAGAAATTGAATATTTTTACAAACCAATACTGTCGAAGTGTGAACTGCGATTGCCAAATTCGGCGGAGAGAGTTCCTCACAATCCACACTTTACCTTAGAGTTGAGATCAAAGGTTAAAACTTCAGCTTTTTCTTAGACTTGAGCCTAAACACGACCCCTGAGCATTTGACCCATCTCGTTGGGGTAAGGCGACATTTCTAGACAGGTTTCTTCGGTAATTCTACCTTCTTGATAGAGTGTGTAAAGAGATTTATTCATGGTGGTCATGCCTTCATAAGTATCTTTCAGCATGATTTGGTTAATTTCTTCATACTGATCTTTAACGATATATTCTTTAATGACATCCGTATTAATTAAGATGTCATGGAAAGCCGCCCGTTTTCCATCCGTTGTTTTACAAAGTAACTGAGCAATAATCGCTACTAAAGTTTCACCAATTGACACCTTAATGGATTGTTGTTCTTCGGCGGAGAACATATCTAAAATCCGGGTTAGGGTTTTAATCGCGCTGTTGGTGTGTAAAGTTCCGGCAACTAAGTGACCCGTTGATGCTGCTTTGAGCGCAATTTGCATCGTTTCTTTATCCCGAATTTCTCCCACAAGCATCATATCCGGGTCTTGACGTAAGGCGCCTTTTAAAGCATTAAAGAACTTCAGGGTATGACGTCCAACTTCCCGGTGTTTGATTAATGCTTTTTTACTTTCGTGAACAAATTCTACCGGGTCTTCAATCGTAATAATATGATAAGCGAAAGCTTTATTCATGTAGTCAATCATCGCCGCCAGGGTGGTAGATTTCCCTGAACCCGTTGGCCCGGTGATTAACATTAATCCTTTGTGGTAGTGACAAATCTTTTTAAAGACTTCGGGGAGATTGAGTTGCTCCATCGTCAGAATTTTCGCCGCAATCAATCGTAATACCATTGATGGGCCTCTTAAGGTATCAAAAGCACTAATCCGCACCCGCACAAAACCAAAGTCAAAAGCCCCGTCAAAGTCTAAGTTTTGTTGGAAATATTCAATTTCATCATCGCTCATACATTCCCGTAACCAACTCATAAAGGTATTTAAGTCAGTCACAGGATAACCTGTCGATGAAATATCACCCCGTTTGCGGAAGCGAGGTTCTTCATTCACCCCGATGTGAATATCTGAGATACCTTCTTCATTCGCCCGGATGACAATTTCTTGGAGGGTGGGATGTCCAGGGGTTGGGCCTGAGCCTCTGGGAGAACCTGCTGCACCGGAAGCAACAGGTTGAACTAATTGAGGGGTCGGTGCTGTCTGTTGAGAGGTGGCAGGGGCGGCAACTTCACCGGAAGTCCCAGCCGAGCGAGGGACTTTTGGGGGGGCTGGAGGTCGAGGGACTTTTGGGGGGGGTGGAACTGGAGGACGAGGTGTTTGTGTCATAATTGCACGACCTTGATGGATCAGAGGACTACTCAGGGTAAAGATTCAGTTTCAGTCTAGCCTTAAATTCTTGGAGATCGCAAAGAGAGTAACAAGGATTTTGCATTTTCTATTCTTCATCTTGATAACCCGCCATATTTTGTTTCTAGAGCGTTATGAGTCAGCTGTAGACCGATTTTTTTGATAAAATTAACCCGGCTAGGTTTTTGGTGTCCTGTTTTGCAGTTTAACATAGGTGGGGTCACGATTTGATCGGGAACAGGTTTTTCTCCCAATTGTTTCAAAAGGGTGGCTTTGGAGTGGGAATCTTCAATAATAGCTGATCAAAAATTATGCGAATTCTTCTGGTTGATGATGAAGTTGAATTGACACTTCCGTTGAGTCGGGCGTTAACCCGTGAAGGGTATACTGTTGATGTGGCAGATGATGGCACAACGGGGTATGATTTAGCAACCCAATATCACTATGATTTGTTGATTTTAGATTGGATGTTACCCCAGCAGTCGGGAATTGAGATCTGTCAACAATTGCGATCGCAAAATCATCCAACGCCGATTTTATTTCTAACGGCTAAAGATACCTTAAATGACCGAGTAGAAGGACTAGATGCGGGGGCTGATGATTATTTAGTGAAGCCGTTTGAGTTGCGGGAACTCTTAGCACGAGTTCGGGCTTTATTACGTCGTCCCCCCACTTTAGAATCTCCGGTTGCGAGTTCACGACTGCGGGTTTTTGATTTAGAATTAGATCTAGATAATCAATTAGCCTATCGAGGCGAACGGGTAATTGAATTATCGGAAAAAGAAAGTCAACTGCTTGAATGTTTTATGCGGTATCCAGGTCAGTTACTCACCCATCAACAAATTTATCAACAGTTGTGGGCTAATGATCCTCCCAATAGCAATGTTTTAGCCGCTCAAATTCGACTGTTACGCCGTAAAATAGAACGTTCGGGTGAACGACAACTGATTCATACGGTTTATGGCAAAGGATATCGGTTTGCGGAATAATAAACCTGATTTAATCTTTGGGTTTAATCCCACCAAATAAGGCAATTTCTAACAGTTTCATAAAACAATCAACATCCTGAAAACCAATCTCTCGTAACCCCTGACATTGAGTTTCAACCGAGGCTAAAATATTGGCGGCTTTGTCCGGTCTATTATAATACTGTTGGGCGATTTCTGATCGGGATTTATCTAGGTTCTGTTGCTGATGATAATTCCATAGGGAATCAATAAACAATTCATTAAAAACAGACTCTCCAAAATTAGAGAAAGATTGAACGTGTTCTAAGTTTAAAAAGATTCCACCCGGTGTTAACAAGTTGTAAATCTCTTGATAAATTTCTTGTTTGCGAACATCGGGTTGATGATGAATCGAAAAACCGGAAACAATCACATCAAAGGGTTCAGAATTTTGAACAGAATTGATCCAACTTTTTTGACCTAAATCTGCTAAAATAAACTCAACTTGATTTTCAAGCCTTTGACACTTCTGCTCAACTGCTTGAATCATGGCTTCAGAAAAGTCTAAAAATACAGCTTTAGCCTCGGGATATTGAGTTAAGATGGTTCGTCCTAATATACCATCACCGCAGCCTAAATCTAATACTATTTTAACCTCTGACTTTGCCATACTGATCAGTCGCAAAATCATCTGTAGCTGTTCATTTGCTAAAGGAATTGCACCCCGCACCCCTTCTAGATAGGTGTGGGCTAGGTGGGTATTTTTCCAAACTTCATCGCTTCTATTCATGGTTAAATTGATTTTTGTTTACTGACGTTTTAAAGTAAAAATAGTTACTTCAGGCGGACAATTTAATCGCCCTGGAAGATAGGTTCCTAACCCTCGGTTAACATAGAGTAAATTTGACCCAACTTGATGCAAGCCTGATGCCCATTCCCAATGTTTAAACATTTTTTTACAGTTTAATTTTAACGGAATTAAAAATCGTAAGGGTTGAGGAAGTTGTGCCTGTACATCTCGCATTAAACCCGGTAACGGGCCAAGTCCAGGAAGCACAACTTGACCTCCATGAGTATGACCTGATAATTGTAAATCAATGCGCCATTGTTTCAGTATTTCAGCCGTATCTGGGCTGTGAGATAAAACAATTCGTGGTATAATTTCATCAATCGAATTCATCACGGAAGCGGGGTTAAACTGACGTGAATGAATATCCGGTAATCCAACAATGGCTAACTGATTTCCAAACGGATAAACAACTTGATTCGATAAAACTCGAATCCCGATATTGGTTAAGGCTTCTGTGATTATCTTTTGGGAATGAAGATAATAATAATCATGGTTTCCCAATACGGCATAAATTCCGGCTTGACTTCTCAACCGTTTGAGGTGTAAAACTAAGCGATGAATCGGTTGAGGATCATCGGTGACAAAATCACCCGTTAATAGGATTAAATCTGGGTTAGTTTGATTGGTCACAGCGATCGCTTCTGCTAATAACTCATCCGACAGCCTAAACCCATCATAGTGTAAATCACTCAATTGAACTAGCCGAGTTCCGTCTAATGAAGCGGGAAGATTGGCAATTCCCAACGTCAAATATTCAACCCGAAGTGAACCTGTTAACAGCCTGTGCATGAATATTAATCTTACGAAAGGAAAGGCAACCTCTAGTTTAGCAATCCGTTTGGCAACCCCACCAACGAGATCCAGATTGGATGGATTTGCTCAATCTTCCCCAATATCTGATAATAACAACAAGTTGGTTTATTGTTGATTAGGATTAAGGAAAGTTTAACAATGGCTTTAACTGCTTCTACCATGTTAGCACTGTCAACTCCTGCACCGAGTTTTCAACTCCCAGATGTGACCACAGGGGAAATAATCTCTTTAGAGACGTTTGCAGGCAAAAAAGCGTTGTTTGTGATGTTTATTTGTCGTCATTGTCCCTTTGTTAAACACGTTCAAAATGAACTCGCGAAAATAGGGAAAGATTATGTTCCTCAAGGGGTAGGAATTGTCGCCATTAGTTCTAATTCGGTGCAAACTCACCCGGATGATGCACCAGAAAAGTTAAAGGAAATGGCGCAAGAATTAGGGTTTAATTTTCCCTATTGCTATGATGATACTCAAGAGGTTGCTAAGAAATATACTGCTGCTTGTACCCCTGATTTTTTTGTGTTTGATTGCGATCGCCAATTGGTTTATCGAGGTCAATTGGATGAGAGTCGTCCGAGTAATAATAAACCCGTAACGGGTCAAGATTTACGGTCAGCTTTGGATGCAGTGTTAGGGGATCAAGCAGTTAATTTGGAACAAATACCGAGTGTGGGATTTGACACACTCCCCTGTTTCAAAACGGGGGATTCTAGGCTCAAACAACAGTTGCAGGGAAACCCTGTCTTACACCGTCTAACCTAAGAGTCGATGCCCCGACTCTTTTAATATTTAGAGAGGCATTTTCGTCACGTCCATTAATACTCGAACAGGAGGGACAACGCCATTCTCTAACATTTAATTCCAACTTTTCTAAAACATGATCACAGTGAAAGCAAGTCTTACTGGATGGATACCATTGATCTATAAATACAATTAATTTACCTTTCTTATTGGCAACCCATTCAAGTATTTCAATAAATTCACAAAAGGCTAGATCCCCTATTTTTCGACCCCAAAGCCTCTGCATTCCCTTGAGGTTTAAAGTCTCAAAACAGAGAACATCAAACTGTTCAGTGAGACTGTGAGCAAGTTTCCAAAACCAATCACGGCGACGGTTGACAACTTTCTCATGTTGTCTAACCAAGTGTTTCCTCGCTTTTTCCCAGTTGTTAGAACCTTTCCGCTTTTTGGATAAGCTTCGAGAAGCTTTCTTAACATCGTTGAGAGCTTGTTTTAGGAACTGCGGAGACTGTATTGAGAACCCTTCTGAACAGGTTAAAAATACCTTTAGCCCGAAGTCAAATCCAGCGATTTTACCCGTCTCTGACTTGACTTCGGGTTTGTTTCTATTATCAACAACAAGCACTAAAAACATCTCACCAACAGGTGTTCTCTTGATCGTTACCGTTTTCACTCTGCCTTCAATCGGTTGGGAATTCCAGAATTGATAGACTTTGTTACCTATCTTAATTCTGTTACCACCGAGGAATTTATATCCTGCTTGTTTTAAGGTGAATGATTTGTACTTTTTAACTTTTTTGAAATTAGGTGGTCGAACTCCTTTTTTGTTGTGTTTGAAGAACAGTTGATAGGCTTTCTCAATGCGTTGACAGATATCTTGAACCGCTTGAGAACCTACTAATTGCCAGAACTTGTTACTTTTTCTTAGTTTGGCAATATGTTTTTGAAGTTTGGCACAGTTTAAGTATTTACCCCACATCCGGTAGTACCGTTTATGCAAGGCAACGCAGTGATTATAGATAACTCCTGCGGCGTTGATAGTGAGCTTGAGATATCTATTTCGCTTGTGTTTGTAGAACTTAAACTTGAGCGTCTTCATAGTTTTATGATGATAACATAAGCTGTAGGCTATTGCAATCTGTCAACATGAAATCGACATATAGACACTTTAACCACGCCGTCGGAAATGCGACTGTGCATCTGGCGCGCGATTCCTTGCCGACGAAAGAGGTTATTCTATAGAAACGAACTATTAAAGCTAAGATGTATAGAGGTTTTACAGTCGGTAGCTAACGATAAAAAATGGACGATCAAAGCAATAGAGGTTGCTTGACTATATGATCCACACCATTCAATTGCTCAAGTTGTTAAAGTTTTCAAGGGTAGAACGTCTCGATTTCTTAGACAAGAATTCCCAGAGTTATTGAAACTTCCCAGTTTATGGACTCACTCTTATCTGTTTGACACCACTGGGAAAATAAGCAGCAAAAGAATACTTGAATATATCAACGACCCACATCATGGCTAATCTTTCACTGCCAAAGAAAATGGGCTGCGCTCGCTTATATCCCCCGATTAAAATACGGGGGCTTTACGCTTCGCCCTCGTAATATTAAATGGCATCCGGGTTCTGAACCTGAATATTTTGGTTAAATTCAACTTCATCGGGTGGATTATTGGGTTGTTAATCCATCCGCTTGTTTGAAAAGTGACTCTAACCAATAGGATTTCTATGAGATTAATCTTCGTAAAATTAATGAGGGTTTTCAACCGGATTAGGTCGTATAATGCGGTGCATATCTAGACTGGGAGGTTTAACTGAGGTTTGGGTCAGCAGATCATGGATTTGTCCTCGGTGATGAGTCTGATGATTAAAAAAGTGAGTGATTAAAAGTTCTACCGGATCTATATGAATATTCCCCGAATTGTTCCGATATTGAAGGGTTTGGGTGAGAAAATTTTCATCTAAATTCGCAAAAAAAGCCTTAATTTTCTGATCTTCTACTTCTCTGACTTGACGCAATTCTAAGAAATCTTCATAAAGAATAGCATTCAACCCGGTTGAGGGAATTTCTAAACCTTGAAAGCGCGTCATCCAAATGCGATCACCCACTAAAATATGATTCAACGTTCCATGAATACTTTTAAAAAAAGCCGATCTGACCTGCTTGCGTTCATCGTCACTTAATATCGCACAAGTTTCGTATAATTTTTGGTTAGCGAGGAAGTTGTACTGAGCTAACATTTTAAAATGGGCAATAAGAGGATGAGTCATCATGTTTAACTTTGAATCTCTAATTAGAACAGATAGCCGATCAATGTATAAGATAGTTTTATCTCTTTGTTCAGTGTGACTTATTTAACAGGTTCACTATGTTTCAGATCACTGTGCTTTCTGCTTGAAATCACTGATTAAACTCAAAAGAATCACGACAATCAACCCTGTCTCATCACGGGTTATACTGAAGGAATATTTAATAATACATCTATAGAGTAGGCTTTGAATTCTATGCAACCTCCTGTTCAACTGATTCAATCTGCATTGGGTGATCTGTTTGCCGAAGCCAATGCCACAGGTCGCCTCACCCTAGCAGACCGCTATGGCTTAATGGCGGCAATTTTAGATGAGTCTCTCAGCGAAGAAGAAAGACGTTGCATTGATCGGCTATTACGAGCGGTCTGTCGAGGCCGAATTAAAGTGGTGAATGAACTGTCTCGAATCGCCTAACAAGGCCCTTTTGTTCCATCCGGCATCGTAGCACCACAAAAGTTTGTTCCTGTTAATTTGGCATCATTAAGATTAGCATTTTCTAGATTCGCATTATTAAATTCCGCTCCTTCTAAAAACGCCCGATATAAATCCGCCCAGGTGAGGTTCGCTTCACTTAAATTTGCTTTTCTGAGGGTTGTACTGTGTAATTTCGCGTCTCGCAAATCAGCCCCCGAAAGATCGGCTTCAATTAAATTTGCTGAACTCAGATCGGCGCCTGTTAATTTTGCACCTCTAAGAATCGTTTTGTGTAAGTTCGCCCCTAATAGATCGGCGCCACTGAGTTCAGCTTCAGACAAATCTGCTTCACTGAGATCGCACTGCTGACAGCGTTTGGTATCGAGGAGTCGGAGCAGATCAGCTTGCGACTTAGCGCTAGCCGGAATGGTTAATCCTGTTAAAACCATTAAACCGATCAAAATATGAACAGATTTCATTAACGTTCTCCTGTTGAATGTTTTGAGGAAATGACGACAATTCCTATTATCAGATAGAAGTGACGCATCCGTGAATGGAGCAACTTAATCAATCTAGAAATCCGGCTCGGAATCTCCCCCTCACTTGATTTTCCCCTTTCCCAATCTAGTCTTACTTCTTTTAAGGGGTATTACTCCCCAAAACGGACTGGAGGCGATGACGTCATCTAGATGAAATTGGTTCCCTATCTACTCAAATTTATTGCGTTGATCGACTGGTTTTTTTGGAACAGTTTGATCTGGGGAGTAGATTTGAGATTGATTCTGTTTGAGCAAAATGACAATTACAGTATTTAAGGCTTTTTCAGATACAACTATCTTAAGACAGACTTTTTCGCTAAGAATGATCGATAAAGTATTTAATTTAAAAGAGTTATTGTGAATACAACTACACTGTTAGTTAATTTATATTATAGATCGACTACTTTTAGGAATCTTGATGCCTATCTATCTTTAAAATATTTTTCTAGGGGGTTATAATTTTCAGGAAAGTATATATATAATGAGTTTTGAGGAGAGATCGCTCGGATCGATTCTGAAAATTCTAAAAAATGTTAAAATCAGGTATTCGCTTTTCTACTGTGTATTGAGATTGAGATAGATTCAGAAAGATTAAGAGTGTTGAAAAAAGTGATTTTTGAGTTTAGTAAAAATTAATAACATAAACAATATGAACGAGTTAAACAATCAACCCGAAACCACCGTGTTAATCGTTGATGATTGCGTAGATAATCTCCTGCTTTTAACTATTCTTTTAAAGGATTTAGGATATCAGGTGAGACAAGCGCATAACGGCGAAATGGCATTAAAAGCTTTAGAGCAGATGCTACCCGATCTAATCTTATTGGATATTCAAATGCAGGGAATTGATGGATACGATCTGTGTGAACGACTCAAAGCTAATCCCAAAACTAAAGATATTCCAGTAATCTTTATTAGTTCTTTTAACAGTCCGATTGATAAAGTTAAAGCATTTCAAGTCGGCGGTGAAGATTATATTACAAAGCCTTTTTTTATTGAAGAAGTTATTGCTAGAGTCGAGAAACAACTCATTTTAATTGAGCAAAAAATAAAATTAAAACAAGAAATAAAACACCGGATAAAAATTGAAAAAAAGCTTTTAGAATCCCATCAAGTTATGGCTCAGATTCTAGAAAGTTGTCCCGATGGTATTGCGGTACTCAAACTAATACCTGCTCACCCCAAAAAACCCGCCTATTTTTACTGCACGTTTGTCAATCCGGTAATGGCAAACTTACTAAATATGAACCTAGAAGATTTGCAGAATTGCAAAATATTGCACAATTCTCTAGATCTTTGGGATGGGGGTTTATTTCATCAATTTATGGAAGTTGTAAAAACTGGATATCCTTTTGAACGAGACTTATACTATGAAAATCAAGAAACAAAGGCTTGGTATTCAGTACGAGCTATTCCCTATGACCAAGGATTATTAATCATGGTTCGAGATATCAGCGATCGCAAAGAATGTGAACTAATCCTCCATCAAACCAATCGTATTTTATATCAACAAGCTGTAACCGATAACTTAACCAATATTTCTAATCGACGAGCTTTTGATATTTATCTGAAACAAGAATGGAAACGAGCCAGACGAGAAAAACTTCCCCTCGCTTTAATAATGATTGATATTGACTATTTTAAGCTGTATAATGACTGTTATGGACATGAGGCAGGCGATCGCTGTTTACAGACTGTTGCCCAAACTATTCGCCAAGCTGTTAAACGTCCGTCTGATTTTGTTGCCCGTTATGGGGGTGAAGAATTTGCGGTGATTTTGCCGAATACTCAACGAGAAGGAGCGGAAACTGTCGCTAATACTATCCAAAAAGCCATTCACGATCTCAAACTTCCTCATGCTTCCTCTGCAATCAGTTCATATATTACTCTCAGTATGGGAATTAGCATTCAAGTTCCCACTTGTGAGGATTGTACTATATTGATCCAGACTGCTGATCATGCACTGTATGAAGCCAAATATAAAGGACGTGATCGTATTCGGTTTTTTTAACTTTTTAGCCAAAACTCGTTCTAGTCTCTGGAGAGTCAGCAGAAAATAATTGAGCGATCGCATTTCAATTAGAAGTAATTGCTGCATGATTTCAGTTGCGATCGCACTGCATTGAACATCTGATTGAGTTGTTCTACAAACAGTTTCTACTTCTCTTCTTCAAGGTTATCCACCTGAGATTCTGTAGACTTTTGAGAAGCATAAACATACCGCACCCCCAAATATTCAGCAATTTTATTCAGTAAAATTTCGAGTCTAATCGGTTTAGAAATCTGATCATCACAGTAACGATTGATAGTTTCCTCTTGCTCCTCATTCAAACTCAAAGCAGACACCGTAAAAATCACCATCTCCTCACCTTTGGGAGTCGTTTTAATCCGTTGTATTGCTTCTAAGCTATCCATCTCTGGCATTTCGAGATCCATTAAAATCAATTGGGGTTGATGCTGTTCAACCTGACTAATCGCTTCTAAACCATTTGCCGCTTCTAACATCTCAAAACCCAAAGATCTCAACATCAAAGTTAACAGTTGACGATTCTCAGACCGATCATCAACAACCAGAATTTGATACTGAGGTTGATCGGCAGCTAAACCGATAATCTTTTGACCCTGTTGAACCCCAGAAACAATTTCAACGGGACAATTAATTGCAATGGAGAAATCAACAGTCGTTCCCAAACCCACTGTACTGTTAACCCGAATTTTACCGCCCATAATTCTGATCAATTGCTGACAAATTGCTAAACCTAAACCTGTCCCTTGATCAGCTCGACGTCCGGCTTTTCCTTGAACAAACGGTTCAAAAAGATGTTCTAATTCTTCAGGAGAAATTCCTCGACCTGTATCTTCTATTTCAAACCTTAAAATCAGAGATTGTTGAACATTTCTCTCCAATGAAGTAGAGTCTACATTCACTCTCAGGTTGATTTGACCCGCATTTGTAAATTTAATCGCATTGGAGATCAAGTTGATCAAAACCTGACGCAGTTTCCTTTGATCTGTTTTAATATACTGAGGAACCTGTGAGTTTAAATTAACCAACAATTCTAAACCTTTACCCTGAATCTCGAGTTGGAACATTTCTTCAACAGAATCGATCAGCCGATAAACATCAAACCATTCTAACTCCAACTCCATACGGTTCGCTTCGATTTTCCCGAGATCCAGCAATTCGTTAATTAGTTTTACCAGTTGTTGACCGTTATTAAAAATCAGCTCGATTTGTTGCTTTTGCTGGTTGTTAAGATTCTCACATCGTCCTAATAATTGAGCAAAACCCATAATAATATTAAGCGGGGTTCGCAATTCGTGAGTCACCCGGTTGAGAAAATTCGTTTTGGCTTGGTTGGCTTCTTCGAGTTCCTGGGTGCGATCGCGTACCCTTTGCTCTAAAGTTTGATTAAGCTGTGCCAGTTCTAACTCAGCGTGTTTCCGAGCATTAATATCAGTACTAATTCCCAACACCTCAATCGGTTCTCCGGTTTCCGTGCGTCGAAAAATCACTTCCCGAGACAGAAACCAACGCCAGCTTCCATCTTTATGTCGCATTCGATATTCAAGTTCAAGGGGTTGCTGATTGGGAATATTTTTAAAATTATCAAACTCTTGATAATGCTGTTTTACTTGCTCAAGGTCATCGGGATGAACAATCTCGCTGAAGAAGTCAATCCCTTTTTCTTTGATCTCATCAGAACCATAACCCAGATATTCGCTAACGCAGCTATTAATATAAGAAATCGTTTGTTTTTTGAGATGAAAAATATAGATGATTCCCGGACTAGATTCAGTGATTTGTTGGATGAGATTGCGGCTATCTTCTAATTCTATTTGAGTGTTATTTTGATCGGTAATATCCACAATAATCCCGCCAATGGCTTGTTCTCCGCTCTCCAATTGTACGGAATAATAAGTTGTCAGCCAAGCGCCTTCTGTCTCCGGTTCGGCGGGTTTTGTTCCCTCAATTTTTATGTTTCTTACAGTTTATCCTGTTTCCAAAACTTGCCGATAAAGCGGTATCAACTGTTCGACGAACTGGGGAAGAACTTCGCTAACTGTTTTCCCAATATGTTCTTCTATCGACAAATTATTCATCTCAGCCAACACCGAATTGACCCGCACAAATCGCAATTCACTATCAATTAAAAATAAACCCACCGGACTGCTATCATAGAGATTTTCCAAAAGGTTATTTGTATGTTCTAGTCGTTCTTGAATCGTTTTGAGATCGCTAATATTAACAAACGTCACAACTACACCATCACAACTTCCATCCTCTCGCAGATAGCAATTAATTCGCATCAATAAATGTTCACCCGTAGTTGATAAAGTCACTTCTTGTTCTATGGGTTGCTGGGTATCGAGTCCTTCGTGCAACAGTGCCATAAAATTTGGACAATTGAGATTATTGGTAAAATCAAAGAGCGAACGATTAATATCGGTGGGTCTAATATTAATCGCTTGGATTGTGGCTGGCGTAAATCTCCGAACATTCAGGTTTAAATCGAGAAATAATACCCCCAAATCGGTACTTCTGAGTAAATTATCAACATCGTCTGTGAGGCGGGTTAGTTGATCTATTTTTGACTGATATTCTGTATTAACGGTGTAGAGTTCTTCATTAGCAGACTGCAATTCCTCATTGGTACTTTGCAGTTCTTCATTTGAGGCGAGTAATTCTTCATTCGTTGCTTGCTGTTCTTCATTAAACGTTTCTAATTCTTCGACCACGGCTTGCAGATTTTCTCGCGTTTGTTGGAGTTCCTGTTCTAATTCTACAATTCGTTGAGCCGATTCGGATTCGATTTCATAGCGGGTTGCTGGGGGTTGCTGAGATTTAATTTCCGGATTTTCAACTTCTAATAAGACCAGGAAATAATCTTCTTTGCTCTCCAATTCCGGATTATAACCGATCTTCAACCTCACCGTTTCAGACTGATTATTGCGATTAATTTTGATGCCGTTATACACAACAGACTCTTGGCTTCGCTTGGCTCGGTGTAGAGAGGTAGCTAGAGGTAATTTTAAATCGGAATGTATAATTTTTGTGATATCTAAATCTGCTTCACCTAAGGGAACTTCTAACAGTTGAGCGCTATTATAAAAAACATTGACTAATCGATTTTCTCGATTCACTAATATACAAGTAATCATCCGAGACTCAAAACTCTGTTTGAAAATTTCTTCAAGCAATAGCTCCAACTGCGGTTGATTAGTTTTATAAGGTAATATTGAACTCATATAATTCCTGACAAGAGCCGGCTGGCGAGTCACGGATTGGGTGAGCGATAACTTCATATCTCGACGTTTCCTGTAGATTTTCCACTGGCTATTGATCGCAATAAATTCTCCAGCCAACTCCCCCAAAGATTCAGTATCACCTTGAAATAAAAACCCTTGGGGCTTCAATGAAAAATGCAGCAACTGCAAAACTCGCTGTTGTAATTGCGGCTGCATATAAATCAAAACATTGCGACAAGTCACCAAACTCATCCGAGAAAAACCCGGATTATTGGTTAAATCATGGGGCGCAAAAATCAACATTTCCCGCAGCGATCGCTTCACCCGAAAACAGCCATTCTCATAGATAAAATATTGTTCTAAACGTTCGGCTGAAATATCATTGCTAATCGCTTCCGGGTAGATGCCGTTAGAAGCCGCTTCTAAGGCTTGAGAATCGAGATCGGTTGCAAAAATTTTATAGTTAATTGCTCTCTCACTGTTGCGGATCGCTTCATCAACTAAAATAGCCATTGTGTAGGCTTCTTCTCCCGTCGAACAAGCGCTCACCCAAATTCTCAGTTGCTCTTCTGCTGTGAGTCGATTAATCAGTTCTGGTAAAACGTCTTGACTAATAATTTTCCACGCCTGGGGATCTCGAAAAAAGCGAGTCGCCCCGATCAGAATATCTTGACAAAGTTTTTGCTGTTCATCGTTATTTTTGCCCAAAAATCGAATATAACTATCAATACTTCCCAGGCGAGACAGGGCGAAGCGATGCCCGATGCGACGGTTGAGCGTTGTGGTTTTGTATAGGGAGAAATCCGTTTGTTGTTTTTTGGCGAGGATGCTGAGAATCTGCCCCAACTGTTCTGTTGTCACGATATTGGGGGCTTGAGGATAAATCCGTTCGTGTCCGCCCAGGTGGATAATATCATAGACGACCTCGGCCAATTCTACCGGGGAGAGGATTTCATCGACCAAACCCGAGGGAATGGCACTGCTGGGCATTCCTTGAAATTGGGCGCTATCGGGACATTGAACTAATGCAATCCCTCCCGCCCGACTCACGTTTTTTAAGCCTTCCGCGCCGTCCGATCCTGAACCCGATAGGACAATCGCGATCACCCGTTCGTTATATTCTAGGGCAAGGGATTGAAAAAAGTGGGTAATGGGATGGGGCAAGCCCTCTGTGGGAAAATCATTTAAATACAGGCGATGATCCCGGATATTGAGATAGGTGCGGGGCGGTTGGACATATACGTTATTTTTGTTGATCTTGATTTCATTCTCGATCACATTGACGGGTAGCGGGGTTTCCCGTTGCAGAATTTCTGACAACTGATGTCCGCTATCGGGGGGTTGGTGGAGGATGACGATAAAAGCGGCGTTGGGATTTTGGGGTAGATTGGCAAAAAACGCTTGTAAAGCTTGTATTCCTCCTGCTGATGCACCTATTGCGACAATATAAAATTTTTCTTCGGGTTGGGACGCGCTTGACATCAAATTTCCTCAGTTAGGCACTTTTTTTAGGGGAGTTATCAGGAGGTTTTGTTTAATACTACCAGATTGGCTAACTCACTTATCTGTTAACAGTTATCACCGCTCAACCTTAATCGGCGGAAATAGATTATTAATTTTAATCTTTGAGCGATCGCATAGTCTTTCTTTGATCACTCATTTTTGTTATAATTTCCCCTTGGTGAACAATGTAGAACTTTTGAGTCTACATCTCTACCCTAAGAACGGTACAAATTTTACATAAGATTATGGGGTGACAACCTACGCTAGAAAGTCTTTCCTCATCGAATAGAAGTCAAACTTTAGCCTGAATGTATTTTTGTGTATTGTTCTGATTAGATAAATTACCTACATATTACCATTAAACAGCGCAATAGAGGCAAGTTTTTTCTTCGGAAGCAACTCACCTCTATGAATTTGTAGTTAAAATCATTAGTTAATTTTATCGATCAGAATCAATCACCGGAGTCTAGCTAAAGCAAGAGCCTCTATCTACTTTAGAATAGAGATGCTTCGATTCGTTTAGCATGGCTCGATGAATTAATCTTACTAGCCAACCGCAACATTTAGGGATTTGCCAATTAAAACAATTACCTCCAGATAGTTTTTAAACAGTTTGCCTAAAGTTAAACTGGAATTAACCAGCATTGGTAATGTAGGCGTGGGCATGGTGGTTACTAAAAAAGAATGAATCACCGACCAGATAATAAATATTCCTACTGTTCCCAAAAGGGAAATTAAGATAATATCGCTCGTTTTTAGCCACAGGAAAGGAACCCACGCATCAGAAAGCGCGATCAAGGATAATTGAATTCGAGGTGTCATTGTAAACCGTTCAGGTTCTAGGGTGGGTACTACAAATCAGACCTATACCAACCAAGGAAACTGAATTGACAATCTATCTAATTGTAAAGATTAGAAGGTTGACGCTTCAGCCTCCTCTCAATGCCTACGAAGTTAGCTGACGGGCGAGGGCTGAGAGATGCCCTTCTCATGTCTTGGTCACTCTGTTTCCAAAGACTATCTTTGCGAGATTAGCCCCAAAATATGGTTCCTCCGTTCCAGCAACACTCAGATTTCACTAAAAAATTAGTATTCTTAACAAGTGCCTTTTTCTGCCGGATTAGGCTGACTGTTTGTTTTGTTTTTCTGTATCTATTCTATCTTTATCTTTTTAAAATTGTCAACAATTTTAAAATTTTTTTTGAGAGAGAGAATTAGAACAGATTTCTTGGGTGATCACGGTTAGAAAAATTGATTGTTCGAGTAGTCTTTCAAGGACGCTCAGAGATTTTCCGGAAAACTCTCCGATTTGAGGTTCGTAACATTTTTAACTTAAAATCAGTATCAAAAATTACTAAAATTCGGTAGACTCTTCTGATTCTGTCTGTGAAACGCTAGTAAAAATGCAGATTGATTGCTAGGATGGAAGGTTGTACTTCAAAAAAAATCATGCCTGCGGCAACCGCCCCCACACCGATCAGCTTTCCGTTGAGTGCCGTCGTGGCACAAGAGGCGATCAAACTTGCCCTTCTATTAGCCGCCGTTGATCCCGGACTCGGAGGCGTGGCGATCGCGGGACGTCGGGGAACCGCAAAATCTGTTATGGCCCGCGCCCTTCATGCGCTATTACCCCCCATCGAAGTCGTCAAAGGGGAAATAGCCAACCTCGAACCCGATCCCGACAACCCCAACCCAGAAACCCAAGTTATCCCCGCCCCTTTTATTCAAATTCCGCTTGGTGTAACAGAAGATCGTTTGCTGGGTTCAGTGGATGTGGAAAAATCAGTTAGACAGGGAGAAACCGTCTTTCAACCCGGACTCTTGGCGGCCGCTCATCGGGGTATTTTGTATGTTGATGAAATTAATTTACTCGATGATAATATTAGCAACTTATTATTAACCGTTCTCACTGAAGGCTGTAACCGCATCGAACGAGAAGGGATTAGTATTGAACATCCCTGTAGACCCTTATTTATTGCAACATATAACCCCGAAGAAGGGCCGTTGAGAGAACATTTATTAGATAGAATAGCCATTTCCCTTTCAGCAGACGGCGCCTTGAGTTTAGATCAACGAGTTGATGCGGTTGATCGGGTTAATAGTTATGCGAGTTCTCCCGAAACTTTTTTAAATCAATATAGTGAAGATATTGATAACTTAAAAACTCAAATTCTTTTAGCGCGAGAATGGTTAAAAGATGTGAGTATTAAACCCGAACAAATCCTTTATCTAGTAGAAGAAGCGCTACGAGGTGCAGTCAAAGGGCATCGGGCTGAACTGTTTGCAGTACGAGTTGCTCAAGCCTCAGCCGCCTTTGAAGGTCAAACCGAAGTGTTTGCCGATGATCTGCGACGGGCGGTAGAATTAGTTATCGTTCCCCGTGCTACCGTTATCCAAACGCCCCCCGAAGAACAACCCCAGCAACCGCCACCCCCTCCGCCCCCTGAACAGTCCGAACCCGACGAAGACGAAGACGACGACGAAGACCAAGAAAACCCGGAACCCCCCGAAGAAGAACAGATGAGCATTCCGGAAGAATTTATTTTCGATCCAGAAGGTGTGATTTTAGACCCAACTGTGTTATCCTTTGCAAATACTGCAAATCGTCAAGGCAAATCGGGCAGTCGCAGTTTAATCTTTTCTGATGATCGGGGACGCTACATTAAACCGATTTTACCGAGAGGAAAGGTTCAACGCATTGCTGTAGATGCCACATTGCGATCGGCGGCACCCTACCAAAAAGCTCGGCGTCTGCGTCAACCGGATCGCAAAGTGATCGTAGAGTCTGGGGATATTCGCGCTAAGTTGTTGGCTCGCAAGTCAGGGGCGTTAGTGGTGTTTTTGGTGGATGCTTCGGGTTCGATGGCGCTCAACCGGATGCAGTCGGCGAAAGGCGCGGTGATGCAATTGCTGACGGAAGCCTATCAAGGGCGTGATCAGGTGGCTCTCATTCCGTTTCGCGGAGAACAGGCGGAGGTGTTGTTACCGCCAACTCGTTCTATTTCTGCGGCACGACGTCGGTTAGAACGTTTACCCTGTGGAGGTGGTTCACCATTGGCACATGGTTTAACCCAAGCGGTACGAGTGGGGATGAATGCCAAACAGTCGGGGGATATTGGACAGGTGGTGATTGTGGCAATTACCGATGGACGGGGAAATGTACCCTTAGCGCGATCGCTCGGTGAACCGATTTTGGATGAAAAAAAGCCGGATATTAAAGGAGAGTTATTGGAAATAGCCGCCAAAATTCGGGCGTTAGGAATTCAATTATTAGTGGTGGATACGGAGAATAAATTTGTTTCAACAGGCTTTGCAAAAGAGTTAGCGAAAACCGCAGGTGGGAAATATTATCATTTACCCAAAGCAACTGAACAAGCGATCGCCGCAATGACTCAAAATGCAATAAAAGACGCCATTGGTTAATACCCCTTTTCCTTCTCCCTCCTTCTGATAACCTGCAAACTGGTCACTCTCTTACAAACTTTGCTCTCGCGCCCATTCCGCCGGGCCGCAAGGAGCGCGCTGGTCACTGTAAACTGTAAAAGCTGGTCACTGGTCACTGCAAACTGTCTTCACTGGTCACTGGTCACTGTAAACTGTAAACTGTAAAAGCTGGTCACTGTAACCTGTAACCTGTCCCCTGTCCCCTGTAACCTGTCCCCTGTCCCCTGTCCCCTGTAACCTGTCCCCTGTCCCCTGTTCACTGTAAAAGGCATTTGTTTTGATTTGTTATGAATTCTTGGCAAATTCTAGAAACAAATGTAACAATGAATACAGAAATAAAAACTGATCTTGATGAGAGCAGTATTTTTTAGTTGACAGATTAGGAGTGATCAGGACAATGAAACTGACCTATCGTACAATTAGTTATGAACAAAACCAGCCTCAGGTTGATATCGTCGAAAGCGAACTCGGGGGTAAGTATCGGGGAAATGCTTGGCAGGTTCACTATCCAAGACATATTCCTGTTCCTGTAACTAATCCTCATTTAAAATATCGCGGTGTTGCTTACTCTCCAGAGGATGTCAGAACCGTTGAGAAAACCGGGGTGATGACAGTTTCGCCAGAAACTCAACCCCAAACTCTCACCCCAACATTCGTAGCTTCGCCAAACAATACTGACAATATCAAAGCGGTTCATACTACTAATATTTGTCGAATTCTTGAACGTCGGCGACAAGTAGCAAAAGCTCGAGGCGATGAGAGATTACTCAAATTACTGGAGTTAGAGGCGCAACAATTAGCCTGTTAATCGTTCTATGAAAAACTTCTTTATTTGTACCTTTGGGTTCAAAGTGTTTTTTCATTGAAACTTATATTAGAACAATCCTAAATGATTTGTCAACTCCCGGTTCCCGGTTTCTCCAAGAAGCTGGGAATTTGAATTTGTATTTGGGTCTGAGAAAATGATGATCACACTCGGCTTCTCCGTCGCTCCATCAAAAAAATCCTGATGGCTCTAAAGCTGAATGTTATCTTTAAGGAAGGGATGTTTTTCATGTAACCTGCAACTGAATCCGTTGTTTAAACTCTCTTTATATCAAAGGTTAATCACTTTGGTATAGGGTCTATTTTTCGTGCAAAAGATAACCCAAAACCCGGATTTATTAATCAAAATTGAGCTAAAAAAACAGGAGGTTTATGATGAAACTGAATCGATTCGGTCTTGGCATACTTCTCTCAACGGCAACCCTATTCACTCTGACCACTTCTGAGGGAATGGCACAAGACTTGAGTTTGTTTAGAGGACAAACAAAGCCTGATTGCATTCAGGACGGTTTACAGAAAAAATATGTTTCTCAATCCAATAATTTTCAACTGAATAGGTTTTATTGTGGTCGAGAAGAATACACGACTGAACCTCCCTTTCGATAAGATTGGGGTAGGTTTTGATCTCCCCAACCCTTAAACAGGTCAATATTAATATTGATTAAATGTCTTCACACGACCATCTGGACGAAACGACAACACGGAAAAAGGTTCTTTGATGTTTCCGGACTCCATCCCGGGTGAACCCATTGGCATTTGAGGGACGGCTAAACCGGAGACTTGAGGTTTTTCTGCTAACAACCGTTTAATATCGGAGGCGGGGACATGACCTTCTATGGCGTATCCGTCTATTACTGCGGTATGACAAGAGGTTAACTCATCGGGTATTCCATATTGGTGTTTAACGGTGGCGACATCTTCTGTGACGATATCAGTGGTTTGAAAGCCATTATCTTCGAGGTGTTGTACCCAGGCTTTGCAACAGCCACAGGTGGGACTGCGATGCACGGTAATATTGAGAGAGATATCAGCAGATGCTATCGTTTGTATGGGATTTGTTGCTTGAGAAAAATTGATACTCTGATGGGTAGATTTACTCCAAACGCTAACGGCAATTCCTACAACAATAGCGCTTCCTACAACCCCCACAAGAATAGGACGAATATATTGAGACAGCCAGTTTTTTGAAGGTTGAGTAGACATAAAATAGGGTTAGATTTCAATCCGATTGAGTAGTATTATTATTGATTATATCCTAAAATTTTAGAGTTGTAGTGCAAGCGTCTCGCTTGCTAAATCATTACGAATCCTAAAATTGATGCTTGATGAAATTATTAGAAGGCTTATCTATACTAGAAGGGTTATCTAACAAGCAAGATGCTTGCACTGTTATTCAAAACTCATTGGTCATTGAATGATGAATTTACCGATTTTTGCAGATATTGAAAAAGCAACCCAACGCATTCAGGGATATGCTTACCGAACCCCGGTTGTGACATCTCGAACTGTTAACGAATTAACCCAAGCGGAAGTTTTCTTTAAATGTGAGAATTTTCAACGCACGGGTTCGTTTAAATTTCGGGGTGCTTTTAACGCTTTGTCTCAACTTTCTGAGGAACAAAAATCTCAGGGGGTTTTAACGTTTTCTTCTGGAAATCATGCTCAAGCGATCGCCCGTTCCGGTCAGATTTTAGACATTCCCACCACTATTATTATGCCGTCTGATGCTCCCGTTGTCAAACAGGCTGCAACTCGCGGTTATGGGGCGGAAATTATTTTCTATGAACGTGCAGAAATTGCCCGTGAAGTTCTCTGTCAACAAATTGCAACGGAACGAGGTTCTACGATTATACCCCCTTACGATCATCCTGATATTATCGCCGGACAAGGTACAACAGCGTTTGAACTTTTACAAGAAGTAAAAACCCTCGATATTTTACTCGTTTGTTGTGGCGGTGGCGGTTTATTATCCGGTTGTGCGATCGCAACTCGTCAGCTTTCCCCCAACTGTAAAATTATTGGGGTTGAACCTGCAAATGCGGATGATGCCACTCGTTCTTTTAAAACGAAAACCTTACAGACAATTGAGAATCCCAAAACGATAGCTGATGGGGCTAAAACGCCCTATTTAGGAAAGCTAACGTTTCCGTTAGTGTTGCAGAATGTGGATGATATGGTAACAGTTTCAGAGGAAGATATTATTAAAACGATGTTCTTTATTTGGGAACGCATGAAGTTAGTTGTAGAACCAACGGGAGTATTAGCTGCGGCTGCATTAATTCAAGGTGTTGTGAAAGCAAAGGGTTCTCGTGTTGGGGTTGTTATTAGTGGCGGAAATGTGGATTTAAAACAAATTAGTCAGCTTTTTTAAAACCGTTAATTGATTGTTAATCAATGTCTCTCGGAATCAAAACTATGACCTATAGCGGATAGAGTTCAATAATTCCGTAAAATTACTGAGGTTTTTTATTGTTGTCCTTGCTATCATTTGCATGAGAGAGTTTAAATCAAGGAAAATTGTTTTATCATCACTCTGATCAACAATCCTTCAATGAGACTGACTCATCTATGATTAACTTTCAGGGGCGTTAATATTATGACTTCAACTCATTCAGAATCTGAACAAGCAAAGAAACGTTTATTAGAATTGGCTAAACAAGGAAACCCTAAAGCCATTGTGATGTTTTTAAATCGTTTCAACAGTTCAGAAGACATTGCGACGATTATAGAAGACAATCCTACTATTGAAAATGAGTTTATAAATATTAAAGTAGAATCTTCGCAATTCCCCCTCAATTACCCGTCTAAAAAATACATCTATGATGGGTTAAAAATGTTTAAAGTAGAATATATTAAATCTATCATCGTTGAACCTAACATCCAGAAAAACCCTAAAAAACCCTGTAAAGAACGTATTGATTTAACCAAAGAATTAGAAAAACCTAAACCTGAATCTCCAGCATCCAAACAATTCAAATGGCCTGCTTGGTTTCCCTATCCAAGTTCATGGATACGGATGACAGTATTAATATTATGGTTATTTATTGTTATCAGAATTGTTGCCTTTTGGGGAGTTATTATCGGGGGAACTGTATCTGTTATCTCTGAAGATTTTATGCCCTTGTTAAAAGCTTTAGGAATTGGCATTATAGGTTCAATCTTAATTCTTGCGTATGTTCATCAAATTTTATCACATACAGGTCAATTTTTGTTTAGTAAATCATCATCACCGAAACCGTTTAAATGGTTGCCAACGCCTCTGAGTTTATGGGAAGGAATATATACGCCAATTGTTTTAATTTTATCTATTTTAACTGTTTTATTCGTTATTATACCCTTTATACCCTGGGGAAATTGTCAAACAGAACTCCTCTTTGAAGATACGAATTGTCAGAATCGAATTCAAAATTATTTGGCGAGTTTAGAAGTATTTGCAACTATTGTTTGGATAACATCAGGTATATATCTGTACCAAATTGAGTATTTAATTCGTACAAGAGTTCCCTTTCACAAAGTCCTTAAATTTCTAGCTTTAGTCTTTTTCTCTTTCATGTCAACTGTTATTATTTACACAACCGCCACAAATTGGGATTATATTTATGGTACATTTGCCAATGTTGGCAACTCTTTTTCGATATCAGAATCATCTGAAATGGTAGATTTACCAGAAGATCAAAATATCGATACAAATTTATCTAAAGTTGTCACACCTCAACTTCGTGATGAAAACTTTAAAAAAGGCTTAGAAAAAGCGATGAATGCTGCTGTATTAGTACAAACTGCAAAATCTAAACCTGAATGGGAATTTGTCGCGTCACAATGGCAAAATGCAATAGACTATATGAAACAAGTACAACCCTCTGACTCAAATTATCAAGCTGCACAGGAAAGAGTTGTACAATATCAGAAAAATCTTGAATATGCGCGTTTAGTAGGAAGTCTGGCGAAGGAATAACGAAATATTTGATCTGTTTCCGTATATTTACAGAGATAAAAGCTGAATAGACTACTTATTTAGTCTCAATAATTAAGGCAAAAGTTCCGTGTAATTACTGATGCTTTTACTTTCGTCCTTTGCTATCTTTGGGTTAGAGACTGAAAACAAACAGCTAGTCATTATTTTAGTATTTTCAGCCTTTCAGTAATCAACCTATACTCAACACCTCGTTTTAGGAGTGCTACTACTATGAGTTCGTTAAAAGATGCAAAACAAGGGAACCCAGAAGCCATTGCTGATGTTTTAAATCACATATTGAAAGAAAAAAATATAGTTATTAAGCAGGCTTTTATTCAAAGTAATTATCTTAATCTTATTTTAGATGCTTCTCAAGTTCCACTCCCTCAACCCTCCATTAAACTGATCTATGATACACTAAAAAAATTAGATATCAAATTTATTCAATATGTAACGATTGCAGCAAAAAAGCCAGAAAATAAACATGAAGTTTGGAAAACCTGTATTGATTTAACAAAAGAGTGGAAAACGCCTCAAGCTGAATCTTCAAAATCCAAAAAATCAAAATGGCCTGTTTGGTTTCCTTATCCCAGTTCATGGTTAAGAATGATAGTATTAATATTATGGACAGCAATTGTTGTCAGATTTTTTATGTTCTGGGGAATGAATATTGGTGAAACTTTATCTGATATATTTAATCATCAAAAACCATTATTACAAGCATTAGGACTTGCTGTTTTCGGTTCAATTTTGGTTCATTCTTATCTATACTTTATCATTGTTGATCAAGATTCATCTCCATCTAAAAAAACCTTTCCGACTTCTCGCAGCTTATGGGAAGGAACCTATGCGATGATAGTTTTGATTCTATCAATTCTAATAAGTGTATTAATTATTTCTCCTTTCTTCCCCTGGGAAAATTGTTATTTTAGTCGTGCCTATGAAACTTTTATTTGTCGTTATCGTTCTCAATCTTATGCAGACAACTTAAGTATTCTAGCAGTTGTTGTTTGGCTGACATCTGGTTTATATCTCTATCAACTTGAATATGTCATCCGTAATAAAGTCCCCTTAAAAAGAATTCTTAGATTTGTTGCTTTAGTTATTTTATCTATTGTGTTTAGCCTTTCCCTAAATACAACGATTAATAAATGGGATAGCATCTATGGATTTTTTTCTAATTTTGCTGAACCTTCTATTACTCTGTCATCAACAGAAGAATATTCTGATATCGAGTCAATAGAAGCATATCCTGGAGATGAATCTTCAACATTAGAAGAAGAAGATTTTGATCTCTGGGACATACTGCTTGAACAGAATGCTAGTTACGATGATGTAGAATATGACACTTTTAATGATGCCTTAAATAAAGGAATGGAAGCTGCAATGTTAGCACAAACCGCAAAATCTTCTCAAGCCTGGAACAAAGTTAGCAAGACTTGGAAAGAAGCCATTGAACTGTTAGAAGATGTTCCCGAGTCTAGTCCAAACTTAGAAATCGCTCAAAATAAAATAGTAGAATATCAAAGAAACCTCAACTACAGCCAACACCAAGCCAATCAAAACGCACAATATGAAGCATTAATTCCCCCTGACTTAAACTTCAAAAAAGGTTTAGAAGAAGCCAGTAGCGCTGCATTTTTTGTACAGAAAGCCAAATCTAAACCTGAATGGGAATTTGTCGCCACACAATGGCAAAATGCAATAGACTATATGAAACAAGTACAACCCTCTGACTCAAATTATCAAGCTGCACAGGAAAGGGTTGTACAATATCAGAAAAATCTCGAATATGCGCGTTTAGCGGGAAGTCAGGTTAAAGAATAACCGTAATTTTCCCTTAGTCTAAATTGAGAATATCAAACTCAACTTGACTCCAAATCATTTGGTTATCTAGTGCAGATAATACCTTATTATTCGCCGCAGGAGACTCTAAACAGCGACAGGCTAATAACGCAACATCTGCACGGTGAATGGTGCCAGAAACGCTATAATTTTCGGTTAAAATACCGTTTCCGGTGGCGGGTTCAGATTTTAATCCACCGGGACGAATTATGGTATAATTCAAACCACTATCGATTAAATGTTGTTCTGCTTTTTCCTTTTCTACTAATACCGCACCCAGGGTTTCTAAAGCTTGAGGGGGTAAGGCTACTCGACTATTACCCGAACCGATAGAAGACACTAAAATAAACTTTTGGGCGCCGACTTCAACGGCTGCATCAATTAAGTTTTTATTCCCCAAATAGTCCGCCCTTTCCCCATCTTTCGGTAAACCGCCAATGGTACTAATCACCGCAGAAATAGGGGAACCCAACATCACTTGTTTAACGGCTTCGGCATCTAATGCGTCTCCCATAACCACTTCTATTCCCATCCCTTCTAACTCGGCTTGAGTATCATGCGAACGCAATAAAGCCTTAACTATTTTACCTTGAGAGCGCAAACATTTAGCAATTTCTCGACCAACACCCCGGCTAGCACCTGCTAGAAAAATAGAAGACTGAGAATTCATTTTTAACACTCCAATTAACTGATATGAGAAGGTTTTTTTATCCCCCTAAATCCCCCGCCCCCGTGACCTTCAAAATTGGGGGGCTAGGGGGGATCAAGAAACATGACTAACAAGCGTCATGGTATTTCATCTTTAGAGGGAAACATTTGCTATAAAAATTAATCTTTTTGAGGAATGATCTTTCCTAAACTGAGATCATCTAAATCAATTCCTTTCACGCCTTTTTGTTCTAATTGAATGAGTAACCGAGTGAGTTGATACCAAACTAACCCCGCCATTAATAGGGTTAAAGGAATAGAAAACGAATAAGAAAACATGGCGGAAAAGGTGAAAACCTGTAAACAAGAGGCTAAAAATAGACAAATTCCGAGAGCAATTCCACAAAAAGGAAACCACAATTGAAACCCGCGCAAATTGGCTAGTACACGAGTTGAACGACTTTTAGACCATTCTTTCAAAAGTTGTTTTAGAGTGGTGATAAAAGCGGTACAAGAGGTGATTCCGGCAAATAAACCCACCACTAGAACAAAGTAAGGCGGATCAGACATTTCATACATGATGGTTGTGTTCCCCAAAGATTAATTTACATTTTTTTCCCCTGCGTCAATAACAGGGGATAATTATTTTTTAAATCCAAATTTTAAAAACTTGAGATTTAAAATTGTATTTTATGAACGGTGTTTACTGTTGTCGTAAAGCGGCGACTTGGGCAGTTGAAAACTCCGCGATCGCACCGATAGCAACATCAAATAAACGAGCGGGTTTCATATGATGTCCCACTAAACTCCAAAGACGCTGAACTTCTTCGGTATGTAGACGATCATCTTCTGTCAACGCTAAAATCAGTTGACGGCGAAGAAAATCTCCTTCGGGGGACAGTAAATATTGTAAACCCAATTGAGCCGTTGGGAAAATATCAAAAGTCTGATCAGACTGAGCGATCGCTAACATATTCTCCAACCGTTGCCACTTGAATTTACCATCTTTAATCAGTACCTCAATCAAGCGCCGACGCAAAGCCGGAGTTTCCCCTTTCAGCAAACGACGTGCAACATAGGGATAAGCAACATCGACAATTTTAAAACCCGGGTTAAGGGTTAATGCAATACCTTCTTGTGTTACCAAAGAGCGA
This sequence comes from Limnoraphis sp., assembly GCA_050485465.1. GTDB lineage: Bacteria > Cyanobacteriota > Cyanobacteriia > Cyanobacteriales > Microcoleaceae > Capilliphycus. Next base: position 44,704 of record JBJHBL010000003.1, on the reverse strand, counting down.
ATAATTAAGGCAAATTTCGCCGGAACTCGGAAGGGATATTCATACATCAACTCCGAAAAACTATCGGTAATTGTTTTGAAGTTAAAATCCTGAACACTTTCACCCATCGCATTACCCAACACCTTTTCTAAAGCGGGAACAATGGGTAAAATATCAGTATCAGGTGTTAAAAACCCTAACTGAATAAAGTCTTGGGCTAAATCGTTGTAATCTCGATTAATCAGATGAACAACGGAATCAACTAACGTTTCTTTCACCTCTTGTTCTAGCTGATCCATCATGCCAAAATCAATAAAAGCCATACGACCATCGGGCATGGCAAATAAATTACCGGGATGAGGATCGGCGTGGAAGAAGCCAAATTCTAGCAGTTGTCTCAAACCGCTTGTGACTCCGACTAAAATCATCTGATCAAGGTCTAAACCTGCCGCTTGAATACTGGCAACATCCGTGAGTTTATACCCGTTAATCCATTCGAGAACTAAAACACGAGTGCTGGTATATTTCCAGTAAATCTCAGGAACTTTTACCGTTGGATCATCGCTAAAATAAGCAGCAAATCGTTCGGCGTTGCGACCTTCATTAAGATAGTCAATTTCCTCAAAGAGTTTAATCCCAAACTCATCAACAATCAAGGTTAAATCGTGACCTAAATTAAGCGGTAGCCAGGGCGAAATCCAACCCGCAGCCCATCGCATCAGATATAAATCTAAGGTGAGAATGGGAACTAAATTTGGGCGCTGAATTTTAATCGCCACTTCTTCCCCAGTTCTTAAACGGGCGCGATAAACTTGACCTAAACTCGCGGCTGCAACGGGTTCGGGGGAAACTTGAGCAAAAATGCTATCAATGTCTCGATCTAACTCAGTTTCTAAAATTGCCATCGCCATATCATGGCTAAAAGGCGGTAACTGATCTTGTAGTCGGGTGAGTTCTTCGAGAAAGTCTTTGCGAATTAAGTCGGGACGGGTGGAAAGGGCTTGACCCACTTTAATAAAGGTTGGGCCGAGATGAGTTAAAATTTCTCGCAGTTGGGTGGCTCGTTCCGGTGTATGTTCAACTTCGGGTCGGCGCCATTGATCCCAAAATAGCCCCCAAATAAACCCTGTAAAATACCAGATTACGGTAATAGCCCGCCAAATTGCCTGCCAGGGACGACGGCGATAATATTGGGCGATCGCTTCTGGGTCATAACACCGTTCAGATGTGAATGGGTGTGGACTCACGCTTTTATTTTTCCTCTTGAACGCTGAATTGTAACTGGGTGGACAGATTGTGCTGTCGTGGATGTTATCTTGTTATTATCGTTTTGTTAATTAACAGTATACAAAACTACACACCCAGATTGAAAGCAAATTTACCTATTGGCTCAAACAATCCTTGATCGCGTAGACCACAGAGTCTTGTTGTTCGGAAGACAGTTCGGGAAACATAGGCAAGGATAACACCTCCAGGGAGAGTTTTTCTGCAACCGGAAACTGACCGGGTTGATAGCCGAAATTTTGATAAAGTGGCTGTAAGTGCAAGGGAACTGGATAATAAACCATCGTACTAATTCCCCGCTCTTGTAACTGTGCGCGAACAACATTTCGATCAAAAATTAAATCAGAAATTCCCGGGGTGACTCGAACAGTATACTGATTCCAAACACTTTGTCCGCCTGGAAGTTCTTCAGGAATAATTAAACCGGGAACCGCTTCAAGACACTGATGATAACGTTGAGCAATCTGAGAGCGTTGATCATTCCACTGATCAAGATACCGTAGTTTAACCTTTAAAATCGCCGCTTGTACTGCATCCAACCGACTATTAATCCCGACGACTTCTGAGTTATATTTACTCGATTGTCCATGATCTTTTATCATGCGAATTTTCGAGGCGATCGCAGTATTATGAGTTGTAACCGCGCCGCCATCTCCACAAGCCCCCAGATTTTTAGTCGGGAAAAAACTAAAACAACCAATATCACCCATACCCCCAACTTTTTCACCTTCCCAAGTCGCCCCAGTTGCTTGGGCGCAGTCTTCAATGACACTTAACTGGTGAGTTTTGGCAATCTCCATCAACCGAGTCATATTCACCGACTGACCAAACAAGTGTACCGGAATAATCGCTTTTGTTTTGGAAGTAATTGCGGCTTCTAGCTTGTTAACATCGAGGTTAAACGTCTTTTCATCAATATCAACAAACACTGGAGTCGCCCCGACAGCACTCACCACCTCTGCGGTAGCAATAAAAGTAAATGCAGGAACAATCACTTCATCGCCTGGGCCAATCTCCAGGGCGCGCAGCGCGAGAAATAACGCATCGGTACCGGAGTTACAGCTAATACAGTGAGAAACGCCAATATATTCAGCAAAGCGTTGTTCAAACTGTTGAACTTCTGCCCCGCCAATATAGTAACCGGAGGCTAACACCTGTTGAACAGCGAGACTAACTTCCTGTGCAATAAATGTATATTGTAGACCGAGATCGATTGGAGGAATTTTGTTCACGCTCACGCCACCTTAAAATGAGAGATCAGTTATCCGTTATCCGTGAATAACCTTGTTAATTCCCCTAGATTTTACAGATTTAGCGTTAGTATTGGGACTGGTTGCCATTGCGATCGCAATATCATTTTGGCAACAATTGGGTTTAGAAGGGCAATTTCTCTTAGCTACCCTGCGAACAATTGTTCAGTTAGCCGTTGCGGGTTATATTTTAGCTGTGGTTCTCGATCCCGATCAACCCAACCCCTGGTTAGTTTTAGCCTTTGGGCTGTTGATGTTAACCCTGGTTAGCATTGTCACTCGCAACCGTATTAGTCAAAAAGTCCCTAAACTTTTTCCCTGGGTTTGGGGTTCTTTGGGGTTGAGTGCGGTGTTAATTGTCGGTTATGCTCAATGGTTAGTGATTCAACCGACACCGTTGTATAGTCCTCAATATCTCATTCCTCTATTAGCCGCTATTTTAGGAAATGGGATGAATGCTGCTTCTGTGGCGGGAGAACGGTTAGTTACAGCCTTAAACCGTTCCCAGATCGAAATTGACACCCATCTCAGTTTAGGGGCGACTCCAACTCAAGCGGTGAAGTCTTACCGGACTGAGGCGATACGGGCGGGACTACTTCCGACATTAAACTCAATGGCTATTGTGGGTATTGCTACCCTCCCAGGTATTTTAACAGGTCAGTTACTCGCCGGAGTCGATCCTCTGGATGCGGTATCTTATCAAATTTTGATTTTGTTAGCGATCGCAGTGGCAAATTTAATTGCTACCTTAGTCTTGACTGCGGGCATTTGTCGCCAATTTTTTAACGATCACGCCCAATTACAAACCTTTTAACGATTCCCTTGATTTGATCGGATCAGATCGGGTAATCTACAATGCCAGTGATGTTCATCATTGTGGGTTCAAAATGTCAGAATTTTTAGATTTTCTTAAACATCAATATGCTTACGTTGCGATCGGTGAATTTAAACCGGGTAAGTTTGATGAGGCTGAACAACTCTTTGAAAAAGCAGTTTCAACTTATACCAAAGGGTTTAAAGGATCTTATCTGTTACAAGAACCCGGAACCGATAAAGGAATTGCTATTATTTTCTGGGAAAATATAGACGATATGGATGAAAATCATAGTGATGCCTATGAAGCGATTATGAATGAAATGGCGCATCTATTTGCTAAAGCACCTAAAACCTCTTTTTATGAAGTCTGTAGCGAAGTTCATCCCCAAGAATTAGTCACCGAAGAAAGTTAAATAAACTGTGTAGGTTGGGTTGAGGTTACAAAACCCAACTTAAAGAATTAGTCACCGAAGAAAGTTAAATAAACTGTGTAGGTTGGGTTGAGGTTACAAAACCCAACTTATAATGAACAGTTTTTCCAACTTTTAAAGCCCCTACTGGAGATATTTTACCAACTGTTCTAGCTTTGACCAAGCAGCACCACTGCTGATAATCTCTTGAGCAAAAGACAGTCCTGAAACATGGTCGCCAATGGGAACAAAACCGCTCACTTGTAAGGCTAAAGACGCATTTAAAGCAACAACATCTCGTTGAGCAGAAGTGCCTTTTCCTTGTAAAACATTTTGCAAGATTTCGGCATTTTCCGCAACTTCTCCGCCTCTTAAAGTTGCTATTGCAGCAGAAGTTAATCCCAATTCTTGTGGATCAAGGGCGGCTTTTTCGACTTTTCCTTCTGATAATATTGCTAAATCGGTTAAATCTCCTAACCCCGCTTCATCTAACTTTTCTCGGCCATGTAATACAATTGCTAATTTTAACCCTAATTTTCCTAACGCTTCAGCAATAATTTCCAGTAAATTGGGGTCATAAACGCCCATGACTTGACCGGATGGTTTTAATGGATTAACTAACGGCCCTAATAAATTAAAAACCGTTCGCACTTTTAAGGTTTTTCTCAAGGGAACAACCGCTTTCATCGCCGGATGCCAACCGGGGGCAAATAAGAAAGTAATTCCCACTTCTGTTAAGGCGGAAGTTATTTTTTCAAAGGGCGCATTTAATTGAATTCCGAGCGCTTCTAAAACATCAGCAGAACCCACTTTACTCGAAGCCGAACGGTTGCCATGTTTTGCCACGGGAACCCCTGCTGCTGCCGCCACAAAAGCCACTGCGGTTGAAATATTAAACGTAGAAGCGCCATCTCCTCCAGTTCCACAGGTATCAATGATCCGATAGGGGGAATGGGGTGAACTGACAACCACCCTCGAAGATGCTGACTGAGACTGCAAGACAGAAGCCATTCCCGCTAATTCTTCTGCGGAGACACCTTTAGTTTGCAAGGCCATTAAAATTGCACCCGAAAGCACTGGAGGAATTTCCTCATTGAGCCATCCTTCCATCAATGTTGAGGCTTGGGAGACGGAAAGGGAATCACGGTCGAGGAGTTGTTGCAGTAAATTGGTCCAGAAGTTGCTATCCTGGATTGAGGCAGCAGTAACAGTCATTCGTTAAAGTTTAATCGGTGTTTTGACAACCTGTTAATTTATTGTATCGTCAAAGGGTGTACTTTTTTCGTTAAGAAAGTGAATCTGGGGTTCTAGTCGATCGCTGTTCTCTATAGATCCTGTCACCTATCCCGGATTTACCAAATTTTATGTTAAACGTCTCGGTTTGAGGGATAATAAGACTGTTTGCTTAAACTGGGCTTGATTGTGACTCAAAAATATTACGCTCAAATTTATGTCACCCTTCGTCCTTCTGTTTTAGATCCCGCAGGTGTAGCGGTTCGATCTGGGGTTGAACAGATGGGCTATGACAATGTAGAACAGGTGCGAATTGGTAAGTATATTGAATTAACACTTAATGCCAATAACCCAGATGAAGCAAAAACCCAACTGGATCGCATCTGTGATTTACTCTTAGCTAATCCTGTTATTGAAACTTATCGGTTTGATTTAACTCCGGTTGCTGCGGAAGTTCAAACTTCTTAAATTGATATTCTATAATTCTAAAAATCTATGAAATTTGGCGTAGCTGTTTTTCCCGGTTCAAATTGCGATCGCGATGTGGTTTGGGTGACGGATGGGCTTTTAGGTCAACCCACGCGGATGATTTGGCATCAAGATACAGATTTATCCGATATTGATGTTATGGTGATTCCGGGGGGGTTTAGCTATGGGGATTATTTGCGCTGTGGGGCGATCGCTCGGTTTTCTCCGGTGATGCAAGCCACTCTCGAACACGCGAAACAGGGTAAGTTTGTGATTGGAATTTGCAACGGTTTTCAGGTCTTAACCGAGTTAGGATTATTACCCGGCGCGTTAGTCAGAAATCGCGATTTACACTTTATTTGCGATCGCGTGCCGTTAACGGTTGTCAATACTCAAACCCCCTGGACAGCCAGTTATACAGCCAACGAAGTGATTAACCTGCCGATCGCACATGGAGAGGGATGCTACTATTGCGATGAGAATACTTTAGCAGAATTAGAGGCAAATTATCAAGTGGTGTTCCGCTACGGTTCAACGCCCATCCCCCATACAACCGAAAACCCTAACGGTTCCCTCAATAATATTGCCGGAATTTGTAACCGTCAGGGAAATGTATTAGGCATGATGCCGCACCCCGAAAGAGCCTCTGATCCGGTGTTAGGACAGACAGATGGAATGAAGTTATTTAAAGGTTTATTATCCGTTTGAAAACCCGTGATCACTTTCGGCACGAATTAACCCGATTATCTCTGTGATCAAACCTCTAAACCCCGAATCAGACGAGCGCATAACCTCAGCTTCCAAACCGAGATGAAGTCTCTCTTTCCTCAGCGAAAGAAAGGCAACTAACCGGATTTTTGTTCCCCAGTTTAATCGCTACTTAAGCTTTCTTAATCTAGATTAATTTTTCGCCAATCAAAAACAGCCATTCATTGAATAAACGCTTAAGATAGAGTCAAAGCATAACTCACAAGAGTTATCCCTAGTAGCAAAATAGAAGACATTAATCGTCAGACTCTTAAATCATGGAGGCTTGAGAAAATGGCTGGTAATCGATACACCGGAACCATTAACGCTGTTGGATTTGAACAGCTTATTGATATTCCTTCATCTACGATTTCCCCCCCGCCCAATGTTCCCATCACATTAACCGCCTTTCCCCTCAATCCAGGCTTTGATCTAATTCTCACCGCCGAAGCCAATGTGGTAGGTTTTCCCTCTGGAATTCCCCAGGATTTCGGGGGATTTGGTGTACCTGAACAAATTACATTTCTCCCGGGATTTCCCGCAGGAGAAGGAGTGAGAACCCGAATTCGTTCCTTTGCAGGAACAGGACCTTTTCTACTGGAAGTCAGTGCAGAAAACCCGAATGACTTTTCTTTCAATGCTGAACCTCAAGGCATTATTACGACCCCTAGAAGTTTAAATGGATTTGTGGGTCGAAGTGATCCAGAAGATTGGTATCAATTTGTCACGCCACCGGGCGCTGGGCCTTTCACTTTTAGACTTTCAAACTTAGTCGATAATGCTGATTTACGGGTTTATCGTTCCGATGGATTTTCCCTATTAGGTCAAGGTTTAAATCCCGGTACGGCGAATGAAGAATTTCAACTTCCCCTTGAACCCAATCAAACTTATTTCATTCAAGTTTCTAACCTGGCAACGGGTTCTAATTTAGTTGATGGCGGGGCAACCTCAACTCCTTACACCCTAGAAATCATTCCCGGAAGTGGACTGGGAACCACCGTTTCAATTGCGGCTTTTGGGAATCCCTCCGAAATCGGCCCCACACCAGGTACTTTTCAAATTTCACGCACGGGAGATCTAACCAACCCCCTGGCTGTTAACTTTACTGTCGGTGGAACGGCAACTTTTGGGGCGGACTATAATCAGGTGGGTGCTACGTTCAATATCCCCAACGGAACAGCAGTGATTCCCGCCGGACAAAGCAGCGTTAATATCACCATTAATCCGATCAATGACGGTATTCCTGAGTTAGACGAAACTATTGACATTGGCTTACAAGCGGCGATGGGCTACACTGTTGGCCCTCAAAGCAGTGCCAGTCTCACCATTCTCGATAGTTCTTCGCCTCAACCTGTTGGGGAACGTGTCAGTCGTTATTGGGATACGACAGCGCTATCACATTTCTTTACGGCAGACCCCGGAGAACAACAAACAACCAATATTAATCCTCGTTTTAATAATGAAGGATTTGAATTTCGTTCAGAAGGGCCTGCGACACTTCAGCGTTTTGTCAACTCAAGAGGCGGCTTTTTCTATAGCAGTAACCCTGGTGAAATTGGGTTTGTACAAACCTTGCAAGAGTGGCAGGCTTCTCCGACTGGAGTGCCAATTCGAGTTTTTCAGAATCCTGAACCGGGAACTTTGCCTGTGTTCCGGGCTTATAATTTGATCTCTGATGGTCACTTCTACACCATTGATCCCAATCAAGCGGCGTTTGCAGATTCGTTGCCGAATTTTAGGCTTGAAGGCATCTCTTTCTACGCTAAACCGAATATTTAGTGAGAGCAGAAAAGCGTAGGGAACAGTTTACAGTAAATTGGGGAGTTGAAAAATGTTTTAAATGATTAAAGGATGAATTGCCTGTGCGATCGCTTCTCGTTGTTCGGCATCATAGCCCCAACGTTCCAGAAAAGTTTGATATTCGCCCTCGCCTGTTTTAACACTGTCTAACAGTTGTTGAACCATTGTCTTTAAAACGGGAATATTCAAAGATTGAATTAAATGAACGGAACGCGATCGCACTCGATCTGAACTGGCGGCCATTTCTTCATGTTGGTTGCGCCGATGATGAATCACCATAGCCGCCGACATTGCCATATTTTTGATCAATAAATCTGGCACTTCCGTTGAGGTTTCTAAAGCGCGTATAACGGCTTCTGAGGGACGATCAACAAAAGCACGGGGATCGGTGAGATAAGTCACAAAAAACCCTCTGGCGCCGTTGTGAGTTTTGACTAAATTGGCGATCGCTGTTTCGGTTTCTGACTCAGAAAGGTCATTGGCTGCCATATTTTCGAGTAAAGTCTCTGTTTTGGCGATCGCTTGTTCAAAGGTCAGATCTTCAGAAGTGGACTCGGTAGAGGGAAAAGTCATAAAAAAGGCTGAGAATTCAATAATGTTTTTGAGGATATCTGCATTGTTGCACAATCAAGGCATCCGACGGTAGAGTATAATTAGCCTATCATGGCTATTATTTCATCCAAATCACAACCGACTGACCCGAATTCCCCGAAAAAGCGTACATCTGTACCTGCGGTCAAGGCAAAGGTTTCATCAGAACATGAACATTTACTCGCCCCAGAAGCGACAACCGATGAACATATTAACCCTAAACAAGAGGAGTCTATCCGCCCTCAACGCATTGCTGATTATATCGGTCAAAAGGATTTAAAGGAAGTTTTAGAAATTGCGATCGCGGCGGCAAAATCTCGTAATGAACCCCTGGATCATCTGTTGTTATACGGCCCACCCGGGTTAGGAAAAACCACAATGGCGCTAATTTTAGCATCGGAAATGGGGGTCACTTGTAAGATTACCACCGCACCCGCCATTGAAAAACCTCGGGATATTGCCGGATTATTAGTTAATTTAAAACCGGGGGAAATTTTATTTATTGATGAGATTCATCGTCTATCTAAAATGGCGGAAGAAATTCTTTATCCAGCGATGGAAGATTTTCGCTTAGATATTACCATTGGGCAAGGAAGATCGGCGAAAACTCGTAGTATTCCGTTAACACCTTTTACCATTGTTGGGGCAACGACTCGCATCGGGGCGTTAACTTCTCCTCTACGCGATCGCTTTGGATTAATTCAACGGTTACGATTCTATGAAGTCGATGAACTGAGTTTAATTATAGCACGGACAGCGAAATTATTAAATACACCGATTCATGCAGAGGGAGCGACAGAAATTGCCCGACGTTCACGGGGGACTCCAAGAATTGCTAACCGCCTATTAAAACGGGTGCGAGACTATACAGAAGTGAAAGCGTCAGGGCCTATTACTGGGGAGATTGCGGCGATGGCTTTAGAACTGTTTAATGTTGATCCAATGGGGTTAGATTGGACAGATAGACACCTCTTACAAATGATGATTGAAAACTTTAATGGCGGCCCGGTTGGTTTAGAAACAATGGCAGCCGCAACGGGAGAAGATGCCCAAACCATTGAGGAGGTTTATGAACCTTATTTGATGCAAATTGGCTTTTTACAACGCACCCATCGGGGACGGTTAGCAACGGCTTCAGCTTGGAAACATTTGGGATATTCACCGCCGGATGAACAGTTATCACTCTTTTCTTAAAGTCGAGGAGTTCTGGCTCGATAGGGATCGGTTTCATTGATATAAACAACCCGTTCTCTGCGGTTTCCTGCCAGTCCAAATAAGCCCAATAAACCGAGTATCCTAACCATCCCCAGTTGGCTCTTTCTTCGACAAAATCAGCCGTTTCTGCAAATTGTTGTTCAGCAATTTCACCTGCTTCTTGAGTCGCATCTCGCAGATTTTCCCCCGCTTGCCCTAAGTTTTATTGAATGTTATTTGTATTGTTTTCTTGGGCAACAGCCGCAGGATAAAAAGAAAAAAGGAGTAAACTGGCTGCAATTAAACTGCTGGCTGTCATTTGAGAAAAAGAATGTTTTTTCATTATAAGTATCCTCTATTTTTGAGCTAAAAAATAGAGTGTAATAATTAAGTATATATTAATAATATTACCAAATTCAATTTTTTCAGTGTCTCTACCTTCCGAAATAAAAATAGAGTCCAATTCAAAGAATTATCCAACAATCAATAAATTTCTACCCTAAGATAGAGGTATAAAATTGATCAGTCTGAGTAGACTCTGTAAAGTCATCTGGGAACTCTGTAAAAATCCAGCATCCGCTTTGATAGGGAGTGAATAAAAAACGTTCAATTCATCCGGAAAAAGCAACATTACAGAAATCTACTCTAGTTTTCAATACCATTGATTAACAGCAAGGCTCAATTTATACCGAATTATGGATCAGTTTTTGCCAACCGTTAGAAACAGTATACAAGAATTAATTGCTAGTGGAATCAGACTTATTCCGGCTGTTTTAGGTGCTTTAATTATTATTTTTTTGACTCGTTATACGGCTAAATTTGTTGAACAGCTTGTAAAAAAAATTGGTCAAAGAACAGTTCGCAGTCAGTCTTTACAATTACTAATTACCAAAACCAGTTATGTTGGCGTTTGGGTGGTGGGTGTTGTTTTGGCTTGTGTGATTACTTTTCCCGGCTTACGTTTAGGAGATGTGATTGCAACTTTAGGTTTAAGTTCCGTTGCTATTGGTTTTGCATTTCAAGATATTTTCAAGAACTTTTTAGCAGGAATTTTGCTACTCTTACAAGAACCTTTTACAATTAATGATCAGGTGATTATTGGAGACTATGAAGGAACTGTAGAAGGCATTGATATCCGGATTACAAAAATTAGAACTTACAAAGGAGAGCAGGTTTTAATTCCGAATTCAACCGTTTTTACCAGTGCAGTTCAAGTCAGAACCGCATTTAATTCTCGCCGAACAGATTTAGCGGTTGGAGTAGATTATAATACTTCTTTGCGGGAAGCCTATCAACTCCTCAAACAAACAATTTCTCAGGTTGAAGGGGTGTTAGAATATCCAGAAATTGAGATTGATTTAGTTAGTTTTGGGGATAGTTCAATTGATTTTGTAGTTCGCTATTGGACTAAACCCCGACAACAAGAAGTTCGTTATATTCAAACCCAAGCTATTATGGCAATTAAAGAAGCCTTTGATCAAGCCGAGATCAATATTCCCTATCCAATTAGAACGCTTTATTTCTATAATCAGGATAAATATAATGATTATCTTCCTGCATCTAATTCTGATGGATCTCAAGATGCGTTACGTCTCTAAAGTGAGTTAAAAATCTTAAGATGGAGTGAGCAATTCTCAACGCTCACCCCTCAAGTTTAGATGAATTTTAGAGAGAACTTTTGCTATCCGGTGCGATTTCTATTCCTCGTCCTTGTTTAACTTGATGTTGAGGCGTCACAAGATCACTTAAGTCATCAATACTAACACCAATCTGTTGACAAGCTTGTTTTAATTCAACTTGAAAAGTGTTAGTATCCTCAGCATAACCGCAGTTTTTAGCCGCTTCTTTCACGCCAAGATTCGCGCAGGCTTTTGCACAGTCAATCAGTTCTGTTCCTTGCAGGGGTTCAGTCTGAGCCATAGAAATTGCTCCTAAAAATTATAGTACATCCTAATCGATGATGGCCTAAAACCGCTTTTTAATCCTCTATCTCCAGGAAGATATCAAGATACCTCGTTTTCATTTAAGATTTTTTAAAGTGAGTTCTTTTAATTTATTGCCAAGAAAATAAAAATGAAAATGACCCATGAAGATTACATGAAAATTGCACTCGAAGAAGCGAAAAAGGGAGATATGCCCTATGGTGCTATTTTAGTTAAAGCCGATCAAATTATTATCCGAGGACATAATACCACTCAAACGGATAACGATGTTTCGGCTCATGCAGAAATTAATGTTTTGCGTGAATTGACTCAAAAAAGTGGATGCTATTCTCTTGATGTTTTAAAGGGTTATACTCTTTATAGCACTTGCGAACCTTGTTCAATGTGTGCCTCAGCTTGTGTGTGGGCGGGTGTCTCTGAAATCGTGTTTGGGGCTTCTACTCAACAACTCATTCAACTCGGTTCACCGCAAATTGATCTGTCTTGTGAGATGATTGTCAAACAAGGATTTCAAGACATTAAAATTACTCAAGGTATTCTTGCTGAAGATTGTCTGGCTTTGTTTAAATAAATGACTTCTCTAAATCAACCCAAAACAACTCACCAACGCTTTTGGTTTAATTTTCAGGATCAATGGTGGAGTAAAATTGTTGCTCTGATTGCCCTGATTAATCTAATTTTAGTCTTATTTAATATTAGTTATATTCCCTTCAGAGATTTTTATTTAAGACATATTCCAATTGTGGTTAAAGTCTATGATCCGGTTAAAGAAATCGAACCTCATCCAGATACAACTTACTATCTTGAAACAGTAGAGAGGTTCAAACTTGAACTTGCTCAATCCGGTTTAGACGCTCAAGAATCCACTCTAATTTTAGCAGATCTTCGCCAACAAAGTCAAATTTTAATCGCAGAAAATCCCTTTGATGTTGCTAACAAATTCGGGACGTTTGCAAAACTCAAACGCCGCATGGAATACCATGTCAATAGTTCCTATTCCCAACAAGCCTTTGCTCAATTTTGGAGTGAAGACTATTTAAGCGAAGTCGGAGTTGAAAACGCGCTAACTTTCTTTGATCAAAAAATTCGTCCTCTGCTTGAAGTTAATTACTTTAGATTAGTTGATGAAAATGGTCAGTATCTCGATCATTTTTGGAAAATTGATGCGGTGTTTATCGCTTTTTTAATGCTGGATTTTCTAGGTAGAAGCCTGATTATTTCTAAACAACAAGTCGGAATTAGTTGGTTTGATGCGATGCTGCGGCGTTGGTATGATTGGTTATTTTTACTGCCGACTTGGCGGTGGTTACGAGTGATTCCTGTTTTCGTTAGAATTCATAAATCCGGATTATTTAATTTTGAACTGATTTTAGCACAAATTACTCACGAACCTGCTGCTTATTTAGCGGATAGAATTTCAACTTTTCTGATGGTTCAGGTGATTAATCAAGCTAAAGAGTCTGTACAAACGGGAGAAGCTGTTCGATCCTTTTTACAACCCGATCCTTATATCCAAGTCAGTGAAATTGATAAAGTAGATGCAATCATAGACCGAATTTTACAACTTTCGATTTATCAAGTTTTACCTCAAGTTCAACCGGAACTAGAAGATTTACTGCGTCATAGTTTAAAGGGAACATTCAAAGACTCTGAATTTTATCAAAGAGTTCAACAAATTCCAGGTTTAAACAGCCTTCCAGCAGACGTAACTGATCAACTGGCTGATTATCTAGCTGAAGCGAGTTATAGTATTTTATCAGCATCCTATTCAGATTTAGAAGGACGAGAACTGTTTAATAAACTCAGTAGAAACTTTAAATTAGCCTTTCGTCAAGAACTTCAAAAAGAAGTAACCCAATCAGAATTGCAAACCTGGCTATTTGACTTATTAGAAGAATTAAAATTAAACTATATTCAACGTTCTCGTCAAAATGACCCGGAACAAACTCTAACAGAAGCAGAATATCTCCGCCATGAAAGGGAAGAACCCTGAAAGAGATCCAAAAGATGGACAATTTTTAGCCCACCCATCATCAACAAAGGGAATAACTTTTTTTGGAGGAATGTCCCTGAGTCTCTGGTGTAAAATCCCTTTCCTTAGACAGAGTTAAACCGGAGTTTTTTCTTGCTATAAATGTATTGTAAGCTCAATTTAGCAAGATAGAAAATGAAAACGATTGTATGGCATTTTACTCGAATTTTACTCACCGTTTGTGTGTGTGCAGTATTATTAGTTTCTCAAGGATTTCCCGCACTTGCAGCTAATAGTGCTAATAATCAAGGCGAAGACGCACTGAAAGATATTCAGAAAAAATCAGAAGAAGTTCTCAAAACAGCACCTCGTTCTTTAGAACAATCAAAAGCAGACGCACCTTCTGGCTTAAACTTAGTTCAAGGAGATGCTGATAAAGCACAAATGAAAACCCCTGAAAATTCTAGCAAAGGAACTTCTGTAGAAGAAAAAATTGATGAAGTTTTAAAGAATACTATGAATAAATAGATCATCGATTCTTTTATATTTTACAGCACCGTTACGCTGACGGTGCAATTTGATTTGCACTCAGTTTTATTCAACTCATCTTTTTTTCACTCTACCGTTGACTTTATCTTCATTTTTTCTGCTTTTCAGGGTATCTTTGAGAAGTCAACTCGCTTTAACGATTCGTTGCGATCTGTAAACAGTCTGCGAAGACGGTAACGCCTTGTGTCACAATAAAACTAGATAGACGTTTAGAATGCCTTGCTGGTCTCAAAAATCCTAATTTAACGAATAACACACCGCATCAATCTCTATCGGTTGTATTTGTACTCAAAACTCTTATGAAATTTCACCCGAACTTTATTGTAATTGATACCGAAGGACAGCCTATTTTACGCGAAATTGCCATTGTTGATCATCAGGGAAAACTAATTTATGAAGCCTGGGCGGATAATCATCCTAATAATCCTCAAATTTGCCCTCAAACCAAACCTCTTAAAACTATTATAAAAGATTTTCTAGAATTTGCCCAATCAAAAACTATTATTTGTCATTATGCGCGACATGATATGGAAGTGCTGCGAAAAAGCTTTCAGGCGGTAGGAATTCCCACCCCTCATTTAGTGTTTGAATGTAGTTTTGAACTCGCCCAACGTCATTTACCGGAACTCGGAAGCCATTCTTTAGAAGCCTTAAGTAAACAACTTAACCTCAAATTAGAAGGTAAAATCTTTAATAGTGATTCTGCCCATCGGGCTAAATATGATGCTTTGTTTACCTATCAACTCTATAGACGAATGATCAATGAATTCTTAAAGGTTAGACTGCAAAAACAACCGAATCCTTTTGGTTCAAGTCGGGTTGATACTCCCTTTCAAGATCATATTGATTTTCGTTCTATTTTTCAAGATGAATTTGAACGCTTGAAGTCTATTTTAATTGATATTAAACAAGATCCTAATCATCAAAGTAAAGGCGCTGTAGTGATTGGGGAACCGGGTTCAGGGAAAACCCATTTAATGATGCGTTTGGCTAAGGATTTACTCAAAACGAATCGATTACTTTTTATTCGTCAACCCAATAACAAAGATGCCGTTTTATTTCATGCTTATAGCCGCATTCTAGAGTCTTTAATTCAAAATGTACCCGGAAGCGATCGCACACAACTTGAACATCTTCTCGCGAATAGTTTTGCAGAAATTATTAAAGATAAAGACTCCTATTCTACAAACCCCACCCAAAAAGATGAAAAAATATTGCAAGTCCTCGAAAATAATAATCTAAGTTTATTTACAGAATTAGGACAAGAAGACAGTACAACCAAACTCGAATATTGGAAACATATAGAAAAACGGGCTTATGATTGGTGGTTGCGAAACTTTTCTTCGGCTGGATACGCCCCCAAAATATTGAGAGGAATTATTCGTTTTTGTGGATATACCGACTTTAATCGCCGTCAAATTATTACCCAATGGTTAGCTTTAAATGATATATCTTCTGAAGAACTTGATAAAGTTAGACTGGAAAGCTGGGGAGAAGATTGGAGTCGAGAAGAAATATCCCTCGCAGCGTTAGAAGTCTTTAGTAAATTGTCTTTACTGGATGAACCATTAATCATTATTTTTGATCAGTTAGAAGGATTAGGTTTAAAACATAACGAACCTCTTTTACAAAGCTTTGGAGAAGCGATTAAAGAAATCTTTACCCATGTTCCCAATAGCCTAATTATTTTAAATCTATTTCCAGATCGTTGGGAACAGTTTCAACACATCTTTGATGGTTCCATCGTAGATCGAGTCTCTCAATCTCAGATTTTCCTGTCTAAACCCTCTCATCAACAGATGACTCAACTGCTAAATTTAAAAGCCAAAACAGCAGAAGTTTCTATTGATGAACTTTTAGAACCCCAGGAAATTCAAGCCCTTCTTGAACAGCCTTCAATTCGTTCTACCCTGAACATGGCGGCGGATTATTATCGTTATAAAATAGATGGAATTTCTCTGCCCAAACGTTTGTCACCTGTTAACCCTGCATCTCCTCTTGAACCCGAATTTGAACAACAACTTCAACAACTCACCGCCGATGTCGCCCAAATTAAACAGGTAATTTTACACATTACCCAAACCTTAAATATGACTGAAAATGGGAACGGAATCTTATCAGATCCGCCTGCGGTTATTACCCCTCAAATTCAGGCAAATTCTCCCCTAAAGCGACAGGTTCAAGACTATTTAAGTCAGCAACGCCTCAACTTAGAAGAAAACTATAGCAGACCGCAAATTATTACCGAAAGTGATGATATTGGAAAATTAATCACCCTGCTTGAGTCTTTACGATCTGTGATTTCTCCCCTAGATTTTGAAGTTTTACGCTTAGGGCGACGGGTTCTTCCTGAACATTTAGTGATTAAAACTGCAACTCATCAATTTGCTGTCGGATTTTTACATCAGGGTGGAAGTCGATTTTATCACCGCATTCGCAACTGGAATGAATTAGTAATGAATCATCCTGAAATTCAATTTAATCTCTGTCGAGAATCTCGAGAAGGCTTAATCACAGCGAAAAAAAGTGCAGAATTTCTTGAACAATTCCGCAATGCTAAGAATGGTAATTTTATCTTTATGGATAAAGAACAGCGAATTATCTTTGAATTGGTTTATCAGATGATTGTTGATATTCAAAATCGAGATTTAGAAGTGAATCTCAGTGAAGCGCTGGATGTTGTCTTATTTGATTATCGCAGTTATTGGCTATTCAAAAACCTAACCTTATTAACGCTGAATTCTTAACTTTAAAAACTATACCAAGAGGGGAAGAAAAACTCTATACACCTTACCCCTCTTGAATCTACACGATGATAACGGTAGAGAACGTTTGACTACACTGGACAGATTTCTTTTTCGGAAATGTCAGTCAAATTCAGTGATTCATCATCAATCGTCGTCTCAGGTTCAAACCCTCGTTTAAATTCTCTCAACCTCACTTGTTTAGCTTGTAAAGCTGTTTTTAAGACTTCAACAGCCTTGCGAGGTTCGCCCTGACCACAGAAAAAGAAATCAGCCGCAAAATAACCGTATTCTGGCCAGGTGTGAATGGCGATGTGTGACTCGGCTAATGTGGCGGTTGCCGTGACTCCGTGGGGACTAAACTGGTGTACACAGAAGTCAATTAAAGTAGCGTTTCCTGCGGTGATTGCTTCTAAAATAGAGTTGCGAATTCTATCGGGATCGTTCAGCAGTTCAGCAGGACATTGCCACGCATCAAGAATCAAATGGGTTCCTAATTTTTTCATTTACGCGGGTTCCACCTCCCCTAAAATTTAGATGATTTCTAGCTTACCCAACTGTCCCAGACACTGGCCTCCTACTAACGGATGACCTGTAGACAGATCGGGCTATGCTTCCTTTTCTAGTTTATAGTTTTTTTGGGAAAATGATCGGTTTTGAAAAAGAATTTTTAATTGAGTGGGACTCCAGTACCCTCCCCCGTGATTGAGGAGATCAAAATGTCCAAGTTACCTAGCCGTTGATCAACGAAGAATGATAGCTTGATCAAACACTTGATTTTTGGTGTTGATCCCCTGCACAATCATTTGATGATCATACACCTCAAAGGCTGCAAAACTTAGATCGGGTGTTGAAAATTCTGTCCATGCTGAACGTCTAACGAATCGATTCATTGAACCTGCACCACAAGTTAAATAAGTCGTTCCCTGAATTGAACGAGTTCGTTCATAATTGTGATCGTGACCATTAATATAAAGCTGAACACCATATTTTTTAAACAACGGTGTTAAACGTTCTCTTAACTGTTTATTCCCGCCATGAATTCCAGAAGAATAAACAGGATGATGAGCGAAAACCACTTTCCAAGCGGCATCACTGCGCTTTAACTGTTCTTCTAACCAAATCCATTGAGTTGAAAAATCGGCGTTTCTATTGGTATCTAAAGCAAAAAACTGTATGGGATCTTGACGAAACGTGTAATAACGCCCCTGCATATTAAAGCCCGGATAATCAAGCTGTAAATCACCATTGGCGGTGCGAATATCGTGATTGCCTAAACAGGCTTGAAACTTAACACCCTTTTGCAGTAAAACTTGATAAGGTTTCTCAAAAACCGCTTCAATACGTTCTATTTCCCCATTCGGATAAATATTATCCCCCCCTAAAATTGCTAAATTAAAGGGGTTTTGTTCGTGATCACGAGTCAGGGCTTCTGCTACCGCATATTGTCCCGCTTCACCTGTTCCGGTATCGGCAAGAGACACAAAACGAAACAGGGGTTCTGTCTGGGGAATAGATACAATTGATTTTGGATCAATCACAGGTGAAGCCGATCCCAATCGGTGAGTCAAGCTGACAACACTGCCACAAAAAATACCAGAGAGAATAAATTGACGACGTTTCATCTGTAGACATGAAGCGATCGAAAACGACCGTAATAATGATACATTAGAATCACCAATCCCTGACCTGAGTTTAGCGCATTTGACCTTGATCAACGGTTCGCCGGAAATTAAAAATGTCTGAAGATCGATTCACTTCTTCTCGCCCAAAAAAAACACAGACACCTCCCCCTCGACGCAGCGTTTTGATCAATTTGACCATTCAAGTTTTGCGAGGCTTAGTTGACCAACTCGAAGGGATTATCACCCAATTAGAAAAAACCCCTCACCCCAACAACAGAAACCGATCTCAGCCGAATCGATCTCGGATATTATTACCCCTTCGGCGATTTTTTCCCCCCATGCTCAATCGAATTTTACCAGATTCTATTTTAGCGATCGCTATCGGGACAACTGTTCTCATCCTCTTCACTCAAATTCTTCACCCTTTTGCCCCACCTCAACCCCCTGCCGAACTGTCTGAAACCCCTTTGCCAGAACCCACACCGACCGAAATTATTACGGAGAATCCCTCAGAAGAAATCTTAACAGAACCGCCACCGACTCTGCCAGAAGTTGAACCCTTTCCTGTAGAAATTGTCACCGAACCCCCGGAAACCTCTGAAGACATTCAACTGCCTTTAGAAACTGAAACGCTGACTAAAAACCCCAATCAAATTCCCTTAATCTTAGTCGCAACCGCACCCCCTGAACCGATCCAATTGATTTCTCCTCCCAACCTCGATATCACACCCGAACAGTATTTAATTCATCAAATACAAACTCAACTCAGCACCTCAATTGCTAAAATAAATCCCGAAATCATTGCTTCAGTTCAAGCCAGTTTTTCCGGGAGTTTATTACGGGTTGAACTCACAGACACATGGTATAATCTCGCCGAAGACCAACAAAATCAACTGGCACAAGTTATTTTTCAGCAAGCACAGAACTTTGATTTTACCCGACTCGAACTGATCTCCACAACCGGAAAACCCATCGCCCGCAATGCCGTAATTGGTCAAAATATGGTGATATTAAATCGGACAAATCTTGACAGCGACCCTAGAAATTCTTAAATTCTTCCGTAGTCTCGATCACAACATAAACTTCAACTTATAGAATATAAAGATTGAAATCAGCAGTATGAGTTTCTCATGGCGAATCCTTTCCTCTTCCTTGAATACGAACCTGCCTTTGAAGCATTAGGCCGTGATTACTATGATGAAGTGGTCGCCGCAGAATTTCCCCTCCATATCCTGCGGTTCCGCAATGATCAAATCCTCAGCCAATTAGGCCTTGACCCCCAAAGCGTTACTGACGATCACTTTATCGAAGCCTTTGGCAAATTTGAAAGTGTACGCCCCGCTTTAGCCATGTGTTATCACGGCTATCAATTTGGAGAATATAACCCCCAACTCGGCGATGGTCGCGGTTTTCTCTATGGACAAGTTCGCGGAATAGATGGCCACCTCTACGATTTTGGCAGCAAAGGAACAGGTCAAACCCCCTACTCTCGCAACGCTGATGGCCGACTCACCCTCAAAGGCGGTATCCGGGAAGTGATCGCCGCAGAAGCCCTACACCGAATGGGAGTGAGAACCTCTCGCACTTTAAGTTTAATTGAAACGGGCGAAAAACTCTATCGGAGTGATGAACCGTCTCCCACTCGTTCATCTGTAATGATTCGTTTTAGTCGATCTCATATTCGCTTTGGAACCTTTGAACGATTACATTATTTAGGTCGCCCTGATTTGCTCGCTAAATTATTAGATCATGTGATTGAATATTATTATCCGGATTTCACCTCTGATGGCGATCGCTATGCTTTATTTTATGCTGAATTAGTCAAACGAGTTGCAACCTTAGTCGCCCAATGGATGGCTGCCGGATTTTGTCATGGGGTATTGAATACAGATAATATGTCAATTACCGGAGAAAGTTTTGACTATGGCCCCTATGCGTTTATTCCAACTTATAATCCCCGGTTTACGGCTGCCTATTTTGATTATAGCGGATTGTATTGTTATGCCAATCAGCCCTGGGTGTGTAAGGGAAATTTAGAACGACTGCAACAACCCTTAAAAATGGTGATTGAGGAAAATCAACTCGAAGAAGGACTTGATTTATTTGATCACCAATTTCGAGAAACCTATCGAAAATTAATGATCAATAAACTCGGTTTTGCCCAGTTACCCCTCGCCGAAGCTGAAGAACTGTTAAAACTTACGATTAATTTACTCAAAAACAACGATTTAGGCTATCACGACTTTTTTAGTTTATTAACTCAAGACTTCTGCCCCGACTGGCAAAATGATTTTAGTCAAATTTGTAGAACAGAAGGATTACCTAAATTTGAAGGATGGCGGAAACTGTACCTCGAAAGTTGGCAACAGCTTTATCATCATTTTCTGCAAACCCTTTCCCCCCAAGAACTAGAGGAAATGAAAATTCGACTTAAACAATATAATCTCACCGTTGTTCCCCTGCGTCCGGAAATAGAGGCTGTTTGGGAACCTATTTTTATCGAGGATAATTGGGAACCGTTCTATACACTCTTGAAACGAATTCAAACTGAATAATCCCATTAAAAACAATTAAAACCCGCCCAAACTCTGGTAAAATTCGAGTCTAGAAATTAGAAAATATTATGATACCCTCTATGCCCGGCGAAAGTTATCGGGGAATTTTACCTCCTTTAACCTCCCAAGAGATACAGCTTCAAACCGCACTAGAACGCGATATTAAGATTTTAGCCCAAGAAATCGGCGATCGCAATTATCTAAACTATAAGAACCTGAAAGCCGCAGCAGATTTTTTAGAAACAGAATTTTTAAACGCAGGTTATCAAGTCCAACGTCAAGCCTACGAAGTCAACCATCAAACTTTTGAAAATTTGGCAGTTGAAATAAAAGGAACCACTCACCCCGATGAAATTATCGTCATTGGCGGTCATTACGACTCTGTGACAGGATGTCCCGGCGCCAATGATAACGGTTCCGGTGCGGCAGCCGTATTAGAATTAGCGCGATTATTTTCCCAGAAAACCCCCCAACGAACCTTAAGATTTGTTGAATTTGTCAACGAAGAACCGCCCTTTGCGATGACAGAGGGGATGGGCAGTTTAGTCTATGCCCGATATTGTAAACAACGTCAAGATAATATCGTCGGGATGTTGAGTTTAGAAACCATAGGATACTATTCCAATGAACTCGGTAGCCAACGTTTTCCCTTTCCTTTGGGGAACTTTTACCCTTCAACGGGAAATTATATCGCTTTCGTCACCCATTTAAAATCAACCTCCCTGGTTCGTCAAGTCGTCGGTTCATTTCGCCGCCATACCCAATTTCCCTGTGAAGGTGCAGCCGTTCCTGGTTTAATTACAGGCGTAAGTTATTCTGATCATTGGTCATTTTGGCAAGAAGGATATCCCGCCATAATGGTGACAGATACCGCCATGTTTCGCTATCCTTATTATCACGCCTGGAACGACACACCCGAACAGGTAAACTATGACTGTTTAGCGCGAGTTGTAGCCGGGTTAGAGCGAGTCATTGAGGAATTAGTCAGTTGAGAGAGAATAACCGGGGACTCGAAAACTGAGTAACTGATCACAAGGGCTAGTATCGTTAAACGGTTCCTGATCTTCGAGATCAATGGAGTAATATTCGGAGTTGTCTTGCTGAGAACGGTCTAATTCAATTAAACATTCTGTTTCTTGATCGTCTTCAGAATCAGACAAAAAACGGCTTTCTTCGCATCTATCTAAAGGTTGAGCATCCTTGAGTAGAAGCGGGTCTTGATCGCTAGCAGTAATGGCTCTAGCATTGATAAAATTAGAGACTTCTTGCAGTCCATAATAGGCTGCTTTCGGTGCTGGGACTTCAATATACTCGATTTCAGAGCCGCGATCAATGATCAGTCCTAATTGATCTTTATTATGACCCACTGCCACGATCTGGCTTAAGTCAATTTTTGTTAATTTCATGGAAATTCTCCTTAAGCACGGTCTAATAAATTTCACTTTTGATTCTTGACTGTTTGAAAGTTTAACATAACTTGATTTTTAAGTCAATATTATTGAGCGCTTCAAAGCAGGGATGTAACAGGAAAAACAGAACTTCTACGACAGGAGATTCAATCTTTCCGAGTAATAGGTATGTTGCAAATTTAGCCAATGGCATTTTAGCCTTTAAAAGGCCTGTAAACTTTTAACAGTAAGAACAGATCTGAGAGTTTATTCAGATTTGAGGGAGAGATGAGAGATTAAGATATCAGAAATTCAACCCAATCTGACACAAAGATGCCCTTCTGGTTATATCATGTAAAAAATAACAGGATCATATGTTAGGATTGATCAACTAAGTTCGGAGTAGACGAATGGCAAAATCAGCAACAGAGAAAACTTCAACAACACCACTTACCGGAAAAGCATTACTTCAGAAAGTCAAGTCGCTTGGTAATATGCCTCGGCGAGAGACCGCTAAACTTTGTGGTTATTACACCACCACAAAAGATGAGCAAATGCGGGCAAATATGACGGAATTTTACGACGCGCTGTTAGCTGCGAAGGGAATTTCCTTAGATCCCGGTCGAACAGATGGTCGAGGTAGAGAAGCCAGTTATCGGGCTTGTGTACACAAGAATGGATCTCTGGTTATTGGTGCAAACTATACCCAAGCAATGGGCTTAAGACCGGGCGATCAATTTGAAATTCGCTTAGGTCATAAGCATATTCATCTGATTCAGGTTGATGCTAAATCCGGTCAAGAGTTAGACGAAGACGAAGAAGAATAAAATCACTGATTTATTTCTCTCTGATTGACGAAAACAGTTAAATCTGTAGCCCGACCGCTTCTGGAGTGATGAGGTATGGGCTACTGGGTTAATTTATGTAAAAATGTGAATTAATCTTGAGAAACTTAACCCAGTGATTATTCATCAGTTGATATCGATTGAAACCCAAGCAGGGATAGGTATTTACAACATTACCCCGAAAATTGTCAGCCGTCTAGAGTCTAGTGGGATTCGCAACGGTCAAGTCCTCGTTTTCTCCCGACATACCACTACAGCCCTAGCAATTAATGAAGATGAAGAACGGTTATTAGAGGATATTAAAATCTACCTCAAAACCCTAGTCCCACCTGATGCCAAATACCTCCATAACGATCTCCACTTAAGAGACGTTCCCCCCGATGAACCGATCAACGCGCACTCCCATCTAATGGCAATGATGCTAAGTACCAGTGAGGTGATTCCAGTGGTAGAAGGAAAACTGGGTTTAGGAACTTGGCAATCAGTATTATTTTTAGAGTTAGATGGGCCACGAACACGCAGTTTATCTCTACAAATCATGGGAGAGTAAAACAACAGACTTGACAAAAATTTAAAAATAAGCAAATGATAGTCTAGAGATCAAACTCTGGGCAAGATTTTTATGTGGGAACTCCTGAACCTGTTGGATGTGAGTTTCGATCTGAATCCCCATTCAGAGCAGATTGTTAGAATAGAAAAAACCCTTTTAAACCCCCCCCTCGAATATTGCAGACTTCCGGATCGGTTTGCAGACTGTCGGCCGGCTTTGTTGAAATCTGAATTCACAGATCAAAGTCAATCATTGAGACTGACTTCATTTCTACAATACCCAAAAATTGACTCCAGACTTGATCGACACTTCCAATGGAGTC
Source organism: Limnoraphis sp. (assembly GCA_050485465.1). GTDB lineage: Bacteria > Cyanobacteriota > Cyanobacteriia > Cyanobacteriales > Microcoleaceae > Capilliphycus. The sequence goes on along the minus strand of JBJHBL010000003.1, from coordinate 20,439 downwards.
CAATTACAGAAAAGCAAAGAATACCCCAACAGAATCAGCACTTGACCCACAAGAATGACCCGGAAATCCCTTTAATCCATTTTCGGAATTCTGAACAAAGGGTCAGCCAACTCAAGCCTTTAATTTCTCCAGAAAAATCCCATCAAACGGTGATCCTCTGGAATGAAGCCACCCAGCAAGCCGTCCGCAACAGTTCCCCTGGCCCGACCATTTCCTCCCGCGCCTATGCAATAGTCCATACCGCCATCTTTGATGCTTGGGCCAGTTATGATCCCGTCGCCGTCGGCACCCAACTGGGAAATACAGCCCAGCGTCCCCCCGCAGAAAATACCCTCGCCAACAAAAGGGAAGCCATTAGCTACGCCGCCTATGCTACCCTGATCGACTTATTCCCAACCCAACAGCAAATCTTTGATCAGGTGATGCAGCAACTCGGCTATGATCCAACAATTGCGATCGCCAACCCCGAAAGCCCCAGAGGAATTGGACAAGCTGCCGCTAAAGCTTTACTCAGCTTTCGTCACCACGACGGATCAAACCAATTAAACCGCTACGCAGACCCCAACAATTATCAACCCGTAAACCCCCCAGATCGCCTTGTGAACCCCTATCATTGGCAACCCCTACGGGTTCCCCTTGATGACCCCAATGGCCGCCTCCAAGCCTTTTTAACGCCACACTGGGGAGAGGTGATTCCCTTTGGTTTAACTTCGGGTTCCCAATTTCGACCCCCCGCCCCTCCCGCATTTGCCAGTTCCCTCTACTATCAACGCATCCAAGAAGTTTTAGACTACAACGCCAACCTCACCGATGAACACAAAATCATTGCTGAATATTGGGAAGATGGCCCAGGAACTTCTTTTCCACCGGGTAAATGGATGACAATAGGGCAGTTTGTTTCTCAACGGGATGATCACAGCCTTGATGATGATGTCAAACTATTTTTTCTCCTGGCAAATGCAGTTTTTGATGCCGGAATTGCCTGTTGGGAAGTCAAACGATTTTATGATTATATTCGGCCAGTATCAGCTATTCGTCATCTATTTTCTGGTCAATCCCTACAAGGTTGGGCAGGCCCGGGCTTAGGTATTCAAACCCTCGACGGTAGCCAGTGGCATCCCTATCAACGTCTCACTGACCCCACCCCCCCATTTTCTGAATATGTCTCCGGACACAGTACCTACAGCGCCGCCGCCGCTGAAGTGTTAAAACGGTATACAGGAAGCGATCGCTTTGGGGCTTCCTATGTTGCTAGGGTGGGAAGTTCACGCTTTGAACCTGGGATTACCCCTTCTCAAGAGGTTATACTTTCCTGGCCGACTTTTTCCGCTGCTGCGGATCAAGCGGGTATTTCTCGACTCTATGGCGGGATTCATTTTCGGGATGGAGATATACAAGGACGCAAACTCGGACGACAAGTCGGGGAAACGGTTTGGAATAAGGCCCAATTGTATATTAACGGCGGAATTGAATAAGCCGATTTCAACCTCTTTTTGCGCCCCACTATAGGTGTCAAATTTGGGCGATCGCTTTTAAGGGCTGGAAAGCCGATGCTGTTTGGTTTTGCGGTGGGTTGTTGAGTCGAGACTAGGGCGCACCTTACTGGGTAAGGGTTTCAGCGTTTTTGACAGATTGGAGGTAATCCGTTATGATGGTTTTATTCGACATGGGCGCAACTGCACCTCGAAAACTAAATATTGTAAGGCTTCCAGGATGCCGCAGTTGAAACACCCTATAATCCCTATTAGGGATTGAAACAAAATTATTTTCTTGATGACTAATACAATGTAGAAAAAAATGGTTGAAACACCCTATAATCCCTATTAGGGATTGAAACTTTCTCCTCTGTCCGGTCGCTGTTCTTTGCCTAAAGGGTTGAAACACCCTATAATCCCTATTAGGGATTGAAACTTGGAATGAAGAAAAAATCAAAGAATTTTATATAGAGTTGAAACACCCTATAATCCCTATTAGGGATTGAAACTTGCTTTTTTCATTCTCTGGCTAATCCTTCATTGGTTGAAACACCCTATAATCCCTATTAGGGATTGAAACTTTTAAGTATCGAGAATTGATATATTGCCATCTTGTTGAAACACCCTATAATCCCTATTAGGGATTGAAACCCAGTTGTGGCTACAAATTTAGCTTATAGTCTTGTTGAAACACCCTATAATCCCTATTAGGGATTGAAACACCAAGCAACTTTTACTGGAAAAGCGGAAAATGTTGAAACACCCTATAATCCCTATTAGGGATTGAAACCCTTGAACTCTGGTCAGGAGTATCTTTATTGTATTGAATTGTTGAAACACCCTATAATCCCTATTAGGGATTGAAACTGATCGGTAAATTTTCCTTTGTGGGTATTCCAAGTTGAAACACCCTATAATCCCTATTAGGGATTGAAACTCAATCCCTCATAAGGATTCCTGCTTATTGAAAGTTGAAACACCCTATAATCCCTATTAGGGATTGAAACCCACAACAACAGACTAACCTACGTGGATGAGGCAAGTTGAAACACCCTATAATCCCTATTAGGGATTGAAACAGTTAACTCTTTTAGTCGATTGAACTTTTCTTTGTTGAAACACCCTATAATCCCTATTAGGGATTGAAACGTCTCGGGGAATAAAAAACCTAGAAAATCCAACTTGTTTGAGTTGAAACACCCTATAATCCCTATTAGGGATTGAAACCGAGTTCTTGGATGTACGCTTCAGGCCATTGGTAATTGTTGAAACACCCTATAATCCCTATTAGGGATTGAAACCTGACTGTTGTTAATACATTTATTGCAACTTCTGCTGTTGAAACACCCTATAATCCCTATTAGGGATTGAAACCTGTTTGGTTGACTTTTTAATCTATATTTCTCGATTGGCTGGTTGAAACACCCTATAATCCCTATTAGGGATTGAAACCTGCGAAATTTCTATTAATTCCTTGAACAGAGGAAAGTTGAAACACCCTATAATCCCTATTAGGGATTGAAACACCTTGGCAATGAAGATTCGATCTTTCCTCTTGCCTTCAGCATAGCTGCCTCTGGCTTTCTGCCTTGGGCAAAGCACTGTAACTCCAAACAAAAAATGCGATCGCATCACTCAAAAAAAGCGATCGCTAAAATTTGGGTTAATGTGGCTTAAGGAAGATTAACTGAAAAGGCAGTTGTAATTGTCCAAAAATCAATTAAAACGAGGAGTAATGTAAACCCAAATAAGATAAAATACATCCAGGGTTGAGCAAGTGGGCGAACATCTGTTGTATCAATTCCGGTTTTTTGCTGTACAATTCTCACCAGTTGAGCAAAGCCCGCAATTCGCATCGGGAGTAAATAGCCTTTTCCTGACTGACTCAGGAAATAATAGACTAATCCTCCTTGTCCGGTTGTGCGGGGTTTGAGGGCTTTAATTTCGTTCCAATTTAAAGACCAACCTTTGCGAAAAACAGGCTTAACCCAACGGGGATAAGTAACTTGAATGGTTTGATCATCAACAACCACTCGTTCAGTTAAAGCACCGTAGAGAGCGATCGCCCCTAAACTAATCCCAATCCATAATAGCGTCGGAGAGATGGGTGCATCAACGGCTTGGGATAAGAAAGGTAAAGGCACCATTAATGCTGCATAGAGTGATAAGAGGGTGATGCGAATAATGGGAGAAATCCGAAAAACAGCATTTCGAGATGAGACAACAGCGTTAGATTCCATGTTTAAATCGGTTCAATCCTTCGTTTTAAACGATAAGCGATTTTCTCCGACTTTTCTCTCCTACTGCCTAAGTTTCCAAATTGATGACACCGACAGCGCCTCTTTTGAAAAACAGAAGCCTCTCAAATTGAAGTGCGATCGGTGTCAAATTGGTTTCAAGGTGTTGTTTTAAAACTGAAACTTTTCAGCTAGATAGGAGATTCTTAAAAAGATTTTTGTTCCTGTTTTACTCAACCCCACTTAAAGCAGGTGTTGTTAAGGATTCGGGAACGGTAGGCTTCTGCCTCTGCGACATGATTCGCTGATGATAGGCTTGTGCGACTTGAACTGGATGAGTATCTTCAATGATACTACTCGGAGCTTCTTGGTCAATCTGAAGACGACTACAAGGAATCCGATCCGAGAGAATCGCACTCGCCATATTGCCTGTATGAATTTCTAACACAGCTTCAGGGAGAGCCTCTAGCAGCAAACGCTGTCCCGGAAATACAACTCGCTCAAAATACCAATTCGCAATGTTGGTAATCCGGGCAATTTGGATGTGGCTCGTCGCATTGACGTAGCAGCATAAAATCCGTTCAGAGAAATTCGATGGTAGGGGATCAAGAATTTGAGCCATAACTGCTAAGGAGCTTTGCGATACAAGTTTTGGATATATTCACAACCTAACACTACCTGATCCCCAACAATTGTAAACGCGACTACCAATCCGTTTTAACACTCCTTCACCAATCGCTGATTTCAGTTAAAATACAAGGGTTCTGCCCTCGCTTGGGGGAAATTACCCAATAAATTCCCTCATTCTTGAAAATCAAGACAAATACGACTAAATCCCCTTTTAATATCCCCGTAGCTCGTCTTCAGAAATTTTAAAGATTTTCAGAAAAATCCCACCTCAAATGAAAAAACCTGATTATATTGTAAAGTTATATAAATAAACTAGAATTACAACCTGTTGTAGGCTTAGACTCCCCTTTCCAAAATCATGGACGATAAAATCCTTTATGTTCGCCTTCCTTGCAACCCCATTTTCCCCATCGGGGTGGTTTATCTGTCTGATCACGTTCACAAGCTGTTTCCTGAAGTTCAGCAACGCATTTTTGATCTCGGTGCCGTTCCTCCGTTGGACTACAGTTCAGCTTTAGATGCTTGTATTGATGAATTTCAACCGACTTTGTTGGTGTATTCTTGGCGAGATATCCAAATTTACGCACCCGTTGGCGGACGTGGCGGAAATCCCCTACAAAACGCCTTTGAATTCTATTACGCTAAAAATCCCCTAATTAAGCTTCGAGGGGCTTTGGGCGGGCTAAGACTGGCCGCTTCTTACTACACTGAACTCTGGCGCAACCTGGGTTTAATCAAACGGGGACTTAAACGCGCCCAAACCTATAAGCCCCAAGCCCGTTGTGTGGTTGGTGGTGGTGCGGTGAGTGTATTTTATGAACAGTTGGGGCGCAGTCTCCCGAAAGGAACGGTTGTTTCTGTCGGGGAAGGTGAAGCGTTACTTGAAAAACTGTTACGGGGAGAAAGTTTACAAGATGAACGCTGTTATGTTGTTGGGGAAACAACACCTCGCGATCGCTTAATTCACGAAAAACCTGCACCCTTAGAAAAAACGGCTTGTAATTACAACTATATTGAGAGTATTTGGCCGGAGTTTGAATATTATTTCCAAGACCAAGATTTTTATATCGGAGTGCAAACAAAACGGGGTTGTCCTCACAATTGCTGTTATTGTATTTACACGGTGATTGAAGGAAAACAAGTTAGAATTAATCCCGCCGATGAAGTGGTAGCCGAGATTAAACAACTTTATGATCGCGGAATTCGCAATTTTTGGTTTACAGATGCTCAATTTATCCCAGCGCGTCGGTTTATTCATGATGCGGTGGAATTGTTGCAAAAAATCCTTGATGCAGGGATGAATGATATTCACTGGGCGGCTTATATTCGCGCTGATAATTTAAACCCGGAATTATGTGATTTGATGGTAAAAACGGGGATGAATTATTTTGAAATCGGCATTACAAGCGGTTCTCAAGAATTGGTTCGTAAAATGCGAATGGGGTATAATTTACGGGTTGTTTTGGAAAATTGTCGGGATTTAAAAGCCGCAGGGTTTAATGATTTGGTTTCGGTAAATTATTCGTTTAATGTAATTGATGAAACCTTTGACACCATTCGTCAAACGTTAGCTTATCATCGGGAATTAGAAAAGATTTTCGGGGCGGATAAAGTCGAACCTGCGATTTTCTTTATTGGGTTACAACCCCATACCCATTTAGAAGAATATGCCTTTGAAAAAAATATGCTTAATCCCGATTATAATCCCATGAGTTTGATGCCTTGGACAGCAAGAAAATTATTATGGAATCCTGAACCGTTGGGATCGTTTTTTGGGGAAGTTTGTCTAGAAGCTTGGCAACGAAACCCCTATGATTTTGGCCGAGAAGTGATGAATATTCTCGAAGAACGTTTGGGTTTAGCGCCGTTAGAAGAAGCCTTGAGTGCGCCTATTGAAACAGAAAAAACGAACGAAAAACAGCTTGTTAGTGCGAGTTAAATAGTAAAGTTAACCTCACGTTATCCCGCCATCTTCAACCGTTAAGGTGGCGGAATATTTTCTTTAATCTAAACATTGTAACGGTGAATTTTCGGAGTACAGCTACTCATTTTCCACTGTATGATCATAAATAAGAAAATCCTGGGTTTCTGACTCTACATTAAACTCAATACGACTCTGTAAAACGATTTCTTGAATAACTGATCCTCCTTTACCCTGTTCTAAAACCAAATTAAAACGTTCTATTAATTCTGGGATATTTATCACTTCTTCTATACATTCTAAATATCTGCTGACAATTGCTTTAATATTATATCTTGCTCTAGCTTGTTCTTCAACTTTAGCTAAAATTTCTTCTGTTCTCTGCTCCGTTTTAACAACAAAAGTAATCGGATATTTCTGCACCTTATCAATATCTAAAAAATATTTTCCAGCGTCAATTGTTTCTGTCACTTGGAAGAATCGACCGAGGGGTTTCATCACAAAATCTATACCCCCATCATTGGCATTGGTGCGACCCGTTTTATACAAAATCAAATATTCAGCATTGAGTTCATCAGGAGACCATCCCCAATATATTTTTTGATCTCCGTAATACTCTTTTAAAATTGTATAGCTGACTATTTCAAAAACTCTTGCATCTATATTGGGTCTTAATAAACCCCGAATAAATTCAATTGCTCGTAAAGGATCTTGTTGTTGAATATCTATCATCTGTTGACAATAGATCATAAACTCGTTAAACGCTTGTCTGCGTGCGGTAACATAAGCATCAATAATGTCTCTAATCGCCTCAGCAATATTGATTTGATTGCCGTCAATATAAATTTTTATAAGATTTTCATTGATCCAATATCTATTCGTTTTGGCATCTCTAATTATAGGTACATAAGATAAGGTAGGGAAATATTTTTTAAATTCTTGATTGAGTCGATGATTTAGTGCATGATTTTGTAGCTTGTTGCCAAACGGAAGCTCTCTTTGTCTGCGAAAAAGTTGGATAAACTGAGCGCCTTCATACTCATGATATCCACCCTTAATGTGAAACTCATTATTCAGATAGTCTTCCACTAAAACATAGATAGCGTAATGGTTTGCGAATCCTGCTCGTGACTTAGATCCTCGACTGGCGGCTTTTGTTTTAATATTGAGATATTGCAATAACTCACTAGAGTTTAAAACTCTATCTCCCCGGTTTGGAAAGTAAGAATTTAAAATTTCAAGAATCCGGTTTGTAAATTCATGCTGTACTATCGGCATCGAAAAGGCTCTTTTGTATAAATTGTTTTTCTGGGCTATTTTTATTCCTTTTAGTATTATTTTTAGATGGGGGTAATAACTTTTCTCCTTTGTATTCTTTCCATCCTAGAACCCGTCTCAGACCAATTTTTAGATATTCCTCTTGAGATTCTATACTAATAGAAATCCGCCCTAAGCGTTTGGCGACAGCAGCCGATGTAAAAGTTCCGGCAAAGGGATCGAGTATCAAGCTATTTTGATTGCTACTGGCAAGAATAATCCTTTCTAGCAATGCTTCGGGTTTTTGTGAAGGATGATTTTCATATTCTTCCATTCGATAGCGAACACGGGGGAAATACCAAACATTACCGGGTACTTTTTCTGTACTGTATTGACAGGGAACGGATTTTCTGTAATCAATTAATTTTCGTTGGGCGCCTGTTTTGGCTTCGATCTTAATATCATCTGAATTAAAAATATAATTATTCTTGTCTTTAACACAGTGAAGTATTGGTTCATACATTGAGCCGAAGTATTTTTTTGCTTGCACTCCAGAACTATCATAATTCCAGATAATTCGACTTAAAATAACTGTTTTTTGCCTTAAGTAAAGATCAAAGTATGGCATTGCTTGAGTGCTTGTCATCACATATAATGTTCCAGTTGCCTTCAATACCCGAAGGCATTGATCGAGCAATTTGTAAGCCCAATTTGCATAGTCTTCTTCTGATTCCCATTTGTCGTAGAAATTTGAAAAACGCTTTCCGATGTTGTAAGGAGGATCGAGAAAAATCAGATCTACAGAATTAGAAGAAATCTCATCAGACAAAATCTGAAGGGCATCACCATGAAATAGAATATGTTGCTCATCTGCATATCGTTCAAACATTACTCTTAATTTAATAAACTGTGCATCAACTCACAATATTGACTTTAGGTATTATACACTGTTAAACGGTTTATGACTAAATTGGATGGACAAGATTTAGGCAGTCTTCTAGATCGTCTCCCTGCCAAGTTGCGGCAAATTTTAGTAAATCTTTGGCGGTTTTTCTCTTTTAATTGGAGGAAGTTTACGCAATGAAGATGAATCTATCGGTTCTGTTGATTCGATGGAGTCAAGAAAGTCACTCACCAGGGCAAGTCTTTCGGGTGAGAGTTGATTGAGTTGGCTTTCAATTTTTTGTCGTAATTGAACTGTATTCATAATTATTTATCTTATTTCTTGATAATTTAATTTAATTGTACTCTCAAAACTTATGAGAAACCAGATTAGCTATGATGAGGATGAACCCTATTTCAATCATACCATGAGTATTATTCTCACCTCTGACCAAGAACAATTTATTCAAAGCAAGCTGAAGTTAGGGAAATATCAAACTCCTGAAGAAGTCCTCTCAAAAGCGTTGCGACTGCTGGAGGTTTGGGAACAGGCTGAGGCTGAATGGAGCGAAGATGTGGGAATGAAAATTGATGCTGCGATATCCGCTTCTGAGGAAACCCCACCCCTTGATGGCGAAACCTTCATCAATTCAAAGCATCTTCAATGTGTGCGATCGCTATATAATAATCAAACAACTTGAAGTGTTCTAGGTTCAGGAATTTGTTTGCCTTCTGCTTGCTAACCCGACCGATACATTTCAATCACTTCTTCACCGTTATAAATAGCTTCTTCACTGGTTTTTCCGTGAGTACAAGGCATCACAACTAAGTCAGCAAACTCTGGAATTGTAACGAGGAAAAGCTGATCTTCATCAGACCATTGAATTATCAATCATACTATATCGATTCATCAATCTTCGTTCTCCTTATTTAGCTTTTCTAGTATTGTAGGGTGCATCAGACTGCAAATGCTTGGGTTTAATTTTTAAGTTGATTATCTGATGCACTTTTCTAGTATTGTAGGGTGCATCAGACTGAAGTGCTAAGATTTAATTGAAAAATTAATTATTTTGATGCACCAGACTCCTCACCCACAAATGGGGGGCTTAAGGTTAATATTAGCATTGGATTGAGATAGAAGAAGTTGAGGGATATCCGTCGCAGGAACCGGAGGACAGAAAAAGTATCCTTGGGCGATATCACAGTGCATTGAACGTAAAAAAGCTAACTGTTCCGAGGTTTCGACCCCTTCTGCAACCACTTGCAATTTCAGTCCTTGACCTAAAGCGATAATCGTTTGAGCGATCGCCGCATCATTAGAATTATCCACTAAATCTTTAACAAAAGAACGGTCTATTTTAAGAGTATTTAAGGGAAAATGCTTAATCATATTTAGAGAGGAATAACCCGTGCCAAAATCATCAATTGTGATGTGTAAGCCCATTGCTCGTAATTCTTGTAAAATCTTAATCGTAAACTCCACATCCTCCATTGCTGCACTTTCGGTAATTTCTAACTCCAGATATTCAGGGTCAATTTCCGTTTCTTCGAGAGTTTGCAGAATAATCTTAATTAGGTGAGATTGATGAAATTGTCGAGGCGATAAATTCACTGCCACTCTCAAGGGCGGAAAACCGAGGGTTCGCCAAGCTTGATGTTGAATACAAGCTGTTTGTAAGACCCACTGTCCAATGGGTGCAATTAAGCCAATTTCTTCAGCTAGGGGAATAAATTGATCGGGAGAAACAAAGCCCAATTGGGGATGTTGCCAACGAATCAGGGCTTCTACAGCAATGATGCGACCTGTGGCAATTTCCACTTGAGGTTGATAATAAAGTAAAAATTCTTCTCGGGCAAGGGCGCGGCGCAAATCTCCTTCGAGAGTGAGTTGGTTAAGTGCTTTATGGTGCATATCTTCGGCAAACAGTTGATAATTGTTGCGACCTTGCTGTTTAGCGCGATACATGGCAAAATCAGCGTGTTTGAGTAGACTTTGAGCATCTTCTCCATCGTAGGGATAGAGAGCAATTCCCAGACTTGCTGTAACATAGAGTTCTTGGTTCTCAATCACAATGGGAATACTCAGTTTATCCAGAATTCTCTGAGCAATTTTAGTGATTTCCTCCGAGGAGTGAAGACGGGGAAACAGCAGGGTAAATTCATCTCCACCCCAACGGGCGATCAGATCACAGTTGCGTAAACATTGCTTTAGACGAGTAGCGACTTGCTGTAATAGTCGATCCCCAATTTCGTGACCGAGGGTATCGTTAATCACTTTAAAGCGATCGAGATCTAAAAAAGCAACGCCCAAACTTTCAGAATACTGTTTGCTGTTGGCGAGTGCCAAGACTAACTGTTCATCAAACAGCAGGCGGTTTGGAAGGCGAGTTAGAGGGTCATGGGAAGCTTGATAACGAATAATAGACTCTACTCGTTTTTGAGCGATCGCCATGTACAGATGTAAGCTAATAGCTTGAGCGAGTTTCAATTCCTCTGAACTCCATTGCGGAGATTGATTAAGTTTTTGTTCTCGCCAGGTTTCAAAGGAAAGACGAGGTTTTTGGTTGCGTTGATCTAAACTGTGATCACCTGCCCAGAGTATTTCTGTATTGTAGCCGTTTCTAAATAGGGTCAGACAGCCGACTTGCAACCCTTGAAATTTTAGAGGAATCAGGGCGATAGAACGAATTGGGGTTCCCTCAAATGCTGGGGCTAGGGGGGCTAGATCCCGATCAGCTTGCAAATCTTCTAAAGTTAGGAAGCGATGGGTTGGTTCTCCCCAGTTCCAGGATGTTGATTGTTGTTGATTGATGAAGTCTTGGCTGTGTTGATGCCACTGTTGTAAACTGTGAGTTTCATGCTGTTCGGCATCGGGTTGTGCGATGGTATTCATTAATTTTTTCCAGAGGGGGATTTCCTCAAGAAAGGGTTGACGGGGTTGTTGTCCGACGGTGTATAGTTGTGCCGACATCCCGGTTGGTTCGGCAATGATATACAGTCGCCCTCCGGAAGCATTCAGGGCGGTGATGGTTTTTTCTAAAACTCGTTGGCGAATTTCGTTGAGGGAGAGTGGACAGTGCAGCAGTTGGCTGATTTGATTAATAATGGCTTCATAGTGGGCTTGTTCTCGGGTTCGCCGTAGAAGATCAGACTGGGCGATCGCAATGGAAAGTTGATCGACAATCAGTTGTAAGATTTGCAGTTCTCGATCTGTGTAGGGACGAGGTGTTTTATGATGGACAACCAGTAGTCCCCAGAGTTGTTTGGCGTGTAGAATCGGAGTCACCAATGAGGCTTGTACACCCATTGCGGAGAGATATTTAACGTGACAAGGATCAACGGGTGTATAGCGGATATCTTCTTTCTGGAGTTGCTCTCCGGTTTCTAGATTGTCGAGTTGATTGATGGTTCTGCGTTGAGTGGCTAAGTCTACAATCACTCGCTGTCGGGCTTTAATAAAGAGATTGCGATCGCGATTTGGGATGTCTGTTGCGGGAAACTTCAGGTTTAACAGGGCAGGAAGATTGTTATCTTTTATCGATTCTGCAATTACTTCTCCACTGCCATCTGTATCAAAACGGTAAATTTTTACACGATCTACATCTAAAAATGAACGAGTTTCCTCGACTGTCGCATTGAGGATTTCTGGCAGTTCCAGAGATTGTCGAATGCGATTCGTAATTTGATGCAGAAAATATTCTTGGTGTGGCATTTATTATCTTTTTTAGGCTTTAAAAAAGTAGGTTTTGGAACAGGTTTTTGTCAAACTGAGTTTCTTTTTATACTTTAAATTTTAACAATTTTTTGAAGCCGGGTCAATTCAACCGTTCCTTTGTTCTCAGACAATATAACAAATGCTTTATCAAAATTATTACTTCTTAATATAAAAGAAGCCAAAGATTTTAATCCGTGACTTCTCAGTGATTCAATGGTAAAATTGACGAGATTTGATTTAGTGCAGAATTAAAGCCACTTCTTTGGCAAAATAAGTTAAAATAATATCAGCCCCGGCTCGTTTCATACTGGTTAGAGTTTCGAGCATCACTTTTTTCTCATCAATCCAACCCTTTTGTCCGGCTGCCTTAATCATCGCATATTCTCCACTCACATTATAAGCCGCAACGGGAACGTTAGTCGCAGCCCGAACTAAGTGAATAATATCTAAATAAGCCAGTGCAGGCTTCACCATCACCATATCTGCCCCTTCTGCCACATCTAACGCCACTTCGGTTAAAGCTTCACGGGCGTTGGCGGAGTCCATTTGATAGGTTTTTTTATCGCCAAATTTCGGGGCGGAATCTAGAGCATCCCGGAAAGGCCCATAATAAGCAGAAGCGTATTTCGCAGAATAAGCTAAGATACTAACATTTGTGTATCCTGCCCCATCTAGCCCCTGACGAATTGCCCCAATGCGTCCATCCATCATATCCGAAGGAGCGACAATATCGGCACCTGCTTCAGCTTGAGAAATTGCTTGTTTCACTAACACTTCAACGGTTTCATCATTGAGAATTTCTCCGGCCTCACTGACAATCCCATCGTGACCTTTCGTTGAAAACGGATCAAGGGCAATATCGGTCACAATCATTATATCAGGAACTTCCTGTTTAATCGCCCGAACGGTGCGTTGAATGAGTCCATCAGGGTTATAACTTTCGGTTCCTGCGTTATCTTTTTTATCTTCTGCGACGAGCGGAAAAAGAGCAATGGCAGGAATGCCTAAAGCATGGGCTTCGGTGACTTCTTTCAACAGCAAATCTAGAGTATAACGGTAGGTACCGGGCATCGAAGGAACTTCAACTTTGGTATTTTCCCCTTCCATCACAAATAGGGGATAAATTAAGTCATTAACCGTCAGTTGAGTTTCACAAGTCATGCGTCGCATCGCATCGCTACGACGGAGACGACGGGGACGTTGAACTAAATTTAAGCGAGAGGAGTGACTCATAAGATTTGAACAAAAAATGCGTTAAAAATGTTAGCTCATTCTCAGATGTTTCTCAAAACGATCGACAACCGGATTGAGTCTTATCGTCTAATCAAGTTGATCATTATCACATCTGTTGAAGGGCTTCTCGGTCGTCGATACAAAACAATACATTTTGTGTAAATAAGTATGAAAATAGATTGACAAAAAACCCTGATGATTCTTTTGACTACGGATGATCTTTACCGTTCGGTAAAATTGCCCCAGTCAAATCAACATCTCGTAAATTTGCCCCTCGCCAATTCGCCCCTTTCAGGTTGGCTCCCCGCAAATTTGCCCCTTGTAGATAAGCATTTCTGAGGTTGGTTTGTTGAAGATTAGCACCTCGTAAATCAGCGCCTTGAAGGTTGGCTTCTTTGAGGTTAGCATTTCTGAGATTCGCACCAACGAGGTTAGCCTGTTCTAATTTTGCCCCTTCCAGGTTGGCTTTTTGCAGATCGGCATCTTCTAAAACCACACCTTCTAAGATAGCATCCGTTAAATTCGCTTCCTGCAAATTAGCGCTGTTGAGCTTGGCATAACCCAGTTTAGCTTTAACTAAAATCACATTTTTGAGGTTTGCGTTTTCCAGTTGAGCAACCCAGAGTCTAGCTTCTGTCAAGTCTGCACCTTGGAGGTTAGCCTCTTGAAGTTGAGCATTTCCTAAAATAGCTTGTTGAAGGTTTGCTAAACTGAGATCGGCACGAATGAGTCGGGCTTTAGCAAGATTAGCCTGTTGTAGATTAGCCTGGTGTAAATTCGCTTCTTCTAGATTCGCACCCAGTAAAACGGCTGATCTAATGTTGGCTTGACTCAGTTTAACAGATGTGAGGTTAGCTCCTTCGAGTTTAGCCCCTCGCAAATCGGCTTCTTCTAAGTTCGCACCCCGTAGTTGAGCTTCTCTGAGATTAGCTTGCCATAAATTAGCTCCGCTAAGATTAGTATTGGCAAATTTGGCTTGAGTCAAGTTAGCATAACCCAAGTTAGCGTCTTTGAAGCTGGCATAACTTAAATCTGATCCTTGTAGTTTAGCACCTCGCAGATCGGCTTTTTCGAGATAAGCATTAGACAGATCAGCATTCGAGAGGTTGGCTTTCCAAAGATAAGCGTTTCGCAGGTTGGCGTTTCGCAGGTTCGCATTGCTGAGATCACATTCGGGACATTGACGAGTGTTGAGGGTTTGCTGCTGTAATTGTTGTTTTTTCTCTTGAACAGAAGGTTTTTGGGGTTGACGGGACTGTTCAACTTCCAGGCGATCACTGAGTTGATTGTTTTCCCGCCAGATACTAATGGCAATCAGGGTACTCAAAGCTGCTAAACTGGTCAACAGGGTAATTCCCACTAGGGTGGTTGTATTGTGTTGGAATCTGCGCTTCCCAGATTGAGATTTGTTGCTCGAAGATTGAATATCAGGACGAACAAAGGATTGAAGGGCTTTCACGACTGTTGTCTTCTGTTCTTTTGGGGGTTTCAGGTGAGGTTCTATCATGTTTTGCTGTTCTTGAGTCGATCACGATTCTGTACTGTTGACTCGGATCACCGTCCTCATTAGATTATCAGGATTAGAGGCATCCATCAAGAACTGTTTTGAGGGCTTCTCCAAGAGGTTCTCTCAAATGGCTTTTTTCCGAAGCTGTTCCTAATTTTGTTCTCAACGGAGTGGAATGTTAGATTGAGGATTCCTCGAATTCTACTCATAAAAAAATCTCAATCTCAATCACATCAATCGAATGAAAGTCTTAATGCAGAAGACTTAATCCTGAAGATTTAAGTCTCTAGGGTGACGTTAAATTGATCACGGTTATGTTAGATTAAGACTGTTGAATTAGGTAAAGAATCCTGTTAGATTCAGAAGATCCTTTTTTAAAGCTATTACGTCAACTCTTTCCTTTTCTATTTAGTCTCCTAGACGATGCCCTGATTGTAGGACTGTCTAAACTGGGTTGTCATATTCCCGGCTTAGAATCTTTGTCTTCTATTGTCATCGGTTGTACGGTTCTATATCTGGCAGTTCAGTTATGGAAAAATGCGGTTCCTAAACTCATTGAAATGTGGCATAAATTTCACCATCAATCTGAAGTATTTGACACTTAATTCGGTTTTGTTTCAATCCTCAAAGGGGTGCTACAAAATTAGCAGTCCCCTTTAAAGACTTGTTTTTTTAACTATTTTTTAATAGTACAGAATATTTACTAGAAAAATGGCTCAGATTAAGCTTGTATAGCAGTACAAAATTCGGTTCGGACTTTTTTAAAATCCTAGAATCCTCTCTTGGTTCGCATTCCTTAGCTGCTGCTTTGCAGCAGGGTCGCACCGCTTTCAGAGTCTGCTGTTACCTATTGCCTTCTGCCTTCTTCTATTGCCTAGCGCTATAGAAATTCATTCAAAAAAATAAGCGACACCCATACAGATGCCGCCTAGAATGAATTCAGAATGATCAATTAACGATGGGTTGTCACCGCATACTCCGCTACATCTTCCGGTTGACGTTCACCAGGAGAAACTTTCACCTTACCATCCTCATCCATGTCAATAATCCCATGATGTCCTTCTGTTAATACACCCGATAACATGGCTTCGGCTAAGGCATCTTCTAACAGACTCATCACCGCTCGTCGCATGGGTCTGGCCCCATAACTCGGATCATAACCCACTTGGATTAAATGTTCCTTGAATTGATCTGTCACTTCAATCGTCATATCTTTTTCACGCAAACGGTTGAAGACTTCCCGCAACATAATATCGGCAATCTGACGAATTTCTTCTCGTTGTAACTGACGGAAAACAATAATTTCATCCAAACGGTTGAGAAACTCTGGACGGAAATATTGTTTTAATTCTTCGTTCACCAAGTTACGAATGCGATTGTACTGCACATCTTCTCCGGGTGCGCCTAATTCAAAACCGAGTCCGCCGCCACCTTTTTCAATCACTTTTGACCCAATATTAGAGGTCATAATGATCAAAGTATTTTTAAAGCTCACGGTGCGTCCTTTGGCATCGGTTAACCGTCCGTCTTCGAGAATTTGCAGCAACATATTAAACACATCCGGGTGTGCTTTTTCGATTTCGTCAAACAATACGACTGTATAAGGACGACGCCGCACTGCTTCAGTTAATTGTCCGCCTTCATCAAAGCCGACATATCCAGGGGGTGAACCAATTAACTTAGAGACGGTATGACGTTCCATAAATTCAGACATATCTAAGCGAATCATCGCTTCTTCTGAACCAAAGAAATAAGCGGCCAATGCTTTGGTTAATTCGGTTTTCCCTACTCCTGTCGGGCCTGAGAAGACAAAACTGGCGATCGGACGGTTGGGGTTCTTTAAGCCAACTCGCGCCCGGCGAATTGCCCGTGAAACCGCGCTAACGGCTTCATCTTGACCAATCAGACGCTGATGAAGGGTTTCTTCCATATTCAGCAATTTCTGAGACTCCGACTCGGTGAGTTTGCTGACGGGAATACTGGTCCAAGCGGCTAACACGGTGGCGATATCTTCTTCGTCAACAATTAGTTGGCGTTTGGGTTGACTACTGTCTTTGTCTTGAACAATCGCCTCGATTTTATCCTTGATTTCAATTTCGCGATCGCGAAGTTCTCCGGCTTTTTCAAAGTCCTGGGCTTTCACTGCATCTTCTTTTTGGCGGATAATATCAGACAATTCCCGCTTCAGTTCTTGAGTTTCGGGTAAAGGTTTAGAGTTCATTACCCGCACGCGAGAACCTGCTTCATCGATTAAATCAATGGCTTTATCGGGTAAGAAGCGATCGCTAATGTAACGGTGGGATAGTGTGGCGGCGGCGTACAACGCTTGATCGGAGATGGTTAGGCGATGGTGTTGTTCATAAGCCGGACGCAACCCAAACAGGATTTCCACTGTATCTTCGACACTGGGTTCACCCACCATCACGGGCTGAAAACGTCTTTCTAAGGCTGTATCTCGTTCGATATGCTTGCGGTATTCATCGAGGGTGGTGGCGCCCAAACACTGTAATTCGCCCCGGGCTAGGGCAGGTTTCATCATGTTAGCGGCATCCATGCTGCCTTCGATCGCCCCGGCGCCGACAATGGTGTGAATTTCGTCGATCACTAGGATAATATTGCCGCAGGTGCGAATTTCTTCAACGATTTTTTTGAGTCGTTCTTCAAATTCTCCTCTAAACCGGGTTCCTGCGACCAGTGATCCCATGTCTAGGCTGATGACTTGTTTATCGGCTAAGAGATCAGGAATATCTTCTTGAACGATGCGTTGGGCCAGTCCTTCTGCGATCGCGGTTTTTCCGACACCGGGTTCACCGACTAATACAGGGTTATTTTTGGTGCGACGTCCGAGAATTTGGATCACCCGTTCAATTTCCCGTTCCCGACCCACAACTGGATCGAGTTTACCTTCGGCGGCGAGTTTGGTTAAATTCGTGCCAAATTCATCGAGGGTAACGGTACGTTTGCTTCCTGATGTCCGTCCTCCGGCTGAAACGCTTGCTGTGGCGTTGTCTTCTCCTAATGCTCTGATAATATCGGTGCGAAGTTTGCTGCGGTCAATGCTAAAATTTTCCAAAACTTTTGCGGCAACCCCTTCTTCGTCCTGTAATAATCCCAGTAGGATATGCTCTGAGCCGATATAGTTGTTTCCGAGTTGGCGAGCTTCTTGCAGTGAACTTTCAAAGACTCGCTTGGCTCGGGGAGTGAAAGGGATTTCTGCGGGGATAAAGCCCGAACCTCGTCCGATGATTGATTCGACTTCTCGCCTGGCGTCTTCGAGGGTAATTCCTCGATCAGACATGAGTTTAGCGGCGATACTGGTTCCTTCTCCGAGTATCCCTAAGAGCAGTTGTTCGGTACCGACGAAGTTATGTCCTAAACGACGCGCCTCTTCCTGAGACAGCATGACAACTTTAATGGCTTTATCTGAAAAGTATTCAAACATGATGTTTCAATTCCATCTATAGAGCTTGTGGCAATTCCTGTCTGGAGTTGCTAGATCAAAGAGGGTTTTTTCTCTGACCGTTGTAAATTTTTGTGTACTTGTTTGTTATCTTTACTTTACCCTTATTTTGGACGGGGATACAGTGAGGAGAGCCGTAATCTCCAAAATTGCCCTGTCCCCTGTCCCCTGTTCCCTAATTCCTAATAACTGTTTCCTTCATTTTAAATAATAACCAATTGGCTGCTGTGGCGCGACGGGCTTGGGCAGGTGTGAACTCACCGACTTTGTATCCGGTAAACCCTAATTCTTCTTTGAGCAATTGCTTGTATTCTTTGGGGATAGAACGAGTCAGTTTAACGGTTGCGGGACGACTGTCAATAAAGTCTGGAGGTTCGGGATATTCCTCTTGCCAAGATGGGTCAACATTGCTATTGTCCCAAGTTTGTTGATCGGATTGGTGGCGATAGCCAAGATAAAACCAAACAAGTTGATTGACAGTGCTATCGTCGAGTTCTTCGTTCAGAATTGCCCAGATGGTATCGGTGGTGAGTGGAGGAAGGCTAGACATCTTTGTGAAACAGAAATCAGTTATACTATGATATTACTTTTTTCAGTCTTGTTATACCTGTTTAATCATAACTCTACTCCTATCTTAAAAATGTATGCTAAAAGTTACAAAACTCTATTTAATGAGTTCGTTACTAACTTTTTTGACACAAGGATTTACTCAAAGACTTGCGAGTGGACAAGATATTCTAGCTCTGACATCTGAACCCAATAATCATCTCTGTGACCAATTTCCCCAAAGTTCACAGTCACTCTCTGAGTTTCAATTTAATAATCCACAACTCAGTGAGATAAAACGTCTCAATCAAGAAATAGAACAGTTATATGACGAGGGCTTGTATGCTAAAGCTATTCCTTTGGCTGAACGTATTTTATCAATTTATCGAGATAATCGGAGTGAAAATACTTTTGATTTTTCAATAACTTTAAATCGATTAGCTAACTTGAATACTCAAATTAATAATATTCGTAATGCTGAAATTTTATTAAAAGAAGCTTTCGTAATTCGTGAGTCTATTTACGGAGATAATCATCCGGCTGTAGCTCAAATTATTAATAATTTAGCAGAAAATTATAGAAGACAAAAGAACTATGATAAAGCTGAAAAATCTTACAAAAGAGCTTTGTCAATTTATCAAAGTAACTGTGGGGAAAATCATATACTCTTTATCAAAACTTTAAATAATTTAGGTCTTCTTTATATTCATCAAAGACAGTTTAAAAAAGCTCAACAGGTTTTGAGAAAAGCATTAGAAATTTATCAAAAAAATTATCAAAATGCAAGCTTAAGTAATGATCTATTTGTCAGCCATATTAAAAATCATATTCTGAATAACTTAGCAACACTTTACTCAATGGATCAAAATCAGAATCAGGCAATTTCATTTTTTATGAAGATTATAGGAAATTATGAACAACAAAGGAGGAATGAGCATCCAGAAGTAGCAATTGTTCTTAATAACTTAGCTTTTGCACAATTAGCTCAGGGAAATGTAGATTTAGCACTAACTTCTCTGGAAAGAGGGCTAGATATCGAAGAAAGACACCTGAGTTTAACCTTAACGATTGGTTCTGAAAGACAAAAGCAAGAATATATGAATACTTTAAGAAATACAACTTATCGATCAATTTCTCTCCATTTACAAAATGCGCCGGATAGTCAAGAAGCTGCTAATTTAGCATTTAAAACGATACTGCGTCGCAAAGGTCGTATTTTAGATGTGATGACAGATAGTATTAGTATCCTTCGTCAAAATTTAGCATCAGAAGAAAAAGCTTTATTTGCTCAGTTAGAGGAAAAACGCAAGCAGCTTGCTATGGTGAGGTTCAATCAAATTCAACCCTCGAACCCTGTTGAAATTAAAATGCTTGAAGCTGAGGAAAAACAATTAGAAGCAGAACTGTTGCAGCGCAGTGCTGAATTTCGTGCAGAAGCTAAACCTATAGATATAGCAATCACAAATGAGATGTGAGAAAATCAGGAAGATAAGTTACTCAGTATTGAAGTGGACGAATTAGCAACCTTCATAGCATCTAACCCTGACCTGAGAGAACTTAAACGGGCATTGGCAGT
>JBJHBL010000002.1:0-222472 GCA_050485465.1 Limnoraphis sp. | reverse complement strand
AATGGATGTAGCCAAGGCACACTAACAGACCGAGGGCTTGACCTCTGTCGTTTTTCTTCTGATTTCTCTATGCAGTCTTTTAGCTTCTGCTATAAGTTTAATTGAAAATCAAAAAAAAATATGCAACTCACCAGCCTTTTGAATAACTCGATAGGCTGGTTTTTGATTTTCTTGTTGCTTCAAAAAAAAGGATCTACTCAGAATGAGTAAATCCTCCATCGTTATGATTTATCGAGGGCAAACCGAAATTAAATTGCCATTGCGAACAATTCTACCTGCGGGTTGTCTATTAATTAAAATTGGGTTCCCTGTATCAGTCCTGATCAGTAAGGGGTTCAATCTTAAACATTCTTGGATCAATTCACCCCAAGCTTCAACTGCACGAGTATATTCTGCTCGGATGCGAGGAATATCATCTAACGTGGCTCCACTCGGAATTGGAGGTAGCGTGGCGAGAAAAACGGTATCGGTAATCACAGCATCACTCGTAATACTTTGATCAACCGCCATTTCATAAATAATGGGGAATCTAAATGCACGCGGTAGAGTTCTGTTGGGTCGCTCTAAATTCGGTAAGGTTTCATAGATGGGTGGATCGACTCGATCTGGATTGGGATCTACAAAGTCACCCCTTGATTCGTCTTTTGGCTTGTATCTGAAATCAAAGTCCGACGGAACAGTGATTACACCAATTTGAGCTAATGCTGACAACGGATGGCTGATTACAAGCAGAGCGCATAACCCGCCTAGAAACTTAAAGTTTACCATGTTCATCTCCTCAATTTCACCAAACTTAATAAAATTCAACCGACTCCAACCTTCAGCGAATGTCCCCTGAAACCTTCTCAGAAAAGGCTTGTAAGCACTTACAGCAGGGTTCATTCTCGCCAAAATTTGGAGTCCCAAGAGCAGCGTTTCCCGATATCATAGAGACGTACTATCGCAATTTAGCAAATTTTACCTAAGATATCAAGTTGTGTTAGTGTAGATTGACTCTACAGGATCTTTTACTTTTGAAATCTGCCGCCTGCTTATGTCTGTTGATGGGTTTGAGAACTTTACTATTCCGATTGCTCCTGCCGGATATAAATCTGGCTTTGTAGGCATTATTGGTCGTCCGAATGTAGGAAAATCGACCCTAATGAACCAAATGGTCGGCGAGAAAATCGCGATTACTTCTCCCGTTGCTCAAACCACCCGCAACCGCCTCCGAGGAATTTTAACCACACCGGAAGCCCAAATTATTTTTGTAGATACCCCAGGCATTCATAAACCTCATCATCAGCTTGGACAAGTGTTGGTTAAAAACGCTCAAATTGCCATTCGATCTGTAGACGTTCTTTTATTCGTTGTAGATGCTTCTGTGATGGCGGGAGGCGGTGATCGCTTCATTGTTGATCTACTCAATGCTGTCAAAATTCCTGTGATTCTGGGCCTTAATAAACTCGATCAACAACCTCAAGATCCTCAACCCATTGATGAGAGTTATCAACAACTGATTCTGCCTCATTCCTGGCCAATTCTCAAGTTTTCTGCATTGACAGGTGCAGGAGTTGATCTGCTACAAAATCTGATGATCGAACAACTCGAACCTGGCCCCTACTATTATCCTCCTGATTTAGTCACGGATCAACCCGAACGCTTCATTATGGGAGAACTCATTCGCGAACAAATTTTGCTGCATACTCGCGAAGAAGTCCCCCACTCTGTAGCTGTTTCTATTGATCGGGTTGAAGAAGATCCCAAAATTACTCGTATTTTAGCTACCATTCACGTTGAACGCTCCTCTCAAAAAGGTATTTTAATTGGGAAAGGCGGGCAGATGCTCAAAACAATTGGCAGTGATGCACGTCAACAAATTCAAAAACTGATTGCAGGTCAAGTTTACCTAGAATTATTTGTGAAAGTTCAACCCAAATGGCGACAATCTCGCAGTCGTTTAGCTGACTTAGGATATCGAGTCGAAGAATAGTAGAAAATGAATGATTAAGATGTTGATTCTTGAAATAAATCAAACTCTTGGGAACTAATTCGATTAGCTTGATAAAGAGTTTCGACAATTTCAGTTAACGTTAAAACTGTATGACCTTGATAACCATGACTTTTCAGTGTATCCATCACTCCTCGACCATGATCAATAAACACCACAATATCTTCAACTTTTAATCCGGCTGATTTTAACTTTTCGGCTCCTTTCATCACACTATTTCCGGTAATTAAAATATCATCAACCACCACAATTTTTTCTCCGGGCTGAAAATGTCCTTCAATTAATCGCCCCGTTCCATAACTTTTAACTTCCTTACGCGGAAAAATCATCGGACGTTCCATTCGCAACGCTAAACCCGTCGCAGTTGGTAAAGAACCATAGGGAATTCCTGCAATACGCTCAAACTCTAAACCCTCAAGAATCTCTGCATAAGCACTGACAATTTTATGAAAAATTTGAGGGATTGAAATAATCCGTCGCAAGTCAATATAATAGGGAAAAACTTCACCCGAAGATTGAACGTGTTCCCCAAAAATAATACAACCAATATCATATAGCTGTAAAATTAAATCCCGGTGAGGTTGATGCTCTAGAAAACAAACATTAGGCAACCATAAATCACAACTCGGGCTTCCTTGAACATCTTGAGATCGAATTTTATTCACCACATCTCGAAATTCTTTAACCGCCTGAGTTGGATTTTCTTCTCTCAACAAACAGGGTGGAACCGGAAGTAATAAACCTTCTCTATTTTCATTTAATCCCGCCGCTAAAATTGGAATTAACTCACTTTCTTCCATTAAATCATTTTCTTCTGCTGTATCTCCTTCAAGCAAAATTAAACGTTCGGGTGCTACTTTTCTCACCCGCGCTAATGTATCTGCCATCATCCCGACTTCTAAACCGAGTTGTTCAGGGGTTCCCCAGGTTTGTGTTTCTTGGACTAATTGTAAATACAAAGATTGTTCAGATGTAGGATATTCTTGTAATGTTGTAGCGGAAGGATTTGCCGTCGCACACAACACAAATACTGCTTTACTGGGATAAACCAAAAACGGCGTTAATTGATCGAATCCCGTGTAAGGTGAAACGCTACAAGCATCAATCTTCCACTTCTCAAAGATCAAGCGCGCTAAAAGATTACTGCTATTGAGGTCGCTATATTTTGCATCTAAAATAATCGGTAAAAATGACGGAATAGACTGCACTATTTTTTCTAGGAGTTGCATTCCTTCCCAACCCAACGCCTGATAAAAACCCCAATTCAGTTTATAACTACAAACAACATCAACAGTTTGATCAATCACAAATTCTAACTGGTTTTGCCACTGTTCAACAGTTAGCACAGATTCATCGGTGTTAAAAGATTGAGACTCAGGATGAGGATCAAGAGCAACATAAAGTAAGCTTTGATTCCGTTCAATAGCAGCGATTAGCTTATCAAAAAAGTTCATTGAGGACTAAAATTCTAAAAATAGAGATAATCTCAAGCGGTTAAGCTGATGATTTCTATTGTAGTCCTTAATTGAGAAGGGTAGATTGGCAAACAACAAAAATATTGATCTCCAACCTACCCCAATATTTTTTTAAGCGAACTGACTCAACAACTCCCGAACATCAATGGCTAAACTTTGCCCTAACTCTAGCAACTTCCGCAGATGAGAAACTCCCCATTGACTTTGAACAGTTTGAAGCGCCACCCCAGACTGACTTGAAGGTTCACCATTGACTGGAGACAGACTGGCTTCTTCTCGTTGACGCTGTAACCACCCCAAACACAATGGAACAATCATTGTCCCCAAAAAGTGCAAATATAACTCTTGAGCTTCAGCCAATGATACATTTAACTCTAAACGGTCTGTTAACTCAATCAATCGCTCTAAACTCTCAAGATCTGCTTCTAACGTTGTAGGATTATTCTGCTGTAAAATAATGCACAGCGATCGCACAATTAACCGCTCTAAAGCCTCGCCAACTTCCCTCAGATGAATTTGACAGCGAAGTTGATGGGCTTCTGTTGTAATTGCCTCTAATGCTGCTAAATGATTGAGACTCAATTCACCATTGCTACTTTCTGCTTCTAAGGCTCGGACTGTTGTCAAACAACGATGACTCAACGCCACTTCTGCGGCGACTTGTAACTCTTGGGGAACGGGTAAATAATCCCGATGAAACGCCATAATCACCCCATAATTCTCCCGATAAACTTGGGTGTAAAGCTGATTTAAACGAGTCAGGGTTTCTTGAGAGAGTAACCCCATTATGCGCTGACGTTCTTCTGCAAATAAGTCTTGCAAACTAAACGATTGTTCCCCAAAAACTTTCACCATTTCTAAAATGACTTGAGCCGCACTCGCTTGTTGTAAGCTTTCAAAAAGATTTTGTTTCAGTTCATTATAGGCCCGACGTCCGGCAAAAGGTTGAAGACAACAATGAAAATCCCATCCGCCGAGATGCAACACAGCAAATACAAAATCCATCTGTTCTCGGGTAATTTCAGACGTTAATTGTACTCGACCTACCGCTAAACTTAAGCTGCCAATATGTCCGACTTTATAATCGGTTTTTTGGGAATTATAACAATAAATTTGCTCCTCTCGAGTATAAGTGCTAAAGAGTGAACTAATCGCATAATGAGCAGCCACTTGTTCAAAACGAATTTGCGACGTTTTCACCAATTGTCGATAAACTTCATCCCCGGTTTTAAACAACTCAACATTACTAGGAGCTAGAGATAATCTTTGTAAAAAGTCCGCTTCTAAATCAATTCCTGTAATTTCCGCAGCCAGTTCAACCGCTCGACTAGCATAGCGTAAAAGTTGCGTTCCTTCCGGTCGGGAAATCTCCTCGAAAAACCAACCACAACTGGTAAACATCAATAAAGAATGACGCTGCATTTCTAATAATCGCAACGCATCAATTTGTTCTAAGTTTGTTAAGGGATGGGTTTGATTTTGGCTAAAAAACTGATCTAAATTCGTCGAACTGCGATCGCAAATCACCTGAATATATTCATCCCTCACCCGCCAGGGATCGTGAAAAAATTGATGTCCGTAGGTTTGATAAACTTCAATCAGTTGATCCCGCAACCAATTCAGGGTATCTCGAAGTGGACGCCGCCATTTTTGATGCCAAACGCCGCCCCCACCACAGCCACAGTCATCCTGCCAACGATCCACTCCATGAAAGCAACTCCAAGCGGTTACAGGCTTTAATTCCACTTCCCAGGTGGGAGGATTTAAACTGAGATAATGAGCGAAATTTGTGACTGTCCAACCCTGACGGGGAAATTCTTCAACAAAGGCATAGGCTAAACATTTTTCCGTACCCGCCTTGTGATGACCAAAGGTTTCCCCATCGGTCGCCACAGAAATCACCTGGCTGGGTCGCCCATCTCCGTGAATAGCTTGGCTGAGTCGTCCGGCTAAATGTCCCGAACTGCTTAAAACATCATCAAAGCCCATATCGCTAGAAATCGGCCCATCATAAAAGAAAATATCAATGTAACGGGATTTATCTTTTTCCCCAGTTTCATCTTTTAAATAACAACGATAGGGACGAGTCGGATCAATTTGACCTTCACCCACATCGATCCATTCAGGATCTGGGATGTCTTCAGAGGCGAATAAACGGCAGCGTTGGGCTTGAGAAGGAGCAAGAATGGTAAACCGAATCCCTTCATTAATTAACGCTTCTAAGGTGGCATAATCAACGGCGGTTTCAGCTAACCACATTCCTTCGGGATCACGGCCAAACCGAGAGCGAAAGTCTGCTTTGCCCCACCGAATTTGAGTATATTTATCTCGTTCGTTGGCGAGGGGCATAATGATATGATTATAGACTTGGGCGATCGCATTGCCATGTCCATTGAGACGCAAACAACTGACACGATCTGCTTCTATAATTCTCTGATACACTTGCATATCATATCGTTCTAGCCAACTCATTAAAGTCGGGCCAATATTAAAGCTGAGATACTCATAGTTATTAATGATACCCACGACTTCGCCGCGATCATTTAAAACTCGAGCTAATGCGTTTGGGCGGTAACATTCATGGTAAATCCGTTCGTTCCAGTCGTGATAGGGATCAGCACTCAGTTGACGTTCAACGGCGTTGAGATAGGGGTTTTCCCGAGGCGGCTGATAGAAATGACCGTGAATAACAATATAAACTCCGGTTGCAGTGTGTAGGGGATCAGGAGTGTTAAATTGATGGGGATCAAGATGATTGTGATGTTCTAATATCTCTGAAGGATTTCCAGTATTTGTAACCGTTAGGGCTTGAAAGTTAGAGGTAGAGGTCATGTTGTTATGTCCTGTTATATTGAGATCATCAAAATCATCACATCAATAGCCAAAATAAAAGCTGAAGTCCGAGTTGAACTGTGCTTCGGTTTAGTTAACTATAGAGTGGTGAAAATTTTGTTGATGAATCTAGCCTTGACAATTGCTTAATGGATGGTTGTTTTGCTCCCGTTCAAAGGAAGCTTATCCGGGTCGAGGTCAATTCACGCTTTTGAAGGGAAAATAATATGACTACTCTAGGATAGAAGATCTAATCTTTATAGATCGTAAAGCTTAATATATTTTTCAACAAGATCGAGTTAAAAAAGTTAATCAAGTTGAGAGACAGTAAAAAGTTATCAGTGAACAGTTATCAAACGTCTCCCGCTCCCCCCTGCTCCCGCTCCCCCCTGCTCCTATGCTAACGTGCTAACCAATAGCTAATCTTTAGTAATATTGTTGTGCAACTGTATTGTTGTGAAACTGTGATTCTTCTTCTGGCGAGTTATTCCTCATGCTGAATGCCAAAACCATTATCTCTGTCCTACTGCTCTTTATTCCCATTTCCATAGCCGCCCACTTCTTAGAATGGGGTTCGACTGCTATTTTCATCACCTCTGCGGTGGCGATTATTCCTCTAGCGGGTTGGATGGGAATTGCCACAGAAGAAATTGCTGTTGTTCTTGGCCCGAATTTGGGTGGACTGATGAACGCCACTTTCGGAAACGCCACTGAACTGATTATCGGTATTGTTGCTCTTAACGCTGGACTGTTAGAGGTGGTGAAAGCCAGCATCACAGGTTCAATTATCGGTAACTTGTTGTTAGTCATGGGCTTATCGATGCTTCTGGGAGGTTTGCGTTACAAAGAACAAAAATTTCAGCCCATTGTGGCACGGTTAAATGCTTCAGCGATGAATTTGGCTGTGATTGCGATTTTAGTTCCGACCGCAGTACAGTACACCTCTACAGGTATCCAAGAAGCCACGATGCAAAACCTTTCGAGTGCAGTGGCTCTTGTTCTGATTGGGGTTTATATCCTAACCTTATTATTTTCGATGAAAACTCACACCTATCTCTATGATGTGGGTGTTGCAGAAAGTGAAATCCCAGAAAAATCAGAGGAAGATGCGATCGCCCTTGAGTCTCATCGCCGTTCCCCGATCTGGATCTGGGTGGTTATTTTACTGGCGGCAACCTTAGCCGTCGCCCTGGAGTCGGAACTGTTAGTTGATAGTCTTGAAGAAGCGACAAAAAGCCTGGGACTCACCTCTTTATTTACAGGCGTGATTTTAGTACCGATTATTGGAAATGCCGCCGAACATACAACTGCGGTGACGGTAGCCATGAAAAACAAAATGGATTTATCTGTTTCTGTAGCAGTGGGATCAAGTTTGCAAATTGCCTTATTTGTGGCACCTGTATTAGTTCTGGTGGGTTATTTAATTGGTCAACCGATGGATCTCAACTTTAACCCCTTTGAACTGGTAGCGGTAGCCGTAGCGGTGTTAATTGCCAACTCCGTCAGTTCAGATGGTCGTTGTGATTGGTTAGAGGGGGCGTTACTGTTAGCTGCTTACACGGTGTTAGGACTGGCTTTCTACTTCCATCCGGTGATCGAAGGCTTAACATAATCTAGAACTTGAGTGATACTGAAGGCTGATTCCTCGTTGTTCTGTGTACCTTAGAGGTCTTTACCCCCCGTTTTGACATCAGTCAAACTAAGACTTTCTATAGGTACGAATTTCTCAGCCAGATGGTAGCCCACTAAGTTATAGTGGAGTTAATCTGGCAACCTAGATCCGGGTTCTCGTTTCTGTGAGTTATTGCCTTAATCCCAATTGTCCAAGTCCAACTGATCCGTCGAATGCGAATCGACGTGTTTGTTGTCAATGCGGCTCTGATTTACTGCTTCAAGGTCGGTATCGTGTGACCCGACAACTCGGTGGTGGCGGGTTTGGTAAAACGTTTGAGATTACTGATGACCGCACGGGTACTGAGCAAGTTTTAAAAGTTCTGCTTAAAGATCATCCCAAGGCTGTGGCTTTATTTAAGCAAGAGGCCAAGGTTTTGATCCAACTTCGGCATCCTGGTATTCCGATGGTTGAAAAGGATGGTTATTTTACCTTTATGCCAAAGGGAGGTAAAGAGGCCGTTCACTGTCTGGTGATGGAAAAAATCGAAGGTTCTAACTTGCAGGATTGGATGAAAAGTCGTAAGAAAGAACCCATTTCTCAAGAAGAGGCGATTGAATGGTTAAAACAGCTTGCAGAAATTTTAGATAAAGTTCATAGCTTAAACTATTTTCATCGGGATATTAAACCGCAGAATATTATGCGGAAGCCCAATGGACAATTAGTATTAATTGATTTTGGCACAGCTCGGGAAGTAACAGAAACTTTTATGATCAAAGTCGAGGGGGGACAAAACGTTACAGGAATTGTTTCTCCCGGCTATACTCCACCCGAACAAACCAACGGAAAAGCAGTTCCTCAGTCGGATTTCTTTGCATTGGGGCGAACGTTTATTTATCTGCTAACCGGAAAGCCCCCAACTGCTTACCCGGAAAATCCTAGAACGGGAAAGCTACTGTGGCGAAAAGGAGCGCCTGATATTTCTAAGCAGTTAGCAGATGTTCTAGATTATTTAATGGCTCCCTTTCCGGGAAATCGACCTCAAACGCCACAAATGGTTTTGCAGTGTATTAAAGAAATTGATCTCAGTCAGACTCCTAACTCTCGACCAATTCCCAAAGAGCCTCAAGATTCACCCCCGAAAAAACCCTCTAAACCCAAGAGAAAGGTTCCTCTCCTCAAGGACAGAACAACAAAGTTCTCTAATCCTCTATCTCGTTCTTTTCAATTTCGTTTTCCATTTAAGTTTCTAGGAATTATGGGAACTTTCTTATTAATGGGAGGCGTTTTTTATACACAAGTTGATGGTTATTTACGTTATGGCTTTATCCCCGCTAATCCGATTTTGATTCTCAAGAGTCTACCGAGTAGTTTGTGGCTCCAGGGACACAAAAGTGCTGTGGGTCAAGTCTATGCGGTGGCAATTAGTCCAGATGGTCAAACCTTGGTTGCCGGAAGTTTTGGCAGTATCACGATTTGGAATTTAAAAACTGGGGAGTTGCTTCATAATATTCCGGCTCATTCGAGTTGGGTGAGAACTCTAGCCATTAGCCCTGATGGTGAAACCTTAGCCAGTGGCAGTAATGACAAAACAATTCGCTTGTGGAACCTCAGACAAGGGACTCGCCAGAGAACGATAGAAGGTCATACCAATCATGTGAATGCACTCGCGTTTAGCCCGGATGGTCGTATTCTAGCGAGTGGGAGTGATGACCAAACGATTCGGTTGTGGGACTTGAATACGGGAGTGCGACTACAGACCCTTTCGGCTCACGATGCTTCAGTGACTTCTATTGCCTTTAGTCCAGATGGTCAAACCTTAGCCAGTGGAAGTCGTGATCGAACAATCCGATTCTGGAATTTGGCTCAGGGGACTCGAAAATTGACAATTTCTGGTCATGCCGCAGGTGTAAATGCGATTGCTTATACTCCTGATGGTCAGAGTCTAGGCAGTGTGAGTGATGATGGTACAACCCGTCTGTGGAACTCTAATACGGGTGATCCAGAACGGTTGTTTTTGACTCAGGAAAGAGGGGTGCACTCGATAGCAATTAGCCCCAATGGTCAGACTCTGATCAGTGGAAGCGATCGGATTATGATTTGGGAGTTAAAAACGGGAAAACAGATAGCGACGCTCAGGGGTCATGCACAAACGATTAATGCTTTAGCGTTGAGTCCCAATAGTGAAACCTTAGTCAGTGGTAGTGAAGATAAAACCATTAAAATTTGGCAAGTTCCAGTGAATAACTAAACACACAAAAAACTGAGGAAAACAGAGAATAACTCACCTAACTTTTCCCTCAGTTTGCGTTGTTTTGAGTTCAGCCTCACAGGTATGTTGTTCTGTTCTCTATGAGGCTATGTACTCTCGATTTAGAATCGGAATTGAGTCCGGAACGTTGTTACAACGATTGTATCGTTTCTAGAATCATGTTCAGGGTCAGTCAGAATATAAACACCGGGAATTAAAGCAATGTAGTCATTCAGTTGGTAGCGATAGAAAGCTTCCAAGTGAACGCCGGTTCTGTCTTCTTCTAAGCGACGAATCGTATGATAAACAACTTTGGGCTGCATCCCCACGATAATACCGCCTAAACTACCTTCTCGGAATAAGTCAGGAAATGCTAATGTTACCGCGAAGTTGATCATGCTGGCATCAAGGTCGCCAGTACCGCCCCCACGAGATTTCTCATCTGCCCAAGTTGCACCGAACCAACCGCCTAACTCAAACTGTTCAAAAAGTCTCCAGTTCGCCTGGAAGCCCAAGTTATCGGTAGTGGTGGCATTGTTTCCAAAGGGACGGTTTGCCAGGAAACTTCCTGTTCCCCCAGTTACGTTAACATTCCCTTCGCGGAAATAGCGACGGTTATAGTCGATCGCCAGCGCTAAGTTATCCATCGGTTCAAAGACAACTTGTAAGAAAGCCGAGTGACCGCCATTAAATAAACCTCGACCTTCTGCGGGGTCAGGAGAGTCGCCATCATCAGCGAGGTATCCCAAGTTCACCCGAATTCTATCATTAAGCTGATACTTCAGGGCTAAACCTGTTCCTTCATTTCCCCGGAATGTGGTGGGGTTATACCGCCCAAAGCGGGAAGCCGCACCTGCACCCGTACTCTGGAAGGGGCTAAGAGGGTCTTGAACGTCATCCAAGTCTAAACTTTTCGCACCGAAGTAAACTTGACCCCGGCCGTTCATCACTGGAAAACGATAGTAGAGGTCGTCGAGGATAAAGTCCCCATTTCCTCCATCAGTACCCAGACGACTCATCAGCGTATTGGTCAAGTCTACTCGGCTTAAGCGAGGAACGTCTTTGGCTTCTAAACGAGTCCGCAGTAAATCTTCCCCAGTAAAGCTGGTATCAAAGTTTAAACGCGCCCGATAACCGAAGTAGGTTTGTGTAGGGTCCTCTGAACGAGGAACGTTTGGCCCTCCGGCGACAGTGTAGCGAGCGCGGTCTTCAAAGGTATCCCCAATGAAGAAGATCACTTCCCCAGTTAATTTAGTAGTAGTAGAAAACTGATTCGCTTCGAGTTCACCTGTGCGTGCTTCTAAGGCTAATACCCGACCGCGTAAAGCCGCCAATTCTGCGGCAAACTCTTCTTGTAAGCGTTGCAGAACGGCTAAATCTTCCCGAGTCACTAAGTTAGCTGTCGAAGCTGCAATCAACTCGTTAACCCGTTCTAAACAAGCGTTTAAACCTGCGGCAAACTCGAAACGAGTCATGGCGCGGTTTCCTCGGAATGTACCATCCGGATAACCCGCGATACAACCGTAGCGTTCAACCAAGGATTGTAAAGCCTGAAATGCCCAGTCAGTTGGTTGTACGTCGGAAAGCTGGGAAATAGATGTGACTTGATCCATCGCATCCATTTCTTCGGTATAGAGTTCTAGTTGTTCAAGATCAGAGATCCGAACTTCAGAAGTTCCGCCCGTTTCGGTTTCTACCTGAGCCAGTTGCAACTCAGAGGTTTCTGTGCTGGAAAAAGGATCAACAGTTTCAGTCTGAGCTAGGGCCTCACCCGGGTCAAAGACTGGGGTTTTGGCAATCTCAAAAGTTGCAGATTTCTTTGCGTGATAGTCTAAAGATTGAACAGTAGAATCAGTGTTCTCCTGAGCTAACAATTCTGATTGCTCGGCTTGCTGCCACTCAACGGAATGAATTGCGCCCGCCGCGAAGTCTGAGCTTGAATCAAGCTTCATAGATGAGGTTTCGGTCGCTAGGGCAGCATTTGTTAAGACCAGAGCAGCACCTAGAATACCGGGACTCTGCTTAAGAGTGTTCCATAGAATTTTGTTCATCATCTCAAATCTCACACCGACTTAAAATACCAAAAGCAGGGGAGTACCCAGCTCAGTTGAACCAATAGTATCACAATCTTAACAGGAGTTTTCTGACAGTCAAGCCAAGCTATGGTAGGCAATCGGTAACAGTCAATCTCGAAAGCAGGGAAAAACCCTACACTGTCTTGGATTCAGAATTAATAGATGTTTGAACCCTTTTGTCAACTGTCATCAGATCAAGAATGACTTCTGTTTGTTGAATTCCATTCGTCCAACAAAGTTAATCTGAGTTCCCCCATTCATCCTACACAATTTGTTTAAAATTGAGGCGACGAATTGCCACAACTGCGGGTTTAGGCGGATCGTTGGGACGCTTTCCGGGCCAGTTTGAACCAATCGGAACTTGACGAGTTTGCAAAAACTCTTGACCGTCTGTGGTTTTCATGGCAAACTCACGCGCTTGTGATTCCATGTTCTGACGAATACCGTTGGCTTCTCCAGGATGTTGGGCTGCTATAAATAAGGTCTGTTGATCCGGACTCAAAAACGGCCCTGTCATCTCACATTCCATCGGGCCAATTGCAAATAAATATGCATTTCCTGCATTTTCTCCGGTTGTTGGAAGAAACCAAACCGAATTATTTCCATAAATGCCTAATAGGTTTGATTGACTCAACGGTTGACCTTGCTCATCTACTCGCCCTAGAGGAACGGGTTGATTTTGACGGCCAGTAGACATATCTGTGACCATCCAGACATTCCCTTTTCTATCGATTTCTAGGTTATCCGGGTTGGCAAAACCATAACCTCCATCTGCTACTTCCCCGCCTGTGGCAAACATTTCCCAGCGAAAGGTCATGGCATCCGGTTGGTTCCCCTGTTCATTTAAACGCATAATCCAACCATATTCATAGGCTCCCTCTCCCATTGGCCCTTGAAAGACTCGTTGATCGGCGCCTCCTGAACGTTCATCCCCTGAACCGGAGGTAAAGGCAATAAATAGAGTCCCATCAGGAGCGATGATTGTATCTTCAGGGCGTGCGGTACAAGTAACCCCCACTGCACTGGCGGCTAAATGAGCATCAATTAAAATAGCACCCTGAACTTCTTCGGGGGTATTGCCTTCATATAATTGGGCTAAGGTTCTATACTGGCGTTTGAAGGCGATCGCTTCTTGATCTTCGGTTGCAACAAACGCCCCCCCGTCTGGTCGTTTGGGTAAACTGATCACTCCGCCGACATGAATACTCGGTAAATCGGGGTTAATTTGAGTATCCGCTTTGAGAGGGATCCAACGACCTGTACCATCCGGGTTAAACTTCGCCCCATACAACATTCCTTGTTCCAGTAGGCGAGAGTTGGCTTTATCTTGCGGATCTTGAACGACTTTGCGGCTGACAAATTTGTAAAGGTGTCCACCGTGGCGATCGCATCCGGAATAAAAAGCGAGGGGTTTTCCCGCTTCAACCCGCACACCCACTGCTTCGTGACGGTAACGCCCTAACCATGTATGTTTAGTGCCATAATCATTGGGATTGGCTGGATCAACTTCCACCATCCAACCATATTTATTTCCGGCGAGTCCGAATACATTTCCCAACCCTCCTAAACGTCCTGAAAAGGGGCTTGTACTCGGATCAAAGGAGGTGCCATCCGGATAGACGGCTTCGGGGACGTGGGTTTGAAAGTTTTCTTCGGCACTAAAGACGGTTCCCCAGGGAGTTGTTCCCCCTGCACAGTTACCAAAAGTTCCGATAATGCGATCGCCATAGCGATCATCATAGCCTTTGCCTTTTTTCCGAAAGACGGCAATGGCTGGCCCGGTTGATTTGAGATAACGATCATCCACCCAACCCGATAGCCCAGTAATCCTTCGATCTGCGGTAGAGTAGGTGCGTTCCCATTTTCCCTCAGAATTACGACGAATAGAAATCACACCCATTCCCACGTCAATTAAGGCTTCTTGGGATATTTCTCGAATGGCTTGTCGTCTTGGATCATTAGCGGGTAGTGAAAAGGCATTAATTTGGGGTCTTTCTTCTGCATTGAGGGCGGCTTCAATTGTTTTGATGGGTAAGGATTTACCGATCACGGGTTGATAGGTTTGTAGCCAAGTTGCTGAACTAATATATTCAAAATTTATGGTTAAATATCCTTCGTTTTCAGCTGTTTCAACAAAGGATAAATAATCATTATTGTAGCCAAAGCGAGAGTCCCCGACCGGATCACCCCAGGCGGCTATTACATCATAGGTAAAGCCTTGCGGTAGCAGCAAATCATCAACGACGTCATAGGTTTGGTAGGCTTGAATTTGCTGTTCTGAAGCCGAAAGGGTACTAACGGGTTGGAGTTGCCCAATTTGGGTGGTGATTGGATCGGTCTCTAACGGCATCGGCCCTTGAATTGGGGTAAAACTCAAGGGAGTTTTGGGTTGTTTCAACTGAGAATTGAGGTCAAGCGGGAGTTTTTTCTCTTCACAAGAACTTAAGCTGGCTGTACTCAAGCTTGCACCGAGGAATAACAAAAATTCTCGTCGTTTGAGTCTCATAAAATCTTAGATTTGGGTAGAAGCTGGTGGTTAAACTATTGATTATTTTAACGATGATCAATAGGATTCTGCCAACTTTTTTCGACCCTATCCAAAGCGATACCCAAATCCTCGTACGGTGACAATATATTCGGGGTTACTGGGATCGATTTCTAATTTTTCTCGCAACCAACGAATGTGAACATCAACCGTTTTGCTATCTCCAATAAAGTCAGGTCCCCAAATTAAATCGAGTAATTGTTCGCGAGACCAAACCCGGCGGGGATAGCTCATAAATAGTTCTAACAACCGGAATTGTTTTGGGGAAAGTTTAACTTCTTGACCTCGCGCAACAACTCGACATTCTTCTTGATAAAGGATAATTTCTTTGTACTGCAACATTACTGGCCCAGGAAGCTGACACAAACGCTGACGACGCATCAAAGCGCGACATCTGGCGATAAATTCTCTCATGCCAAAGGGCTTAGTCAGATAGTCATCGGCACCTGCTTCTAAGTAAAAGGCACAGTTATTTGCTGTTTCTTTGGTTCCGATAATTAAAATGGGAACAGGGTTGCCTTGATGCCGTAACATTCGGCACAGATCAAGACCATTGACTGCATCTAAAATCAAAAGGTTGAATGGAAATTCGCTCATCTTCGATGAGGGACTATGAACGGCTGGGAGAGCTTCGCGTCCGTCTAAAGCAATCACAACTGTATAGCCGTGTTCTTTGAGGGCTAATGACAGCATATCCCGCCAGGGCTCTTCATGTTCTAGTAATAAAATTTGACCTGTATATCTTAGGTCAGAACGCTGAGAACTCTTGCCTAAGTCGGGGGAAAACATAAATATCAGTTCCTACTGTTTGGATGGCGCAGAATTGTCGTTGTAATTAAGATTTAACTTTTAGGCTTAATCATTTAAGAAAAGTTAACTTAAGACATTCCATCCAACGTAGATATGCTGCCATTGATCAATTGGCCCACATTGGGAGAACAGGGGTAAAACTGGTCTGAAATCCCCACTCACAAAGGTGAGCCTTATACCCTTTACTCGCTCATCTACTAGGTGCGATGCGAGCTTTTTAAACATTATTTACTCCAAATCGGCTCGGTCGGAATATTAATACAGGGGATATAGATTTGATTGTACGAGTAAAAGGTTAAGGTTAGGTAAACTGTTGGTAATGATTAGGTTAAGTTATCACCAAGGGGTTAATCAAATCTTGATTAGGGCTTGGGGTTCAGTTCAGCTTTTCACCCATTAACTTGACTGTTGAGCCGATTTAGTGTAGACCAAACTTAACCCTGAGAAGAGATCAACCTCGATTGTTTAATCTGTTTAAATAATGTTATTACATTTAAGTACCTGGCCTGAAGTTGAAGCCTATCTTACCCAGTCTACGGGTATTATTATCCCCATTGGTTCTACTGAACAACATGGGCCAACTGGACTGATCGGCACGGATGCGATTTGTGCTGAAGCGATCGCTAAAGGGACTGGAGAAGCTACCAATGCCCTTGTTAGCCCGACGCTGAATGTGGGAATGGCACTTCACCACATGGCTTTTCCTGGCACCATTAGCTTCCGACCGAGTACGTTAATTGACGTAATCAAAGATTATATCACATCTTTAGCAAAACACGGTTTTAGCAAATTTTTCTTCATCAACGGTCATGGGGGAAATATTGCCACGTTGAAAGCTGCCTTTGCAGAAACTTATACCCATTTGGCGGACTTAAACCTCCCTAACGCTGACCAAGTGCAGTGTCTGGTGGGAAATTGGTTTATGTGTCGATCTGTTTATCAACTGGCTAAGGAACTTTATGGCGATCAAGAAGGGTCTCATGCAACCCCCAGTGAGGTTGCAGTGACTCAATATCTCTATCCTGAAGCGATCAAACAGGCGACGTTATCGGAAGATGTGGCTAAAGGTCATCCCATTTATGGCCCGGCTGATTTTCGCCGTCATTATCCCGATGGTCGTATGGGTTCAAACCCGGCTTTAGCGACTCCTGAACATGGAAAACAACTGTATGAGTTAGCGGTTAAAGACCTGAGTCATAGCTATCTAGAATTTGTAAACCCAACAATAGAAACATCCCGTTAATCTCCTAAAACATCGAGATTTGTGGGAGAGGGAACGGGAATTTCGGCGGGTATGGGATCGGATTCAAAAATATCTTCTAAAGCCTCTTGTAAACTCGGCCGCATGACAATTCTGTTGTTATAAAACACAATGACACGGGCGAGAGTCGGGAGGCTATTTTCTGTGGCTTCGAGATAGATGGGTTCAACATATAGTAAAGATCTTTCAATGGGAATGACTAATAAATTCCCTTGTAAAACTTGAGATCCTTGACGGTTCCACAGGGAAATTTGTTCAGAAATTTCGGGGGTTTGATTAATCAAAGATTCGACTTGTTCTGGCCCAAAAATTAATTCTTGTTTGGGGAAACGATATAAGACTAATTGACCATAGTGTTGAACATCTGAACGGGCAGCCATCCAAGCAATTAAATTAATTCGGCTGGCTGGCGTAAAAGGTTGGAGTAAAATAAATTCTTCCTGGGCTTCTTGAGAAAGCCGCATGATTAAATAATAGGGTTCTACCGCTTGTTGTTGATTGGCATAAATTTCCGTGGGAATTCGCCATTTATCTTCTCGGTTATAAAAGACTCGCACATCATCCATATGATAGGTCAAGAGTTGTTGAGATTGAACCTTGTATAAATCAATGGGATACCGAATATGAACATACAAGGTTTCTGGCATTTCTTCTATGGGGTGAAATAAATCAGGGAAGATTTTTCGCCAGGTGGTTAAGATTGGATCTTCAGGATTATTTAAATAGTAAAACCGTACCGAACCATTGTAAGCATCAATGACGACTTTAACGGAATTCCGAATATAGTTAAATTCTCCTTGTTCAGGGTCAGAGTAGGGATAGCGATCGCTTGTTGTGTAAGCATCTATGATCCAATATAAATAATTATTTGGGGTTGATTCTGGCTGGTTGTCGTTAAAAGTAGCGTTGGCAACGGCTAAATAAGGATGAGTATCGTAGCGTAAAAATGGCGCAATCATTTTTACTCGGTCTTCAATATTTCGACGAAAGAGAACCTTTGTATCGGGTAAAAAGTTGCGGGTGAAGATCATTTGCCAATTTTTGAGATGTTTGGCAAAGATCAACCTGCGCCACCCTTGACCAATGGTAATTCCTCCGAAACCATCATAGGTATTATAAATATTCTCATTTCCTAATGGAAAATCTAACTCCTCAACTTGGGTTGAAGTCATTACATTAGTATTCGTGAGTTCGCCGTAGTAAATGCGAGGTTTTCCAATGGGAATACTATCTAAAACTCTGGGTTCTACGCTTAAGGTACTTTCTGGATCGAGTCGGGGATCCGGGCCGATATCTCTAACAAAATAATTAGGGAGTCCTCCCTCTGCAACGGTATTAACGGGAGATAATGTAAAACCGTAGCCATGAGTATAAACTAAATGTTTGTTAATCCAAGTTTGGGCTTCTGAGGGGACTGAATTATAGTTTAGTTCTCGGGCGGCAATTAAAACTTGTTGTTGTTCGGTGGGGTTTTCTGGGGTGCGTTCTTCTGGAGTTCTCAATAAGGTATAGCGATCAATATTGGCACTCGGAAATTCATAATATAAGCGAATTTGCTGTAACTGGCGGTTGGTTTGGAGGAGGGGACGTTGATCCCAAAGACGAATATTTCTGATGGTGAGATCGTTTTCTACAATATCAGTGTAAGTGAGTTCTCCTTCGGGAGCAAAGATTTGAGAGTCAATAACATCAAGGTTAAAGGCTTGTCGCGTGTAACCAATACTGCGTTCAATATAGGGGGCTTCTCGTTCGAGTTCGTTGGGTTGAACGATCAAGCGTTGTACCGTTTCAGGTAAGAGCCAACCTGCAATAAAAGCGATTGTTAAATACCAGCCTAAAATGGCTCGGAGTGAATAGCTATCCGCAAATAATCTTGCTTTTCCAGAAAATTTCGGGCGACGAAGTCGTTGTTTGAGTTTAAAGAGTCTTAAACCGACTTCAATATAGGGTTCAATAGCTTTAACGGAGAAAAAGGCTTGCCAAAATAGGAAAATTGCAATGATTAAAGCGATAATAGATAAGGTTAAATCTGCTGGGGCTTGAACGTTGATATCGGTATAACCTGCACCGAAAATTACCCCACGTTTAGAATAAAGGAGTTCATAGCGAGACAGCCAATGTTTGAAGGAAATACTCAGCATCAGCATTCCTCCCAAAGCGTGTAGGTGCCGTTGTTGGGGTTGGGAAAAGCCGGGAAATTCTCCTTGACTGATGCTATTTCCTGATTTAAAATAGATTAAACTGCAAGAGATTAACCCACATAAACATAATCCCACTAGCCAAAATTCGAGGAGATGAGCAACGGGTAAGGTAAAAATATAAAAGCTGATTTCTTGTCCGAATAAAGCATCAGATTGATTAAAGGATGTGGGGTAAAAATATTGTAAAACATTTGCCCAATGGCTCGATAAAACTAAACCAAATCCTAAACTGAGGAAGATAGCGATCGCCATCAGGGAAAAGTTGAGTTCAATGACTAATAATAGAGCAATAACGGCGACAATAACCAGTAACCACCACTGATAGAAGGACTGTTGTATGAGTTGAATCAGTGATTCAAAACCAAAGCGACTGGGGAGGAGTGGTGCAACTAAGGGTTCTGAAAAGTCAGGCTGCCAATATTGAATAAATACGGTGCCATAATGGAGTGTGACTAACGCCAGTAACAGAGATAAACTAATAATAAATCCCAACAACCAACCTAATCCTAAAGCTGAATTTTGGCTCGTGCTTTCCAGGGAGAAAAAAGGAGTATTTTGCGGAGTTGCGGGGGGGGGCTGAGGATATTTGTAGCGGTTGGCAACGAATTGATTTCCCAGTAAAAAACCTGCGGTGATCGTTAAACCCAAAAACCACAATATTGCCCGAGTGGTTAACCGTATCCCATAAACGGATAAATAGGTCAATTCCTGAAACCAAAACCCCTCGGCGATAATATAGGTGACTAAATCTAGGAATAGCCACAAGCCAAAGAGGATGAGAATTGCTTTGAGAAAGTGGGATTTGATCGCCATTGAGATGCTTGGGTTGGAATGCTAAGGTTCAGATGGGGTGTTGACTGAACAGCCTAAGTTCTTGGTGTTGGGTTCTAGAAGCTACAATACCCCAAAGTTTACCTTATGGTTTATTGTACCGTAGAAGTTGAAAAGAGGAGAATGATGTCAGAAACATTCAAAAATTCAGTGAGTTTTGCGGTAGTTTTCTTTAAACCTTAGAGACAGCCGGACAGTTTGCAATATACCAACGCCAAGGTAAATCAGTTCCTTTTGTAATGCCGATGCGAGTGGTTTGTATAAATTGAATTTTACCTTGAGCGATCGCTTCAGTAAAGCTGGGTGTGCGATGTTCTAACCACAACGGTTGAGGGGGTTGTAAGGGTAAACCTGTTAACGTGCGATCAATTTGCAAGACTTTACAGAGTTTTCCTGGTCCGGCGGCCGTAGAAAATTTATCTTTTTTTAAGGGTTTCTTAATATGGCGATCGCTTTTTAAACCTAAGCTTAAATCTTGTGGAAGGGTATCAGGAATCTCTAACAACTCCAAAGCCCGAATTAAGACTGCACTCGCTACTCCCTCCACATCTGTCACCACGTTAAAACAGTGGTACATTCCATAGATTAGATAGACATAACTCATCCCCGCAGGCCCAAACATAACGGCATTGCGAGGGGTTTGTTTGCGGTAAGCATGACTGGCGGGATCTCCTGTCATATAGGCTTCTGTTTCCACAATCACACCCCGAATTTGTTCCCCATTAGGAAGTTGTCTAACCAGGGTGCAACCTAATAATTCTAACGCTATCGTAGGAGATGGACGAGATAGCCAAGTCGCGTCTACAATCTCATTGAAAATTCTATTCATTACAGGAGATTCCGTCATGGATGTCAAGTTAGTTTTAGTCGGATTAACCGTTTTGTTTACCATTTCCTGTCTATTCTTCGGTACAAAAAACGGCTTCTACGACAGCGACGACTATCACGGTAACGGTTGCGCGCATTAATACAGTTATCAGTGACCAGTTATCAGTGACCAGTTATCAGTGACCAGTTATCAGTGACCAGTTATCAGTGACCAGTTATCAGTGACCAGTGACCAGTGACCAGTTATCAGTGACCTGTTCCCTGTCTCCCTATTCCCGAAAAAGTGATAGATACTTGACATTTTTCTGAAAATCCGTAACAATAGATACAGAAAGAAAAAAGAAAACGTTCATCTCTCTGGTCTGGAGAACGCTGATCTTAGGTTAAGTCAGGAAAATCATCGAGATAAGAGAGACGGAAGTAGGGAAGTCATCATTCCCGAAGGAACGCGCCTCACTTTGTCAACCTCATATTAAAGGAGAGGCGATCAGATGAAACTGACCTATCGTGGTACTGAATACGAATATAATCCTCCTGAAGTTGCCACTGCAACTGGAGAAGTAGCCGGAAAATATCGGGGACAAGATTGGCGTTTTTGTAACCGGAAAAAGCCCCCGGTTTTGCAACCCAGTTACAACCTGACTTATCGGGGAGTCAAATACTGCAACAATCCCGTTCAAACTGTTAATGGGACAGAAGCGCAACTCACCATTGCAGAGAAATCCCGGATTCTGATGTTAAATCACGAACGTTCAGAAATCAAGCGTGAACAATCGATGCTGAACCGTTTAGCCTCAGAAGTCGGACTCAATCTAAACGATACAGCGTCCTATCACCCTGTATAACGCAATTTTGAAATTTAACCTCTGTTGTAGAATTTCGCACCCCCTCGTGGGGTGTTTTTTTACAGTAAACACTGAACAGTTATCCTGTCCCCAAACGCCAAACCCCTAACTCCTGACCCCTAACTCCTGTAAGCTATTCCCCTATAGCCAGAAGTTACGCTGATGTGGCACACTAATAGACTAAGCTAAAGGCTGGCAATTTTCCCTCGTTGCCGGATTTGGGTCTAAACTCAAGGAACGGGTCTGAGGATAATCTAGTCGTGGTGTGTGTAGTGGACGAGGAAACAGAAATTGGTCAGATCTATTAAAAGCGTTGTCCTCCGCCGACAATTGCTAGAAAGTCAGTGGTCGATCAAACTGAATCTATTGATTACTCTGGTACGGCGAGATTTGGAGGCCCGTTATAAAGGGTCTATCTTGGGGAATTTGTGGCCGCTTCTCAATCAGCTTGTACAATTGCTGATTTTTACTTATGTTTTTTCGATTGTCTTACAAGTTAGACTGAATATTCAAGGGGTTCCGGCGGATAATCGACTCGCCTTTGGGTTGTGGTTATTTGCCGGACTGCTACCCTGGTTAGCCTTTACAAACGGATTAACTCAAGCTTCAACCTGTGTCATGGGACAAGCGAACTTAGTGAAAAAGGTTGTATTTCCATTAGGGTTGTTGCCTTTGGTTCCTATTTGTTCGGCGTTTATTGAAAGTACCTTTGGTTTAGTTGCTTTAATTACTCTGATTTTTATTATTATTCCCGAACCTACTATTAGTCTGTGGCTATTACCTTTTGTGTGGGTGCCTCAACTTCTCCTTACAGCAGGTTTGGGCTATTTAACCGCTGGCTTAACGGTTTTTTTGCGAGATATTCCCCAAAGTTTGGGGGTGATTCTCAATCTCTGGTTTTATGCGAC
Source organism: Limnoraphis sp. (assembly GCA_050485465.1). Classification (GTDB taxonomy): domain Bacteria; phylum Cyanobacteriota; class Cyanobacteriia; order Cyanobacteriales; family Microcoleaceae; genus Capilliphycus. The sequence continues at coordinate 200,008 of JBJHBL010000002.1, read as the reverse complement.
TCCTATTGTTTATCCTGCTGATAAAATTCCTGAAGCGTGGCAGGTTTGGGTGTTTTGGTTAAACCCGATTACAGCGATCGCTGAAACATACCGTGATATTGTACTGAAAGGTCAAATTGAACATCGGGGTGAACTTGCAACAGCGACTATCGTCTCTATCATTATATTCTATAGTGGTCTGTGGATTTATCGGCGCTTGCGTCCGGCTTTTGCAGATGTTTTGTAGGGGTATATTTCTCTGTGTTCCCAGTGATTAAGATGTCTCGGTAGCTAATAAATGACGAATGTCCGAAATTGCAATTTCCGTTAATCGTGTTTCCAAGTGTTTTAAGCGGTATCGACATCCGGTTGACCGACTGAAGGAGATTTTTCTACCCCATCAGCAACTTGCCGAGAATTTCTGGGCTTTGCGAGAGATTAATCTGCAAGTCTATAAAGGTCAAACGTTGGGTATTGTCGGTCGTAATGGTTCCGGAAAAAGTACCCTTCTCCAGATTATTGTCGGAACCTTAACCCCAACAACGGGAAGTGTCAATGTTAAAGGCCGAGTCTCAGCGTTGTTAGAATTGGGCAGTGGGTTTAACCCGGAGTTTACAGGGCGGCAAAACGTCTTTTTTAATGGGCAACTTTTGGGGTTAAAACATCAGGAAATCGAACAAAAGTTTGATGAAATTGTTGCTTTTGCCGATATTGGAGATTTTATCAATCAACCCGTTAAAACCTATTCTAGCGGAATGTATGTGCGGTTAGCTTTTGCAGTAGCGACCAGTGCTAATCCTGATATTTTAGTGGTTGATGAGGCACTGTCGGTGGGGGATGAAGCCTTTCAACGCAAATGCTTTAGTCGTATCCATGAAATTCAAGACCGAGGCGGAACGATTTTGTTTGTATCTCATGCGGCATCTTCGGTGACTCAACTGTGTGACTCAGCTATTTTGATGGATCGCGGGGAAGTTCTACTCGAACATAGCCCTAAAATGATTATATCAAAATATCAAAAAATGATCTATGCAGATGCAGTAGAATCTGAACGATTGCGAGAAGAAATTCGACAGTTGAAAGCTTCGTTTAAGCCTCAAGAAGTCTTTCAAAAAGTCGAGTGGAAAAATTATCATCGCAGTCAAGCGAGTTCCGACCAAACAGAATCGAAACAAGCAGATTATTATGACTATTATGACCCTAAACTCGCACCGGATCATCCGATTCAATATCCTTCTCGCGGGGCGATTATTCGTGACCCTCATCTGGCTACACCGGAGGGTGAACGGGTTAATCATATCATTGCTCGCAATGAATACATCTATTCTTACACGGTAGAATTTCAAAAAGCCGCTTCCCATGTCCGGTTTGGGATGTTGGTTAAAACGGTGAGTGGGTTTGAACTAGCGGGGGCTTCTTTCCTGGCGACTTCCCAATTTATTAAACATATCGAACCTGGAACCCAACTCGTGTTAGAATTCAAGTTTAAGTGTTTATTAGCACCGGATGTTTACTTTTTAAATGCAGGAGTTTCAGGAATTGTAGACGGTGAGTTTACTTATCTTGATCGCTGTATTGATGTGGCAATGTTTAGGGTTCAGCCTTGTGAACATTCTTGTGTAACCGGGGTTGTAGACCTACTGGTTGAACCGAAATTAATGGTTACTTCCGGTCAACTCCAACAAGAACAAGAAATCCAACAATATCACTAATTCTTTTGAATCTCACCTTGAGTTATGGAAGTCAATTGCTTTGTTGAAAAGAATCCCATTGTTGAAACCTTAATTCAGTATTTGGCTGATTCTCCTCACACTTTTCAGCCAAACATTGCTGCCGATGATGAAATGTTTTTATATGGGTTTAATGAACTCGAAAATAAAAAAAATATTGACCAGGCTTTGGTTAATTATTATGGGCTAGGGCGGAGATTAGTTGATTCTATTCGACAAATTATTCATGGATATTTTGGGAGTTTTGACTCTGTTTCCTCTTTTCTGGACTTTGCCTGTGGTTATGGACGTTCAACCCGGTTTTTAATCCAAGAAATAGCCCCAGAAAAGGTTTGGGTGGCAGATATTTATGCCGATGCGGTTAAGTTTCAAACGGAATATTTTGGGGTAAAAGGCATTGTCTCAACCCGTGAACCTGAACATTTTATTGTTGAACAAAAGTTTGACTGTATCTATGCGGGGTCTTTTTTTAGCCATATGCCGCCCCGAACGTTTAAACGTTGGATGCAGCGGCTGTATGATTTATTAAATCCTGAAGGGTTATTAATTTTTAGTGTATTAGATGAGGCTATTTTACCTGGGGGTGTTGAAATGCCATCAGATGGAATTTTATTTTCTTCTGAAACCAGTGAGAGTCAATTTCTAGACCGCAATGATTATGGAACCACCTATGTCAGTGAAACTTATATTCAAGATATTATTCAGCAAGTGAGTCAACATCAAGCCTCTATTTTTCGCATTCCCAAAGGACTCAGTAACTATCAAGATTTATATTTAGTTACCCCTCAGCCTAATGCCGACTTTACCGCCCTCAATTTGAAATATTATCCCGAAGGCTATTTAGATTTTTGTAATTTGACTCCAACGGGAGAAGTTCAACTGGCAGGTTGGGCGGCTGATGGTAATTCTGGGGGAGAAGCTGCCACTATTCAAATTATTGTCAATCATCACATCATTCAACAGTGTCAGCCTTGTCAAGAACGTTTAGATTTAGTTGAACGGTTTAACGCAGAAATTGCTAAAAAATCGGGTTGGTCTTGTCAAATTCCAGCTGGAAAAATTTCGCCCCAAGAGATTGTTTTAATTAAAGCCATTAATTCAGTCGGTTTAGAGTGGATTATTGCCGTTGAAACCCTTAAAAACTTGATGTGTATTACCCAATGGCGTGAAGAACTGTATCAAACCCAATTTCAATTAAAACAGCATCAAACTCAATTACAAAAGACTCAATCTCAACTAGAATTTACGGAATTCACCCTAGCCCAAGCGAGAGATAAGTTAATACAACTCGAAACCCACTTGGGAGACTGTCAGTATCAACTCGCATCAACTCAGTTTCTTTTAGACCAATCTACCGATGAAATTACAGCGATAAAAAGTAGTAAATTTTGGCAACTCAGAAGTCAGTGGTTTAACCTCAAACAAACATTAGGTCTTGTTCCCAAAAACTAAAGTCAACTTAACCATCAAACCTTCACCATCAATGATAGAAAACAACCCCTTTGTTAAAAATAATCCGATTGTCCAAACTGTTACTCAACATCTGGCAACATCCTCCCAAACCTTTCACCCTGAAATTGCAGCCGATGATGAAATGTATTTGTATCAGTTGGAGGAGTCAGAAGACCACCATAGCGATCGCGCTTTAGTCTATTATTATTTATTAGGACGCTCTATAATTGATTCTATCCGACAAATTTTAAACGCCCACTTTGGGAGTTTGGCTGAAATTTCTTCCTTTCTAGACTTTGCTTGTGGGTACGGACGTTCAACCCGATTTTTAATCCAAGAAATTCCGGCTGAAAACGTATGGGTGTCGGATATTTATGCTAATGCCGTTAAGTTTCAGATGGAAACCTTTGGTGTGCATGGGATTATTTCTACTCGTGAACCCGAAGACTATCCAACAGATAAAAAATTTGATTGTATCTATGCGGGGTCGTTTTTTAGCCATATGCCACAGCGAACCTTTACCCGTTGGATGCAGCGACTTTATGACCTATTAACACCGGAAGGACTATTAATATTTAGTGTGTTAGATGAGGCAATTATGCCTGCCCATGTTCAAATGTTACCGGAAGGAATGGTTTTTTCAACGGAAAGTAGTGAGAGTAAATCTCTTGACCGCAATGAGTACGGAACTACCTATGTCACGGAAGCTTATATTCACGAATTAATCGATAAAGTGAGTCAAAATCAGGCGACCATTTATCGAGTCAAAAAAGGATTAAGTAACTATCAAGATTTGTATGCGGTTAGTCCTAAAAAACACAACAAGTTTACAGACTTGAACTTTAGTTATCATCCGATGGGATATTTGGATATTTGTAAAATTAAACCCAATGGCAATCTGTATTTAGAAGGTTGGGCGGTAGATTTTAATCCGGGAGGAATAAAAACAATTCAAATCATAGTTAATCAGCAATTAATTCAGCAGTGTCAACCGACGATAGAACGACCGGATTTAGTTGAACATTTTAATCAACCTGAAGCGTTAATTTCCGGTTGGTGTTGTGAAATTGACCGTCAACAGATTTCACCGGAAGATATTCTGTTAATTCGGGCAGTGAATCAGGCTGGGTTAGAATGGATTCTAGAAACAAATGTGGTAAAATCTCTGATTCCCCAAACCCAATGGCAAACCCATTTTATTTCTCTGCGAACTCAACTGCACCAAAGCCAAGTAAAATTTAATCAGTCTCAACACCAATTACACTTAACCCAAAATCAACTGCAAGAGTCTCAAGGGAAACTCGCACAGTGTCATACCAAATTGACGGAAACAGAGGAACGATTGGGACAAACTCAAGCCCACCTTTTACAAACAGAGAGAAAGCTTGACTTTTTGCAGGCTCAACTTAGACAATGTGAAGCGAAACTGTCACAGACAGAAACTCAACTCGGTGAGTCTCAGTGGCAACTGGAATCTCAGAAAATGCTGCTAGAACAGGCGCAAAATCGCATTCAAGCTATGGAAAGTAGTAAATTTTGGAAATTGAGGGCAAAATGGTTTAAACTGAGGCGGGCTATGGGTCTGTCTAACCCAGATTAAGCAGGCAGGATTTGAGGGAGAAAAAAGATTTTAGCTACTTTAGAAAAAACACCTAAAAAACTATGGAGAAATCAGAACGTCACTCACCGATTATTATCGTTGCGGGAATGCACCGTTCCGGAACATCTTTAACCGCCTCGTTACTCCAACACTTAGGTGTGAATATTGGTCAAAAACTGGTTGGGGCGAATTATGGAAATGTGAAGGGACATTTTGAAAATGTCGATTTTGTTGAATTTCACAAAGCTGTTTTACGACAGCATAATATAGATGAGTTGGGTTGTACCGTTCAGCCCCATCTTTCTTTCAATTCCCAACAGAGAGAACAGGCTAAAGGTTTAATTGAAGAGAACCAAGATTCTCATCATCCTTGGGGTTGGAAAGACCCGCGAACAACTTTATTTTTAGAGGACTGGAGAGAGATACTTCCCGATGCCTATTTTATTTTTGTTTATCGTTCTCCCTGGGAAGTTGTAGACTCTCTCTATCGTCGTTCCACAGATTTAACCCTGATTAAATCTCCTGAATTAGCTGTTAAGATGTGGATACATTACAATAAAACAATCCTTAATTTTTATCAAGACTATTCAGAACAGAGTTTATTGGTTAATGTTTATAAAGTCGGAACAAAACCTTTAGATTTTATTCAAAGCCTTAACGCTAAATTTAATCTCAATTTCCCCTTTCCTCCCGAAGATAATTTTGACCCCTCCCTATTAGTTGATAATATATTAGCCACACCCCGACCTCAACTGATTAAACAGTGTTTTCCAGATTCAATAGACTTGTATTTACAGTTAGAAGCCTTAGCGGAAAACCTCAGCCGAGGGTTAACCCCTGTTGAGTCCCAGGTTTTAAATCAGTCTACCTCCTTAAATTGGGTGTTTAAAGATTGGTCACAGGTGCGACTGTTAGAAAAAGATAAAAAGATATTAACTCAAGAAAACAACCAATTAAAACTTGATATTGACCAGTGGGAAGATAGATTTCAAGAAGCCGTTGATAAATTAGTCAAAACAGAAACCGAACTGGGTCAAACCCAACTTCAACTGGATGGTGTAGAAATTCGCTATCAAGAAACCTTAGATAAGTTAATTAGCACCGAAGAAGAACTGGGTCAAGCCCAACTGAAAGTAAATACGGCGGAAAATATTCGTCAAGAAGCCCAGAAAAAACTGACCACTCTCGAAGAAGCACTCGGTACTACTCAACAAGAACTTGATAGTACAAAAAATCAGTTATATGGGGCAGAAGTTCATGCCCATAATTTAGAAAAAAACCTGCAACAAGCAGCTCATAAATTAATCTCAACCGAGAATGAACTGGGCAAAACCCAGGGACAGTTAAAACAGGTTCAGTCGCAGTATCAAGAAGCATTAACCCAACTCAAAACGAGAGACAATCAATATACCCAAACCGAAAATCTCCTCAATCAATATAAATATCAAACCTCAGAACTTCAGCAAAGTTTACTAGAATCTAAAGCCCGTTTTCAAGAAGCCCTGGGTAAAATTTACGCCCTCGAAAACCAACTGAGTCAAACTCAAATTTCGCTGGCGCAAACTCAAAGTGAATTAATAACAATCAAGTCTTCTAAATTCTGGAAGTTAAAAGAAAAATGGGCGAACTTCAAACAGTTGACTCGTCGCACATTCAAGCCTGAATATGTTTATTACGTTGAAACTCCTCGCCAATGGGAATTTGTGGGGAATGGTGAAACTTATACTCAAATTGAAGGGTGGTGTTTCTATACAGGAAAAGCTGATTTTACTAAAATTCGCGCTAAAATCGGCAGGGAAATAATAGAAGGAACCTATGGCATTGAACGTTTAGATGTTGCCGCCCAATTTAATGAAGAAAAAACCGCTACTCACTCAGGGTTTCGACTAGAAATTCCCCTACTTTTAGGGCATCACAAACTTCATTTAGAATTACAAAACCGTCGGGGAAAATGGAAACGATTTGCCAGCTATTCTCTACAGGTTTTTCCCCTACAAGCCGCCCTGGATGTTCCCACTCCCAGTGAACAACGACCCGGACAAATTGTGTTTGCGGGTTGGTGTTGTCATCCCGAACATCGAATTACTCAACTGACCCTCCACTGTGGCAAACGTTCGATATTATGTGCCTACGGGTTGCAACGTCAGGATGTGGGTGATGTGTTTCCCAACTGGGCCGGAAGTTCGATGAGTGGGTTTGAAGCGCTGCTAGATGTTCCCGTTGGTCAATGGCCCCTAAGCTTAGAAGTGGAGTTAGACACTGGGGAAACCATCACTTATCCGCTGCCCCACCCCCTGAACGTCCGTCGATATGGACTGGCTGCCCGCAGTTCAGCCAAAGTTCGACAATTTTCAGAATTTACGGCGGTGGTTCGCCAACGGGCTGCTGAACGCAAACAACGCTTAGGCCGAATTATTCCTCTGCCGAGTGAAATTCCGGCGATTCTTCGTCAGGCGCGACTGATGTACCGCACCACCCAAGCGACCACAGACCTTGCCCTGCTGCCTCCCGGCTTTGAACTGCCTAAACCCATTGACCCCTACGATGCTTGGTTGAATGTGAACCAATGGACGCAACGCAGTTTTGAGTATTTACACAACCGTTTGCAAAGCTATTCGGCGGAAAAGTTACCCAAAATTTCCGTTATCATGCCTGTTTATAATCCCCCGATAGAGTTTCTGGAAAAGGCAATTTATAGTGTGATTAATCAAGTTTATCCCCATTGGGAATTGTGTATCGCTGATGATTGCAGTACCGACCCGAAGGTTGCAGAAACTCTCAATAAATTTGCCCAACAAGATGAACGAATTAAAGTTGTTTTTCGCCCCGAAAATGGCAATATTAGTCGGGCAACCAACTCGGCGACGGTTTTAGCAACAGCAGACTATCTTCTCCTACTCGATAACGATGATGAACTTCCCCCCAATGCTTTAGGAGAAATTGCCCTGTATCTGGCTGACAACCCAAAAACCGACGTTCTCTATACCGATGATGACAAAATCGATACCGAAGGAAAACGGTTTGCGCCCCAATTTAAACCCGATTGGTCGCCGGAATTACTCTTATCTTATATGTATCTGGGTCATGCGTTAGTCGTGCGACGCCAACTGTTTGAAGAAGTTGCTGGAATGCGGCTAGGGTTTGAAGGGTCTCAGGATTATGATTTAGCCTTGAGAATCACAGAAAAAACCACTCATATCGCCCATTTACCCCTGGTATTATATCACTGGCGAACCGCCCCCGGTTCAACGGCGATTTCTGGGGCGGCTAAACCCGCAAGTTTTGAAGCAGGTCGTCTAGCGGTTCAAGATGCCTTTAACCGTCGGGAAATTTCGTCTCAAGTCTATCAACCCAGTTGGGCAATCAAACAAAGTTTAGGAATTTTTGCCCCAGAATTTCCTAACCAGGGGCCGTCTGTGACGATTATTATTCCGACTAAAAATCAGCTTCAATTACTCCAGGCTTGTGTAAAATCCCTGTTGGACAAAACGACCTATGAAAACTATGAAATTCTGATTATTGATAACGAAAGCGACGACCCCCAAACCCTAGAATATTTAGACGAGATAAGCCGGGGTGAAACTGAAGTTAAAATTGCTGTTTTAAAGGTTGAAAATGAGACGGGAACGTTTAGCTTTGCGGCTATTAATAACCGGGCGGTTGAACAGGTGGAAACGGACTATGTTCTGTTCTTAAATAACGATACTGAAATTCTTTCCCCTCAATGGTTGAGTCAGATGATGGGATATATTCAGTTAGAAAACGTGGGGGCAGTGGGGGCGCGGTTAATCTTCCCCGATGACCATATTCAACACGCCGGAATTATTCACGGCTTACATCATAAACTAGCGGGTCATGCCTTTAAACTATCTCATCGAGATTATTTCGGATATTTAGCCTATTCTAAAGTCGCACGCAACTATTCTGCGGTAACGGCGGCTTGTTTATTAACGCCTCGTCAACTGTTTTTAGACTTAGGCGGGTTTGATGAACAAAACTTTGCGGTTGCTTATAATGATGCTGACTATGGCTATCGTTTAACGGAGAAGAATTATCGCTGTGTGTATTGTGCCGAAGCGGAATTACTTCACCGAGAAGGTACGTCTAGAGGGTTTAAAGATGACCCGAAAGAAGTGGCAAACTTCCGTCAGAAATACGCCAATAAAATAGACCCCTACTATAGCCAAAATTTATCCCTAGCTAACGAATGGTTTCACATTCAACCTCGACGGTTTCATCTTCCCAGTTCTTCGGTGAAAATCAAGCCCAGGGTGTTAATGTGTAGTAATGCCTTAGAATATACAGGCGCGCCGTTACATCAATATGAAATTGCAGTTCAGTTAGCTGACCAAGAGAAAATTGAACCCGTTATTTTCAGTGTAAATGATGGGCCGTTGCGGGAAGCTTACGAACAAAAAGGCATTCGTGTTATTGTTAAAAACAATCCTTTAATTAACATCTATCAACGGGAACAATACGACCTCGCCCTCACAGATTTTGCTCAAGAATTACAACTGAGTTGTTATGATGTGGTCTATGCGAATACCCTAGAAAACTTTTTCATGGTAGACTGCGCCCAAAAAGTTGGGGTTCCTTCGATTTGGAATGTTCACGAAAGCGAAGCTTGGCAAACCTATTTTAACGGTTTTGGCGGAGAAATTGCCGCCCGAGCTTTAGAATGTTTCCGCTATCCTTATCGAGTGATTTTTGTGGCAGATGCTACGAGAAATATCTATTTACCTCTCAATAGTCATCACAATTTTACCGTCATTCATAACGGGATGGATGTGCAACGCTTTAAATTAGTCGCGGAACAATGGAACCGCAGCGACGCCAGAGAAGCCCTCAATATTCAAGCCTCAGAAATTGTTTTCTTATTACTCGGAACTGTTTGTGAACGCAAAGGTCAACAAGATTTAGTTAAAGCATTAGCCCTTTTACCTCACCAATATCATAGCCGTATTCGTTGCTTTATCGTTGGCGACCGACCCAGTATTTATAGCGCCCAACTGACAACCTTAGTTCAACAACTCCCGCCTGTTTTACAGTCGAAAATTACCCTGGTTCCAGAAACACCAGAAACGCCAAAATATTATCAAGCGGCGGATATTTTTGTTTGTACTTCTCGCGTCGAAAGTTATCCGCGAGTCATCCTAGAAGCGATGGCCTATAACTTACCCATCATTACCACTCCAGTTTTTGGTATTTCTGAACAAGTTCGACCGGGCGTAAACGGTTTATTTTATACTCCCAATAAACCCGAAGAACTCGCCGAAAATATTATCAAACTGTTGGAAAATGAAACCGAACGTCAACGCCTAGCGGATAATGCTAAATATGTTCTCGCCTCGTTAAATAGTTTTGAGGAAATGACTCAGGAATACCATCAAATTTTTGAGGAAGCTTACTTTATTAACCCCCATCCTCATCAAACCCTTTCTCCGGAAGATTGGGTCGAACCTGTGTTAACAACAGAGGTTATGTCTCCGGCAGTGGCGAGTCCTGATAAGAATTATTGGGAGTCTAACCCCACCGCAGCAACCGCGAGTGAATGGATCTCGAATCCCCTGATTGAAGAAGTGATTCATCAGCGTATTTCTGGGGGCAAAAAGAAATATTGGTTACGATGGTTAATTGAAGATTATTTTGCTGGAAAAACCTTTAATAATTTAATTTCTTTGGGATGCGGTGTCGGCAACCATGAGATTACAATTGCCCAGTGTAACTTTGCCCGGACTATTGATGCTTTTGACTTCTCAGCCAGTTCAATTGAAATTGCAAAAAAACGGGCAGAAACAGCTGGGGTGAAAGTTAACTTCTACACGGATGATTTTAACCAATTTCATCTAGATACAGGCAAAAAATACGATATTGCTTTTTGTTCTGGTTCTTTACATCATGTTAAAGAGTTAGAACGATTTTTAGATATTGTTCATCGTTCTTTGCATCCTGAAGGATACTTTGTTATCAATGAATATGTAGGGGATAACTACTGTATTTACAATCGCAAAAAAGTTGAGTTAATCAATCGTTTGTATAACTGCTTTAATCAACTGTTGCGTTCAGGACTCCAACAAGAATTTGTCAATCCCACGATTTATCAAGTCTTTAATACAGACCCCTCCGAGGCGGTTCGTTCTCAGTTGATTTTACCCTTTATTGAATATTATTTTGAGATTGAAACCTATATTCCCTTTGGTGGAGGGATTTTACATCCTCTCTATCCGTTGTTAAATCATGTTCAGTTTTTACCGGGTGAACCGAAAGGAGAAACGATTATTAGATTATTGCTGGAATTTGAAGAAATTTTAATGGAAATTCCAGGGGGATTAGAATCAGACTTCTGTTTATGTGTGATGCGTCCGAAGAAATTTTAAAGGAGGTCAACTTGAATCCCCAAAACCCCACCCTATCTGAACGAATAGAACCGCCTCATTTTATGATTCTGGGAACTCAAAAAGGCGGAACTAATTCTCTATATCAGTATCTCTGTCAACATCCCCAAATTTTACCTGCAACCCAAAAGGAAATTCATTTTTTTAGCTTACATTATCAAAAGGAAATTGACTGGTATCGTTCTCAATTTCCCTCGACCGCAGACGGAAACCTCTTGTTAACTGGAGAAGGAACCCCCTATTATCTCTTTCATCCTTCTGTGCCTCAACGGGTCTATCATCACTTCCCCAATATGAAATTTATTGTCTTACTGAGAAACCCTGTTACCCGGGCGATTTCTCATTACTATTGGGAGGTGAATTTAGGTTATGAAATGTTATCGTTAAAAGACGCACTGTTGCAAGAACCGGAACGACTGCGAGGGGAAACGGAAAAACTTCTCGCTGATGACACTTATTACAGCCATAACCATCAACATTATTCCTATCTTTCGCGAGGAGTTTATGTCGAACAACTGCAAAATTGGATGAAGGTTTTTCCGCGAGAACAGTTTTTAATTCTCAAAAGTGAAGACTTGGCGAGTCAATCCACCGAAACCCTGAATCAAGTGTTTGAATTCTTGAATTTACCCCCCTATCAACTCACCAACTACAAAAAATATAACGTGGGAGACTATCCGAAAGTTAGTTCAGATATTTATCAATCTTTGAGCGAATATTTTCTCCCTCATAATGATAAACTGATTGAATTAATCGGTCAAGCTTTTACTTGGGCTTCAGAAGAAACCACACCCCCCTCAGAAGCCGAAACAGCTTCAGAACCCTCCGCAAATCTCTCTGATTCTTCCTTAATTTTATCCAATCCTGCAAAACAATCTATGATGAACCAATCACCCATTGATTATGAAGGCGCTTGGGATGACTATATTAAAAATTGGCAAAGAACCAACCCAGATTATACTTATCCTGGCGATGAATGGATAGGGTTAGCCGCCGGCGCCGCCCAATCTTTAGCCGAATATGAAGCCTTAATTGAAAACCAATTTATTTCCCCCTATATTCAATCCCATCAAACCGTTTTAGAAATTGGAATTGGTGGAGGAAAAACGGCAGCATTACTGTTAAAATATTGTCAGCATTTGATTTGTGCAGATATCTCAACTCAGATGTTAAAAACCACTCGTAATCGTTTAGGAGAAGACCGAATTAGCTATGTGAAACTTGATGGGTTAAATTTAGAGGGAGTGAACCCAGGCTCCGTTGATGTTTGCTTTTGTTACGATACAATGGTGCATATAGAACCGCGAGATATCTTTAACTATTTAACCCAAATTCCTGCTTTGATGCGAGGCGAGCGCCTTTGTGTTTTTCATCATACCAATATCTTCAGTGAATTGGGGTGGAAAAAATTTCTTAGTGATTGGGATAAAAACCTCTTAGGACGACGACACGGAACTGCATTTTCAGTAATGACTGATGCAATTATGGAAAAATTTCTCACCCATCTCAACTATGAGATTTTGGTTAAAGATACTCAATCTGTGCCGAGAGATTGTGTATGGATTTGTCGAGCGCCTGCCGTCCTTTAAAAACTCATTGCTCTGAAAAAATAGATTAATCAAATGAATCATGCGAGCCTTATTTTTACATCCTAACTTCCCAGCACAATATCGCCATATTATCACCGCATTAGGGGCTGACCCCAAAAATCAAATCGTCTTTGGCACGAAAAACGAGCGCCCCGAGTGGAACATTCCCGGCGTTCAAAAAGCACTGTTTAAACCCTCTCGCGAAGCCAGTCCCCAAACCCATCAATATGTCCGCATTCTAGAAAGTGCTGTATTGCATGGACAGAGTGTTTTTAGAATGGCTGAACAACTCAAAGCCAAAGGATTTGTCCCCGATGTGATTTGTGGTCATTCCGGTTGGGGGCCAACACTCTTTGTGAAAGAAGCCTTTCCCGATACCCCCGTTTTATGTTATTTTGAGTGGTTTTATAACAGCAAAGGATCGGATGCTGATTTTGACCCGGCTGATCCCTTAACTGTTGATGATATGGCGCGAATTCGGATTAAAAATACACCCATTCTGGTAGACTTATATTCCTGTGATTGGGGGATTTCTCCCACTCATTGGCAGCGATCGCAATTTCCCGAGGAACTTCAAACCAAAATCTCCGTCCTCCATGATGGCGTCGATACCAGCTACTTCAAACCCAAAGCTGGGGCGAAACTGGTTCTTCCCAACTGCGATTTATCGGGGGTTGAAGAACTGGTGACTTATGTTGCCCGAGGAATGGAACCCTATCGCGGTTTTCCTGAATTTATCGAGACCGTGGCTTATATTCAGGAACGACGGCCCAATTGCCATGTAGTGGTAGTCGGTTCAGAACGAGTTTGCTATGGTAAATCCTTGCCGGATGGGATGAGCTACAAAGAGTATATGCTCAAAAAGATCCCCCTGGATTTATCTCGTATCCATTTTGTCGGACCATTACCCTATGGTCAATATCTGCAAGTCATTCAGGCCTCCGACGTCCATATCTATCTCACCCGGCCCTTTGTGTTGTCCTGGTCGATGATTGAGTCGATGTCAACAGGCTGTTTAATTGTCGGTTCAGATACAGCCCCAGTGCGAGAAGTGATTCGGGATGGAGAAAACGGTTTATTAGTAGACTTTTTCTCCCCCAAACAAATCGCAGATCGGGTCGATGAAGTCCTCGATCACCCCAACCGGATGGCAGAAATCCGCCTAAAAGCGCGTAAAACCGCCCTAGAACGTTATGATTTAGCCAAACTGTTACCCCAGCAGTTAAAACTGATTCAGCAAGTCGCGAATCGTTCCTTACCCGTTCATATTTAGGCAATAGGCAGAAGGCAATAGGCAATAGGCAATAGGCAGAAGGCAATAGGCAGAAGGCAATAGGCAATAGGCAAGATTGGTAACTGTTTACTGGTCACTGTTTACTGTTTACTGGTCACTGATAACTGTTTACTGTTTACTGGTCACTGATAACTGGTCACTGTTTACTGATAACTGTCCCCGGTCCCTTGTCCCCTATCCTCAACCTGGAACCATTCACAACCCTCTGCGTCTACAACAGGTGGGTACCCGATATAACTTTATGCGAACTGATTAGCAGACTCTTAAAGGAAGGTCAAGTTTGAAAACATTTAAGGTAAACTTCAGCAGTATGAGTTGTTACCGCCACCCAGTAGACAGAAGTGGTTGTCAGGCACTAGACTTGCTGAGGGCGGAAAGGTTAAACTACTGCCGAACAAAGTATAGTTTCTCAGGCAGTTCTGTAGTCCCAACGATTTTATTGACATGATTGCGGAGGAGTGAAAAATCAATGACATCACAACCAATTGGTGGTCCAACAAGACTCGATGATCTACTTGGTGCAGGCCCGAATACCTGGGATCAAAATTCACCATTAGCCCCCAAACCGGATACCATCTTGGGGGGAATTGGCAACGATACTATTTTCTCGGCTACTCTAGGGGGTAGTCAACTCGAAGGGAACGAAGGCAACGATGTTCTCGTCAGCAGAGGCCCGGATGATACCCTGTTTGGTGGCCCAGGGAATGACTCCCTGGTGGTCGAAAACGTCTCCCGCGCCATTGGGGGTGACGGTCGTGATACTCTGAGAGCTACAGCAACGGCGACTCTCTACGGTGGCGCTGATAATGATTTACTCATCGCCCAAGCTGCTAATAACCTGCTATTTGGTAACGAAGGGGATGACACCATTTTAGGGGGCGCTCAAGGCGGTGACTCTATCTATGGTGGTCAAGGCAATGACTTAATTGGATTTGTCAGCACAGGTGATGGTGGGAGTAACCTCGGCGATCGGGTGAGAATTGGTACCCAAGTTTCAGGGGTGAACCAGGGTCGTAACTTCATCGCAGGTAACAAAGGTAACGATACCATTATCGGTGTTGGCGATAACGATAGCATCTATGGGGGTGAAGGTGATGACTCTATCGTCGGGGTGGGTAACAACAACTTCCTCTCCGGTGACAAAGGTAATGATACAGTAATTGCTCGCAATCCCCGAGGAACGATTGAACTGGGTTTCCCCCCGGTTGCTGTTCCAGATGTCCTCATACCCCTCGTTCAAATCACTCTACAAGGCGGTGAAGGCAATGACTCCCTCGTCGGCCCTCTTGGCCGCTTCCGTGAAGGAAACAACCTCTTAGATGGGGGTTCGGGTGATGATACAATCACCAGTTTTGCGTTTCAGGATTCCCTCTCTGGCGGTGATGGTAATGACTTGCTGATGACAATGAACTCCTCTGAGGTGGTTAGCATTGGATTTGGGACAGCGACCTCAGCAATTGCTGGTTTTGCCGGAGAAAGTACCCTCGATGGCGGTGCTGGCGATGATACCCTGATTGCTTCTTTTGAAGGAGATGTCCTGCTCGGTGGCCCTGGTAATGATAGTCTGTTTGGCACCTTCAGTATAATGGATGGTGGCGATGGCAATGATACCCTCGATGGTCGCAGCTTCTTCAGACCTGAGCCAGCAGAAGGTGCCGAACTTTCTCAACTTACTGTTAGTCTGTCTGGCGGAGCAGGTAATGATTTAATCTTCGCGGTAACAGCCCCGAATGTGATTAATGTTATTGCTCCAGGTCCTGGAGATGACACCATTGTTCTGGGTTCTACCCGTGATCAACTCTTAACCGACTCTTTTAATTTAGAAGGAAACGATAGCATTAGTGCTGCTAACGTTCCAGTCCCAGAGGCAGAAACTCCTGGTGGTCCTCGCCCGGGTCTGGTTTTATTGGATACTTTGGGTAGCAACACGATTGAAGGAACTGTTGGTGATGACTTTATCACTGGAGGTTCCGGTAATGATGTTCTGCGAGGTGGCCCATTCTTTACGGTTACGGCTGATAACGTAGATGAGTTACCCTTAATTGGTGCCGGAAATGACACCCTTGTTGGGGGCAGTGGTAATGACTTCCTCTTCGGTGGAAATGGTAATGATTCTTTAGTCGGTGGAGATGGAGATGATACCCTTCAGGGCGGCTTCAACTCTGGCCCACAACCGGGACTGACCTTTGGAGATACCTTAATTGGTGGTTCTGGAAACGATGTCTTCTTCTATCAGTTTGAAGCAGAAGTCTATAATAATGGACAAGCAAGCACTTTGGCTGACTTAATTGGTGACTTTGCTCCAGGCTCCGATAGACTAGCATTTACCCGTGCCAGTGGTGGTAATGGTGGCTTCCGCTTTAACTCCACAGGACGTCCGAACAACTTTGAGTTTATTCAGCTTCTCCCCGGTCAAACCTATCAGTCTAGTCTCGCCCCAGGAGCAGCCCCTCCCGTCGGTACAGGTATTGAAGTGGCAAGAATCAATACAGGCGTTCTGGTTTATAACCGTACCGCTGGCTTGTTACAATATGACCCCGATGGTTCCGGCCCTCAACCTGCTACAGATGTGGCTCGCTTTACTTTGGTTGGCGGAAATGGCCCTGACCTCTCTCAAGGTGATATTACCTTTATCTAAGCCTTTGAGCCAATTTTCTTGAATTTGTGATTGATTTAACTAGGATGGGTACTGCCCATCCTTTTTGTTGTGTTAGTTGTAAAGATAGTTATCAGTTGTCCTAACCCCTGTAACCTGTAACCTACTCCCTTTTCTCCTGCGGATTAACAAACTTAACTTGTTTGCCAATTAGATTTAAAAAACTTGAACCAAAATGTTGAATTTCTAGAAAATTGGCATGACTAGAAGCAGGTTTATAGATTTTAAATGTTTTCAGAATTCCCAATGTTGCTGCACTTTCCAACGGGCCTATAAAACTACAATCTCGATCTAAAAAATAAGGCTGTTTAACCCAATATTCCATCTGTTCAGCATTCAGAAAATAACAGCCAGAATGGGGGTTTAAAGTTCGTTGAAACTTCACCGCCCGTTCCATCACCTTTCCGATAAATTGAGGCTGTTCTTGTACGTTTTGAAACTTGGCAGTTAAATGGGGTAAAAGATCCCCATCAACATAAGCTTTGGCAACCTTTCCATTCGGTGAAACTTCATAGCGGTTTAATTGTAATAAACATCTATTTCCCGCATGATGATTAAACCAATTTAATTTGACAAATAACCAGGGATCATGTAAAATTAAGTCATCTTCTAAATAACAATAATAATCATATTTTCCTAAAGCCTCTCGCAAAACGGCCTGACACTCAAACCCCAATAACATCGGTTCAGCATGGGTTTGATTATGATGATATGTTCCCGTAGGAAGGGGAAGATGGGCTAATAAATGGGCGTTTTGGGTGGTACAAACCACAATATCAATTTGCGGGGTATCAATTTGATTAGCCGGAAAGGTCACACATTTGGCAATATCAATCATATACTGAGACTGACTATAAAGCGATCGCAACGCTGTTATCCCCATGCTTAAAGCAATCATCCGCGGACGAGGATCTTTATCCAGAGAGGCGTGTTTTCCCTCCTCTGTGGCTTGATAATAATGAGGAATAGTAAATAAAATTCTCATAGTCAAAGAGTAAATAAGATCAGGGGTGACGGGTCACTGTAAACTGTAAACGGTGAAGACGACTCCCTGTTCCCCTAAACAAACAATTCGGGAACACGCAAACGTAACTGTTGATTTAATTCCGGTAAGCGATCGCGCAGTTGTAGATACCACATTCTTCGTTGGGAATAATGTTGACAAAGTAAACGATGATTTCGCACCCAAGCATAGGCATTAGCAGCAAGTTCTTGTCGAAAAGTTGAATTAACAATTAATTCATTTAGCTGCATTTCAAACTGTTTAATTGTACGATAAATTAACCCCGTTTCTCCCTCGGTAATAGATTGTGCATAAACCGTTGGACTGGCTAACACCGCCACCCCATGACCTGCACATTCTATAAATTTTAAATCAGATTTCATTAAATTAACAGGAGTCGCCGCCAGGGGGAGTAAGCCAATATCACAAGAATGCAAAATCTCTTGATACTGTTCATAACTGCAAAACGGTTCAAATTCCTTATGGGGAGTTTCTAGGGAGTCAAAGAATAAGCGATCATGAATCACCTTGACCTTGACTTGATTTTGATGTTTAACTAAAACTCGGTTTAAGGCAGGCATAATCGGTTTCCAGTCCTTTTCACGGTTTAACGCCCCAAAAAATAACGTCACCGTCTCCATTTGATCAACTCGCGGGGGCGGTAAATAAGCCAGTTGATTTTTAAACACCGCCACATTAGGATTAAGTTGTCGTAAAAACACCCCTAAAGCCTCCGTTGACGTTTGCACCGCGTGACATCCGCGATAACTTAAATAACCATTTTCCGCATATTCTCGCCGTCGCAGGGGGTGATCATCAATTTCCGCAATAATCAGATAATCCTGTTGCAATAATTGCCGGAGTTTTAGCAGATAATCTTGATACGACATAATTGTTCGTTGCCAAATAATCACCTTTTCTTCTCCCGGTATAGTCGCCGCAGTCGGAAAAGATTTAACCGCAGAAACCGCACGGGTTCCCGGTTGAGTTTGAGTCAAGCGATCAGGTTCTAAAACACGGGGGCGATCGCAAGCTGTCGGCGCCATCATTACCGTTTGAATTAATAAACGACGCAGAGGTTTTTGGATACGAGTCGCTCGAATTAAATAACGTTCGGCAGCCGCTTGAGTCGCAAAACGATGAACATCTAAATTTAATGCTTGAATCATCGGTTGCATCAGTTGTAAAAACTGTTGAAAGGCTTCATCTTTTTGTCCGCGCGTTTGAACTTCATAAATTTGTAGTCCCACAGATTGAAACAGATATTGGAGACTTTCTAATGTAAACTGATGTTGGGGAGACTGTTCAAATTGAGCAACCCTTTGATTTTCTGTAATTCCCCATTTTCCCTGAAGTAAATTTACAATCTTTTGCCAATGCTGTACATTAGAAATAGAAGCGATCACCTCTCCTTCCGGGTGTAACCAGTTACATTGCTGCTGAAGAATTTTAGCTGGATTTTTCATCTCTGAGAGACTTTGATCATAGACCAAAGCATCAACGGTTCCGGCTACTATTTCCCCAGGAATGTGTTGAAACTGTTGCTCCGCTTCCCCCGTATTGAAATTTGATATAATTTCTAGATAGGAACAGTGAGGATTAATTTGCTGATAAAGACTAGCCGTTGTTCCCGGGCGATATCCGACTTCAACAATGATGTTGGCATTTGCAGGCAACAACGAGAGAAAATCAGAAGGATATGAGAACGGATCTAAACGTTCTGTTGTCAGAGTTGGGGAGTTAACTCTATTTGTATTCATAAATTTAATAGCCCGACTCAGTATCATCAGAAATTCAAGAACGAATTGAAGGAGAACACCAAAATCTGAGCGGGGACACTAGACTAAACTTTTTTACTTTATCATAAGTTTGAGGTATTTTTTGGATAGGGGGGGGAGATTTACCTCGAAGACAGGAAGATGAGCGTGACCCATTATTTTGATTGCAACTTTAATTGAGCTAAACGATGCCCCGAGTTTCTGTTGTTATTCCGACTTATAATCAAGAAGCCTATATTTCTCAAGCCTTGGCGAGTGTGCTAGAGCAAAGCTATCAAGATTTTGAGATTGTTATTGTTAATGATGCCTCTACCGATCAGACCTGTAAAAAAATTCAACAAATAAAAGATCATCGTATTAGGATCTTTAACCTAGAACAGAATCAAGGAGAAAGTGCAGCCACAAATTATGGAATACAACAATCACGGGGCGAGTTGATTGCAATTCTCCATTCCGATGATGTATTTATCTCCTCAAAGCTGGAAAAACAAGTCAAGTTTCTCGATGACAATCCCCAGTTTCAAGCCGTGTTGAGTTATCCGCAGTTAATTAATAGTCAGGGGGAAAGTCTATCTTCGTCTAACACCTTTCTCGATACCGTTTTTTTTCAAACCAACCGCAGTCGGTTTCAATGGCTAAACCACTTTTTCAGAAAAGATAACTGTCTCTGTCAAACCAGTTCCCTAATTCGCAAAAACAGTTACTCCGTTGTGGGTTTATATGATCCTCGATTTCGCCAAATTCCCGACTTAGACTTTTGGGTGCGGTTCTGCATGAAATACGAACTTTATATTCTTCCAGAAGCCTTAGTTCAATACCGAGTCCATCAACAGAATATTAGTGGGATTAAACCCGAAACCATTATCCGTCATCACTTTGAACTGTCTCAAGTTTTAAAACAATACTTCTGCCCAGACGTTTACAACCACCTCCTAGAAATTTTCCCCGATTGTCTAGAATCTGGAGAAAAACTCGAACCCAATTTAGCAGATTTTTTAGTCGCTAGACAAACCCTAAAAATTGAACGTTCACCCCATCGCGCTTTAGGTTTAGATATTCTCTTTCAACTTTTAGGAGAACCCCAAAAATCTCAATTTATTCAACAAGTTTACAACTTCGACGTGAGGAGTTTAGCCCATCTTAGCGGAAATTATGATATTTTCAATGTAGTCAAAACCCAGACCCCTAAAACCCAACCGCCCCTACCCAAAACCGAACTTCCCCTAGTCAGTTTAATCATCCCCACCTATAACGGGGAAGCCTTTCTTTCTGAAGCCTTGAATAGCGCATTATCTCAAACCTACCCTCATTTAGAACTTATTATTTCTGATGACGGTTCCACAGACAAAACTCTAGATATTGCTGAAAGCTTTAAACCCAAAACCCCTTTCCCCTTAAAGATATTGTCTCATGCCAACTATGGCTTAGTCGAAAACTTAAACTTCTCCATTACTCAAGCCAACGGAAAATATATCAAATTTTTATTTCAAGACGATCTTCTTGAACCCAACTGTATTGAAACCATGGTTCATCTAGCAGAACAAGATCCTGAAATTGGCTTAGTCTTCTCAAAACGTCGCATTTTTATAGATTCTGATTCTCAGTCCTACTTGATCTGTCAAGCCGCTTTAACCGGAGGAAAAGATCTGCATGAAAAATGGTCAAACCTCAAACCCATTCAGTCTGGTCAAGATCTGTTAAACGATGCTAATTTATTAAAAGGACAACCCAATAAAATTGGTGAACCCACAACCGTATTAATTCCCAAAGCCGTGTTTGAAAAAATAGGCGGTTTTGATCCGAACCTCCATCAACTCCTAGACGGAGATTTGTGGTTCAGAATTATGGGATATTATAAAATTGCCTTTGTTAATCAAACCCTTTCCAGTTTAAGAATACACAGCCAACAACAAACCCAAAAAAATATTGTCAAAGGTCAAAACCTCAAAGACTATCAACGGCTTTATCACAAGATGGTTTTTGATCCGGCTTATCACTTCCTCAACCCCGATTTAAAATCACAGATCTTTCAAAAATTATTAGTCAAAACCAAAACCTATCTTCCCTTAACCCAACACCTCATTAACCAATACCAGCAAAACCGATTTGATCAATCTACTCTGACTTATCTACGTCTGATTCGTCAAACACTCGCTCAACGATGGTTAACCCTGTCTATTGATGATTTAAAACAAGCCTATGAAGGAGACTGGGGTCAAACCCATCAAGCTTTAATCCGTTGTGGTTTAGTCGAAGAACAACAAACCGACTCCGAAGAAACTTTTGTTCAACGCTTAACCCAACAAATCGCCCAAGGCTTTCAAGAAATTCAAGGCATTCAAGTCATGTTAGCCGCGATGCTTTATCAAAAAGCTTATCAACTACCCGTTCAATATCAAAGTGCTTTAATTCCCAAATATCTCTTTCAAGATTTCCTCAATTTTTTATTTCAGGGCGTTGGACTTTTTCCCACCGCGAGTGAAATTCAACAATCTGTTGAGTTTATGCAAAATTTCCTTCAATATATCTACCATCACCTGACAACGGATACAACAAACCCCGTTTGGTTATATATTGCTTCTGTGTATAGTCAAAATTCTCCCACAGAGACTTGGAAACTCTCCGTTTCCCCAGACTCTTTAAAACTGTTATACTGTTATCGTGCGGATATTATTGCAAGCTACTTACAACAAACCGATCATCAACTCGAATACAATTTCCCCGAAAAACCCGCCTCAAACTCTCCACTTAAACTCGGAATTTTACTCAATAAAATAGGCTTTAACCCCGATACTTTCGCCATTATTCCTATTCTCAAAAAAATCGACTTGACAAAGTTTAGAATAATATTGTATAGTTTTAGAGTCGAAAATGATATCATGCCCGAACTATACCTACAGCCCAAAAATCCACCGATTCAACTCCCCGAAGCTTTAGGAGAAGCCGTTTCTCGTATCCGTCAGGATAACCTAGACTGGCTGTTGATTGGGTCTGATGTCACCGCCGAAACAAACACAACCTTTAAACTCGCCCTACACCGTCTCGCCCGCCAACAACTGACTTCAGCAACCTCTGGACTGACAACCGGAATTCGCCACATCGACTATCTTCTCACAGGAGAACTGAGCCAAGCCTCCACCCAACGAGAACAATATCTCGAAGAATTAATCACCCTCCAAGGATCCGGGTGCTGCTGGAGTTATCCCTTAAACCCACCCCCGGCAACCGTCGAACCCACCCGCCAAAGCTGGGGAGCCACAGAAGAAACCGTTATTTTTGCCATCAGTGGAAAACTTGATGCGATCGCCCAGGAATTCAGAGACATTGCCCTGCAAATCTTAAAAAACGTTCCGCAATCAATCCTAGTCTTGTTACCTCAAGCGGATGAAACCTCAAATCCCCTGATTCGTCCCTTTTTCCACCGTATGCAGTTGGCTTTACAAGATCTAGAAATAAACCGAAAACGCCTGGTGATGGTTAAGCCGTTAATCTCGTTAATAGACCTAAAAAATTGTTTGAAATTAGCGGATATTTATTTAGATCTCTGTCCAGCTTATAACAGCTATGCTCTCCTTGAAGCTTTGATTTTAGGAGTTGTTCCCGTGGTTTTTGCAGGTCAAACCCCCTGGCAAAGAAAAAATGCTGCTCTTTTAAAAGAATTAGACATTGAACCTGTTATTGTTCCCACCAAAAATGCTTACTTAGAACTTGGTATTACCCTCGGAAATGACCAGAAATTGCGTCAACAGTATCGCGATACAATTAAAAATAATATCCAAAATAATCCCCCGTTTTTAGATGAGCAAGCCTATGTTAAACAATTAGAAACTCTCTTGACTGTTCTCACTTAGCCATGAAGACTTTTATCCAGTTTGATTTTTTCCAAAAATTTCGCTTTTTTTTGCAGAACCCCTTGACTTTTTGGGGCGATGCCGGGTATTATTATTTCATAATGGGATATTTGCGAAAAAAATATTTTTGCTAACACTCAATTATACTAAACAGTAACTAAATACTATCACCCTATGCTCCCCTTGTCAACCCTAAATCCTAGGGGCAGGGAATATAAAAAACTCCCCACAGCCGATTCGATCCGGAACCCCCCCCTAAAAAAGTGATTAATTATTATGATCAAGAATCAATCCCGAAAGGCTGTTGCCAATTCCCGAATTCAAGTAGCACTATTGACCCAATCTAGGGTAGCCTAGAACAAGTTGGAATCCTGTTTGAGAAGAAAATCAAGCAATCAGGCTGAGACTTATCTCCTAAAAAGCAATTCCCTGGGTATAGTCTCGCTGAGGGTCGGTTGTGTCTGCTATTATCGGGACAGAAAGATAGTATCTCGGGTAGCTGTGGCAGTCCCACAGTGAGATAGACAGGGATAGTGCAAGTCCGTTGGAGAGTCCAATGACAGGAGTGTACAAAGTCGGAGAAACCGTTATCAAAGCCGAAGAATTACCAGGGCTGCTCAAGCGTTATCAGTTGATGCCTCAATTTCTCAGAGAGGTAATCATTGATCATGCGATCGCTGATATAGTCTGTAGCCAAGAAGAACAAAAAACGGCATTAGAACAATTTGCCGCCCAACATCAATTAACCTCTCCCGAAGCTCAACAAGCCTGGCTTCAAAATCAAAACCTGACCCAAAAAGACCTGCAAGCCATTGCAGAACGTCCGATCAAACTCGAAAAATTCAAGCAAGAGACTTGGAGCAATAAGGTTGATAACTACTTTGTCAGCCGGAAAAGCGTATTAGATCATGTGGTGTACTCGCTGATTCGGACTAAAAACTCAGGACTTGCCTACGAACTCTACTTTAGAATCTTAGAAGGAGAACAATCCCTGGCAGAAGCCGCTCGCGAATATTCAGAAGGGCCAGAGTCGCGCACCGGGGGATTACTAGGGCCAGTGCCTTTGTCACAACCCCACCCAGCCATTAGTAAACTCTTATCAGTGAGTCAGCCAGGACAACTGTGGGCACCGCGTCCCTTAGCCGAATGGATGGTAATTATCCGACTCGAAAAATTTATTCCGGCACAATTAGATGAGTCTATGCGTCGGCGTTTAATTGATGAACTGTTTGAAACTTGGCTGCGCGAACAACTGATGACAGTCGGTTCGCTAGAACCCCTTCAAACCTCAGTGTCTTCTGTACTATGACCACAACTACCGTATCTCACACTCAGATTCAAGCCTTTTTAGCAGAAACCAGCCCTTTTGATCGACTGTCAGAAGGCGCGCTCAAAGCCATTCTGCCGAAATGTCAACTGTTGGGTTATCGCACAGGCCAACCCATCTTTGAACGGGAAAAAATGCCCACCCAACTGGCGGTGATTTATCAGGGACAGGCTCGGTTATTAGGTTACGACCTGAGAACCCAACGCCACATGAGTTTGCGACTGTTGGGGGCGGGTGAAACCATTGGCTGGTCGGGTTTAATTCGCGGTATTCCCTGCGAAACAGCGATCGCTTCGACAGATATGATTTGTATTACCCTACCAGCCGAAGACTTTCTGCAACTGATGGCCAGAGAACCCAACTTTGGGGAAGCCTTCCGCGACCACGCCAGTATTAGTGAAGTCTTTGATCTTCTCAGCCAAGAAGTCCAACGACGAGCCAATGTGACCGGAAACCTGAAAGAACTGAGTCTGGATGTCTGGCCAGATTCGGTTGTCGTTAACCTAGTCAACGGTCAAAGGCGAGTGTCTGACCTCGCTTCAATGTTAGACCCCGATCGCGTTTGGCTGATTAGTCGAGGCTCTGTGGGAGATTTTGAAACCGGAAATCGACTGATATTAGACGGGTTGCAAGGCTCCTTAAAAATAGGCGGAACATCCGTTGGCACCCGGTTAATTGGAGTTCGCCCCACCCTCAGTTCTCCCCCACCCGCCTTGGATACCCCCAATGGGGAAATGCTGATTGAGAAACCCCTAGACTTATCGGAAATCCCTCTAGCCCCCCCCACTCCTCCCGAACCCGAAATAGAAGACGGGCCGGGGCAACGGTTCCCGATAGTACGCGGCTCTGGACAAATTGACGGGCCTTTAGCTTGCTTTAATATGTTGAGCAAGTTTTATCGGGTTAACTTCCGTAAAGACCTGGTTCGACGAGTCCTCGAAAATCAACTGACGACGGTGGGTTCGATTTCTCTACAAGCCTGCGGCGCCGTTGCTCAAATGATGGGCCTCAATGCCCAGTTAGTACAAGTCCCCGCTCAAGCCATTAGTCGCCTGAAAGCCCCGGCTCTGCTCCAGTTAAAAGACGGCTTTGCAATTCTCTACAACATTACTGAACGAGAACTCACCATCGCCACGCCGGAACGAGGCCTCAAACGGATGCGTCCGGCTCAATTTGCCGAGATGTGGGGTGAAGCTGGACAAGTGCTGTTGCTGCAAGCACCGAAAGTTGAACAAAAAGAACAGTTTAGCTTTTGGTGGTTCTGGCCAGCTTTGATGGAGCATCGCACCGTCTTTTTAGAAGTGCTGCTGTCATCATTTTTTGTGCAGTTGTTTGGGCTAGTTAACCCCCTGATGACCATGATCATTATTGATAAGGTCTTGGGACAGCGAAATATTGACGCCCTAAATATTTTGGGGATTTTGATGTTGGGGGTGGCTTTCTTTGAAGCGTTGCTTTCAGCCCTACGAACCTATTTATTTGTTGATACAACTAACCGCTTAGATGTCAAACTCTCGGCAGAGGTGATTGATCACTTACTCCGACTTCCCCTCAACTATTTTGATAATCGTCGGGTGGGAGACTTGGTGGGTCGGATTGGAGAATTGGCCAATATTCGCAGTTTCTTAACCGGAACAGCCCTAACGGTGGTCTTAGATGCGGTGTTTTCCGTCGTTTATGTGGCGATGATGTTCTATCTCAGCGTCCCCATGGCGATTGTGGCTTTGGCTCCGTTACCTCTGTTTGCGGGTATTATTATTATCAACTCTCCGATTATTCAGCGATTACTACGGAAAAAAGCAGAACGCTACGCCGACTCTCAATCTTACCTGGTTGAAGTGCTAAATGGGATTCAAACCGTTAAAGCTCAAAATATTGAACTGAAATCCCGGTGGGAATGGCAAGGGCGCTATGCTCGGTTTATGAGCGCCAGTTTCAACACCATCTTGACTCAAACAGCTTCGAGTTCGATTAGTACCTTCCTTAACAAACTCTCAGGACTGGCGCTGCTGTGGGTGGGTGCTTATTTGGTGATTGATAACGAACTGACAATTGGGGCTTTAATTGCGTTCAGAATTATTGCCGGAAATGTTACCGGATCGCTACTGCGGTTTGTTAGTGTTTGGCAAAGTTTCCAAGAAGTGGGAATGTCTGTTGAACGTCTGCGGGATGTGTTTGACTCACCGCCTGAAGTGGATGCCGACGATCGCAATAATATTCCGATGCCTGAAGTTCAGGGGGCTGTGACCTTTGAGGAAGTGTCTTTCCGCTTCGGTGAAAGTGGGCCGCTACAAGTGGCTAATGTGAATTTAGAATTTGCACCGGGTTCCTTTGTGGGTATTGTGGGCTTGAGTGGATCGGGTAAAAGTACCCTGATGAAACTCCTGCAACGTCTTTATCCGCCTTTATCAGGACGGATTAAAATCGACGGTTATGATATTACCAAAGTCGAGATGTATTCCCTGCGTCGTCAAATTGGGGTGGTTCTGCAAGATACCCTGCTATTTAATGGTACCGTACAGGAAAATATTGCACTGAGTAATCCCGAAGCAGGCAGTGATGAAATTATTCGGGCGGCTAAAATTGCTGCGGCTCACGAGTTTATCATGGGTTTGCCGAATGGGTATAATACCATCGTGGGAGAACGGGGGGGATCTCTCTCCGGTGGACAACGACAACGGATTGCGATCGCTCGGACTGTGTTGCAAAATCCCCGCTTACTGATTCTTGATGAAGCAACCAGTGCGTTAGATTATCAATCAGAACGCTTGGTTTCCGAAAATCTAGAACAATCCTTTGAGGGACGCACAGTATTTTTTATTACTCACCGTCTGCCAACTGTCAGAAATGCCGATTGCATTATTATGATGGATCAAGGTTCTGTGGTTGAGCAGGGTAGCCATGATGAACTAATGGCACTCAAGGGGCGCTACTACTGTCTATTCCAACAACAAGAATCCCAACAATAGCTAAGTATTCCATGAGAAAAGATCAATTCACGGTTTTAGACCGATCTCCCCCGATAAAATAGAAAGTTACCGTGGGAGTCTTAGAAGTGAGGGGTGAGATGAAACAAATCATTAAGAAAAACCAATTGGAAATCGCCAACAGGTGATCACGAATCAGGAGATTGAGAGATCAAGAGTGAGGGTTCCGAGGAAGACAACCACTTGTGCTTCTCAATTGGCTCAGTTTCCCCGGCTTAACCTCTGATTCTCAACCTCCAATCACCTTAATAACAGAAACTACTAATCAAGCGAGATCACAATGAAATCTTCTATATCACTTTCCGATCAACCCGTCCTTCTAGAAAAACCAGCCATTTGGTCCCATATGTTTTTATGGGTGATTATGCTGGTTTCGACTTCTGCGATTGTTTGGGCTTATTTTGCTCAAATTGAACAAACCGTACCCGCGACAGGAAAATTAGAGTTATCCAACGGGGCGCGGGAAATTCAAGCCCCCACTACAGGTTCTGTGGTCCGGTTACACGTTGAAAATGGCGATCGCGTGGTTCAAGGTCAACCTCTCCTCACTTTTAGCCCCACAAACCCCAGTGCGGATCTGAGATCTTTAGAAGAAGTTAGAGAAACTTTAGAACGAGAAAATCAGTTTTATCAAGGTGTGATCACGGGTCAGAATAACGGACAACTGATCCCAGAATTGCAAGATTTAATTAGAGAACGTGAAGCCCGCATTTCAGAAAATCAAGCTCTACAATCTTTGGTGGATGAATTGTATAACGGAATCTTCAGTTCATCCAGTGTGAGTCCGGCTTTGGCAGGTTTGGTGGCGAACTATCGGGCCGAATATTTTTCTCGTATTAATACGGTACAATTGCAATCTCAAGAACTCGAAAAACAACTGAATCAAGCTCGAGATGCAGAAGCAGCAGCCCGTCAACAGTTGAGTGTTGCACAAGCTCAGTTGAGTAATTCAGAAAATCAATTGGCTTACGCTCAAGAACAGTTAACTTCGTCTCGACAACAGCTTGAACTGGCTAGAGGACAACTGGAAAAGTCAAAAGAGGTTTTAGATTCTAATGAACGGATTCTCGGTCGGCTTGATCCTTTAGTGGCAGAAGGGGCGATCGCTGAATTGCAAAAAGATCGACAAATGCAAGAAGTGATTCGTGGGGAAAATGAAGTTCTGCGACAACAGGATCAAATTGAAGCCCGTTTAGGAGAGATTAACCAACGTCAAGGGGAAATCAATTCTCGTCTCGGAGAAATTAACCAGCGTCGAGGTGACATTTCACGGATAGAAGCGGATATTCAAAATCAAATCGGAGAACAACAACGCCTACAAGTTTCGATCCAACGAACCCGAGAACAACTGCAAAATACAAAAGATGCTTGGGCTAGAGAACTTTATACTCGGATTAAGGAAAATGAAAAGGCGATCGCCAGTACCGATTCTCAACTGAGTCGATATCGCCTCGAAAATCAAAAGCGACTCTCTGAAATTAATGCTCAACTCGAAAAGGTACAACAACAGCGCGATACTCAAGTTCTGCGTGCGCCTTCATCGGGGATTGTTTATGAGTTAACCCCTTCCAAAAAAGGAAACTCCGAATTAGATATGCAACAGGATGAAATTTGTACCTATTTAGTGTCTGCGGTGCTGCGACCTGGAGATCCTCAACCTAAGCGCTGTGAAGAAGCTTATTATGAAGCGCAACAAACTGAAAAATTACTGCAAATTCTTGATGATGAAGACGGTTTAGAAGCGGTGGTTCATGTTCAAAATACGGATGTGGCTTTGGTGTTGAATGCGATGCGACGTAAACGACAAAAGTTGGCTCCTTATAATAATCAGGAAGTGGCGGGAGAGATTATTGAATGTACACCGGAAAAAGATTGTGTCTGTCCGGTATCGGAAGCGGCTCGTCAAGAATTAGGTTTGGGCGATCGCGATTGTATTCCGGTTGAACTGAATATTGATGCCTTTCCCGGCGGAGAATTTGGTACTATTCCGGGTGAGTTAAAATGGATTAGCCAAGAAGCTATTCCCCCAGAAGAATTACGCCCCTATTTTTCCTTTAGAGCCAGGGTTCAGCTTGAGCGACAATATTTTGCTTTAGATAGTGATGAGGAGATTCAAGTTGCTCTCCAATCCGGGATGGCGGTTAACTCTAAGATTAATATTGGTCGAAGAACAGTTTTCCAAATGCTGTTTAGCCGACTCACTGGACAGTTTAATAGTGTGACGGATTTGAGATAATTCATTCACCACCAATAGCTAAAAGGGCGAGTTTAAAAAGGGTTCAATTCTACTAGACTCGCCCCTCAAAACGAAGAGGATGTTAAAACAATCTTTTAGACGGTCTAAAACCGATTTAATTCTTCTCGGTTTATATCTCTTACCTATTGTTATTGTTCTTGTATTTATTACTAAATTTGGAGTCAATGTTCCGGCTTATGATCAATGGGTTTTACCTCGAGTTTTTGAAAAAGTTGCAACCCATCAACTCAATTTTAGTGATTTATTTGAACTGCATAATACTCACCGAATTCTCTTTCCTCGTTTGATTTTTATCGGTTTAGCATTCCTTTCTGGTTGGAATATTAAACTAGAAATGTTATTCAGTTTGGGGTTAGCTGTTTTAACGTTTATTGCGCTTTATATTCTGGCTTATATTACTTCCTCTCCCAGAGAGCGCAATTTATTTCATTTCGCTAATCTGTTAACTTGTTGTTTAATTTTTAGTTTAAATCAAGAATGGCTTTGGGGATTCCAACTCCCGATTTTTCTAATTAATTTTTGTTTAATTATAGCCTGTTTAATTCTATCTTTAAAAGCTTTTTCGACAAAAACAAAACTAACTTTAGCTGCTATTTGTTGTGGGGTTGCCAGTTTTTCTTCTCTACAAGGCTTGATCACCTGGTTAGCCCTCATTCCCCTGATTTTATCACAAGATCAGTCTCAAATTTCTCAAAAAAAGCAATGCTTGATTTGGTTAACGGGTTTTCTGATTTCTGCGGTAATCTACGCGATAAATTATCAACAAGAACCTCGCATTATTAACCTATCATTCCCTGAATATGTGTTAACTTCGATTCAGTTTTTTCTGAATGTATTAGCCGCACCTCTGATACAACTGCCGATTTTATCGAGTTTTATAGGGTTAATTATTTTGGCACTCTTGATCAGAATATTAGTCTATTTTTTTCAGAGCTATTCCCTAAATAATCAAAGATTAAATCCTTACGCCCCCGGGTTATCGATGGCTTTATTTTCCCTGTTAACCTCTTTATTAATGACGTTAGGCAGAGTTGAATTTGGGGGGAATTATCCGTTAACAGCAACTCGATACACAACTCATAATTTATTATTAATAATTGCCCTCGTTTACCTCTATAAAGTTTTTATTTTTGAACATCGTAAAACCCGGAAAATTAGCACCAATAACAGTCTTTTAATCTATGGTTTCTGTGGGGGAATTATATTCAGTTTAATCGTCGTTAGTTCTCAGATAGCGCTCAATCAAGCTAGATTAGAATTCCCCTATAGAACAAGCAGTAAAACCTGCTTAAACTTATTTTATTATCTAGAAGATTCAGAATTTTTTAACACCTCACCTGAGCGATGTTTATTACCCATGAGTAAATCAACGTGGTGGATTAGAGATGGGGTAGAATCATTAGATCAAATTCAGATGAGAAGCTTTGCCAAAAATATTCCCTTTGTTCGAGAACCGGAGAGGGTTTACGGCTATATTGATCGACCCTCAACAGCCGTCAATATCCAAAATAATCAGATCCTGAATTTGGCAGGATGGGCAGTTTTACCCGATCAAACTCAACAACCTCGGTTAGTTTTTTTATCTTTTGACGAACAACAGTCATTTTTTGCCCAGGGAGATATCACAAAAGAAAGTCCTGATATTGCTGAATTTCTCCATTCTAGCCGCTATCATTTAGCCCGGTGGGAGGTAAGACTTCCTGCTGAGTCCCTACCCATTGGAGAAACAGAGATTTCCGCTTGGGTTTATGATCCTCTCCATCAACAATTTGTCAGGTTGCAGGGTCCAGTCAAGATTAACATTGCAACTGAATAAGCTTGTTAAAGGGTCAAAAATTAAAGACTCAATCAAATTTACGGAAAAGGAACATTTCTTTGTTAATATATAGAGTGGCGAATCGCTGCTAAAATAGGGCATGAATGTAATTCCTACAGAAATCCCAGATGTGTTAATCCTAGAACCGAAAGTGTTCGGAGATGAACGAGGATTTTTCTTTGAAAGTTTCAATCAAAAAGTTTTCGCAGACAAGACAGGTGTAACAACTGCATTTGTTCAAGATAATCACTCGCGATCGCGTCAAGGTGTCTTACGAGGCTTGCATTATCAAATTGAGCAAGCCCAGGGCAAACTTTTACGGGTGGTTGAGGGGGAAATCTATGATGTTGCTGTGGATATCCGCAAAAATTCTCCCACGTTTGGACAGTGGGTGGGCTGTATGATTTCAGCCGAAAATAAACGACAATTCTGGGTTCCTGCGGGTTTTGCTCATGGATTTTTAGTCGTCTCAGAAGTGGCAGAAGTTCTGTATAAAACAACAGATTATTACGCCCCTCAACATGAACGTTCAATTTTATGGAATGACCCCGATTTAGGAATTGATTGGCCCCTAAATGGTATCACTCCGATTTTATCAGCAAAAGATCAAGATGGTAAACCCTTGAAAACGGCGGACGTTTTTCAATGAGACAAATCTTACTGATTGGTAAAGACGGCCAATTGGGTCAAGAATTACAGCCGTTTCTCGCCCCTGTGGGAGCGGTGAACAGTGTTGGACGAGATAGTTTAGACTTAGCAAACCCCGAGGCGATCGCTAAAATTGTCGCTGATGTTAAGCCCGATTTAATTGTTAATGCAGCCGCTTATACTGCTGTTGATAAAGCCGAAAGTGAACTGGAACTCGCGATCGCAATTAATGGCACCGCGCCCGGTATTTTGGCAAAAGAAGCCGAAAAGATAGGGGCGACTTTCATTCATGTTTCCACAGATTATGTCTTTGATGGCAGCCAAAGTCATCCCTATTTAGAAACGGATCAAACCCAGCCTTTAGGCGCCTATGGTCAGTCAAAATTAGCCGGAGAACAGGCGATTTTAGCCACTCAAGCCCTAGCCGCCATTGTCAGAACCGCTTGGGTTTATGGCGTCGGGGGAAAAGGAAATTTTGTTAAAACCATGCTGCGACTGGGGGCGGAACGAGAAGAATTACGAGTGGTTTGTGATCAGGTGGGAAGCCCAACCTGGACGGGAGATTTAGCCCAAGCCATTGTACAATTGAGTCAGAATATTCATTCAGAAACGACGGGAATTTATCACTATACCAATAGCGGTGTTACCAGTTGGTATGATTTTGCCGTTGCTATTTTTGAAGAAGCTCAAGAACTGGGTTTTCCCTTAAATATTAAACGAGTTCTGCCCATTTCTACGGCGGAATATCCCACACCCGCTCGACGTCCGGCTTATTCAGTTCTCAATACTCAAAAAATATCGACTGTACTGGGAACTCATCCTCCCCAGTGGCGACAAAGTTTGAGAAAAATGCTCTCAGAGTTGGCAACCTCGGGTTGAGTAGGTTAGGTTAGATTTGAGAACTTTGGGGGTAGATGGAGAAGTAATTCTAATCAAAAAATCTACCCTAAAATCAGCTTAATATTTCCAGAACAAACATCAAAGACTTCAACAATTCTGAGATTTTTTTATGAAAGCACTCATTCTTTCTGGTGGTAAAGGTACTCGTCTTCGTCCTTTAACTTATACGGGAGCAAAACAACTGGTTCCTGTTGCCAATAAGCCGATTTTATGGTATGGAATTGAAGGAATTGTTGCCGCAGGAATTACAGAGATTGGGATTGTGATCAGTCCGGAAACAGGAGAAGAAGTGAAAGCGGTAACAGGAAATGGAGAACGTTTTGGTGCAAATATTACCTATATTCTACAAGATCAACCAGCAGGTTTAGCCCATGCGGTCAAAATTTCTCAATTCTTTTTAGAAGATTCTCCTTTTATTATGTATTTGGGAGATAACCTGATTCAAAATCAATTGAGTCCTTTTGTTGAACGCTTTAAATCTAAACAACTCGATGCCCTAATTTTACTGCGAACCGTTGAAAATCCCACCGCTTTTGGGGTGGCTGTTGTTGATGAACAAGGACGAGTTTTAAAATTAGTTGAAAAACCCAAAATTCCCCCGTCAAATTTAGCTTTGGTAGGGGTTTACTTTTTTGATCAAACCATTCATCAAGCAATTGCTAATATTCAGCCTTCGGCGAGGGGAGAGTTGGAAATCACAGATGCTATTCAAAAATTGATTGAAACGGAGAAAAAAGTTGAGTCCTGCAATCTTGATGGCTGGTGGTTAGATACTGGAAAAAAAGACGATCTCTTGAGTGCAAATCAGATTATTTTAGATGAATGTATTCAGCCTTATAACCAGGGTGTAATGGATGAAAAAACTCAAATTATCGGACGGGTGAAAATCGGTTCCGGAAGTCAATTAATTAACTGTAGTATTCGTGGTCCCGTGGTGATTGGTGAGAATTGTCACTTAGAAAACTGTTTTGTTGGCCCCTATAGTAGTATAGCCGATGACGTGACAATTATTGAAGCAGAATTAGAACATAGCGTGATTTTACAAGGGTCAAAAATTGTCAATATTCATCCTCGAATTGTCGATACATTAGTTGGACGGCGTGCGATATTAACCACCAGTCCTCAACGTCCGAAAGCGATGCGGTTTATGATTGGAGATGACAGTCAAATTGAACTCACATGATGTACTGGATAACGGTTAATTATTACTCAACTTCGTTGATTGAGACCTTAATTAACTCAATTCCAGTTCAAGATGCAATCAATAATCGAGTTATCATTGTGAATAATTCCCCCGATGATAGCTCGATTTATGCACTTCAAAATGATTGGATAATCATATTAGATTCTCCCACAAATTTAGGTTTTGGTCAAGGCTGTAATTTAGGATTAAATTGGATTTATCAACAATATCCTCAAAGTATTGTTTGGTTAATTAATCCTGATGCTTCTTTAACAGACAAGAGTCTCAAACAAGCCGTTGAGTTTTTTAAAACCCATCCTGAAATTTCAATTTTAGGAACAGTGGTTAATGAACCGACTGGGAAAGTTTGGTTTGGGGGTGGAGAGTTTAATGCTAAAACAGGTCAAATTATCGCATTAGATGTCCTCCCAGAAACTCCCCAAGCTAATTTACCCTATATTCCGATGACATGGGTAACAGGATGTAGTCTTTTAATTAACCTCAAACAGTTTTCTGAATGTCCCCAGTTTGACCCCGATTATTTTTTGTATTACGAAGATTTTGACTTTTGTTTGCGGTATAGAAAACAAGGACATCCGGTGGTGATGTCTTCAGAAATTCGGGTCATTCATCAACCCTCGTCTATTACAAACCAAAATCAACCGTTAAAAATTCAGCAAAGTATCTACAGTTATCTTCTCAGCTTAGAAAAACATACCAACCTTTGGGTACTAGGATATCGTTTATTAAGAATCAGTTTAGTTTCTCTTCTTTCCTTACTGATTTCTCCCGAAGTTTCCCGCCATAAACTCAAAGGGATTTGGCTTTATTGTCAAAGATTACACCCTGTTATCAGAAATAAAGCTTAGATTTCACGATTTAATTCGTCATCATTTTTTAAGTTTCCGTCATGTTTTAGAGGTAATAAAATCTCAAACTCTGTACCCACTCCTGGAGTAGAATTTAAAATTAATTGACCCTGATGTTTTTCAACGATAATTTGATGACTAATGGCAAGTCCTAGTCCGGTTCCTTTCCCCACAGGTTTTGTCGTAAAAAAGCTGTCAAAAATTCGGTTTTGAATCTCCTCGGGGATTCCTAAACCATTATCAGCAATTTTAATTGAAATATAGTCTTGAATCTGATCCTCAAACTCATCCTCTCCCATAGAAAAAGATTTGATTTCAGTTTGAATCGTAATTTCAGAAGATTGATCCCAATCCGTTTTCATACGTTCTTCAACCGCATCAATACTAT
Organism: Limnoraphis sp.; assembly: GCA_050485465.1. Taxonomy (GTDB): domain Bacteria; phylum Cyanobacteriota; class Cyanobacteriia; order Cyanobacteriales; family Microcoleaceae; genus Capilliphycus. Next base: position 164,306 of record JBJHBL010000002.1, on the reverse strand, counting down.
TCGCGATTAAATTCATAAAAACCTGGCTCAGTTGTCCAGGATAACAAGGAACTAAAGGAAGTTCTTGATAATTTTTTGTGACTGTAATTCCCATTTTTAGACGATTTTTTAAAATCAGTAATGTACTATCTAAACATTCGTGAATATCAGTTTCTTTGAGATTCGAGTCATCCATGTATGAAAAACTTCGTAAACCACTCACTAATTGATTCATGCGTTCAGAAGACACTTGAATACTTTTGATTAAATCGGGAAAATCTTGCTTGACAAATTCGATATCAAGTTCTTCTTTTAAATGTTTAATATCATCATTTTGATTGTCAGGAAACTTTTTTTCATAAACAGACAAAAGAGTTAATAACGAGTCGCAACTATCTTGAATAAACTTAGAATTTCCCGAAACACAATTGAGAGGATTTCGGAGTTCGTGAGCGAGTCCAGCAACCATTTGACCTAATAAAACAAGCTTTTCTGTTTGAATTAACTGAGCTTGCGTTTTTTGTTTGAGTAACTGAGTAGCGAGTTGATGAAGATAAGACTGAGCGAGTAATAACTGTTGAGTATCAAGCACCTGGTATTCTTCAGGAAACAAACGAACAACAATCGGTTCATACAACATTTCTGGATCGCGTTGTACCGCTCGGTTAGCTGCTTCTAAAATGGGTGTATTACCGGATAATATTAAGAGTTCATCACTCACAAAACGATGTAATAATCGAATACAACGATTTAAAAACAGTTCTCGTCCATAGGGACGACTCAGCATTTTAGTAAATCGACGTTGAGAAATCATTCCCACAAACTTTCCATGATCTGTCAGGATCACACCTGGAAGAAATCGATGGTTTTCAAAAATGCGAGTTAAAGTAATTCCCGGTTCTTCGAGATCAACTTCAAAGCTATAGAGGGGAAGTTCTTGCAGGGTTGACTCTAAATTGATCTCTTGCGTTAAAAACACAGAAGAAGTCGAGGACAAAGATTCTGACATCATAACCATGATCGGCTTAAATATGCTTCTGCAAATAGTGGACTCGGTGATCGCTTCAATTCAATGTTCTTTGATTTCTAGAAAGTTATTTAATCGTTTCATACAACCTAATCTTTGATTCAGTTGTCTATTAATATAGATGAACCAAAGACTATACAATACGGAATCAAAACATCTTTTGGGTTGAATTTGATTGAGCGCTCTCTCTAAGTTTAGCCAAATCACTCCCCCAGTTAGGTTAAGAGCAGGTTATATTTTTACAGATGTAACTTTTCTCAAGGTTATTGAGGGAGATTTCAAGTTTTATTTTAAAATTCTTTACGCTCTAGGAAATTTCACGGATTTTCTTTGTAGCAGAATATTGTCTGACTACGGTAGAATTACTGAGATTTTCACCCATTGTTAATCAAATTATTAATTTTATAATTTCTTAATTTTTCAGAGGGTTCTGATTCTGAGCAATCAAACCTTTTTTGAGAAACTGATTAAAAGAGTTGATAATTTGACGATTTTCTCATAGTTTTACTTCTTTGTAAATCTTTGATATCTATTCTATTGATGAGTTTAGATTTTTCTGAAATTTTGTTTCAATCCCTAATAGGGATTATAGGGTGTTTCAACAAACTTACTACGAATTTATTAAGCTTACTGAAGAAGTTTCAATCCCTAATAGGGATTATAGGGTGTTTCAACTTGCAATTCTTCATCGTTTATCTCTTCGGGGAAAGGCTCTGTTTCAATCCCTAATAGGGATTATAGGGTGTTTCAACGATACTTCCTAAATTCAAAATATACTTAAATTGTTTCAATCCCTAATAGGGATTATAGGGTGTTTCAACTCTATATATGTATTACCCTAATTACCCTGTATACGTTTCAATCCCTAATAGGGATTATAGGGTGTTTCAACTGTGATTTCAATCAGCGAAAATCAGCGAGAAAATGAGTTTCAATCCCTAATAGGGATTATAGGGTGTTTCAACTTTGCCGTCAACAGGTATTTCTGTAAACGAAAAAGTTTCAATCCCTAATAGGGATTATAGGGTGTTTCAACATTCGTTTTGTTTCAGTCTCTAAATATGAATTTATGGGTTTCAATCCCTAATAGGGATTATAGGGTGTTTCAACAATACAAAGAGAAACAAAAAGATTACTAAAAAAACTTGCAGTTTCAATCCCTAATAGGGATTATAGGGTGTTTCAACAGTTTAATAGTGTTTAGGTTTTGGGGGTCTATTTTGTTTCAATCCCTAATAGGGATTATAGGGTGTTTCAACTGATTATAGATACTTATTATTTATCTGTCATTATTCGTTTCAATCCCTAATAGGGATTATAGGGTGTTTCAACGGGGCAGTCGAATAACTCTCATCTCGCTGTTTGAGTATTCGTTTCAATCCCTAATAGGGATTATAGGGTGTTTCAACGTTTTTGTGCCTATTATTATATGGTATCAACCAGTTTCAATCCCTAATAGGGATTATAGGGTGTTTCAACCCCTTAAAAAGGAAAACACATGGAAGCTTTGCTATTCGTTTCAATCCCTAATAGGGATTATAGGGTGTTTCAACATTTTTACCAGATTGCCAGATTGCAGTGATTAGTTTCAATCCCTAATAGGGATTATAGGGTGTTTCAACGTACCAAACACGGATTAAGCCATGCTAAACTCAAGTTTCAATCCCTAATAGGGATTATAGGGTGTTTCAACTGGTTAAATCTGCAATTAATACGAGCAATAAGAAATTTCTACCTGTTTCAATCCCTAATAGGGATTATAGGGTGTTTCAACACGGGGTCGGTTGAACCGATTAAACCTGCTACTGATGGTTTCAATCCCTAATAGGGATTATAGGGTGTTTCAACGATATGTTAAATCACCTTGATAAACTAACGGTTCACTTTGTTTCAATCCCTAATAGGGATTATAGGGTGTTTCAACCTTCGGGCCGCTAAACCCGAAGCGACTGATGGAGGTTTCAATCCCTAATAGGGATTATAGGGTGTTTCAACCTTAGACAAGCGATCGCCTGATATCTGAATATTAGAAGTTTCAATCCCTAATAGGGATTATAGGGTGTTTCAACACCTTAACGCCTGTTTTCTGGTCGGGTATCCAGATTTCTTGTTTCAATCCCTAATAGGGATTATAGGGTGTTTCAACGCTGAAATCCTAAGCATAGATGATCCCGATGGCGTTTCAATCCCTAATAGGGATTATAGGGTGTTTCAACTTTTTTTACTAAAACCCCCTTCATTTTATATTCCAAGTTTCAATCCCTAATAGGGATTATAGGGTGTTTCAACAATCAATCCCTAACTCGATCTTGAATTCGTCGGGCGTTTCAATCCCTAATAGGGATTATAGGGTGTTTCAACAGACTTTCTCAAAATGGATTTTGTATTAATTGAAGTTTCAATCCCTAATAGGGATTATAGGGTGTTTCAACCTTGAGTGTTTTTCCAAATGAAACTGGGATATTGTTTCAATCCCTAATAGGGATTATAGGGTGTTTCAACATATTTAATCCAATTGCTTCTATGATGAGCGATTGGGTTTCAATCCCTAATAGGGATTATAGGGTGTTTCAACGCAATAAAAGGCAAGCTCAAAGGCATAAAATTTGTTTCAATCCCTAATAGGGATTATAGGGTGTTTCAACAGGATATCTAACCAGCCTTTCTTAGTTAAATCTGTTTCAATCCCTAATAGGGATTATAGGGTGTTTCAACTTTAGGTGGCTTGGATTCGCCTGCTGCGATCGCGTTTCAATCCCTAATAGGGATTATAGGGTGTTTCAACCCAGTAGTTAAACGACGATTCGGATTACTCCCAAAGTTTCAATCCCTAATAGGGATTATAGGGTGTTTCAACTTTTTTGAGGAATCGTGAAATTTTCTGTCCGGTCTTGGTTGTTTCAATCCCTAATAGGGATTATAGGGTGTTTCAACAACCGTTAGCATTTTTCGGCTTCCGTGTACATTGTTTCAATCCCTAATAGGGATTATAGGGTGTTTCAACACTCGGGAAAAGTGCCATATTGAGAGTCTATTTGGCGTTTCAATCCCTAATAGGGATTATAGGGTGTTTCAACCTTGATGGTGTCTGGTCTGCGTGTTCGGAACTTTGCCCGTTTCAATCCCTAATAGGGATTATAGGGTGTTTCAACTGTTAGGATCTCCTAATTATTACTCTAGATCATAAAGTTTCAATCCCTAATAGGGATTATAGGGTGTTTCAACACATTTGGCTTAACCACTATTCTAAAGTGTTTTATTGTTTCAATCCCTAATAGGGATTATAGGGTGTTTCAACAAGCATTAACCACCTTCAAGCAAGAAGTAATCACCGTTTCAATCCCTAATAGGGATTATAGGGTGTTTCAACCATCAATCAATTCATTTTGTGCCATTTCGTTAATAAGTTTTGTTTCAATCCCTAATAGGGATTATAGGGTGTTTCAACGATCAGGCGGTTCAAGTTCCTCCTCCGGTTCTTCGGGTGGAGTTTCAATCCCTAATAGGGATTATAGGGTGTTTCAACATCTTCTACTTTTTTAATCTCACCAGCAGTATTGTTTCAATCCCTAATAGGGATTATAGGGTGTTTCAACCCTACTGGGTTTTTAGGTTTTAATCCGAGTTCAGATGTTTCAATCCCTAATAGGGATTATAGGGTGTTTCAACTGCGGCATCCTGGAAGCCTTACAATATTTAGTTTTCGAGGTGCAGTTGCGCCCATGTCGAATAAAACCATCATAACGGATTACCTCCAATCTGTCAAAAACGCTGAAACCCTTACCCAGTAAGGTGCGCCCTAGTCTCGACTCAACAACCTACCGCAAAACCAGACAGCATAGGCTTTCCAGCCCTTAAAAGCGATCGCCCAAATTTGACACCTATAGTGGGGCGCAAAAACCAAAGAAAAGGCCATAATCACCAGGAACAAAAAGCCACTTATTCGCTATCATCAAAACTTCAGACAAAGACAATAGAAAAGCCAATGTTTGCAAAATTCCTCAATCAAACCATTCAGCCTCAAAGGTTCCAGCGCCATCGAGGTTTTCTACAGTTTATCAGTTTATTCTGTCTGTGTTGCTTTTTAGCCATTAGCTGTACCCCTCGCCCCACTCAAACCAACCTTTCTTCCCCTTCAGCAACAGACCCCGGACGAATTACCATTGGAACAACACTGAAAATTCGGACACTCGATCCAGCAGACGCCTATGATGCTCTTTCTAACGATATCTTTAATAACGTCTGCGATCGCCTCTACACCTACCAACTGGGAACAACCACCCTCACCCCCCAGTTAGCCACCGCCTTACCCACTGTTAGCGAAGATGGCTTAACCTACACAATCCCCGTGCGTGAGAATATCGTTTTCCATGATGGCGCCCCGTTTAACGCAGAGGCGATGGTCTTTTCCCTGCGACGCTTTATGGAAAATGGAGGACAACCCGCCTTTTTACTCTCTGATACCATTGAATCAGTTCAAGCAACAGGAGACGCTGAACTTCAGATTCAGTTAAAACAGCCTTTTGCAGCCTTTCCTGATATGTTAGCGGTGGCGGGAACCTGTGCAGTATCTCCTGTAGCCTATGAGTTAGGGGCGGGGAAATTTCAACCCCAGACATTAGTGGGAACAGGGCCATACCAACTCAGCGAATATGGAGTGGATGTCATTCGTTTAGATCGGTTTGAGGACTATTGGGGTGAACAACCCCAAAACCCAGGAATTGATATTCAACGCTTTTCCAGTCCAGCCAATTTATTTAATGCCTTTCGCAGTAATGCGATCGATGTAGCCTATCTTTCCGTTGATCCCGATCAAGCCATGAATTTAAAACGAGAAGCTGAAAACGGCAGATGGCAAATGATTCAGGCTGATGGAAACACCGTTAATTATATCGTGTTGAACATTAATGCTGAACCGTTAAATCAACTCGAAGTCCGTCAAGCTTTAGCTACAATTGTTAACCGCAATTTAATTAATGAACGAGTGTTACGCGGACAAGCAGAACCGCTTTATAGTTTGATCCCCACCAGTTTTGAAAGTTATCAACCCGTCTTTCAAGACCAGTTTGGATCAATGAATGCAGAACAGGCCAAACAGTTGTTAGAACAGGTGGGATATACTCCCGAAAATCCAGCCGTCATTGAGATCTGGTATGCCGCCGGAAATAATAAACGCGCTACTTTAGCCAGTACCTTAAAAGCCTTAGCCACAGAACAACTCGGGGGAGCCTTACAATTAGAACTGAAAAGTGTAGAAGTAACAACAGCCTTTGAGAATCTAGATAAAGGTGTTTATCCCACTTTCCTATTAGATTGGTATGCAGATTTTCTCGATGAAGACAACTATTTACAACCCTTTTTAGCCTGTGCCGAAGGTTCGCCAGAAACTGGATGTGTGGAAGGGGCAAGCCAATCTCACGGCTCATTTTATTATAGTCAGCGTGTTAATGAATTAATTGCTCAACAGCGACAAGAACAAAATCCCCAAGCCAGACAAGCTTTATTTAAAGAGTTACAAACTATTCTCGCTCAGGAGGTTCCTTATATTCCCCTTTGGCAAGATACAAACTTTATTTTTTCCCACAATAATATTAGTGGGATTCAACCCCAGGCGACTCAACAATTACCCCTCTGGACGATAGAAAAGTCCTGAAGAATGACCCATTTTTATCTGGGACTTCTAGAAGTCTTCCCCCCGAAAGGAACAAATCCCAAAAAAAAGGGTCAAAGTAAGTAAAGGTTCATTGAAAACTGAGCATAAAATCACCCTTTTGGGGGAGACAACCTCACTCCCGGGGATCATCCCAGTGAGGTTTGTCAGTCTTTAGGTCTTGAAGATATTCTAGAAAGTAATCAAACCAGATTTATTCAAAGTCTGAGGGAGAATCAAAATGAAAAAACAATCTGTTGCTATCGCCTTGTTTTGTCTCATCGGTTTTGGGGGAATCAGTAGCGCGATCATTAACCCCCCAACAGCGATCGCTCAAACCACTCGAACTCGAGTACAAAGAACCTCAACAAGTCAGAATGCTATGTTAACCCATTCTGATCCTGGCGCAAGAATTACCCTCCGTTCAGAACCGAATTCGCGATCGCGAGTCAGGGGTTCAGGTTTAGTTGGAGATCGAGTACAAATCCTCAATGAACGGCGATCTCGCGGACGAGAAACCTGGTATGAAGTCCAACTGGTGAACACTGGAGAAAGGGGCTGGATACAGGGTGAAAATCTTCAGACTGGGGCTACAGGTTCCGGTTCAAATCAGATGATGCAGTTATCCCAAGCTGGAAACGGAGTCTTTCGGATTTCAGGACGTCCGGATCTGCAAATTACCCAAGTCTCCGTCGATGTCGATAATCGAAATCAAGCACAAATCGGATTTCGCTTAAGTGATAATCGTTTAATTCGTTTCGGTGGAGATGTAAATCGGCGTGATGCTTACACAGTAGGCATTAATCTCAGAAATTCAGGAAATGCTGATGCTTCAGGACAAGTTGATATTGAGTACGGCGCGAATAATTCCATTAATCAGATTTTCGGGGATGGACGTTTAGATGGTCAGCCGTTTTCAATGACTTTTAGTAGCAATCGCACCACCGGAAATTCAACAGATCGCACCCAAGAATTTTTAGGTCAAAACGTTGATCATGTCGTGCGTCGATTAAACTCAGAAGGGTGGAATATGGTGCAAAGCACTCCAGCGACGGTTCAGTTAAATCAGGGTCGAATGGGAATGGATATTGAGTTTAACTCCCGGACTCGCGCTGTTACATCTGTACGGATGAAGACTCTCAATTAATCGCTTTTTTCTGGGGTAAAATTCTCTATATCCGATAAAATTAGGGTGCATTAGATTAATTTTTCGGAGATCACCAGTAAAATTTTAAAGATAGACGGATTTTTGTACAAGTCCTTTGAAGGAAACAACTGAAAGCTGAAGTCAGGGAGGCTCAAAAAAGTCTAAGGTCAGCTTCTCCCGTTCAATCAAAGATTATAACGGGAGCTTGCGGAGAAACACTGGACTCCAAGCGGTAAGCAAGCTGAATAGCCCACTGAGTTCTTTGACGTTACACACTTCCTTGTGCCACACCAGCAAGGATTCCCTGTTTGACCCAACCAGTTGTTGGGAATCGCGGCAAAGAATGGGCGAGGTGTAGTTGGGAATCCAACAAGTACAGTTAGCTGGATTATCTCCAATGTTTAACAAGCGTGTACCTGTTCTCAATCCCGATGGCTCACCTGCGATGCCTACCAAAGCATCTAGGGCAAGGCGTTGGGTTAGAGATGGCAAGGCAATAGTAGTACAGAACGACTTACAGGTATTCTGCGTTCAGTTAGTAGAAGAACCGACAGGGAGAGAAACCCAAGATATTAGTCTTGGTATTGACCCAGGTTCCTGTTTCACAGGTGTAGCCGTTCAATCCAAACGAGACACCTTGATTGGATTCAACTTGAACTTACCCAAAAAGCGGGTTCAAAAACGTCTAGAGGAAAGGAGAGTTTTACGAAGAACTCGACGTGGGCGACGGATTAAAAGAAGCCTACTATTCAAAAAACGCAACCACAGGCAAAAGCGGTTTGATAATCGTCGGCAATCTAAATTACCTCCCAGTATTCGAGCTAACAAACAACTGGAACTGAGAGTTGTAGACGAATTGCGGCAATTGTATCCCATAACCCACGCATACATAGAACGGCTTAACAAGTCTGACAGCCCAAGCTTTACAGTCGCAGCACAAGGTCAAACATTCCTAATTAGAGAACTAGGAAAATATTTTCCAGTTGCTTTAGTAAAGGGATGGGAAACGAAAGCGACAAGAGAATGGCTTAAACTTGCCAAGTCAAAAAACAAAGCCGAACAGACCCCCAATGCTCATGTATCGGATGCCATAGCTCTAGCATCTAGACACTTCATCCGATACGCACCTAATACGACTGGTTTTCAGACCGGATACCAATGGAAAGGGGTAATTCAGGTGACGCCTTTTACCTTTGGTATCGTAGAACGTCTTCCTTCAAGACCCCGTAAAATGCACGACTTAACCGTTCAAAAAGGTGGAGTCCGTGATACTTATGGTGGGTTTGATGGAACGCATTCTTTCAAAAATGGGGACTATGTTGAATACAAAACTAAGCGTTCTACCTTCAAAGGTTATATCAGCGCTAACGATTTGTATCAGTTTTTTCCGAAGAAAAAGAGACTAAAGCAAGGAGTAAACGACAAAAATACTTGTTTACTTCGCTATTCAAGTCACCTAGTTGTAAACCTACATAAAGGACTGGCATTCCTCTGCCGTTAAATCGAAGATTCTAACGGGAGTCTCCTGCCAGAGAGAAGATGAACAAATTCACGTTCAAGCTCAGTTCAAGTCTAACGGGTTTATTGCTCACCCTCGGACTGTTTGCTGGAGTTGCAGTTGACACTCAGAAAGCTGTTGTAGCGATGCCGATGTTATCAGAAAATCCCACAACTTCGGCTTCAGCAATGGGTTTAGAGGGTACATCTTGGATTTTAGTAGACTGGACGAATGAAAAGCATAATAATCTTGCAGAAATGGCTGAACCCATTACCGTGAATTTCTTGGGAGGTCGGGTGAGTGGAAGTTCGAGTTGCAATCGATATGTTGCTTCCTATAAAATAGAAGGCAACCAACTCCAAATTTCACCAGCTGCGACCACTCGCAGAGCTTGTATGGGAAATATTATGGATCGAGAATTTGCCTATCTCGCCGCTTTCCGAGCGATTGAGCAATACGAGATGAATGATCAGGGTAAACTCCTAGTTTCCTATACAACAGAAGCTGGATCAGGGATGATGACGTTTGCTCCTCAAGAAAGTGGAGTGTTAGAAAATCGGACTTGGGTTTTAACTGCCTTTGAGGAAGGAATGACATCTCGAGTTCCTTTGAATGGAACAACAATTACGGTTCACTTTACAGAAGATGAAGTCAGGGGTTTTAGCAGTTGTAACCAGTACGTTAGCAGTTACGCAAGGGACGGGAAGCGACTGATTATTAATCCTTTTGCAACTACACGCCAAGCTTGTCCATCAGAGATTATGAGACAAGAATTTGACTTTTTAACCGCACTTGAGGAAGCACAATGGTATGAAATTACACCTCAAGGTCAACTGAGAATTTCTTATCAAGCACCCGGGAGAGCAGGTGTGATGATGTTTGATCCTCAAGAAGAAACTTGATCCTGTTAAAAATGTGAAAAAATCACCAGATTAACGCTCAAGATTCAATGGTAAATTATCTAAAACACAAAGCGAGGTTCTAATTTTATGACCTTCCAAAGCGAACAAGCAACCCTGAGTTCTACCACCGAAGAACGGGTGATTTATATTGACTCGAAAGCCGTTCAATGTACTGGTGTTGTTTCCCAAGAGTGTTTACAAGTTCGAGAATGTCCGGAAGATGAATGGACACTGTTTTATGATCGGATCAAAGGGTTTGATTATGAGCCGGGATACAACTATAAAATTTTAGTTGCTGAGAAAATAGTTGATAATCCTCCCGCCGATGATCCTTTATTTCAATGGAGTTTGGTTGAAGTTCTCAGTAAAACGGCGGTAAATTAGTAAATTAACAGTTGATTTTATCCCTCTCACCGACAAGGCGAGGGGGATAATATAGCACTTCGCGCAAGGCAAAAGGCAAGAGGCAAAAGGCCACAGGTAAGAGGTAAGAGGCAAGAGAAAAGATATTAAATATGTACCTTATTACTCTGAGAAACGCTATGTCCAAGCCCGGAAAAATGTATTTTCCTGCCAAGCAACAGCAGTGCGTTGTTCAATAGCTGCCATTTCTTCGGGAGTCAGGGGTTTAAACGCTTGAGCCACTCTAAAATTAGATTCTAATTGTTCGACATTTTCTGCGGCAATAATACAGCCATGAACGCCGGATAAAGACAAAACATATCCCATTGCTTGGTGCATTCCGTCTAATACACCACTGCGAATTAGTCGCCCATAGGCGGGAATTTTCATCGCAATAACGCCGACATTTCGTTCCTGGGCAACGGGTAATACAGTTTTAGAAAAAGGCCGGGGATGATGAATATCTGCGGCATTAATAGACACTAATGTGGTATCAAAGGGATAACGCCGTAAGCCTTCGGCAATTACATCCGGTTCGTGATGTCCCGTAATTCCAGTATATTTAATAATACCTTGTTCTTTGGCTTCTTCTAGGGCTTTAACCGCCCCATTAGAACTAAAAATTTCATCTAAAGTTTCAGGGAAAGAAACATGATGCAGTTGCCAAGAATCAAGGTAATCTGTATTCAGACGTTTGAGCGATCGCTCTAATTCTTGCCATGCCCCATCGCGATCGCGTCTCGCGGTTTTTGTGGCTAAAAATATCTGTGAACGATAGGGAGGAAGAACCGCCCCCATATATTCTTCACTTGGCCCGTAGCTAGCCGCCGTATCAAAATAGCGAATTCCTAACTTTAATGCCGCTTCAATTTGGGCTACCGCTTCCGCTTTTTTTCCAGCTTTTGATAAAGGCGTTTGTCCGGCACCTCCTAAACCGAAAATCGGCAATTTCACCCCGGTTTTGCCGAGTACCCGTTCCGGCATCGTTGCAGTATTGGGGAGTTGTAGGGCAGACTGGGCAATGATCGGCGACGGCTTGGATGCGATCGTCGCACTGCCAATAATACCGCCTGCAACGGCAACGCTGCTGACTATAAACTTGCGTCGTGTGGTTTTATGTGTCATATTTTACAGTTACCGATGAGTAGCCCTGGAAATCAGGGAGACAGCCAAAATTTAAAATTTACTGTATATTTTAACGTTAATGTTCTGATTGCCAATGCTCGTTTTTCTCAGATTTGCAATTCTATCGGTTGCAGTCATTTTGATTCTTTCCTCTCAGTCTCTGGCGTCCTCACCCCAGTCCTCAGCATCGGTCTGTCAGGGTCAGTTAGAAAGGGGAATTGATACGATTATCAACCGTCCGCAGTTTAAACGGTTTCGTTGGGGAATTTCAGTTAAAACTTTGTCTCAAAGGGAACCAATTTATAGTCGAGATGCTGAACATTATTTTATCCCCGCATCGACGATTAAATTAATGACAACCGCCGCCGCTTTAACTCAACTTCCACAAAATTATCGGATTCGGACTTCGGTTTATGGAGATCAAAACGGCAATCTTTATGTTGTCGGACGGGGAGATCCAACGTTAACAACTACTCAATTAGAAGATTTAGCCCAACAACTGAAAAATCAAGGCATTAATCAGGTTAATCAATTGATTGCTGATGACCATTATTTTTCCGGGTTTAGCGTTCATCCCAATTGGGAATGGGAAGATGTACAAGCCGGCTATGGGACTTCTGTGAATAGTTTGATTTTACATCAAAATTCAATGGATTTTATTTTAACACCTCAACAGGTGAATCAACCCTTAAAAGTAAGTTGGGTGCGTCCTGAACAGGGGGTAGGTTGGCAAGTTCAAAATAATACCCGAACGGTTCGAGAAAATGAACGAGAATTTGTGAAAATTGGGCGAGATTTTAATCAACCGATGATTTATATTTCGGGTCAGTTAATTGTGGGTTCTGAACCTGAAAATTTGTTTGCTTCAGTAAGTGACCCAACGGAAAATTTTATTCAAGAATTTAGAAAAGTTTTAGAAAAAAATGGAATCCGGGTGTTGAATACTGCAACTCATTCTAACCGTCAATATTCCTCAGAAGAATTAGCAGGTATTGACTCGCCACCTTTAACAGAATTAATTACAACGGCTCATTTACAAAGTAATAATCTTTTTGCTGAAGTTTTATTGAGAACGTTGGGCGCACAACAGCCGAGTTTAGATACGGTAGAAAGCGGGTTAACCGCAATTAAACAGACTTTAAATAATTTAGGAGTCAGCCCAGATAGTTATGTTTTATCCGATGGTTCCGGTTTATCTCGACATAATTTAGCCAGTCCAGAATCTTTAACTCAAACATTAGTCGGGATGGCAAATTCACCGTTATTTGAGGTGTATAAAAACTCTCTTTCTGTTGCGGGGGAAACCGGGATGTTAAGACGGCGTTTTCAAGAGACAACCGCCACCAGAATTGTTTATGCAAAAACAGGAACTTTAACCGGAGTTGCGGGTTTAGCTGGCTATATTGATCCGCCAAATTTTCAACCCTTAGCATTTAGTATTATCGTCAATAACGCGAATTTGTGGGCTTCCGAGTTGAGACAAGCCATTGATGAAATTGTGATTTTATTAAGTCAGTTAAAATCTTGCTAAAGGTTTCAAGGATTTGGGATTTTGGCTAGAGTATAATAGGGGTTTACAGTTTATTTTATTCTGACAGATTCCCATGAGTTCACCTACCGCAACGATACTATTATCTTGTCCCGATCAACGGGGGCTGGTTGCAAAAATTGCCAATTTTATTTACTCTAATGGCGGTAATATTATTCACGCGGATCAGCATACTGATTTTGCATCCGGCGTGTTTCTAACTCGTATAGAATGGCAATTAGAAGGGTTTAATTTACCGCGAGATGTCATTAATCCCGCCTTTGGGGCGATCGCTAAACCATTAGATGCCAATTGGCAACTGCATTTTTCAGATAAAATCCCTAGAATTGCGATTTGGGTGACAAAGCAAGATCATTGTTTATTAGATTTATTGTGGCGATGGCAAGCTAAAGAAATGGCGGTCGAGATTCCTGTAATTATTAGTAATCATACAGACTTAAAACCCCTAGCAGAACAATTTGAGATAGAATTTTATCACATTCCGATTAATAAAGATAACAAAAAAGAGCAAGAAACACAACAGTTAGAAATCCTGAAAAAACATCAAATTGATTTAATTGTTTTGGCTAAATATATGCAGATTTTAAGTTCAAGTTTTATCGAACAGTTTTCCAATATTATTAACATTCATCACTCATTTTTACCTGCATTTCCCGGTGCAAATCCCTATCAACGGGCTTATACCAGAGGGGTTAAAATTATCGGTGCAACAGCCCATTATGTCACTGAAGATTTAGATGAGGGGCCAATTATTGAACAGGATGTTGTGCGGGTGAGTCATCGAGATGCAATTGCAGATTTAATTCGTAAAGGTAAAGATTTAGAACGATTAGTTTTAGCAAGGGCTGTGAGGTTACACTTACAAAATCGAGTGTTAGTTTATAATAATAGAACCGTTGTTTTTGAGTAAAAAACGATGGGCTAAAAACTAAGATTGCCCAATCAGCAGAAAACCCGCCCATTCTATAGGTTTGGGATGTTTTTCTAAGGTTTTCATCATAGCAAAACGCAAGGCTAAAGCTTTATCATAATGAGTTTGCATTTGCTGATAAAACTCAATCATTAAATCAGCCGAGGGGTTATCAGGAACGTACCATAAAGACACAATAACACTGGGAACACCCGCCGAAATAAACGAGCGTGATAAGCCAATAACCCCATCTTCTGTGATTTTTCCTCGCCCTGTATTACAAGCACTTAAAACGACTAATTCCGCTTGTAATTTTAAGTCTAAAATCTCACTAGCTGTCAGTAAACCATCATCATCTAAAGTTGGAGTTAGGGCTAATGCACCCGGAATTTTTAAGCCTAAATGTTTTAATTCATTGAGTAAACCATGAGTTGCTAAGTGAATAATCTGAGCATAGGGCATTTTTTGCATAACCGTTTGTTTGGTAGCTAAATCCCCAATTAAAGCATTAGTTTGTAAGAGTTTAGCAATAGTTAAAGCTTCTCGTTCGGTTCCAGGTAAAGGGCTTAAAGGTTGAGGATCTTCACCTAATCTAAAAGCAATACTGGGCATTTTAGGATTGCCAATCACTAATGTCTTTAACTGTTTTTGCGTTGACAAATGTTGTTGATGTTGATAGGTGAGGTCTAAAACTTGAATAGACGGGGAAATTAAAATAGTATGCTTTTCAATCAAATATTTTCCGTCTTCATCTTGTAAGGCAGCAAAAGGAACTAAAAACAACTCTTTATGAGGAATAAAAATCACATGATCATTGGGGTTTTTTGGCAGTAAATCTGCTATCGGTTCAATCAGAAATCGATATCTTCTTAAAAGAAAGGGATCTCGACGACGAATTGAATAAGAAGTATTAATATTTTGACTAACAGAGCCATTTCCCCGATTCATAGCCACCTGTCGATCATTTCCAACTAGGGGTAAAGCACTCTGCAATGAACTAATATTAACGCTGCGAAATTCAACTTCACCACTTGGCTGAATTACCCAAATATAAAGCAGTTCATGTTCAATGACAATTGAATATTCTACTAGAGTTGATTTTTGCTGTTGAGCAATTTTTTTAATGTCTTCAAATTTTAGAGGCGGTGGTGATAAATCAGACTGATTAAATCGCGAAGCTAATAATTGAGCAAACGCTCTCGCTCGACCTCGTTCTGAGGCTTCTAAAGCCATTTCAATTTTATTTTGAGCGATTAAAGCTTGTTGTAACCAGCGATAGGTATCCGCCTGACTCTCCATTAAAGAAACTTTATTCCCATCATTTAGCCCAGGATGTAGAGATTCCCAAATTGCAACGGCTTCAAATAATTTTTCTGCTGCTGCGGCTTCTTGACCTGATTTGAGCAGGGTTAAACCAATATTACTCAAGGTTTCACCTTCTTGAGGACGAGCATTAATTTTGCGGGAAATTTCTAAGGCTTTTTCATAATATTGAAGGGCGGTTTCATACTTTCCGATATCTCGATAAATACTACCCAAATC
Organism: Limnoraphis sp.; assembly: GCA_050485465.1. Lineage (GTDB taxonomy): Bacteria > Cyanobacteriota > Cyanobacteriia > Cyanobacteriales > Microcoleaceae > Capilliphycus. The sequence goes on along the minus strand of JBJHBL010000002.1, from coordinate 148,575 downwards.
ATTTTGAGTAGTTCGTTCTCCGGGTAAATCTTTTAAACGTTGACGAATCAGAAGGGCTTCTTCTAAAGACTTTAATGCTCCTTGCCAATCTCCCTGTTGACTTCGCACTACACCTAAATTATTTAAAATACGACCTTTAACAATATCATCCCTATTTTTTTCGGCTAATCTTAGAGATTTTTGATAAGAATCAATCGCTTTTTCATAGTCTTTTAATTGACTATAAATTAGCCCCATATTATTTAAAATTGTAGCTTGCCAGCTTTCATCATTAAGGTTAAAAAGAATGTCTAAAGCGTTTATATAAAAATTTAATGCTTCTTGATTTTGATTAAGTTTCTGATAAATTGCCCCCATATTGTTAAGAACTTCACCCTGTTTTCTGATATCTTCAGCCTGTTCAGCCAGGGCGAGCGCTTTTTGATGAGACTCCAAAGCTTTTTGATACTGTCCTAAATCACCATATACCACACCCATATTCGTAAAGATAGCACCCTGGGCTTGCTGATTGTTTTCTTCAGTATAAATATTTAAAGCTTTTTCATAGAAAACGAGTGCTTTTTCATACTCCCCTAAATGATAATGAGCAGAAGCCATTTGATTGAGGGTTCCAGCTTCTGCGAGAGGGGCATTGATGCTTTTAACGAGGGTTAACACGAGTTCAAAGGTTTCTAAAGCCCCCTGAAATTGACCCGAGTTGAGCAGTTGTGTCCCTTGTTGATACAGTTCCAAAACTCGCATTTCCGGGTCTTCTGAAGCTTCGATCTGGGCAATCGCTTCAACCTTTGGTATAATCGGAGAGTCTGGAAAAATAGCTCCAGCATTTGTTGAGTAAATTAAGACTAAAGTGATCACAGTTAAAATAAAGTAATGAGGTTTAAATTTCATGGTCTGTGCCTCTCATCTTGTTAGATTTTTTCACAGTTATCACAAAAAAATGATTAATTTTAGCTTTAAAAAATACATCAAAATCGGCTTAGCTTTTGTCTTTCTTACCAGTATTAATCCAGGAGTGACGGCTGAAATTTTAGCACAGTCGAACACCGAAGAAATACTCGAAGATTCTGAAACGCCTTCAGAAATGAATCGCGGTTTCCCTCGGATTAATTCCCCTGAAAGTTTAACTAACCCTAACACAATACCAAATCCTCAAATAAACGCAACAGACAGTTCTAAAGATAATCTTTTTGCTCCTACCGTCATCCAAGGAACGGCTCGTCGTTCTAGCCCCAGTGATATTGTTAAAACCCTAGAAAATGATAACAAATTCCAAACCCTCATTTCAATTTTAGCACTCACTGATCTCAATTCTGAACTCGCACAGCCCGGATTTTTAGTTGTATTTGCACCCACAGAAGACGCCTTTGATCAATTAACAGAGGGATTATATAGTCGCCTTATTTTACCAGAAAATCGCAGTCTCTTGATAGAATTTGTGAAAAATCATTTTGTGGTAGGAGAAATTAAATCAGAAGATCTGACGCAGGGTGAAATTAAAACCTTTAGTGGTACAACAGTGCGGATTATCGTTAACTCAAATAATGGAGACATTCAGCTTAATGAAGCCACTGCAAACGCGAGTGAATTTATTCAGACTCAAAATGGTCTAATTGTTCCCATTAATCGTGTTTTGTTTGCTCCCAATTTATAATAATCAAGTCAAACGGATAAACTTTTCCGCATATTTTCTCGGCGCACAGAGGATCAGGGGTAGGATACACAGGGGGGAAAAAGCATCTCGTAATTTTCTGTGAATGCTGAGTATGATGAGGCAAACTTCTTTCTTGCTCAATTTTGCGATAGGATTTTTAGATTTTCCTGTAAAATAGTCTGAGCAAACGGAGATCATACTAAACCTTAACGAGATTAACTGAATGCCTCTAACAGAATCCTTTTATTCATCTCCCTCTCCAGACCTTACATCTAAACAATTTCACCGATCTCAATCTGATTATTTAGAATCCACTTTTACTCCTCTCCATTATCCCACAGATCGAGTTTTTTCTGGAAGCCAGATTAATCTTTATTTTGACCCTCGTCACCCCCAATGGTTTAAATGTCCTGACTGGTTTGGTGTTTTAGGAGTCGATAAACTCTATCAACGTCAAAATATTCGCACCTCCTATGTCGCTTGGCAAGAGACGTTTAATCCTTTTATTGTCGTTGAATTTCTATCCTCAGAAACAGCTACAGAAAACTTAGGTCAAACTCCCGTTGGGGTAGATGCAATTCCAACAAAATGGGATGTTTATGAACGCTTTCTTCGGGTTCCCTATTATATCGTCTTTGACCCTAATACTTATCAATTGGCAGGCTTTCAACTCCTCGGAAGTCGCTATGAAGAACTTGAGGTTAAAAATCAACGAATTTGGATCCCGAATTTAGAATTAGGACTGGGGTTATGGCAAGGGGTTTATCAAGGAATTGAACGTCAATGGTTGCGGTGGTTTGATTCAGAAAATAACTGGATAGAACCTCAAAATAATGAACTTAAACCTCAACAAATTCAACAACGAGAACAAATTGATCAACAGCAAAAAATAGGAGAAAAATTAACTGAAAAATTGAAAAATTTTGGTATTAAAATAGATTCAATCTAGTTAATTTTGGGGAGTGATAAACTTTTCCCCCAACCCCTCCACCTCTCATCGTTAGAAAAATTATAGAGAGGTGGAGAGAGACAAGATGTCTAAATAATAACTATGAATTAATGGTGAGGGCAGGTTTTTAATTGTAATTTAGATTATAATTTAGAGAATGAATTATTGTTGAAAAAGTGTTGAAGTTTATTGATCTATTTGCAGGAATAGGCGGTTTAAGACTTGGGTTTGAACAGGGAATTGCTTCTCTGGGGTTAACAGGTGAATGTGTTTTAGCCAGTGAAATTGATACGGAAGCCAGGCGAGTCTATTCTCAAAATTTTTTACATCTTCCTGAAGGAGATATTCAGCAAATTAAGTCTTTACCGAAACATGATGTTTTACTAGCGGGTTTTCCTTGTCAGTCTTTTTCCTATGCGGGGAAAAAACAAGGCTTTGGGGAGACTCGCGGAACGTTATTTTTTGAAATTATGCGGTTAATAGATACCCAGAAGCCTAAAGTTTTAATCTTGGAAAATGTACGCGGTTTAACCACCCATGATAACGGGAATACTTTAGCAACCATTGAACATGAAATTAAACTTAGAGGCTATAGTTTTTATCCATTTATCCTGAATAGCGTTAACTTTGGCTTACCGCAAAATCGAGTCCGAGTTTACATGATTGGTGTATTAGATACTTCTCCTCAATTTAACCTCATTTCCGATTTGGGTCCGAAAGATTCTCATGCTGCTCATACTATTCAGCTTAGTCTTTTTAGTTTAAATCATTTGCCGTCAAAAGTCAAAGATATTCTGGAAGAAAATCCCGATTCATCGTTTGATTGTTCGCCGAAATTTGTACAGGCTTTAAAGCAAGTGGTTCGGGGAGATTTTAACCAGTTAAATGGAGTCAGATTAATCGACTATCGGGGTGGAAACTCCATTCATTCTTGGGAGTTAGGCTTGCGAGGAAAATGCAGCGAAGATGAAATTAAATTGATGAATTTGCTAATTACCGAAAGACGGAAAAAAAAGTTTGGTCAACATCAAGATGGAAAACAATTAACCCGTGAACAAATTGCTAGCTTTTTTTCCTGTCCTCAGTTGAATCAGATTTTAGAGTCTTTAGTTGAAAAACGCTATCTAAAACTAACCAACGCACGCTATAAGCCTGTTTCGGGTAATTTTTCTTTTGAGGTTTATAAATTTCTCGATCCTGAAAAAATTTCGGTGACTTTAGTTGCAAGTGATGCCAATCGAATTGGAGTGTATTACAATAATAGAGTTAGAAAAGTTACCCCCAGAGAAGCAGCCCGTTTACAGGGATTTCCAGATAGCTTTCAATTACATCCTAACCCGTCTAAAGCTTTTTATCAATTGGGAAACTCGGTAAGTATTAATGTAATTACGGCTATCACTCAAGAGGTGATTTCAAAAGTTTTTGCTATAGATAATCCGGATATTATCAAAAAAACCTGAATAATAGTGAAGCGTCTTGCTGGGTAGAAAACTAAAATAGCTAGAAATGAGTAATGAACTTTTAGTGGGCAAGATGCCCGCACTACAAATTTTTGAGAATGAAAGAATTTATTATAGTGCAAGCGTCTCGCTTGCTAGAAAACTAGAATAGCAATCAAAACTAGAATAGCAATCAAATGAATAATCGAATTAAATGAATAATCGAATTAAATGAATAATGAAGTGTTAGTGGGCATCTTGCCCACACTACTAATTTTAAAGAATCAACGTGCAGCTTTAATCAAACTTTGATTGCCGAGTTTAACCCCTTATGCCATGATAGAGAATAAGTCACCCCAGGAGCAAGCAATGACTCATCCCATCGTTTCTGTTGACCGACTCAAACAATTAACCAATCAATCTATAGACACCTTAGAAACCCTATTAAAAAGCCCCGATGTTTCTGCCCAACAAAAAGCAGAAATCGCATTTAAAATATTAGAAATAGTGGGCGTTTCCTCCGAAAACCTAAAAACAACAATTTCTCCGACACCCAATGGATTTTCAAAACCCACTCCCCCCGTCCTGAAAACCGAACCTGTTCCCGCACCAGACTATCAATCTGTTATTCAAAAAGATACCATTTTCTTACCAGCAGATTATGTCTTTCTAGAAAACTTTTTATCTCCCACAGAAAATCAAGAAATCCTAGACATTGCTTTAAGCAAAAAAGAACAGTTTGTGGGTTCAAGTACCACAACCCAAGCCGTCAACTATCGTCAGTCTTCCATCTTATATGCGACCTTATTTCCAGAATTTTATAACTTAATGAGAAACAAACTCTTACAAACTCTACCTATAATCTTACCCAAACTCAACCATCAACCCTTTAACGTCTCTCAAGTCGAGATGCAACTCACCGCCCATAACGACGGTTGTTTTTATAAAATTCATAACGACTCAGGAAGCGAAAAAACCTATACTCGCGTGATCACCTACGTCTATTATTTCCATCAAGAACCCAAACAATTCTCCGCCGGAGAACTCCGACTCTATGAAACCGAATTAAAAGGCGGTGCAGCCATTAGCAACCATAAATATAAAACCATAGAACCCCGTAATAATAGTATTGTTTTTTTCGATAGTCGCTGCAAACATGAAGTCATGCCCGTTTCTTGTCCCTCACGACAATTTGAAGATGGACGCTTTACCCTCAACGGTTGGTTTCGACGTCCAGAAAATTAACGTGAAAAATCTCAGTCTCCAGAAACCCCATGAATTAACTCAAAAGATCAATCCTTTCTGGAGCAATCTAGGTTAAAATACCCTGTGACCTGCAATAGAATCAAAGACCGATGACGGATCGAACTGTAGCCCCCTATGGATCTTGGAAATCTCCTATTACTGCCGATCTAATTGTAGCGGGAACGGTTGGACTCGGAAGTGTTGCTTGGGATGGAGAAGACATTTATTGGTTAGAAAGCCGTCCCTCAGAAGCTGGACGCAATGTATTAGTGCGACTCACACCCAATGGTCAACAACAAGATGTCACCCCGTCCCCCTTTAACGTGCGAACTCGTGTTCACGAATACGGCGGCGCCTCCTACACTGTTCATCAAGGCATCGTCTATTTTTCCAATTTCGCCGATCAACGTCTCTATCGCCAGGTCATTCACAACAGCACCATTCCTCGCGAAGTCACCCCCGAACCTCTGACCTCCGAAGGAAACTACCGCTATGCCGAAGCAATTATCGACTCAAAACGTCAACGGTTAATTTGTATCCGCGAAGATCATACAGGCGAAGGAGAACCTGTTAATACGATTGTTAGTATTAATCTCAACAACCCCGAAGATATCAAAATCTTAGCATCGGGAATGGACTTCTACGCCTCCCCTCGCCTCAACGCTGACCAGTCTCAACTCTGTTGGATCAGTTGGAACCACCCCAATATGCCCTGGGACGCTACAGAACTTTGGTTAGCGACAGTTGAAACCGATGGTTCCCTGAGTAACCCTAAATTGATCGCAGGCGGGAAAGAAGAATCCATCTTTCAACCTCAATGGTCCCTGCGAGGTATACTCTATTTTGTTAGCGATCGCTCAAATTGGTGGAACTTGTACCGTTATCGTTCCGGCCAGATCGAACCCCTTTATCCCATACCCGCAGAATTTGGTCTACCCCAGTGGGTGTTTGGAATGTCTACCTACGGCTTTGCAACTCCCGACGGAATTATCTGCACCTACTCCGAAAAAGGCATCTCCTATCTTGCAACCTTAAACACCCAGTCTCACCAACTGCAACAATTTGATATTCCCTACACCTCCATTTCCGGTATTAAAGTCATGGGAGGGCGTATTCTCTTTATCGGCAGTTCGGCCACAGAACCAGCAGCCGTTGTCCGACTCAACTTTTCAGATGGCGAGATCTCTGTTTTGAAACGTTCAACGGATCTGGAAATAGATAAGGGTTATTTATCCGTCGCCGAACCTATAGAATTTCCCACCGAAAATAATCAAACCGCCTTCGGCTTCTTCTATCCGCCCACCAACAAAGACTACAACGCCCTGACCCCAGAAAAACCACCTTTATTAGTCAAAAGTCACGGAGGCCCAACTGCGGCGACATCCAGTAGCTTTAATTTAAAAATTCAATATTGGACGAGTCGCGGCTTTGCCGTTTTAGATGTCAACTATGGCGGAAGTACAGGCTATGGACGGGAATATCGGCAACGCTTAAAAGACCAATGGGGAATTGTAGATGTTAATGACTGTGCAAACGGCGCAAAATACCTGGGTCAAAAGGGTTTAGTTGATCGCGATCGCATGGCCATTACAGGCGGCAGTGCAGGCGGTTATACCACCCTATGCGCCCTCACCTTTACCAATGTCTTTAAAGCCGGGGCGAGTTACTACGGCGTCAGTGACTTAGAAGCACTCGCCCGTGATACCCATAAGTTCGAGTCTCGCTATTTAGATAATTTAATCGGGCCGTACCCCGAAAGCAAGGAGATCTATATTCAGCGATCGCCAATTCATCATACAGAACAATTATCCTGTCCTGTGATTTTCTTTCAAGGCTTAGAAGATCAAGTCGTTCCCCCCAACCAAGCTGAAACAATGGTTGATGTTTTAAAAGCCAAAGGCTTAACCGTTGAATATGTGTCATTCCCCGATGAACAACACGGGTTTCGCAAGGCTGAGAATATTAAACGAGCCATCAAAGATGAGTTTTGTTTCTATGCTAAAGTCTTCGGTTTTGAACCTGCTGATACTTAAAAGAAATAGGGTTAAAAACATCACAAACTTAATCAGTTTTACCCCAAATTTAAGCTGAAAACCCCGGGAGATTAGTCGGCGGTTTTTGAATCAAGAGATCGACGATTTTCTCTCCCGATAAGATGCTTGAAAAGAAGGGGAGGCTAACTTGACTATAAGGGTTTTTCAAGCCGGGTTGAATAATCTGCAAAATCAATAGAACAACACAGCTTTTAGTCTATTATCCCATGCTAACGGCTGCCGGGAGTTGTTCACTTTTCAGGGTTTCGAGTTCTGCAACCAAGTTTTCACCACTCCGATGCGCTTCCCACGGGCCAGAAAACCGACTGCCAATATTCCACTGTCCTTGAATATAGTTTTCTTCTTCTGAAACCGTGCCAATATAACTCACCGACTCAGGAGAAGTGATTAAATAGCGTTTGGTAAAACTTATAGTTTGTCCCGTTACACTGCCACTTAAACGAGCTTCTCCTAAATTTCCATCATCTAAAATATTTCCACTCAGGGTATTACCACTTTGCACAAAAGTTGCTTCAAAGCGAGTCGGGACTCCCTGTTGCCAATAGGTTCCGAGCCAAGTTCCACTTAAATCTGCCATAACATCGTTATCACTGACGACCTTTCACCCGAACACCGAACAAGACTTAAAATAATTCTAAGTTTTGTTTGGGTCGATCATTACAGGTTTTACCAAATAAAGTTTCATAGGTTGTATCTGTAATACCACAAAAAGCGATCGCTTGCCATACCCAACTTTGGGTTTGAGGGGAGAGAAGTTGACTATCACTAATATTCAACAGTCTCAAACGAGTTAAATTATTATCTTGACTCGCCGATTGATCAAATCGAACTAAAGAACCCGATTGATTTGTGCGATAAACCCAATGATCTCGACCACTGGCAATTTTAACTTGCCATCCCGGTACAAGCGCTAAAGTGCATAACATTCCCGGTTCACTGAGTCCTAAACATCCATCAGGCCAAGTTTGAGATTTACTATCCACAATTCTTAAAGCTGAATGGGGCAAACCGGAGCGACTCGCCGCATCTTTAAACACTGCATTCGCCACAGAAATCGGTAAACTAGAAACTGTTTTATTTTGTTCTAGGCGCAGCGTTTGTCCTTGTAAATCCGTTCGATAAACCCAAGTTTGACGACCATTTGACAGAACCACTCGCCACCCTTCCACTAACATTTGGCCACACATTTCATCCGGTTGAGCCAGTCCTAGACAAGTATCAGGCCAGGTTTGACGTTCGACTTCTGTGATCGTTAACTTATTGGCAGAAATCCCCTGTGTTGATAAATCTTGGCGCACCGCTTGAGCGACAGCAGAGGGTAATGAGCTAACTTGACTCGGGGGTTCGGCTTGGCTGTGAAGCTGTGAGTTGACTAACTGAACTTGCAGTCCCAACGGTGTGTGAGTCGAAGAGGCTTGAATTTGATTTCCAAATAAACCAGTCGGTAACACTTTATAGGTTGAATCTTTTTTGGGACTCACACAAGCTTCATCCCCTTGACAAATCCCCACTTCCAGTTGATCATTATCTTCAGACTGGTATTCGACCTGAGTCATCGAACCTTCAGGAAGCGATGAGTCAGATAGAGAAACAGTAGAATGTCTCACACTAGCTACTGAGGCAGAAGAAGAAACAAAAACACCCGCACTCTCAACTGCCGTTTTCAGAAAAGTTGGATAAGCTTGTGTCACTAACACCCCAGTTAACATGAATGCTAAAATCAGTGGGCGGGGGCGCTTCTCGGTTTTAATGGTTTTTTCAGATGGAGAATGGTTAATTTTCATGGGAAGCATCCGCTATCGCAGCTATATCAACGACAGACTAAGATACTTGGTTAATTGTTTCCTCCGTTCAATTGGATTTGCCATTGCAACTGAGTCTGTTAACTGGCTTTAAGCCTCTCTCATTCTGACTGAAAGCACTAAAAATGTAACAAAATGTTAAACTGTCAAAGGATAATTTTAAATTAACTTGTATACCTTTACACTCTTGTATGAAACGTCATACATCTACTACTTCAGAGCCGAGGCAAGAGGCAAGCCAACTGAGGTTATATTTTCCAGAGTATCAAAGCCTATATCTATTATAACGGATAGACTTCATTATGCCTAGTCGTTTAGGCTCAGGTCTAAAGTTAAAATAGCGTTTGGGAGAAAATCTTATACGGTTTGGAGGCTAACCGATGGATGTTTTGTTAGAAGGGGGATCGACCTTACAACAACGGGACTACACTTTGATTATAGATCATAGTCAAAGTATGTCGATAGTTGATCGCGTGGAACAAAAACGCCGTTGGGAAATGATTCAAGAGTCTACCCTAGAATTAGCAACCCTGTGTGAACAGTTTGATCCAGATGGACTAACCGTTTATTTATTTTCCGACGACTTTAAACGATACGAAAAAGTAACTTCTGAACGAGTTGCCTACATTTTTCAATACCATGAACCCATCGGGCGTGCCAACTTAGCAGCCGTTCTGAAAAATGCCACAGATAATTATTTTGAACGTCGGGCAATGGAGATTTCTAAGCCCAATGGAGAACTCATTTTGATTGTCACAAGCGGCGAAATTGAAGGCGCAGAATTAGTCAAAGAAATTATAATTAATGCTGCTAATCAACTCAATCGAGATGAAGAACTCGGCATCGAATTAATTCAAGTCGGAGATGATCCCGGAGTAACAGAATTTTTTAAGGTTTTAGATCGAGAACTACAAATAGCAGGAGCTAAGTATGATATTTGTAATACCGTCACCTTTGAAGATCTCGAAGAAATGAGCCTAACAGATGTTTTACTTCAAGCGATCACCAATTAACACAAGGAATAGGGGACAGGGGACAGGGGACAGGTTACAGGGGACAGGTTACAGGTTACAGGGGACAGGTTACAGGTTACAGGGGACAGTTACCAATCTTGCCTTTTGCCTTTTGCCTTTTGCCTTTTGCCTTTTGCCTTCTGCCTTTTGCCTATTGCCTATTGCCTCTTGCCTTTAATAACTGATAACTGTAAAACCTGGTAAAATCAATCTCAATGTTTGAGGAAGCGAACGAAATGGGCTGGATGCGATACATCGCTGTAGCATTGATCAATACACTCGGAGTCGTTGTCGGAATTATCTGGGTTCCCATTCCTCAACGAGCATTAGCTCAATCCTCCGCTAACACTCCAGAAATTGAATACACAATTGCGCCGTCAAGTCTCTACAACGAAGAATCAGAATTCCCCTCCCCAGAAACAATCACCAAACCGACGGTTTCCTCTACACCCCAGTCTCTAGAAGACTTATATCGACTGCGAGATCAACTCAAAAGTGACATCGAACAAGTTTCCGGTTCTTCAGACCTATCGAGTTTAGAAGCTTGGCAGTATGAACTACAACTCCAACAATATCAAACCCGACTGCGTACCTTACGTCAAACCGAAACCCGGATTCAACGCGAAGAACAAGCGGCCGAAATTTGGAGAAAAGCAATTCAACTCGCCACAGAAGCCGTAAATGCAGGAACCCCAAACTCAGGGGTACAAAACTGGGAAAAAGCCCAAAATCTCTGGGTACAAGCTATCGATACCATTAGACAAATTCCCTCAGATACCTTTCTCTCGAAGAAAGCCATTGAAAAAATAGTAGAATATCAAGGCTATCTCGCGATCGCCACCTACGAACGGGCTATTATTCAATCTCAACCCGAAAATCAACCCACTCCTCAAAAAACTCAAAATCTTGATTTGCCCAAGTTTCCCGGCTTTGAAATGTACGGCGATACCAACCGAGACGGCATGATTACAGAAGCTGATCAACTCCGTCCCGCCCAGTGGTCATTATCAACCGGACCCCTAATATTATTTAATAATAATGATGATAATCGCAGTGGAATTCCGGATTGGAAAGATAAAATTGTGAATGGGAAACATGATTATGAAGATTTAGCCCCCGTTCACTTCAAAATTTCTGAAGACTATCAAGAAGCAGACATTTTTATCACCACCGATCAACAAGCCAAACCTTTTGTCAATATCTTTCAAAAAACAACAGTCGGTTGGGTCTTAGTCGATTTAACAGGTCAACAACCTCTTGTGAAAAGTGAGGAGATTATTTTAGGCGTAGAAGCCAAACAATTTGCCGATCAAAATTGGACGGGTTTAGTAACATTAAAAGCCGTTGCACGTTCAGGAGATCAAGAAATAGCTTCAGATCGCATTCAGATGGGAGTAGCACCCTGGATGATGTCACCAAACACGGTTCCGGTTTCAGCCGTTCATTTGAGCGATCGCGGTGCCAACCAAGATGTGATCAAACAAGTTCAACAAATTGTCGAAAAAACAGGCGCGACCCCTAAAATTACTCCCGGTGAAACAGCCTGGATGCGAGATACAGCAAAAATTGGTTATGTACAGTTTCCCACCCAGAATGGACTCAAAACTTATCCCGTTGCATTAAATGGAAATCGTTCTAATGAGAGCGATCATTATGCTAAATCATTGATGAATCGAAATTTTGGTTGGTTTGAAGTCGGTCAACCGCGATCGCTCGATCCCCTCAATCAATGGTTAGATGGATATGGAAATTTAGAAGTTACTCCCCCCATTCCTAACTATCCAATGGGTCGTATTTATTATGGGAAAGCTGACGGAAAAACTTTACATCCTGATGTGGTAGAATTTCTCAAAGCCCAACAAGTACAAGGCCCCCCCGTCGCCATAGACACTTCTTGGTTAATGATTCGTCATGTGAGCGAGATTATCAACTTTATTCCGAGTCAAACGGGTCAACCTTTGTTATTAATTGTCAGTCCCGAAGCGGGAATTAAACTCATTGAAGAACTAGCAGAAAAAGGGTTTGAAGGTGCAGCAATTAATCGAGGTTTGAGTACCCAAACAACAGTTAGAGGCGCGTTGAGTAATCGTTTATTAGTTCAACACAATCTACAATTACAACGAGAAAAAATTGATCCGTTACTGAAGAAACTGAAACGAGAATTTAACTTAGAAGATCATCAAATTATTCAAGTTCCGGTATTGTTTGGGTATAGCGGTTATGCTTGGTGGCCCAACTTAGTCAATGCAGTTTCAGTCAACGGTGAACTCCTCGTCCCTAACCCTCGAGGCCCATTAATTGATGGTCGAGACTATATCCAAGAACATTTCAAAAGACGGTTAGCCATTACGGGAATGAATATTAACTTTTTAGATGATAGTTACTATCAGGAACTTAAGGGAAATATTTACACCGGAATCAATACCACCCGTGAAGGATCTCAAAAACCTTTTTGGAAATCATTACCTGCAAATCTGAATCAATAAAAGTCAGTTAACCTTCATAGAGAGTGTTAAAAGTGATCTAATTTATGTGATCTGCCGATTTGATGATTTCCCCAAAAGAGGGGGGGAGAAAAAACTTCCCCAATCTCCCCCTTATCCTTCAGGTTGATAATGACTAAATCCCATACTCGTCATTTCTTGAGGAGTTAAATTGGTGTCCATTGCTTGAGGAGGAGCAATATCAGCACCTAAAACAACCCCCATTTCTGAAGTTGCTAAACCCGGCTTAGATGCAGCTTTAGACTCCGACTGATTTTGACGAGACTGAGGGGGATTTTCTTGCAGAAGTTTCTGCATTTCTGGAGGAATCGTCGTCTCCGGTATAGACTGTTGAGACAACCAAGCAATTCCACCTAAAGACCCCGCCAAAATAGCCGCATAACCCAGATAGAGATGAACAGAATTGAGATAAAAATTAGAATCGAGTTCGGCTTTTGACCAACTTGGGATCAAATGTTGTAACGGATCAGGAGTAGGAATAGAAGCCGCCATCGCAGTTCCATTCAGTCCAAGAGCGTTACCTAAACGACAAATAAACCCTCGTAAGTACACATCTTCGGGTAATTCCTCAATGTGACCCATTTCCAAAGCGCGGAGGTGAGACAGAGGGATCAGGGTTTGACGATGAAGTTGCGTTAAAGAAACAGAAAGTGCCTCACGGGCTTGGCGTAACTCTTGACCCACCTGACGTAGACTCGCTTCCCGTTTTTGAGCAGCTTGGGCCGCTAATTCCGCCTGTGTTAATCTTCTTTTCCGCTTTTTCGACTTTTGAACCTCAGCTTGATTCGATGCAGAGTTCGAGTCTTGAGTGCTTTCAGATGAGATCGGCGATACCTCAGAGGTGACAGAATTAGAGTGAACCCCATTCCCATCAGACGGTTCTTTTTCCTCAGAGACCCCCACCACATCAACCAACGTAGAAGACGACTCCGATGAGTCAGCAACAGACTTCTTCGCTGGAGAAACGGTTTTTTCCCCCTGGGTTGAGGATGAGTTGACAACCTCAGCAGAATAGTTACCGTTTGGCACAGGTTGTACTACAGTGTTGCTCTGCCGGACTAAGACTTGTTTCAGAGCGACTTGAATGGCTTCCCGACCGACTGCGTTGATTAGAATTTCGCCTTTTGGGGCTGCATCTCCTAGAAGTTTTTGCAGATTAGCTAAAGCAATCTGATAAACTTGACTTTGGTAGAGTTCAGTCTCAATCAGACTGAGCAAGGAGCGCAAGCGTTCGGGTGAAACTTCAACAACCTTCGGCTCGATCAAGCCGATACCCGTTTCGGAGTTTAGTTCCATATTGAATTATTTGTATTTACTCAGTACAATACCATCTGAGTCAAATCTTCTATTGCCTGCACCAGATTCCGGATGCAGACACCACCATTATACAAGAAAGAGGGAGTCCCGAGGGTCAGGAAAACTTAAAGAAAAAATCGAGAATTCAGGATTGAGGGGAGTTCAAAAACGATACCCTCCTTTTCAGATAGTCTTTAATTTTTACTGATGCTCTTTATAAACTTGTTCAATTAACCAAATTGACCCCACAATCCCAATAAAATGAGCAACGATTGTGTGAGTATTAGCAAGAACGATAAAAATATCTAAGGGTTGAATAAAGTCTCGTAGGTTCACCGTAGCATCTAAAATGCCCCGAGGTTGAGAAATAGCTTTCGCCAACAGAATACCATTAATCGCCTCAGCCCCGATTAACGTCAGTGACATCCCAACCAGATTAGTAATTAAGCTAAACCGTATTTGCTTGACCGTCTCCCCTCGACTCGGTCGCCCTGGAGTAGGCCCGCGCAGTTGTAAACTTAAGCGAGTGTGATAAAACGCACGATAAGCACTAAACCCCAATACAGCCAAACCCGCTAGCGCAAAAATTAAACCGCCTTCAACTCCTGAACTACCCGTTGGAGAAGAAGTTTGACTGGCAACTAAAATTGCAAACAGCAAAATCACTCCAGAAACCACAGCAAGGACTGACTGCCCCCAAAAGCAAATCCAACCCGCTCGACGAAGCGACAGAGCGACTCTACGGATGGCTGTTGATGTTGGCGGTAAAGCGTCAGGTTGATTAGACATCGGTTTGGAAGATTAGAACGAATTCGGTTTCGGGAGTCAAGGGGAAACCCGAAGAAGCCTAAAAATAAATGACTCTCTTTCAGGATAATAGAAAAATCGTCCTATGATTGCTAATAGTAAAATTTGCAACTCCCATCTTAGCCTCCAAAGGTTACAAAGTATCTCCTGTGAGCTATGTTTCTCCGCTAGAACCTAAACGTCCTTTTATTTCTCCGAGCCATCAAAGCAGGCTTGATCCTGATTTACTGCGAGCGGCTCGACGCATTTACCTGGGCTATCTTCAGGTTCACGCTCGACAAATGCGACGACCTTCAGGCGTGATCATTCACCAGACCACTTATCGAGGTTTGTTAATTTTTTCCTCTCGACCGATTTTGTTACCCAAAGAACAATTTATTCCCCTTGAGAACATTGACTCAGAACTGTCTTAAACCGAGAACAAGGAAACAGCTAAGAGTTATTACTCTCCCAACTCCCCCACTTCAAGATTGCCCCTATTTGATATGGATATCCTACTGACGAGCTTAATTCACTTGATTGTATTTGTTTTGGGAGCTTCGATTGGCAGTTTCCTCAATGTGGTCATTTATCGCATTCCGGCAGGTTTATCTTTGATTTATCCGCCCTCTCGCTGTCCTCATTGTTTAACGCCTCTGAGTCCCTTTGAAAATGTCCCGATTTTCGGTTGGTTGTGGCTGCGAGGACGCTGCAAACATTGCCAGGCTCCTATTGCTATTCGTTATCCCCTCGTAGAAGCCGCCACAGGCTTACTGTTTTTAATCGTTTTGGGGAATGCTCAAACCGGGGTCGAAATCGTCGGATATTGGGCGTTATTCAGTTGGTTAGTTGCTCTGGCGTTGATTGATATTGATACGCTCACCTTACCCAATGGTCTCACCCAATCCGGATTAGTGGCGGGATTAGTCTTTAAAATGGCCCTGGGGCGGGGAGAAGTATTCAACACTGCTGAGATCAGTCAATCTTTGATGGGGGGCATAATCGGGGCGGTTTTCGGCTTGTGGCTGTTGGATATTATTGCATTTGTTGGATCAATAGCTTTAGGACAAACCGCCATGGGGGCTGGAGATAGTAAATTAGCCGCTTTAATGGGGGCTTGGTTAGGCTGGAAATATTTGCTGCTGGCTGGGTTCATTGCTTGTGCATTAGGCGCTTTCGTTGGGGGAGGGGCGATCGCATTAGGTTGGTTAAATCGACGTCAAGCCATGCCATTTGGCCCCTTTTTAGCCGGAGCGGCAGCTTTAACTGCCCTGTGGGGTGAGACAATATTATCAGCCTACTTTAACCTCTTTTTTCCCACCTTCTAACAACGGGTCATGTCTTGGATTACTCTTAGAACAACACCCATGCGATGGGAAGCAGAACTCATGCAGCAAGTCTTAGCGGCTCATGGGATTCCGGCTCGAATTGTAGACTTAGGTTTAACGTCCTATATGGGAATGGGAAGCCCAGCTGCACTGCAAGTTCATTCGGTGCATCAGTGGGCTGCTCGTTTGCTCCTTAGCCCGATTGAAGACGAATCAGAAGCCCCGGATTAACACAAGAAACATCCGATTGAAACAGATCGTTATATTATAGGTGATATTTAGACAAAATAATGAGGTAAACTGACAAGTTCAGACAGCCTCATGCTTAAGATCCACAAATCTAACCGAAAAAACTCTTTTAATGTCTCTATTTGATTGGTTTGCAAATCGACAAAAGTCAGTTCCGATCGGCCCAGAGCGACAAGAGCGGGAAATAGCTGATGGACTCTGGGTTAAATGTGAACATTGTGGTACATTAACCTACACCAAAGACTTACAAGTAAATCTGCGAGTGTGTTTAGAATGCGGCCATCACATGGCAGTCCATAGTAACGAACGCATTCAACAACTTATCGATCCTCAGACCTGGATGCCGCTCAATGCCACATTATATGCCATTGATGCCCTGAAATTCCGCGATCGCAAATCCTATAGCGATCGCCTGCGAGATTACCGCGAAAAAACAGGCCAAGCTGACGCTGTACAAACAGGTATCGGTCTACTTGACGGTGAACCTGTAGCGCTCGGAGTCATGGACTTCCGGTTTATGGGGGGAAGTATGGGTTCGGTTGTCGGAGAAAAACTGACCCGCTTGATCGAACACGCCACCCAAGAACAATATCCGGTGATCGTCATTTGTGCTTCAGGAGGGGCGCGAATGCAGGAGGGAATGTTGAGTCTGATGCAGATGGCTAAAATTTCCGGGGCGCTCGAATATCACCGCCAGGCGAAATTACTCTATATTCCGGTTTTAACTCATCCAACCACAGGAGGGGTAACGGCTAGTTTTGCCATGTTGGGAGATGTTATTTTAGCTGAACCAAAAGCAACGATTGGTTTTGCGGGACGGCGCGTGATCGAACAAACCCTCAGAGAAAAGCTTCCTGAGAATTTTCAGACCTCTGAATATTTGTTAGCTCATGGTTTTGTCGATCAGATCGTTCCCCGTCCTCAGCTGAAGAAAACCTTAGCTCAGTTGGTTCGCCTGCATCGTCTTCCTCAAAAAACCGCTCACTATGGGACAACTCGCTCTGAAGCTAAACCCTTGAGTTCAGCCGTCAGCGATCGTAATTCTAACAGTACCGATGCTTGAAGCTCAGTTCAACCAAAACCCTGATTTTCCCAGGAGTTGAACCATTCAGAGGAAAAAGAAATTCATGCTGAGAGGATCAGACTGACATCAGAAAAAGTTGATGCGATCACGCCGGAGTCCAAGCTTTAAGGGAGTGAAGGATTTGTGAAAACGGGTTTTCAGAGTTACCAAGAGTTCCTATAATTAATTTGATTAAAATCTGTTGGAACCAAATCTCATGGGTTTTGCAGACCTGTCCATAGCAGAAATTGCGGAGGATTACAATCTCCCAGTCGAAGCGGTACTTAATCTGTGCGATCAGTTGGGAATTGCCTATAAACACCCTCAAACCCGTTTGGCTTTAGAGGATGCCAAAGCAATTCTGTCAGAAATTCTGGCACGCCAACAACAAGATTCTACACCCCAAGACTAACTCTTGCTGGACTTAAAAATAGGTTTGAGAGGACAAGCGAACTTCACGGAGATCAATCAGCGATCTCCAAAGAAGTAGACTCCAGCACGATCAAACTTTTGACCAAAGAGACATCCTAGAGGATGATTGATCCATGACATTCTTTGGTTGGCTGCTCGTCATCAAACGGTTGAGACTCAAGCAACAACTTTCAGATTAAGTCACTGTGTATTACAAAGTTCCATAACTAACATAAGGTTAAGGAGAATTATGCTCAAAAGATACATTTGGCTGGCTGTAGCCACTGTATTTTTCACGTTTCAAATGTTTGTCAATAGTGCCAATGCACTCGAACTGACAGAAGACCTACGGACATTTCCCCTCAACGAACAAGGGGATCAAACTGTTCTGAGTTTAAAAGAGGTTAAGCAAGGTAAACAACTGTTTAACTATGCTTGCGCTCAATGCCATGCGTTAGGAGTAACAAAAACCAATCCTGACGTTAACTTAAGTCCCCAAGCACTCGCAGGTGCTGTTCCGGCTCGCAATAACATTGAAGCCTTGATCGACTATATGCAAAACCCCACCACTTATGATGGGTTTGACGAAATTGCCGAATTACACCCAAGTACCAAAAGTGCAGATATTTATCCGAAGATGAGAAATCTCACTGAAGATGATCTGTACGCCATTGCGGGTTATATTTTGCTAGAACCTAAAATTCGGGGAGATCAGTGGGGTGGCGGAAAATACCTCCGTTAATTTGACATAACAGTGCAGTTTTAGACTTCGGATTTTGGGTTTTAGAGGTAGTTTTTTCACGTCGGAGGAGCATTCCCCAGATGGAAAATGGGCTAATCTAAGGTCTAAAGTCTGAAGTCTGAATCTTTTGATTTTCAAAGGAAAACTCAACTCAATCTAGACTCAATGCGATTTCAAACCTTCCTAAATTTTTTACTCTTTCTTTTACTGATTGGACTGGGAATATTAACTTTCAACTCTCCCGTTTTAGCTGAGGGAGTAGATCCCTATGTGCGCCGATATTTAGCCAGTCAACCCATAGAAATATCTGTCGATAATCAAGGTCATACTCAGCAATTTTCTCCCGAAGACATCACCACAGGTAAAACATTATTTGAAGCCAGCTGTCTCAACTGTCATGCAGGAGGTGTTACCATTCCCTATCCTGATGTTTCTCTGTCTTTAGCAGATCTAAAAGCCGCAACTCCACCTCGGGATAATATTAAAAATTTAATCAGCTATTTTCGATATCCCCTTAGCTTTGATGGTAGCGATACCAACTATTGGTGTCGTCAAGTCTCAGAAACCTGGATACCCCAAGCACAAGCTGAAAAATTAGCCGCCTATATTATTCGTTCAGCACAAGCAGCACCCGGATGGGGAAAAATACGCGATCCTAACGAATTACCCCCAGAGTTTAGAATCTAAAAGTCAACGATCTTAAGCATTTTTGAATCAATTTTGACCCCCTCAATCTCAGTTTTTCGCCTAAAATCAAGGTCAGGATAGAAACTAAAGTAAGACTTAGGAGTTCGCTGTGAGCTTAGATACCCTATTTAAAGACTCTACAACAACCGATACACCGCCCTTTAGTCCCGATGAGTTTAACGCTCATGTGATGAATACCTATGGGCGTTTTCCCCTCGCTCTCGAACGGGGTGAAGGCTGTCGTTTGTGGGATACTCAAGGACGAGAATATTTAGACTTTGTTGCCGGAATTGCCACCTGTACACTCGGACACGCACACCCAGCGTTTATTGATACCGTTACCCGGCAAATTAAGACTCTGCATCACGTTTCCAACTTGTACTATGTTCCCCCCCAAGGAGAACTGGCTCAGTGGCTCACGGCTCATTCTTGCGCGGATAAAGTCTTCTTTTGCAACTCTGGGGCTGAAGCGAATGAAGGGGCGATTAAACTCACTCGTAAGTACGCTCACGATCAATTAAATATTGCGGATCCTGTAATCATAACGGCTCATGCGAGTTTTCATGGTCGCACCTTAGCCACAATTACCGCCACCGGACAACCCAAATATCAAAAAGGCTTCAGCCCCCTTGTTCCGGGGTTTGTCTATGTGCCTTACAACGATATTACCGCCCTAGAAGCAATGATTGCTGAAGTTGATCGCGATGAACGCCGAGTCGCCGCCATTATGTTAGAAGCGCTGCAAGGGGAAGGGGGAGTTCGTCCCGGTGACTTGGCTTACTTCCAAAGAATTCGGGAAATCTGCACCGAAAAAGGAATTTTGTTAATTCTCGATGAAGTGCAAGTGGGAATGGGTCGCAGTGGTAAACTCTGGGGATATGAAAACCTGGGAATTGAACCGGATATTTTCACTTCCGCCAAAGGTTTAGGCGGGGGAATTCCCATCGGGGCAATGCTATGTAAGTCGTTTTGCGATGTGTTTGAACCGGGAAATCATGCGAGTACCTTTGGCGGAAATCCCTTTGCTTGTGCAGTGGCATTGTGTGTTTGTCAGACCCTAGAACAGGAAAATCTTTTGGCAAATGTTCAACAACGCGGTGAACAACTTCGCACTCAACTTCAGTCTATTGCGGCTCAATATCCTGATTTAATTGTAGATGTTAGAGGTTGGGGTTTAATTAATGGTTTGGAACTCAATGCAGAAGCAGAATTAACCTCGATAGAAGTGGTAAAATCGGCAATGGCAGAAGGTTTGCTTCTCGTTCCAGCAGGCCCGAAAGTTGTGCGATTTGTTCCGCCTCTCATTGTAACTGAAGCAGAGATTAACCAAGCCATTGCAATGTTAAAAGCGGCTTTGTCGAAATTGCTTCACATGGCTTAAAACAAATAATCAGGGGCGCTGCGGTTTGCGCCCAAGCCGAGAAAAACCCTGATTGCAAAACCTTTTCAAAAACTCCCCGGACTTGATTCGGGGGGTTTTTTTTCAAGGGGAGTCTCAAGGGTTCACTCAAAAAAGTGACTGTGAAATCAAAAAGTGAGGGATTACATTAGAAGTATGAACACTAAACCCCAGGAATGTTTAAGATGCAAACCAAAATTTTATATTCAAAAACGATTCAATCTTTACCGATTTTGCGTCGGGGCAGTGAGGGAAAAACTGTTAAAAATTTGCAAGAACGCCTGAATATTTTGGGATATAAAGTATTGATTGATAGTGTTTTTGGTATCGCGACAGAAGCCGCAGTTAAACAATTTCAGAAAGAAAATGGATTATTAGTGGGTGGCATTGTTGGGGTGCAAACTTGGAATACGTTATTGAAAGCGACTAGCGTTCCCTTTGAGGTTCTGCAATCTTTACCGATTCTCAGTTTTGGTAGTGTTGGTAATGATGTGATTCGATTACAAAATCGTTTAAATGATTTTGAGATTGTTATCGTTGTGAATGGGATTTTTGCCTCAACCACTGAAGTGGCTGTTAAACAATTTCAACGCCGTTTTGGGTTGGTTGCAGATGGAATTGTTGGGCCTTTAACCTGGAATGCTTTACTGCATGAATTTTTCTAGGGATTGTATTTCATTCCTCTATTAATCTTTCTAACCTCATTATTTTTCTTTATTTCTCCTTTCTCTATTTTGAATAGATGAAGGGAGATTTTTTATAGGGAGTTTAAATCTGGTCACTTAAATGAGTGACTACACAATCTTTTTTTAATCAATTAGATTAGAACTATAGAAACAAGTTCATCGGAAAATCAATCATGCAATCAACAACAACGGTTTTACGTCGCGGTAGCCAAGGTCAAGCGGTTAAAAACATTCAAGGACAACTGAATATTTTTGGGGCAAAATTAAAAGAAGATGGTATTTTTGGGCCAGCCACAGAAGCGGCGGTTAAAGAGTTTCAAAAAAGAAGTGGATTAACGGTTGATGGTATTGTTGGGACAAAAACTCTAAATGCTTTATCTCAAGCCACTTCTGTTCCTATTGATGTCCTGAATTCTCTGCCTCTTTTGCGTCGAGGAAGCCAAGGAGAAGATGTGAAAAAAGTACAATACAACCTCAATAATAATTATGGGGCTAAATTAGTCGTTGATGGCATTTTTGGCCCGGCAACAGAAGCCGCAGTCAAGAAGTTTCAATCTGAAATGGGATTAGTGTCGGATGGTATTGTTGGTCGTTTAACTTGGAATGCTTTACTTCATGGATTTTTCTAAGGGTTAAATCCTCTCAATATCTTGATCATTCTAACCTCTTTAATCGCTGTGTATCTCTCTTCAGAAATGAAGGGAGATTTTTAATGGAGATGTAGATAATCATACCCCAGACTATTCCATCTATTCACTTAAATGTGTGACTGCCCAATCTCTGGCGACTGAATTAGATTAGAACTATAGAAACAAGTTCATCGGAGACTCAGTTATGCAATCCACAACCACTATTTTACGTCGCGGTAGCCAAGGTCAAGCGGTTAAAAATATTCAAGGACAACTGAATATTACTGGGGCAAAATTAAAAGAAGATGGTATTTTTGGACTTACCACAGAAGCAGCCGTTAAAGAATTTCAAAAGAAATTTGGTTTAGCTGTTGATGGTATCGTCGGGCCGCAAACAATGAATCTTTTAGATAGCGTGACTATTATTCCGATTAAAGAGCTTAAGTCTATGCCAATTTTGCGTCGGGGAAGTCAAGGAAAAGACGTGAACAAGTTACAAAATATCCTGAATGATTATGGGGCTAAATTAGTTGTTGATGGCATTTTTGGGTTGGCAACAGAAGCGGCTGTGAAAAAGTTTCAATCAGAATATGGACTCACAGTTGACGGAATTGTTGGTTATTTAACTTGGCACGCTTTAATTTCTCCTAGATGCTAATTTCTAGAAAAAATTAATTGATTGAGAAGTTTTTTCAAAGTCGGACTTCCCAAACCCAATCACAAATTAAACTCATTAAAGTCTACCACTCCATCCTTATTCATCATGCAATCACTCAGCGTTAATTCTAAAATGGTTCAAGCTTTACCTTTGTTAAAAATGGGTCAAACGGGCAATGATGTCATTTATCTACAAAGTCGCCTTAATTTTGTGGGTTCAAGCCTAAAAACAGATGGGATTTTTGGTTCTAAAACTGAAGCGGCAGTCAAGCAGTTTCAAAGGGAGAATAATTTAAAGGTTGATGGAATTGTTGGGCCGAATACTTGGAGTGTTTTATTACAAATGACGACAACTCCTTTGGATAATCCCGATAGTTCTTTCCCGATTTTAAAAGTTGGAAATACTGGAAAGAGTGTGGTTGAATTACAAACTCGCTTGAATAATATTGAAGCAAATTTGGTAGTTGATGGTGTTTTTGGCCCAAAAACATTAGAAGCTGTTAAGCAATTTCAACGTCAGTTTGGATTAGTGGCCGATGGAATTGTTGGGCCAAATACTTGGGAAGAAATTCTTAAACAAGAGTTTATGTATATGGATTAATTGGATACCTTAGTCGATTTCTCCCTTTATTCTTCTTCGGAAGATGAAGGGAGATTTGCTGTGAGTAGACAAACATTCCAGCCTCGGTCGGTCTGTTCTAAACTAAAAGAATCACAGAGTTCTATAAATTTGGGAAATTTACCTCCCGGCTGAAATTGTTTGATGACTTGGGTAATAGCTTGACCATATTTTTTGTTAAAATAACTGCCTAAAATAGATAGGGAAATACAAGGACTAGAGGTTTGGGCGGTGAGTTCTTGAACGATTTCTACTAAGGCGTTTTCTAACTGTTGAACGGATTGAATGACTCCTAAGCCATTACTTGAGTTTTCAGCCGGGGAGATTAACTTTTCTGAGGGGGAACTGAGTTCAAATAAGGTGACATAGGTTTGGGATTTTTCGGAGGGTTGATGAATCACAAAGCTGTGAGGATTGTTAATAAAGATGTCTCGGGCTTTTAAGTCAGGATAATGGGCTGAAACGACTTGACTAATCGTGGCTGAATAGGTATCTTTATATAAGGCAGAAAGTCTCGACAGTTTAATCCATTGACTCTGAATTCGCTTTTGTTCAGCACGGATTAAGTCTTTTAACTGCACAATAAATTCATCAATGGATGGGATATCGGGAGATGAAATTAAAGTAAACTGTTGAGTTTCACCTGTGCGATTATTTAACACTATAATTTTATCTTTTTTCTTCTTCACTTGATAGACGGTTAACCCATGACCTTGTAAGGTATTACAAAGATGAGTTAACGCCCGGTCAGAGGAACAAACGAAAACTTCTTGGGCTGTGGGATAATACACAAAAATAGAAGAACCCACCGTCGCCATTTTTAAATCAGCACTGTCTTTTCCCGCCGGAACATGAATCAGTTGATAGCCGCGTTGGTGAAATTCAATATCTTTTTTTCCCATACTTCGCCAATTGGCAAAAGCAACTTTAATTTGTAGCGGACAAGTACAAACTGTTTCTAAAAACTTCTCAGTTTCAACATCGAGTTGTAGATTTTCTACATCCAACAACAGAATACTAATTCCACTGGTTGAAAAACGACGTCCGTTGAAAAATAGGGGTTGAGAATTGCTATCACTCGGATGGGGATAAGGGGTGAGTTGAGGGTTAGGATAAATGAGTTCTTCGAGTTGGACTATCAGCGCCGCATACTCAGACGACAATATAAATTCTGCACTCAGCAAAATTTTGAGATAGTCTTGAACCTTAGTCAATAATTTCTCAGGCGGTTTAACCTGACTCAACCCTTGATAAATCTTCTTGTGAAAGAGAGATTCATAGCGAGGTTGATGCCAGGGAACCGTTTGATACTGAGGATTCAGCCATTGGGGGTTTTGCTTCTGGAGAGAAACCAGAGTTTGATAAAGAAAATTGCAAACCGTATTCACTACAGTAGAATCATTCGTCCCAAGTTGGCTATTTGGATGGGGCATGATCCTGTACGCACGATCAAGATATCTGATGCTATATTTAAGAGTAGCACGTTGGACGTAGGCTTGGGCGATCGCCTAAAAAAACTTATCTCCTATTCCGGTTGAAACCTTTGCAACAAGATTCGCCACAATAAGCCCACCCCAATTAACCCCAAGCCAACCGCCCAAATTTGCCACTCCACCCAAAACGCCAAGAAAAAGCAAGACACTAACCCGATAACTGCAATCCATTTCGGGTAAAGTCTTCCTTCTGAGGGAATCTGCAACGCGGCCAGATTAGTAATCCCATAATAAATCAAAACATTAAACGCACTAAACGACCAAGTGGTTTTCACATTCCCAATCAACACCAACACCGCAATCACCACCGCCATCACAATCACCGCAATCACTGGAGTGGTTTGAGAAGCATTCAGTCTGGCCACCTGACGGGGCATATCTCGCCGTCGGCCCATCGCCAACAACACCCGCGATAACCCCAAAATTAGATTCAGTAACACGCCCAACATCGCTGTTATCGCCCCGAGTGCGACAATTTCACGAATTCCGGGTATCCCAAACTGACTCGCTGCGATTTCTAAGGGTGCCGCTTGCTGTGTGGCATCACTCAGCCCCTCTACCCCAACGGCTACCCCCACCACGGCTACTGACAAATACAATAACATGGTGATGATCATCGTCACCAGAATGGCTTTAGGAATAGTAACACGGGGTTCTCGCACTTCTTCGCCCAAGGTGGCAATGCGTCCATAACCCGTATAGGCAACAAACATTAAGGCTGCGGCTTGTAGCAAGGTGGCTATCGGATTTTCTCCCGTGAAAAAAGGTGTTAAATTGTTAGCCCCCGTCGGAGAAATGGCTGTGGGTAAGCCTGTTAATATAAAGGCTATTAACGAAAATAACGTGATAGAAACAATCCCTAAATTTACTAAATTAGAACGACGAATCCCTTTTAAAACAATTCCGGTTAGAGTCAAAACTGCTATTAATGCTATGGGGACTAATAAATTATTATCTAAGCCGAATGTGTTGATTAAATAGCCCGAAAATCCTAACGCGGCTGTGGCGGCTGAGGCACTTTTGGCTAACAAAAATAGCCAACCTGCGGTAAAACCCAAAAGAGGATTCAGATATTTGTAGCCATATTCATAGGTTCCACCACTTACCGGATGATTCGCCGCCAGTTGGGCGCTATTAAACCCATTGCAGACAGCAATCATAGCCCCTATTGCCACCGCTAAAATCACAGATGGCCCGGCAATTTCGGTGGCAATTCCAATACTCACAAATACCCCAGTGCCAATAATCGAACCCAACCCCATTAAGGTTGCACCAAAAACCCCTATTTCTCGTTGCAGGGATGGCATTTTATTGGACATAAAGTAACCTCTCGCGATATTTTTTTGTTATGATAACATTATCTGGTTATCATTAGGTTAATGATTTTTTGCACGGGTAATATGATATTTGTTTTGTTGCTTTTTGAGCGTAAAAACATTACAGGATTCAATAAAGTTAATCACTTTATTTCCCAGATTTAGTTGTTTAATGATTTGCGAAAGCGGAGTATGATAATGGGCTTGAAACTGTTGAGATAAAACTTCTAAAGGAACTAAACTGTTTGAATATTTAGGTTGTAACTTTTCTAAGATTTTAAGTATACTATTTTCTAAATCTTTTCGAGATTGAATGGCAGAACCAGAAGATTTTTTAAACCCGACCCTATAGACATTTTTTTGTTTAGACAAGGCTAAATCCTCGCATTTTTGGAGAAAATTACAGAACTTTGAACCCAGCTTCAACTTTTTTAGAAAAAACTTAGGGGGTTGTTCATAGATTTTCTTAAATTCCATCGCTAATTCATTAATTAATATCGTTTTTTGCTGTGAACGCTTGAGACAAGCAGTTAACGTTGAATCAATTGCCGTTTCTAAATCTTTTTGGCTGTTAATAGAGATAGTTTGGACTGGGGGTTGAGTGATTTCTTCGGAAACCTTCACGGAAGGTTCTGTTTCTGATGGAGATGGAACTTTTGAACAGCAGGAAGGATTTTGAGGGGTTTCTAATCGGTTTTTAATTTCAAAAATTGTATTGATTTTTGATAACTTTTCTAATCGTTCTTCTAGAGATTCATGGGTTTCATTAATTAAAGTTTCCAGTTGACCCATCAGGTTTTGAGAAGACGGAATTTCCAGATTATCGGTCAGAGAATAGGATTTGATCTCTCCCGTATTCATCTGTTCAACTGTAATCATTTTGGGGGAGTGTTGAGATGGCTTTTTGGACAGGCGATAGACTGACAATCCCTGCTGTTGTAATTCGGTAATTAAATAGGTTAATAACCAATCTGACGAACAAACAAACACCTCTTTTGCATGAGGATAATGTTGAGAAATCGCCGCCCCCATTGCAATCATCTGAGCATCAGCGCTATCCTTACCCAAAGGAACGTGAATCATCTGATAGCCTCGATGATACAGTTCAGTATCTCCGCCTGTTTTCTTCCAATTGGCAAAAGCTAACTTTACCCTTAAGGGATAAGTCGATAACTGACTTAAAAACCTTTCAACTTCTCCATCCAAATCATTTATATTTTCCGCATCTAATAGTAAAATAGAAAGAGCAGAAGGACAGGAAGAATCGATCTGTTGTTTTCCTGGTAAAGTCTGTAAAATCTGTTGAAATGCTAGAGACTCTAAAAACTCAGATGAGTTAAAAAGCTGTAATAATTCTTGTGTAAAAGGAGCGATTTGAGGAACGAGTCTCCGTCGTTCATGCTGGACATCTAGCCCCCCATCGTCCTGAAAAGAGGCTGGTGCTTCAAGAAACTGACGACCACAATCTTTACACTGATAACGTTGTCTTCCCTTGAGTCGCCCGTTCTTGCGGTTAGAGGTCGATTCACATCTCGGACATTTCATAACCCTTCTATCTTACAACAAAAACCCTCATAATAGATTAAAGAGACCTCATCTTTAAGATAAAATAATGGCGAGAGATTTACGGGGATTCCTAAAACTGTTAGAAGAACGGGGACAATTACGACGCATTAATGCTTTAGTTGACCCCGATTTAGAAATTGCAGAAATTTCCAATCGAATGTTACAATCCGGTGGGCCAGGCTTACTGTTTGAAAACGTCAAAGGGTCGCCTCATCCGGTGGCGATTAACTTGCTAGGCACTGAACAACGAGTGTGTTTAGCAATGAAAATGGAAACCCCCCAAGAGTTAGAAGAATTGGGGAAAAAATTGGGAATGCTTCAACAACCTAAACCCCCGAAAAAAATCTCTCAAGCTGTTGATTTTGGGAAAGTGTTATTTGATGTCGTTAAAGCCAAGCCCGGACGAAACTTTTTCCCCCCTTGTCAACAGGTGATTCTCGAAGGATCAGACCTGGATTTAAACAAAATTCCCATGATTCGCCCCTATCCCAAAGATGCGGGTAAAATTATTACTTTGGGATTAGTGATTACAAAAGACTGCGAAACTGGAACCCCTAATGTCGGTGTTTATCGCTTACAATTGCAGTCTAAAACAACCATGACCGTACATTGGTTATCGGTGCGAGGGGGGGCAAGACACCTGAGAAAAGCGGCAGAAAACGGCAAAAAACTAGAAATTGCGATCGCATTAGGTGTTGATCCATTAATTATTATGGCAGCCGCTACCCCCATTCCTGTTGATTTATCCGAATGGTTATTTGCGGGATTATATGGCGGTTCAGGAGTCGCACTTGCCAAATGTAAAACCGTAGATTTAGAAGTACCCGCAGACTCAGAATTTGTACTCGAAGGAACCATCACCCCTGGTGAAATGTTACCCGATGGACCCTTTGGAGATCATATGGGATATTATGGCGGAGTTGAAGATTCACCGTTAATTCGATTCCACTGCATGACCCATCGCCAAGACCCGATTTATTTAACCACCTTTAGCGGTCGTCCACCCAAAGAAGAAGCCATGATGGCTATTGCCTTAAACCGCATTTATACCCCAATTTTACGACAACAAGTTTCGGAGATTGTTGACTTTTTCTTACCGATGGAAGCGTTAAGTTATAAAGCTGCTATTATCTCCATTGACAAAGCTTATCCCGGTCAAGCCAGACGGGCGGCATTAGCTTTTTGGAGTGCCTTACCCCAGTTTACTTATACCAAATTTGTAATTGTTGTGGATAAAACGATTAATATTCGGGATCCACGTCAAGTCGTTTGGGCGATTTCTTCTAAAGTTGACCCCTCTCGCGATGTATTTATTCTCCCCAATACCCCTTTTGATACCTTAGATTTTGCCAGTGAAAAAATTGGTTTAGGGGGACGAATGGGAATTGATGCCACCACTAAAATTCCCCCCGAAACTGAACACGAATGGGGCGAAGCTTTAGAGTCTGATGTTGATATTGCGGCGATGGTGTCTCGACGTTGGGCGGAATATGGGTTAGGAGATTTGAATTTAACCGAAGTTGACGCCAATAAATTCGGCTACGATATCCAATAATTATAATTCTCGTAGGGGCGCTCTTGTTTGCGCCCTGTGATTTCCGCTCAACAATGATTAGAAAAACTGCCGATCACGAGGATCAGCAGTTGAGGATTATTCCTTAAAATTGTAGAATCCCAGATAAATAGACTGCAAATCTCTTGATTTTGCTCCCCATTTCTAGAAAAATCGCTAAAATTCGTTGGAATAGGCCATTGAGAAGGCCTGATTAACCCTATAGGTAGATACCAGTCCTAGCTGATCCTGTGTTATAAGTATTTATATTTCTTAACGTTTGTTTACCAAATGCTTATATCTTCGACGGGGCTAGCCGAAATCAAAGCCAATATCAAGAAAAATATATTCTTCGGTAACAAGCCAACCCCGGAACTGATTGCAATCTTACTCGTATACTTCGTTCAAGGCATCCTGGGACTAGCGCGACTCGCTGTCAGCTTCTTTCTCAAAGATGACTTGGGGATGACACCCGCAGAAGTCTCTGCAATGTTGGGGATAGTCGCCTTACCCTGGGTGATTAAACCCTTGTTTGGCTTCATTTCCGATGGTTTACCAATTTTGGGCTATCGTCGCCGACCCTATTTAATTTTATCAGGTTTTCTCGGTGCGATCGCCTGGATAGCTCTAGCAACGGTGGTTGATAGTCCTCTAGCAGCGACTTTAGTAATTACCCTGAGTTCCCTTTCAGTTGCCATCAGCGATGTAATTGTAGACTCATTAGTAGTTGAACGAGCGCGTCAAGAATCTCTCAGTGATGTGGGTTCTTTACAATCGTTGTGCTGGGGAACTTCAGCTTTAGGGGGATTAATCACCGCCTATTTAAGTGGCTTTCTCCTAGAAATATTCACCGTACAAACGATATTTTTGATTACCGCTAGTTTCCCCTTAATTGTTTGTGGTGTGGCTTGGTTAATTACTGAAGAACAAGTAAATAGCCAGCGTTCTAATCTGACTACTATTAAACAACAACTGGGTCAACTTCGTCAAGCCGTTACCCAAAAAACAATCTGGCTACCGATGGCATTTCTATTCATCTGGCAAGCCACCCCAACAGCAGATTCTGCCTTCTTTTATTTCACCACCAACGAACTTGGATTTCAACCCGAATTTTTAGGACGAGTTCGCCTTGTTACCAGTATTGCTTCTTTGTTAGGTGTTTTCCTGTTTCAACGCTTTTTTAAAGCCGTTCCCTTTCGGAAAATCTTTGCTTGGTCTACTATTTTATCATCCGTTCTCGGTCTAACAACCTTATTATTAGTGACTCATGCTAACCGTGCTTTAGGCATTGATGATCATTGGTTTAGTTTAGGCGATAGTCTGATTTTAACCGTTATGGGACAAATCGCTTATATGCCTGTTTTAGTCTTAGCAGCGCGTTTGTGTCCGCCGGGAGTTGAAGCCACATTATTTGCTTTATTAATGTCTGTGACCAACCTGGCTGGACTCATCTCCTATGAATCTGGCGCTTTGTTAACTCATGTATTTGGCATCACAGAACATCAGTTTGATAACCTGTGGTTACTGGTAATTATCACCAATCTTTCCACTCTACTTCCTCTCCCTTTTATCAACTGGCTACCCGATGTTAATGCCCAAAATCAGGGAGATGATTCTAATTCTCAAACGCCCATTTCGGGCAAACTTGGACATCATCATGTACCTGAATTTGTACCGGAATATGAAGGAATTGGGGTTAGAGATTAGGGTAAAATCACATAACTTATCACTCCATTTTGAGATTTAAAATGACAAACTTACAAATGCCCAAACCTTTCGCAAATAAGGGTTTATCTTACCGGGTCAAAGACTGGCAAAAAGGCTACCTATCTCAACCCAACGAATATGATTATCCCATTGACGAGATTGAAGGAGAAATCCCCCCGGAATTAGAAGGAACTCTCTATCGGAATGGCCCCGGTTTATTAGAAATTAACGGTCATCCCCTGCGTCATCCTTTTGATGGTGATGGCATGATTTCAGCGATACAATTTTCTCAGGGACGCGCCCATTATCGTAATCGTTTTGTGCGGACTCAAGGCTATGTTGAAGAACAAAAAGCCGGAAAACCACTCTATCGGGGTGTATTTGGAACTCAAAAACCTGGGGGTTTCTTGGCAAATGCCTTTGATTTACGCTTAAAAAACATTGCCAATACTCAAGTTATTTATTGGGGGGGTAAACTGTTAGCATTGTGGGAAGCAGCCGAACCTCATCAACTCCATCCCCAAACTTTAGAAACCATTGGAATAGATAATTTAGATGGGATTTTAGAACCCGGTGAAGCCTTTGCTGCCCATCCTTGTATTGACCCGCATTCTGAACTTGATAACGGTGAACAATGTTTAGTCAATTTCTCGATTAAACCTGGACTTTCTACCACCATTACAATTTATGAGTTGAGTCCTCAAGGCAAACTGTTACGCAAACACGCCCATTCAGTACCCGGATTTGCCTTTATTCACGATTTTGCTATTACTCCCCATTATTGTATTTTCTTTCAAAATCCCGTTAGTTATAATCCATTCCCGTTTCTATTTGGATTATCTGGGGCGGGAGAATGTGTGGAGTTTAAGCCCAAACAACCCACTCGAATTTTAGTCATTCCTCGGAATCAAAAACAACAACCCGGAATTCAGTCTTTTGCAACTCAATCTGGGTTTGTTTTCCATCACGCCAACGCCTATGAAACAGGAGATGAATTGTGTATTGATTCGATTTGTTATCAATCCCTCCCCGGTGTTGATCCCCAAGCTGATTTCAAAGATACTGATTTTACAACTTTAGATCCGGGGCAATTGTGGCATTTTAATCTAAATCTCAAAACAGGTGAAGTCAAACCTCAGCAAATTGACCGTCGTTGTTGTGAGTTTCCCACCTTACATCCCGAATGGGTGGGGCGTCCCTATCGTTATGTCTATCTCGGCGCCGCCCATGAAGCCGAGGGTAATGCACCTTTACAGGGGGTTCTCAAGCTAGACTTACACACAGGAGAAGGTCAACTCTGGAGTAGCGCCCCTCACGGCTTTTCGGGTGAACCTGTGTTTGTTCCTCGTCCCAATGGCGTGAATGAAGATGACGGCTGGCTCTTGACATTGATCTATGATGCACGTTATCATCGCTCTGATGTTGTGATTTTAGATGCGAAAGATATTAGCCAGCCTCTGGCTAAACTTCATCTTAAACATCACATTCCCTACGGTTTACACGGGACTTTTGCTCAAGCTTAAAAATTAAAGCTGTCTCCGCTGCGTTAGATTCCACGCCTTTTCCTTCGGGAGAGGGTGTGGATTCAGTTTTTTTCTCATAGCTCTGGCCTATCTGATTTGCTAATGCTACTGTAGAATCACGTTTTTATCTGGATATTATTCCGGTGGGTCTGGTCTGGGAAACCTCTACTCCTCTCAATGCTTCTACGATGCTTAAAGAAACTGCTAATATTGATATCCGATTTAGTATCGTCATCACTACTTATAATCGCTTAAATTTGTTAAAACGGGCGATTGACTCAGCCTTGAAGCAAACTATACCCTGTGAAGTGGTGGTGGCTGATGATTGTTCCTCCGATGAAACTGAAGAATATGTTAGAGGGCTATGTCAATCTCAACTTCAAGACAGTGATCGCCGCTTAATTTACCATCGGAATTCTAAGAATAGTGGTCACTCCCAAACGATGAATAGAGGAGTTCGTTTGGCATCGGGAGAATGGATTAAGCCCCTGGATGATGATGATTATCTTGCGCCAAATTGTGTTGAAGAAATTCAACAAGCGATCGCGATTCATCAAACAACTATTACGCCTGAAACTGATTCTAAAGCCGTGATTTGTTCTTGTCAAGCAGCACAAATTGACCCAGAAGAACGAGAACTGAGTCGAACTCGAATTATGGGGCCGGGAAAAGCCTTTTATATTCCGCAAGAAGACATTCACTATGGAATGTTACTTGAACAAGTTCCCTTTGGAACCCCCGTTCAAGTTGCTTATCGTAGGGATGCGTTTATCAAATCGGGAGGCTGGGATTCAAATTTTGATGTCAATTTTGATGATATTGATTCTTGGATTAAAATTGCTCAATTTGGAGATGCAATTTTTATTAATCGTTGTTTAGCTTATCGAACGATTTGGCCCGGAGCTTATAATAAAAAGTTAACCCTTGAAAAGCGACTCAAAACCAATATTTTAATCAAAGAAAAAATTTATCCTCTCGTTCATCAAAAACATCATCATCAGCTTCCTGACCTCGAACAAATTCGGAATTATTTAAGATTACATTGGGGATTGGTTGCCCTAAAAAATGCTAAAATTAACCCAGCCTGGAAGATTGTGTCTTCTGCTCTTTTATCCCAGAAAGCTTGGAGAATTTTGTTTTTATCAATTGCAACTCGTCAACAAAGTCAACTCTCGGGATTAGCCTTTGAATTAGATAGTGGTTTTTCCTCCGTTGATTCAGATTCAGAAGCCGATCTTTCTGACCCTCAGCAGCTAAAAACCTATCTGAAACTTCTGGGTGGGTTAAAAGCGGTTCAACGGGGGAAACTCAGTAAAGCCTCTAAATTTTTATTTCCTTCTCTGTTATCTCCAGCCAATCTTAAGCTGTTTATGAATCTCTTAATTTTAGAAAATTATAAAGATATCGTAGCGATTCAGAAAATTATTTTAATTCAATAAATTCAATAAAAAATGTGGAAAATCACTAGAACTTTACTGACGACTTACTATGCCTATATGTTAGAGTATCGGGCTGAACTGTTTTTATGGGCGTTATCTGGTTCACTGCCCTTTATTGTCATGGGAATTTGGATGAAAGCCGCTCAATCTCAAGAACTCGCCCTAGAACCTGTAGAATTTGCCCGTTATTTTTTGGCTGCTTTTATTGTCCGACAATTTAACGTCGTTTGGGTGATTTTTGAATTTGAGAAAGAAGTGGTTCAAGGAAAACTATCACCCCGATTATTACAACCTATTGATCCAGTTTGGCATCATTTTTTCTCTCATATCGCCGAACGATTTGCCCGATTTCCGTTTATTGTCGGATTAGTTTTGTTCTTTTTTACCCTGTATCCCCAAGCGATTTGGCTCCCGAACTTGACCACTATTTTAACATTTATTTTAATTATTTTAGTTGCCTTTTGCTTAAGGTTTTTAATTCAATATACCTTAGCCCTAGCTTCTTTTTGGATTGAACGCGCATCCGCTTTAGAAAATATTTGGTTTCTCCCCTATTTTTTTCTATCTGGAATGATCGCCCCCTTAGAAATGTTTCCGCCAACCCTACGAGAAATAATTCTTTGGACACCCTTTCCTTACTTAATTCATTTTCCCGCTTCAATATTAGTCGGACTTCCCACCCCGGTTGGGCGAGGGTTATTCGTTATGTTCGGTTGGGGGATCCTCATCTTTATATTAAACCGTTGGATGTGGCGAAAAGGACTGCGACAATATTCAGGAATGGGTGCATAATACTAAATCCTGTTTATAAATAAGCGTTATTTCTGAAGGAGGCAGTTTACAGTGACCAGTTATCAGTGACCAGTTATCAGTTATTAGTTATCAGTTATTAGTTATTAGTTAACTGTAAAAGCTGGTCACTGTAAACTGCCTTTTGCCTTTTGCCTTGCGCGAAGCGCTTTGATTGTTTAGAAACAGGAACGATTTAATAAAAATGTGTGCATTTGATCTGCAGGTAAGGGTTGAGAAAAATAATAACCTTGTCCTAATAAACAGTGTAAGTTTTGTAAAGTATTGAGTTGTTCAAGAGTTTCTATTCCTTCTGCAATCGTGTGAATTTGTAAAGCATGAGCTAAGATAATCATCGTTCTAATAATTTCAAAACTTTGGGATTCTGAGTTCATCGTCTGAACAAAAGAAAGATCTATTTTGAGACTATCAACAGGAAAACGATGGAGATAACTTAAAGATGAATATCCCGTCCCAAAATCATCGAGAGATAAGCCAATTCCCAGGGATTTTAACTCAGAGATTGTACCGACAAGAGCTTGTGGATTTTCGAGTAAAGCGGTTTCAGTCATTTCGATTTTAAGAGACTGACTCTCTAATCCTGTATCCTTTAAAATCGAGGTAATTTTATCAATAATATTGCTTTGAATAAACTGTCTTGCAGACAGATTCACGCTGAGAATAAAAGGAGAACGATTTTTCAAAAGCTGATTCCACTGATCTACCTGTTGACAAGCTTCTCGCATTACCTCCCAATCAATCAATGTAATTAAGCCAGTTTCTTCGGCAATGGGAATAAATTCGGCCGGAGAAATGAGTCCGCGCTGAGGATGATTCCAACGAACTAAAGCTTCAAAACCATTAATTTCATCACTGTTTAAATTAATAATCGGCTGATAATAAACCTGAAATTCTTTTCGCTCTAAAGCCCGTTGCAGATCGTTCTCAAGTTGTTGAATAACTCGCACCTGTTCTCGCATTGTAGCATTAAAAATTTCATAGCGTCCTCGGCCTAACATTTTGGCACGATACATTGCGATATCAGCATCTCGAATTAAATCATCAATTTTATGATAACCAATTGAACTCAAAACAATACCAATACTAACATTGGTAAAAATTTCATGTTCATTAATATAAATAGGTTTAATAATTTCTTGACGGATGCGTTCGGCAATTTGACACACTTCATTTAGATCATGGATCTTTTCTAAAAGAATAGCAAATTCATCTCCCCCAAATCGAGCGACAGAGTCAATATTCCGAACGGATTGTGTCAGTTTTTCGGCAACATATTCTAAAAGTTTATCACCAAACTGATGACCTAGACTATCATTAATGACCTTAAATCTGTCTAAATCTAAAAATAAAACTGCAAACTTAAAACTAGGATTAATTTGGTGATAACTGTCAGCTTTTTTTAAGTGATTTAAAAACCCGTTACGATTTAATAAACCTGTTAATAAATCGTGAAAAGCGTGATATCTTAGTTGTTCGGTGGCTATTTTTTGATGGGTAATATCTCTAAAAACTACAACCGATCCTTGAATTTTATTTTGATAATAAATAATGGGTGCAATACTATCATTAATCGGAATTTCTTCACCCGTTTTTTGAATCAACAAAATGGGTTCAGTTAGCCTGATAATTTGACCTGTGATTATAGCATTTAAAATAATCGAGTGGAGAGATTGACGAGTGGTTTCATTAATAATATTCAAAACATCTGTGATAGATTGACCCACGGCTTCCTCTAAAGACCAACCTGTTAATTCTTCTGCAACGGGATTTAGAAAATCAACTTTTCCTGTTTTATCCGTAGCAATCACACCATCTGCGATGCTATCCAAAACCGTGGATAACCACTGAGACTGATCCCGTAACTGCTGTTCTATTTTATGCTTATAAAGAGCAATTTCAATCGTTGTTTTTAAATCTCGCTCATCAAAGGGTTTAACCAAATAACCATAAGGTTCAGTTAATTTCGCTCGGTTGAGGGTATTTTCATCAGCATGAGCGGTAATATAAATAATGGGAATATGAAAAGTGTTTGTAATAATTTCAGCCGCTTCTATTCCATCCATTTCACCCGCTAACCGAATGTCCATTAACACTAAATTCGGTTTAATTTCCGTTACTTTTTGGATTGCTAATTCTCCTGTATCTGTAATTTCGGGTATCTGATAACCCAGATCTTCTAAGGTGGCTTGCAAGTCCCGTGCAACCAGTCTTTCATCTTCAACGACTAAAATAATCACTTGTTTGTTCATGGGGGTTTCACAAAAAAAGTTTTTGATTAACTGATTTTTATCTGACCTAGCTTTATTTTAAATAGAGTACCCTGATCTTGATCAATTTTTAACTCTCCTTGCAGTTGAGCGGTTAAATCTTGAACCACTTGCAGTCCTAGCGTTTTAATATTATTAAAATCAATCTCGGAGGGTAAACCCTTACCATTGTCCCCAATACTCAAAGTCAGATGATTTTCTGGATCTAATTTAGCCTGAATCCAAATCATTCCTGATGTATTCGGACTAAAAGCATATTTTAAAGCATTAGAGATCAATTCACAAATGATTAACCCACAGGGGGTTAAAGTGTCAAGATCTAAAAAAATATTTGGCTCAATATCAATTTGCATTTGAATCGAAGTCGAATTAATCTGATAGGTTCTCAGCAAACTTCTTGTCAAATCTTGTATATACTCATCCAGCTTAATCCGGCGAAAATCATCAGATTGATACAGCTTTTCATGGATTAAAGCCATAGATTTTACTCGATTTTGGCTTTCAATAAATTTTTCTTTGATCAGTGGATCTTGAACAAAACGAGACTGTAACCTTAACAAACTACAAATCACCTGTAAGTTATTTTTAACGCGATGATGAATTTCTTTCAGTAACGTTTCTTGATATTTTACTTTTTCGGCTTGTTTGCGTTCACTAATATCTCGTCCCACTGATTGATATTCAACAATTTCACCGATCTCATTAAAAATCCCTCGATTAATCCATTGCATCCAGCGCACTTCGTTTTCAACGATGACTCGATTCTCCAACGTTATTACTGGATTTTCTAAACTAATGGATTGAAGATGTTGATCAATTTTTTCCTGATCTTCAGGGAAAACGATAGGTTTATAGGAATGATCAATTATTTCTTCTAGACTCTTTTTAAAAAATCGACAATAGGCTTTATTCACAAAAGTTAGAGTCCCATCACCTTGAAAACGAGCAATGAGTTCGGTTTGATCTTCAATAATCGCACGATAACGTTGTTCACTCTGTCGTAATGCTAATTCTACCTTCAAACGTTCTGAAATTTCCTGTTGTAATTGTCGGTTAGCTGCTTCAAGTTGAGTGGGGCTTTTTAAAGCTAAAGCTTGAGGAACAAGGGGAAACAAACTAACGGCGGTGTACAAAGAAACAATTGCTGTCATTAATTTAATCCACCCAGAAACCCAATAATTAGGATGCCAAAGCGTCCAAATATTCATCAGGTGAGTCGTTCCACAAGAGATAATAAATACTCCAAATAGCAGAAAAATCCCCGGATAGGGTAAATCTACACGCTTGCGAACAAAGTAAAATAAAATTAGAGGAATAGAATAATAAGAAAGAGTTGTCAAAGTATCAGAGACAATATGTAAGCTGACAAGCTGTGATTTCCAGAGGTAACAATGTCCGTGAGGGATAAAAGCAACGAAAGGCAAATTGAAGAACATTCCTATTTTCCTGTTTCAATACGCCGACCACCTGAACCTTTTTCTATTATAGTGAGATCAAGATTAATTTTCCGAGTCTATGCCCCTCGTTTTGAACAACTAAATCTTGAGTCGGACTTTCAAGCCTTTTAAAAATCTATCAAGACTTACTTTTTACATCAAAAAATCCGGCTGACTCTCTAGCTATAGATAGATTTTGAGAATCAATGGATAGAGAGCCATAAAAAATAGACAAAAAAATAGGATAGGTTACACTCAAATTTGACTTGAATTTCCTATCCTGATTTAAAGGAAAAAAGATTTAATTAATACTGTGGAACTGAAGGGTCAATTTCCTGACTCCAAGCGTTAATTCCACCCTTAAGATTAATGCCTTCAATTCCCGCTTCCTTGAGAATGCCTAACGCTTTTGAAGATCGCCCACCCATTTTACAATGAGCAATTAAGCGATGATCATTCAGCAACTCTTTCACTTTCTCAACACCCACACCCCGCTCGATATCTGGTAATGGTATTAATACCGCACCTGGAATTTTTGCGATTTCATATTCATTGGGGTTGCGGACATCGACAAGTACAAAATCATCCGCCCCACTATCAAGCAGTTGCTTTAACTCCTGAACCGTCATCTCAGGAAGTTCCATCTGTTTTTTCGCCTCCTCTGCTTTAGCTTGGGGAATACCGCAAAACTGTTCATAGTCGATCAGTTTTTCGATCACAGGTCGAACCGGGTTAGGTCGCAACTTCAACTCCCGGAAAGTCATATCGAGAGAGTTATAGAGCAGTAACCGACCACTCAATGTCTGACCTCGACCCAGAATAATTTTAACCGTTTCTGTCGCCTGAATGACACCAATTAATCCCGGCAAAATTCCTAAAACGCCACCTTCAGCGCAAGACGGCACCATTCCGGGGGGAGGCGGTTCAGGATAAAGATCCCGATAGTTCGGGCCACCTTCGTAGTTAAACACCGTCGCCTGACCCTCGAAGCGGAAAATTGAACCATAGACGTTGGGTTTATTCAACAACACACAAGCATCATTAACTAAATAGCGTGTCGGAAAGTTATCCGTCCCATCAACAATCACATCATAAGGTTCCAGGAGTTCTAAGGCATTTTCAGAACTCAAACGGGTATTGTAGAGGTCAACTTGACAAAGGGGGTTAATTTCCAAAATCCGATTTTTCGCGGACTCAATCTTTGGTTTACCCACCCAAGACGTACCGTGAATGACCTGACGCTGAAGATTTGAACTGTCTACAATATCAAAATCAACAATACCAATCTGTCCAATTCCTGCGGCCGCTAGATACAACAGCAGGGGCGAACCCAGGCCCCCTGTTCCAATACACAGAACTTTCGCCGCTTTTAGGCGTTTCTGTCCGTCTAAGCCGACTTCTGGTAAGATCAGGTGACGCGAATAGCGCTCGTATTCTTCTTTGTTGAGTTGGATTTGATCCAAATTCGGGTTTAGCATGATAATTCCAAGAAGGAAAATGACCTTCACTTGCTAGGATATCTTGCATCCCAACAATATGGCGTGAGTCAAAGATTAATATGATAAACTGACTCAGGACAAATTGACAAAGGTGCTTATTATTTCTTCAAGTTGAGGAAATCCCGTCTTCAGAAGTCAACGCCATCAGTTCCTTTGTTGTTAAGAATCTTTTCTGCTTAACCCTTCCCTGTTGTTTAATCTAGACTCTCAGACATTTGCCGAGATTGAGCAATTCTCCAACTCATTAACAGAACCGGAAGCAGTCCCACTCCCACTAAGGCTAAGGCAGGCCCGGCGGCTTCGGCGAGTCGTTCATCGGCTGCTAAATTAAAGACTCGCACGGCTAGGGTATCAAAGTTAAACGGTCTAACAACTAATGTTGCGGGTAATTCTTTCATTACATCCACAAAGGTAAACATTCCTGCCGTTAATAAACCTCCCCACATCATCGGAGTATGAACTTTGACGAGGGTACTGGTGGGGTTATGACCTAAACTGCGTGAAGCATCATCTAAACTGGGTTTAATTTTGGTTAAACTGGAGTTGACCGAACCAAAAGCAACGGCTAAAAATCTCACTAAATAAGCAAAGATTAAAGCGGTAATAGTTCCACTGAATAATAACCCCGTAGAAACATCAAAGGTTTCCCGCATAAAGCTATCAATAGCATTATCAAAGCGACCCAAAGGAATGAGTGTTCCCACGGCAATCACGGAACCGGGGATTGCATACCCCATTGATGCAATTTGTACAGAAGAACGCATTCCTAAACTGGGTTTGATTCGCACACCATAGGCCATTATTAATGCAATGATAATCCCTAAACCTGCGGTGAGGGTGGCAACTAATAAGCTATTCCAGGAAAATACAAAAAAACGTTGATCAAAAACAGTATGGAGATTGTTGAGCGTCATTTGAAATAATAAGATTCCCGGAAGAAACAACCCAAAAAAAACAGGAGTGAAACAGGCAAAAAAAGCCCAAAAAGCTCTGATTCCGCCGAGTTTAAATGGATTTAACTGTTTAAAACGACTATTAGTTTGATAATATTTTGCTTGACGACGAGACCAAAATTCCAGTAAAATTAAAGCTAAAATAAATAACATTAAAACTGCCGAAAGTTGAGCCGCAGCAACTCGTTCTCCCATGCCAAACCAGGTTCGATAAATTCCAGTAGTAAAGGTATCAACCCCAAAATGTTGAACGGTGCCAAAATCGTTTAATGTTTCCATTAATGCTAGGGCTAAACCCGCCATAATTGCAGGTCGAGCCAGGGGAATTGCAACACGAATAAAACTCTGCCAGGGGTTACAACCTAGAGAACGACTCGCCTCTAACATACAGGTTGCTTGCTCTAAAAAGGCTACCCGTACCAGTAGATAAACATAGGGATAAAGCGTGAGAATTAATAAGGCGATCGCTCCTTCAATTGAACGAATATTTGGAAACCAATAGTCTCCCACTGAAGTCCAACCAAATATCGATCTTAAATAGCGTTGAACCGGGCCTGAAAATTCTAGCCATTCTGTATAAACGTAGGCTAAAATATACGCTGGAGCCGCCAGGGGAAGCAACAGCAGAAATTCAAACCAACGACTCCCCGGAAAGCGACACATAGTGACGAGCCATGCTGTTCCTACCCCAACGAGCAACACTCCGAAACCCACCCCAAACATCAGAATTAATGTGTTTTTGATATAGTCGGGTAACACCGTAGAGGCTAAATGACTCCAAATCTCTCTAGAATCTGTAAAAATACTGCTGAGTACAAACAAAACTGGACTGGCGATCAGCAGTGCAATCACCGTAACAAAAGCTGTCCAAGCATTAAATCGGAAAATCCGAAACATTTCTCTCCTCAATCTTGTTGACAATCATGGCCTGTTGTAGCACACTCTACAAAATATAACAGAAGATTAATGCGAAGATATCCCAAAAACACCCTCTTAAAGATTCTAAGTTTTTGATGTAAAATTGCAATAAACCAGTTAAAAAGATCAAGTCGGGGTTAATCAGGTCACACATGAGTCAGTCCGTTATTTTACATACCGATCAAGTCACCAAGCAGTTTTCAGCCCAAGATCCCCCTGCGGTTCAAAATGTAACGTTAACCTTAGAAGAAGGGAATGTTTTAGGGTTGTTAGGGCCTTCGGGTTGCGGAAAAACTACTCTATTGAGAATGATTGCTGGGTTTGAGCAGCCCCAATCAGGAACGATTAAAATTGGTGAAAAAATAGTTGCCAGTTCTGACTATTGGCTCCCTCCTGAACGACGCGATATTGGGATGGTGTTTCAAGATCATGCACTCTTTCCTCATTTAACGGTTGAGAAAAATATTGCTTTTGGCTTGCAAAATCTGAAAAAACAGTCCAACGATGAAGCCAAAAAACGAGTGGTTGAGGTGCTGGAGTTGGTTGGCTTATCCGGCTTAGGAGAACGTTATCCTCACGAACTCTCAGGAGGTCAACAGCAACGAGTCGCTTTAGCAAGGGCTTTAGCTCCACGTCCAACTTTGGTACTACTCGATGAACCTTTAAGCAGTCTTGATGTGCAGGTTCGTCATCGACTTCGCCAAGAGTTACGACAAATTATTAAAGCGGCTGGAACTTCAGCAATTTTTGTCACTCACGATCAAGAAGAAGCACTTTCAATTTCTGACTGGGTAGCGGTGATGCGGGCGGGATGTTTAGAACAATGGGGTACCCCAGAAGAAATTTATCAGCACCCCGCTTCTCGGTTTGTGGCTGAATTTGTGACGCAAGCCAACTTTATTCCCGCTCAACGACAGGGCGATGTTTGGGAAACTGAATTGGGATGTTTTGCAATTAAGAGTAACGGAATTGAACAGATTTTTAACGGGACTGGTAATCACCCAGAAGAGGTCGAACTCATGGTGCGTCAAGAAGATTTTATCCTCCAACCGGATGAAGATGCACCTGTGATCATTCGCGATCGCCAATTTTTAGGGCGAGAACTTCATTATAGTTTACAAGTTCCTTCTGGGCGAAAACTCGTAGCCAGAACAAGAGCGGGAGAGGCTTTATCTATTGGAATGCGAGTTCAAGTCTCAGTATCCAACGACGCTGTACAAGTGTTTCCTGTCAAGTCTAAACCCACTCAGTCCAATTGGAAGCCTTTTGTGAGGGTGAAGAAGTAAGCCTTTTAGTCATCTGTTGGATCGATTTTTACCCATCAGGAGAACAACGTTACAAATCTTAGAAATCTTTGATCCCACTCAGCAACTATACTTTTAATACAGTATTAAAGTTAAAATGCTGAGGAGAAGGCAATGTCAAGAAAAAGAAAACGCGGTGTTCCAACCTTGTATTCTGAAAGCAAGGTAAAAGTCGGGGTATCTCTCACTCCAACTGGAGCAAAGCGATTGGGTGACATTGCTAGAGAGCTTGGTTTATCAAGGTCTGAGTTTGTTGAACGTATTGCTAGAGGTCAGTTTGATGTTTCTGGGAGTGGTAATGAAACAACCATTACACTAGAGACAAAAACCGAAACAAAAACAGTCAATTTAGC
This sequence comes from Limnoraphis sp., assembly GCA_050485465.1. Classification (GTDB taxonomy): domain Bacteria; phylum Cyanobacteriota; class Cyanobacteriia; order Cyanobacteriales; family Microcoleaceae; genus Capilliphycus. The sequence goes on along the minus strand of JBJHBL010000002.1, from coordinate 105,230 downwards.
AGTGAGTTCTGACAAAAATTCAGTTGCTCCCCAAGTCGAAAGCGAAGAAAGTCAACCCAATCAACATCAAGATTCAGCAGATCTGGTTCAACTTCAAGAACGCTATCAAACGCTGCAAAATCAGTCAGAGGAACAAGCTAAAACTGTTCAAAACTTAGAACAACAACTCGCTCAAACCGTTCCTGCTGAAGACCATAAACAGTTACAAAAACAGCTAGAACAGCAAGTTAAAGCCGTTCAAAACTTAGAACAACAACTCGCTCAAACCGTTCCCACTGAAGACCATAAACAGTTACAAAAACAGTTAGAACAACAAGTTAAAGCCGTTCAAAACTTAGAACAACAACTCGCTCAAACCGTTCCTGCTGAAGACCATCAACAGTTACAAAAACAGTTAGAACAACAAGTTAAAGCCGTTCAAAACTTAGAACAACAACTCGCTCAAACCGTTCCTGCTGAAGAGCATAAACAGTTACAAAAACAGTTGGAACAGCAAGTTAAAGCCGTTCAAAACTTAGAACAACAACTCGCTCAAACCGTTCCTGCTGAAGACCATAAACAGTTACAAAAACAGTTAGAACAGCAATTAGAACAACAAGAAGCCACCGTTTCCGAGTTGAGACAACAATTAGAACATCAAAACATTTCAATAACTGACTTAGAACATCAACTCACTCGTATCCCTGAACTCGAAACCCAACTTGCTCACAGTGTAGCAACCGCCACAGCAAAATCTCATGCTAGCGTTGCAGTAGAACATTCTGCAAGTCACACTCAAATACATCATCAACCTCAAACCGTTTCTAACCAGTGGAATAGCAATACTGAGTTAACCCATTCATCAGAAAGTAACGGAGCATTAAAACAAAAAATAGAAGAACAGGAAAAAACTATCAACAACTTACGACAAGAAATCATCGACTTAAGACGTTTAGCCAGTATTGCAGAGTCTCATTTAGGAAAATGGCGTCATAACACATTCTCTCATTAAATTGTTTAGGGTGAGGGTGCATCAAAAAAATATTATTTTTCAATCCAAGAAAGAAGTCTAGTATTTGATGCACTCAACATCTATCATCTGTCGTCAAGATTTAACGATTTTACATTAGGTGTCAACCCCAATACCCCTGATATAAATATCGAATCCCTGAATTTTTTGGATTTCTAAGGTTTGCTTAATCTTAAAATTATTTTTGATGACACCTGAAACTATATTTGTGTCTAATAGGTAACTCATCGTTTATAGTCATGTCCGTTGAGTCATTGCATCAAAAATTGAAATTTGCTCAGGGGTTAAATCCTCTAAGGTTTTTGAAATTATTTCTGTTGACATGACAAAGCTACAATTTTCTTTTAATTCTTCATCCGATATCTTGTTAAATTCCTCATGGGTTAAATGCTCTTGAACTAAATTAAATATTTTTTCAACCCTCTCTGTATGATTCAATTCCTCTTGAAATACAGGTCTTTCCTCTAGAATGAGAGAAACTATTTTTTCAATTCTTTTCATTCTTGATTCTGGTTCAGGATGAGCCACTACCATATCTTATCTATTTCTTCAAAATTTAAAGACTTTTTTACTATTCTAGCATCAATGATTGGTGAATAGGGTTTAAGGCTGTCGTTACTCTGTTAACAGTAAAAAAATCCCCCAACAGAAGTAGTTGAAGGATTTTTTGAGCGATTGCAGTCCCAGTTTGAGTTAGGCTTCGCTTTCAATGTAAATGAACAGTAAACCCATTACAACAACGGGCATTAACCAGCAAACAACCGGAATTAAAATCCAGGGCAAATATGCAGCCGCGTATGAACCTGTCATCTTAAATTCTCCTAATTTAACAGTAGCAAACTTGTAAGCAAAATGACTTCTGAGTTGCTTTAACCCGTGTTAAAGTTGAGTCAAGAAAATTCAACTCAGAGGGCAACTAATTATTGACAATTCCTCGGAAAATATCATCCACAACGGAGAAATTTTCTAACAGGAAGAAGGCAACAAAAGCGCCACCCATAGCCCCGATAAAGAAACCGCCTGCAAATTGACTCCAACCTTCATCGGTTTGTAAGAACTCAGCCCCTTCAACTTTTTTCTGGAAGGAAACTAACCCATAAGCAGACAGGCAAGCAGTAGCAATTAAAATCAGAGCCATTCCTGAAATTAATCCGCCTAAGTTGGCACTGGCACTATCGCGTAATGGCCCAAATTTCACCCAGGGGCCAATAATAAAATAGCCGTGAGCCATGCCAATTTCTAAGCCCCGCAACAGGGGAGAAAGGCCTTTACGATAAGCGGGTAAATTGCCAATAAATGCCCGTGTAAAGTCAGAATCACTAATCGGTGTAGATAGATGTCCGACGAAAGGATCTCCTTTGTAGGGTTGTACAAACCCTGTATCTCTGGCGTCACTAGCCGCACTCATATTGATTTTCTCCTGTATGCTTGAAAATTTGTAGCAAACTTGAGCTTCTATTTTACGCATCTTGGCGTCATCTAGTCGCACAAATCAACAGGAGCGTTAAAAAAGTTCACATATTTGTTGATTAATGTTTACTTCTGTACCAATGAGCCAGAGTTTCGGGAGAAACGCCCAATAAATAGGCGATAATAATTATTTGATTAATTAACGTGGTTCGCAATACGCCGAACTTTTGCCAGCGTCGCCCCGAAGTCGTCACCGCCACAGGGACAAGGGCAATTTTTCCCCGGCGCCGTAACTGACGCACCAGTTCAAAATCCTCCATCAGAGGCAATTCAGGGAAGCCACCCACCTCCCAAAAGCGACTGGCTTTGAGAAATATCGCCTGATCTCCGTAGGGCATTTGGAGAAATTGCGATCGCCATTTTACCCCCCGTTCAACCCAACGTAACCCCCCCACAGAGGCAGCTATTTTCAGTTCAAATGCCCCCGCTATGACATTGAGTTGATCGACAGTCTGACGCACCCATTTCTCAAACTGATCGGGTAATTGCGTGTCAGCGTGTAAAAAGAGTAAAATCTCTCCGGTGGCTAATTTTGCCCCAGCATTCATCTGATGAGCGCGTCCCCGTTGAGTTTTGATGACTCGCAATTCTATCTTAGCATTTTTTCCGAATGTTTGGGCAATATTTACAGTAGAATCTATACTCCCACCATCAACAATAATCAGTTCTAAATTCGGAGCCTTTTGCAGTTTAGATAATACAGATGTGATTGTTTTTTCTTCGTTTAAAACTGGAATAATAATCGAGATTTTAGCTTCATTCATTATAAATTTTTCGGATTCTAAAAGTCAAGATACCTGCTGCACTTTAAGTTTTTTTTTGTCATTAACCTTGTTATTTTTAGCATTTTCAAACAAAAGTGCAAGCGTCTCGCTTGCTTGATAGTTGTCATTGACCTAACTCATTTACCAATGCTATATCGCGCTAAAGCGCAACAACGAACCGATTGATTTGGGTTGATTGTTGATTAAGTTTAATTATCCCGTCTGAGAGATATCCTAAACTTTAATGAGAAACTGATGAGAAATTATGGTAAATCTTCAGGACGATCAATATCAGCTAACATTGGCAGAAATTCAACGGATAAATTCAGCTTTTTACAAATCATTAGAGTTTGCTGAAATACCTCAGACGTTCCCCAACTAATCCCTATAAAAATTTCAGGAATCCATCGACTTAATCCAATTAAATAATATCCTCCATCGTCAGCCGGGCCAATTACAATCTCCTGTTTTTGCAACTTCTCAAAAGCCTCAGCCAAAATCTCAACACTCAGATCTAGACAATCCGTTCCAATGGCAATAATAGCCGATTTACCCGTATCAAAAGCCATTTCAAAAGACTCTTGCAGGCGATCGCCTAAATCTCCATCTCCCTGTAAATTATACTGTAAATCTGCCCCTAACCATCCCTGCATTAATTCCAGATTTCCGCCTGTATAACGAACCTCCAGAGAAACAGAAGAAGATGCAGCTAATTCTCTCACCGTTTGTACTGTTTTTTCAGTCATTTGACGTTGAAAATTAGCCGCCCCCTCCGCCCCCAAAGCCGGAATTAATCGCGTTTTAGTTTTCCCCGGTTCAGGATAGCGGGTAAAAATAATTAGATGCTGCATGAACCCCAAATTAAATCAAAATCATCTATTGACGCAATTCATTTAACAGAGTAAACAACAAAACCACCTCTGTTGTAAAGTCACCCCATTGATCCACCGGAAGACCATAAGAGTCAAAACTACGAATTTCCAAAACAGCCCCCTGTTTACGATGGGTTTGTGAAACTCCTTCAGCAGACATCGTTTTCCATTCTGGGCCGACTGCTTCCATTCCTAACTCTTGATCAGACCATTCTTTGTCTTCACCTAAAAATACCCCATTGATCCATTCAGAAATAGTAATTTCTGGGTTTTCATCTATACTTCGACCCGTTATCTGTCGAGCGGTTAAATTATGAGGAAAAAGGGGTTGATCGGCTTGACTTAAACTCATTCCAGCCGCTTTCAGAATATGAGTTAAAAAATCTTCTTGATTATTAATTTTAACCTGTTGTCTAATTTCTCCTAAATTAGTCCGACTTAAAACCGGAACTAACATTTTACCTGTTCTGATTTTTGGGTGTAAACTCAGTTCATCATGCTGATGATTAATAAACCGATACTGACCCCCAACATAACTCCCCATCAAAGCAACCAAGCCTTTATATTCCAAAGATTCATTAATTTTTTGAGTAGGGCTAACCGCCTGTTCCAGGACAATTTTATCGGCTGTTCCGATTAATAATCCCTGATAATCATCCTGATGAATTTCTAGAGAAGTTTTGTTAATTTTAGCCAGTTTTTTGAACATCTCAAAAATTCGATCAAGCCTGACTCCGGCTGTCACATGAAATGATCCTGAGATTTCACTTCCCTTTTGAAAAGGGTGCCATCCGACGACATAATCTTCACTGATTTGAATATATTCTCCCGTTTTTAAGTTGACTAAATTTTGATCAACCCAATTCATTAAATCTTTAACAATTAGAGTTAATCCTTCAGGATTTTTAGTCTCATCAACCGGATCAGTAATATATTCACAATACCAACTATCCTCGTAACCATCAGCAGTGAGTTTCCAAGAATTGCCATTCATAATTGCAGATTGACCTTTTTGGATACACCGATCATTCGCTCGAATAAAAGGTAATTCTCGACTCTGGGTTTTAAAAGGAGAAACCTCTTTTCTTTCCGCTTCAGTTTTGAGTGTTCCCTTTTGTAAATCCATCGGAACTTCAATTTCTAGGCCAATTTTTCTCTGAATAATATTCTGAAAGCTTTGAATATTTTGGGGAAAACAGATATAATTTTCTCGATCAATCTTAAATTGATTCGCTCTTTCCCCCATTTGATCCGCTTCTTGTTCTAAAATAATATTATCATTCACAGATATATTTTCAACCTGCAAAGTAGACTGAACTCGACCCTGCATTTGTTGAACAACGTGCCAAACTTCATGGGGTAAATAGTCTTCCTGACCTGGCGCTATATAAATATCTTGATCTTCAGTATAGGCTAAGGCTTGTAATTCCCCAGGTTTAGCAGAATTATAATGAACTTTCACATCATCCATTGAAAAGCCGCAGAGATATTCAATTCCGGCTTTGAGATGATCCGGTATTCCTGTTGTATTTTTTGGAGTTGTAAAAATTTGAACAGGTAATCTATTTTCAGTATTGCCTTGTTTTATTTGTAGAGGAATTTGGCGGTTAACAGTCCACTGACAAAGGCAACGACTGCCTTTTGAGTTCCGGTTTGACTGTTGATTATTCATTCAAAAAACCTGTAACGCTTGCTGTGACAACCTTGATTATCACTGCTCTAATTTTACACTAAAAATTCAGGCAATTACTGACATAAATTTTACCGTTTTGGGTGAGCATTGCCCACCCTGTAACTTTAACGACTCATTGCTAACATTCGTTGAATGGGTTTTAAAGCCGCGACCCTTATATTTTCAGGAAGGGTAATTTCTGGGCTTCTATTTTTCATCGCAAAATAGAGTTTTTCCAACGTATTCAAGCGCATATGAGGGCATTCATTACAAGCACAACTATTCATCGGTGGGGCTGGAATAAACTGCTTATGGCTGGCTTCTTTTTGCATTTGATGAATAATTCCCGGTTCAGTCGCCACAATAAATTCTGAACAGTCACTTTGTTGAGCATATTTTAATAATGCTGTCGTTGAACCAATATAATTAGCATGACGGAGTACAGGTTCTTCACATTCAGGGTGAGCAATAATTTCAGCCTGTGGGTGTTGAACTTTTAACTGCACAATCTTCTTTTCAGAAAAGTTTTCATGCACCATACAAGCCCCATCCCAAAGCACTAAATCTCGGCCTGTTTCTGCCATTACATAACGGCCTAAATTCCGATCTGGGGCAAAAATAATCGGTTGATCTTCAGGAATTTGTCGCACAATATCAACCGCATTAGAACTGGTGCAAATAATATCGCTCATCGCTTTAATTGCCGCACTACAGTTAATATAAGACACAACAATGTGATCAGGATATTGGGCTTTAAACTGGGAAAATTCTTCAGGCGGACAAGTATCAGACAGCGAACAACCTGCTTCTAAGTCTGGTAATAATACTAATTTATCCGGGTTGAGAATTTTAGCCGTTTCCGCCATAAAATGAACCCCCGCAAACACAATCACATCCGCGTTCGTTTCTGCGGCTTGACGAGACAAACCGAGAGAATCTCCGATATAATCAGCAATATCTTGAATATCGGGATCTTGGTAATAGTGAGCAATGACAATGGCGTTTAACTCCCGTTTGAGGTCATTAATAGCCGTAAACAAGTCATCTGGGGTTCTGTCGGTGCTAGGCTGGCGATCAAGTAGGGTGGTAAACATAAAGGTGTCCTTTCCGCTCAATGGATTAACAAAACGTAACTTCTAATTATAGTTGATTTCACCAAAATATGCGGCAGATCACCCTCACTTGTCTGTTGCGATCGACACCACAGTTCAAAAAAAGTCAGAAATTGCCTATCCTAGATCTAGAGAGGCAAAAGGGTAGTAATGAATCAAAATTATCAGCCAGCTATTCAAATAGCAATCGTCGGTGATGTACACGATCAATGGGAAGAAGAAGACGGGATCGCCCTCAAACAGTTAGGAGTTGATTTAGTCCTATTTGTCGGAGATTATGGAAACGAAGCCGTCGAAGTCGTCAGAGCGATCGCCAGCTTAGACCTCCCCAAAGCCGCAGTATTCGGCAACCATGACGCCTGGTATACCATGACCAGTTGGGGGCGCAAACATTGTCCCTACGACCCCGAAAAAGAAAATTGGGTCAAACAGCAAATAGAACTATTGGGAGAAGCCCATGTCGGCTACGGAAAACGAGATTTCCCCGAATTTGGGTTAACCGTCGTGGGCAGTCGTCCCTTTACTTGGGGTGGGCCAGAGTGGAGAGAGAGTCAATTCTATCAAGAATGGTTTGGGGTGAATAGTTTTGAAGACTCCACCCGTCGCATCGTAGAAGCCGCCCAACGTTCAACCCAGAATACCGTGATTTTTTTAGGTCATACCGGGCCGAGTGGCTTAGGAGAAGCACCAGAAGACCCCTGCGGCAAAGATTGGAAGCCCATAGGAGGAGATTACGGCGACCCGGATTTTGCCTCAGCGATCGCTCAAACTCGTGCATTAGGAAAACAGATCCCTCTCGTCACCTTTGGTCATATGCACCATAATCTCCGCCACACCAAAACTCGTCTGCGAAAATCTATTCAAGTGGGTTTAGAAGGGACGGTTTATCTGAATGCAGCGCGAGTCAACCGGATTGAAAACAGAGGCAGTCAAAAACTGCGAAACTTTTCTTTAGTGAAGTTAGAAGCAGGTCAAGTGTCAGAAGCCCAATTAGTTTGGGTTGATCAACAATATCACATTGCCGAAGCAGAAATTCTTCACCGTCAACCCATGCCTATTATCGAAGTTGCATCTACAGTTTCCTGATTTGACATCTTGATCAATCACAAAGGTGCTTTGATAGAAAACTTCTTAAAAACTGGTTAACTTTACAGTAGACCGTTCACCTTTTAAGTGATTTCCCTTATCGGAGAGGATAGATTTTAGAATCGTTTTTCCTACATTTTAAGGATTCCTATTACCCAGATTGGCAGGATTCAAAATCATCGGCGGCGCATTCCCCTCGCCGATCACCAGAATCTGGGGCAGAGTTGAACCCCCTGCTTTCCAAGCCCTGACCAAATCTTGCTGAACCTCTATTTGCTTAAGTTGGATCGCCAGATCCCCGCCATTATTGCTCAAAGACTCTGCCAGAAGCCTTTGAGCCTCCGCTTCCGCCTTGGCTTTGATCAGCGCCGCATCCGCCTCCTGTTGACCCTGCTGCTTGAGATAAACCGCCGCCCTTGCATTCTGCTCGGCCACCTGCTTGCGTTCGATCGCCTGGGCAAATTCGCGGGAAAACTCCAGGTTGGGAATAGCAACACTGTGGATAATCACAAAATATTCCCCCTGACTCAAGCGATTCTGTAACTTATCGCGGAATTTCGCCTGCAATTCCTGGCGTTTTTGCAAAGTTTCCTCGGCGGTAAATTGAGCCGAAGCCGATTTGAAACTCTCATTAACAATACCGTCGAGAATCAACTTAAAATTCTCGATTGATCGAAACTCTCGAACAAATTCCGGCGATCGCTCCGGATCGAGGCTGTATTCGACCTGAATGTTAGCCGTCATAGTCTGTAAGTCAGAAGTCGCGGCGGAGGTGATCGCCGTCAGAGGTTGGCGGGTAATGTCGAGGCGCTGCACTCCGTCAACACCCGGCTTAATGAAGTGAAATCCCTCCGTAAGCGGGTGATCGTTCACCTTACCGAGAGAGGAGATCACCCCCACCTGCCCCGCTTGAATAACCACGCTCGTCCCACTGAGCAAAACCAAGCCCCCGATAGCCGCCACGCCGATGGCGATCAGTCCGGTAGTGCGAGTATCTAGATGGTTCGCCTTTGTCATGGTATTTTCCTCAAATCCAGTGTTACATCTATTTCCTGACTCGCCAGAGTTTTTATGAAAGTGGGAAGGTGTAGGTTGCCGTTTACCGTGAGATGAGGATTGCTCTCGACTCGCTGATTGGTGTTGACGAGGGCATCCTAATGTTAATGCGTATTGCCTTTTACAGTGACCAGTAAACTGCCTAGCGCGAAGCACTATAGCAACCACCGAATCAGATTCAAACTGAAATTAAGAGAAAGCTGATTGCTCAGATGAGGAAAATACTGAGATCATATCAACCTATATTTCCTGCTTCTAAAACCTGTTCAACTGTTAAGGTTAGTTCGGGGAAAACTTCAGAGACTATCTGCTGATTTCCAGTGTAAACAGTTTCCTCATACAATCCCTCATCTAACTGCAAAACACAGACTTGATTTGAAGTTGGGTCTACAATCCAATATTCTGAGATTTCAACCGCCGCATATTCAGACCTTTTATATCGATAATCCCGGCTGACGGATTCAGGACTGACCACTTCTACAACTAAAATGGGTGGGGTTTCAAAAACGAGAGACTTTTGAGTTAATTCCTGAGTTTGTTCGCGAGTTACTACGCAAATATCGGCTAACCGAGACTTATTTTGTCCGGTTCTAATTCCTGGGTCTTTAAAACAGAGCCATTGTAAATCTTGATTTTTGATTTCAGTTTCTAGCACTTGCTCTATCAATTTGATGATTAAAAAATGTTCTAATCGAGGTGGGTTAATAATTTCTAACTTCCCATTGACTAATTCATAATGGTTATCGGTGCCATCATCATATTGGAGATAGTCTTCAAAAGTGTATGTTTTTTCTGTGATTACAGATGTCATGGTGATTCCGATTTTTGTAAGGATTTTGAGGAAAATTTGAGTTGATAATCCCATAGAATAGCGTCTGGCACTCTCTGGCGAGGGAGCGAGGCGCTATTGACAAACTTTCAGGACTATGGTGTTATGTTAACCGAATTTTTTAGACAGCAGACATTTGCATAATTGAGAGGCACCGTGATCGAGGGCTTGTTCTGCCGCTTCGGGGAGTTGTTCGGGAGAACGATCAGATTTCGGGATGGTGCTGGCGACTCCAAAACTCATGGATAAATATTGTCGCTCGTTTTGGGCTTCGGGAGTCAGTTGAATTTTCTCGACTTTCCCCTGGATGCTTTCTACCAATTGAACCGCTTGGGTTGAATGGGCTTTGGGTAACAAAACAGCAAATTCGGTTTCATCATAACGAGCCACTAAATGATAGGGATTTTTGACGGCTGTATTGATCGTTTGAGCGACTTGTTTGATCAGTAGTCCGGCTGCGTGTTCTCCGTAGTTTCCTCGATACAAAGAATAGTAATTGAGATTACACAAAACCATTGAAAGGGGTAAAGATTCTTGAGACAGATGCTCCCATTTTTTATAGAGATATTCATTGAAACTCTGACGGTTGAGCAGTTGAGTCAGGTTATCGACTCCGGATAAGTATTTTAGTTTTTTCTTGGCTTCTTCGAGTTGTTGATAGAGTGAGGCTTGATGGATAGCAATTGAGAGTTGATTGGCAAAACTGTAAATGAGTTTTAAATCTGATTCTTGCCAACTATAGCCCGGATTTTTCATCACTAGACTGAGACTTCCCCAGATTTCCGAATGGCAATATAAGGGGACGGGGAGCCAAGAACCTGGACAATTTTGCATAAACTGATCAATTTTGTGATCGTCGTTTTGAATTTCTCTGTTTGTGCTTGAATGTTGCTGGATATGAGATGGAACATTTAAAGGAAGTGAGGGTTGTTCTCTCTCAAATTTCAAGATTTTTCTATCATAAAATCGTAAAAGTTTTGGGTTGCCTAATTTTTTAAGGGGTTCTAAGTTTTGCTCAGAATTGAATGCTAACTCAGCTTCTGGTGAACGGTATTCAGATCGACTCAGCCAACATTGTTCCTCTGACAGATATTGAACGACTTGTACGGATAAGACAGAAAATATTCTCCCAATTTCCTCGACGGCTGCGGCAAAAACGATTTCTAAATTAAAGGAAGATCGCATCACCTGAGTCAGTCGGTTTAACGCCTGTTCTCGTCGATTTTGTTGTTTGATGTCCTGTTCCATTTGTTTGCTCGCTGTGATATCAATGGCTCGACACAGATAGCCTTGAAATCGATTTTCTTGATCTCGCAGAACATTAATGGATAATTTAACCCAAACTAACTGATTTTTTTTATGGTGGAGTTTGATTTCATATCTTTCTTCTTGATGACTGAGATTTTTATAGGAACAAAGTTGAGCAAAAGCAGGGTGATCTTGATCTAAAAAACTTCTCAGGGATTTATTTGTCATTTCATCAAGAGTATATCCCAGCATTTCTGCCATCTTGGCATTTAAAAATTGTATTTTTTGGTCTGGATCTAAAATGAAAATTCCTTCGAGTTTGGTTTGAAAAAATTGATGATTAAATTGTTTGATATTGTTAAAATCCAAAGCGGAAAAATCTGAACTGAATTCAACAGCTGTTGTCTGGGGTTTAATCTCTAAAGAACCATAATTTTCTAAAAGAGGCATTTCTTGATGACACCGGATACAAAATCCGATTTTTTTATGATCGCTAATGTGAACCAATAGGGGTTCTGAACAGCACGGACATAAGAATTTATGCACAGCTTAAACTCACCTCCTTATTTTTGGGTGATTGAACAGAGGTTATAGGATCAAGGATAAGGCAGTCACCGGAACTTATTTATAGTTTTTTACAATTCTTATGTAAATTTGTTACTCAACATTCAGTATTTTAAAGATTTGATTAGTGATTTTGAGATTTTATAAATTTTCCAAAGTTATTCAAATTTTTATAAACTTTTAATAATTTTGATGAACTCAATTTTTTTGATCGCACTACGCATAAAATAACAAAAATGACTCCGAGCATATTGTATCCAATCATACTGGAGTCATCGACTGTTTTTTAACTGATCGTCAGTAAATAGCTTTCATGCAATTGAACATTCGGAATGGTTAACCGGATCATTTGATTACTCACTGTAATTTTTTCCTCTCTAAGCTTATCGAGTTGGGTAATTACTTTTTCTCCTGAATTGGGTATTCTGGCGATCGCAAAGGTGAGAGGACGTCCCTGACGAGCAATATCAAGCTGTTGTAAATTCCTCAATGTTAAAACAACTGTTGCCCTCCCGGGTGAAGCGCCCTGTGCAAAATAACCAAACAAAACTTGTGCTTGTTTTTGAGGGTTCGACTGACTAGCCAGCGCCACAATTCTCGGGTTACTCGACTGACTTCTAACCCGTGAACTAAACCCATCCGCATAGGCTTTATACAGCCACCAAGCGGCTCTAGGCGCTGAATTTTCGGGTGTTACTAAACCATCCAGACTTTCATTAAAACAATTATTCCGTCCTCCTCCCAGGGGTTCCCAACAGGCTTTACAAGCGCCATCAACCCCACTTTGTTCGGTGTAGGCGAGATATCCTAATATTTCTCCAGGACGATATTGAGCGGTTGGCCCCACAATTTCGTTGAGATAAATTTTCTGAATTTTCAGGCTTTGATAGTTGGGGTTTTGAACAAATAAACGCCGCGCTTCATTCACGTGATCGGTAATGCGAATAATTTCTGGATCATATAATTCATGCCAGGCTAAAAAATTCACTTCTAGATTATTATTTTTGCAATAATCTAAAAATGCTTTCAAAAATCCTCGATCATATTTGGCAATACTTGGCCCGCCTATCATGGCATTTGGCCCTAATTCTTGACGTAGGATAGTATAAGCGCGTTTATAGGTTTCAAAAAACTGTTGTCGGCTTCCTCGCCAAAAGGGATCTCGTAAGTCGGGTTCGTTCCACACATCCCAACTCATGTTTTTATTTTTGTGTTGTCGGGCGACTGTTTGAACGTGTTCTTCCCATTGTGGATAGTTTTCATAGGGCCAGGGTCTGCCTCGATCGCCATAACCCCAAGTATCACTTAAAAGTAACTGAAAGTGAGAACCAAAACCTGTAATTCTTGGATAATGATTGAGCCTGGATGTTCGCCAAAATTTGGGTTGGAGGGGACTAATTATACTATTTGGGGGTCTCTCATCTCCCATACCATACAAAAAACCACTCATCGAATGAATACCCGTTTGACGGGCGGCAAAATCAACGGCTACTGTGGCTTGAGTTTGTCCGAAAACAGGGGACTGTCCGACAATAAAGGTGAGTAAAGCAAAACTCACAAATAGTAATACACTGAAGCGTTTAAAGTGTTGAAAATTTCCCGCTTTTAGGCGATTTAAGAAGTTTATTCTTTTCAATCTTTCCATAAACTGAGTTGAATGAGTTCTCAAAACTATTCGGTTTTATTATACCAAAATCAGCTAAAAAAGGAGGAATGAATATTATATTTCTTCACTCTCTCCTTGACTTATGGGGATAAATTTTAACGCATGGTTACAAATTCTTCGCCACTGCTGGGGTGAATTCCCATTGTATTATCAAAGTCTTTTTTTGTTGCGCCCATATTCACTGCGATCGCAACGCCTTGAATAAGTTCTGCTGCATCTTTCCCGACCATATGCGCGCCTAATACCCGATCTGTATTACTTTCAACAATCAGCTTCATAAACACTTTTTCGTCTGATCCCGTTAAACTATGAAACAGAGGACGAAAACGGGCTTTATAGCATTTTACCGCGTCTCCAAATTTTTCTTTAGCTTGTTCTTCGGTCATTCCCACAGTGGCTGCTTCGGGCTGAGAAAAAACGGCGGTGGCAATATTTTCATGGCTAATTGATCGGGGAGTATGCCCATATTCAGTATCGGCAAAAGCGCGACCTTCTGCAATGGCAACAGGGGTTAAATTCACCCGATCTGTACAGTCTCCTACCGCATAAATATGAGGTTGAGAAGTTTGACTATCTTGAGTCACAGCGATCGCACCTGCGTTCATTTCAACTCCAGCATTTTCTAACATTAATCCGCTTAATTTCGGTTGACGACCCGTTGCACAGAGGAGTTGATCAACGATTAACGGGTTTTCTGGTTGTTCACCTGTGAGGCTAATTTTCAAGCCTTCCTCAGTTTTTTCAATCTTTTCTATGTTGGTATTTGTGAGAAAATTGACCCCATGTTTAGTCATGCCTTCTTGAATATTACTGCGAAGATCCTGATCAAATCCTCGCAAAATAAAATCCCGGCGAATAATTTGGGTAACTTGACTGCCTAAACCGTTTAAAATGCCTGCAAATTCTACCCCAATATAACCGCCTCCCCAAACCGCAAATCGTTTCGGTTGTTCACTCAAAAGAAACATTTCATCGGAGGAAATACTATGTTCAATTCCCGGAATATCGGGTTTAACAGGTTGCGCCCCAGTCGCAATTAAAATCTTCTCAGCCGTCACTTTGCTATCGCCGACTTCTAGAGTATGCGGATCGATAAATTTAGCATATCCGCGAATCAGTTCAACACCAGCTTTTTCTAAAAAACTAATATGCAATTCACTTAAACGCCGGACTTCTTTATCGACAACATCGACTAACTTTTTCCAATCAAAAGAGGGTTCAACCTCACTCCAACCATAACCGATAGCGTCTTTATAATAGTGCGAAAAATGGGACGCATAAACCATCAATTTTTTCGGAACACAACCGCGAATAACACAAGTTCCACCCACTAAATCATTTTCTGCGATCGCCACTTTCGCACCATAGGAAGCCGCCCGTTTGGAAGAAGCCAACCCACCTGAACCTGCACCAATGACAAACAGATCGTAATCATAAGCCATAATGAAATTACCCCTTGTAGAGAATCTTCTGAATTTTTTGTGCTGTGGTCAACTGAATTGTGCAGTTAACTCCTCTCTTTCTATTCTAATCAGTTATGGCGTGCAAATCTCAATTTATTGTTAAAAGCTTGATCTTTTGTTAGAATTAGATATTCTAGCTTTACCCTCTTGTCTCCAGCTAAAACCACCTCTCACGACTCAGATTATGGCACAAATTTTTGACTTTTTAACCCCGATCAACCCTGACACCAGCGTTCCTGATCCTCCTGATGTGCAGGTCATTTCCGAACCTCTCAGTGATCCTACAAATCCCTTTGGTTTTTTTCTATTAACTTCTGACTCAGATATTGTTGAAGTCACCTTTGATGTGATGGAGAATTATCCAGGGGGAATATTTGGCCTAGCAGGAGATGATTATATTCGGGGTTCAGAAAATAGTGAGTTAATTTATGGCAATTCAGGTCAAGATACTTTACTGGGAAAAGGAGGAGATGATACCATTAAAGGCGGGCAAGGTGATGATCTCATTGCCGGAGGAGAGGGGAATGATGTAATCAATGGAAATAAAGGAAATGATCGACTCTATGGCAATAATGGTGATGATTTGATTCGCGGCGGTCAAGGGGATGATGAGATTGTTGGTGGAGCCGGAAATGATACCCTTATTGGAGATTTAGGTGTTGATAAACTTTGGGGTGGTGAAGGAGAAGATGTGTTCATCTTAAGAACTGATACAGCTTTTCCCCCTCAAGAAATCGGTTCAGAAACTCCACCAGAAGGCGATTTATTTGCAGCTGTAGAACCTGTCACCGTTGATATTATTTTAGACTACAACCCGGCTGATGATGTCATTGGTTTAACGGAGGGTTTGACGGCTGATGATCTGATCTTAGCAGAACGATTTATGGTAATTGGCGATCGCCGAGATTATGACCCAAGCGGCCCGTTTCCGTTAGGACAAATAAGAACGGCTGATTTTCAAATAGAAACCATTCAAGTTGTTGTTATTTCAGAGAAAAGTACCGGAAATATTCTGGGGTTAGTCCGGGATACTGCGGCAGAAAATTTAAACTTTATCTCAGTTTCTCTGGAAGATTTTGCACTGGGTTAAAGTCTGATCAATAATAAATCATTGGTAAACCACATAACCCCCCCATTTTGCCCAATTTTGGGGGGTAATTTAGATGAATTGTGGTAACAAATTAGGTCACTTACTCCCCTTTTTGAAGTAAGACTTCAGCTTGTTGGAGAATGGTTTTGAGTAATTGGGTTAATAGCGGTAAATTATCTGAAGGTAAAGGCGCTGAGTCTGCACGTTGTTCAATTTCTGTTAGTTTTTTCTCCAGTTGTTGCGCTAACCGTAAAGCATCCCGACTTAAAACAGCCAGCTTGTGTTGTTGATGAAATTTTAACGCCGCACCTCGTAAGACTTGTAAATTTGCTTCTTCCCCATATTCTCCTGATGTGACTCGCAGACGCAACAAAATATGACTTCCGCGATAAATACGTTCAATTTCGGCTTGTTTTGATTTTTCAACCGGAATTAAGGGTAATTCTAATAACAGTTTTAGCTCATTAATAACCCCTTGAAATTGACTAGCGTCTAAATTTTCTAAAACCGATTGTAACACACCATCTTGACTCCACAAAATTCGACCTGTAGAGGCTTGACGTTCAAAATAAAGCCGACCAATTCCTCCAGCTAGGACTCGACCAAGAAGTTCTTCTACTAAATGAGGAGGCGTGAGTGTTCCTAAAACTTCAATAGGATGGTTTAAATAATTTGTATAGAGTTCTAGATTGAGTAAATTTTGAGAATTTTCGCTTTCAGCAGAAGCCGTCGAAGACAAGTTTTCAGATGATTTTTTTAGGGAAGATTTATTTTTAGAAATGCTAGCATTATTGCTCCCTATTTTATCGGAATTTCTATTTTGCTGAACATGATATAAATAAGCCGATAAAAGAGATTCTTGTTCGCGAAAAGAAATCTCTTTTTTCTCGACAGAAAATTTTCGATAAACCAAAAACTTATCGACATAATCTAAAGCCAAATGATCATCAGGATCAACGACTCCAAGAAGTAAGCAATTATCAATTAACGATAAGGGGAGAACTTGATAGTGTAAACAGACTTCAAAGGGAAGGATGCTGTCAATTAAAGGAAAAATCTGTTCAGCGTCCATAGGAGGTGTTTGATGGGTAGGAGTTTGAGCAACCATTTACCGACTAAAAAGTAATTTTGTTATTTCCAACAACACCGACTCCAATTCGGGAAACTCTTAGTAGGACGTGTGTTTCCTACATAGACGCAATTTTACAACCTGGAAGTGTCTGAAAATTCCCGTAAATTTTGGGAGCAGTGTAAGTGTAGTAGATGCTCAAAGTTTACCCAAGCTTTATAAACTTTTTTGCAACTGCTATCTAGATCTAGTTTAACAAGTTCATGTCCTCTATGATCTCTGTTTTTTAGAGGGGTTAAGGACTCGAACACCAGACGGCTGGAAAACCCTCAACCTCATCAGGCTGATTTGCTAGAATTCTGCTGTCTTTTATAAAATCCCGGACAGAAAACGTCAAATTGTGTAAAATTTGTTTGCGAGTTCTTTCAAAGTCAACAGTATATGCAGAGAGGAGAATCCCTTATATCCAATCTTAGATTGCTCGGTTGGCTGGTGGTTTTTCTATTCCTCGTGATCCCTCAACCTGTCATTTCTTCCCCAGTCAATGATGGAGTTGTTGCAGCCCGAAAACAATCCGTCAATAAATTTTCAACCTTAGAAAGTCTAACTCAACCTCCGTTACACCTGGTTATCCGACTCAGTAACCGTCGGGTTTACGTTTATCGTCAGGAAAAACTCCTCAGCAGCTACCCCATCGCGGTGGGTCGAGAAGGCTGGGAAACCCCCACAGGCGAATATCAAGTCATTCAAAAAATTCAAGAACCCTCCTGGGAACATCCCTTCACCGGAGAAATTATTCCCCCAGGCCCCGACAACCCTCTGGGAATACGCTGGATAGGCTTTTGGACAGATGGCACCAATTATATTGGCTTTCACGGTACCCCCAACGAAGACACCGTAGGACAAGCCGCTTCTCATGGTTGTATCCGAATGTTGAACCAAGATGTAAAACTTTTATTCGATAAAGTAACCATTGGAACACCTGTTATTGTCGAACCTTAATCAACCTTAAGTTAGTCTGCAACCCCCCTACTTAGATAGATGCAAAATCAATCCTAACAATGGGATGATCCGAACGATAGACCTATTTAAGGCTTGGAGACGTTATGACTCAGTATCCCAATGTTCCTCCCTTCATTGAAAACGACGAACAAGAGTTTTACGATAGTGGAGTTCCCAGTAAAGTCGCAGTCGCCGGACATCCTTTTCATCCGTTAATTGTTACCTTTCCGATTGCTTTTTTAGTTGGAGTATTAGGAACTGATCTCGGTTATTGGTTCACCCGTGATCTTTTTTGGGCTAAAGCTTCTAATCTATTATTAGAGGCAGGATTATTAACGGGGTTATTAGCTGCAATTACCGGGATGATCGACTTTTTGGGTATCCATCGTGTCCGAGAACACAGCGCAGGCTGGATTCACATGATTGGGAATATTATCGCTTTAGTTGTGTCAGGAATTAGTCTGTTTTTCCGTTGGGATCAGCCCACGACTTTTATCCTACCTTTAGGATTAATCCTATCATTAATCGTTGCTACAGTTTTAGGAATTACAGGTTGGTTTGGCGCCGAACTCGTTTATCGCCATAAAATAGCAGTCATTGGTAATGGCATTGAACAAAGACCATAAACCCGTTAATATCATCTATACGACATAGCCCCCAACCCCTCTCCTACCTCTGGCTAACCCTCCCCTACAAGGAGAGGGAATAAGTGTCACTAATTTTTCACATTCTTGAATATTGTCAACGGTGACTTATTTCTTTTTTTAGTGGTATACTCCTAAAAAATAATTATCCCTCAAGCTTAAAAATGCCAGTGGTACAGCATCCCCTCTTAGACCTGTCCTTATTTACAGGTTTAATAGCCTTGAGTTCTATAATTCAAGTTTTACCCACTCAAGCACAAATTATCCCCGATAACAGTTTGGGTAATGAAAATTCGGTGGTTATTCCCAATCAAAATATTCGAGAGATACCGAGCGACCGCATAGACGGGGGTGCGGTTCGGGGGTCTAACTTATTTCATAGTTTTCAAGAATTTAATATCAGAGAGGGACGGGGAGCCTACTTTTCCAACCCCGATAATATTATCAATATTCTGACTCGCGTTACCGGGGGGAATATCTCAGAAATTCTCGGAACGTTGGGAGTGTTGGGCGATGCAAATCTATTTTTTATTAACCCTGCGGGAATTGTATTTGGGCCGAACGCACGGTTAGATGTGAGGGGTTCATTTTTTGCCACAACAGCCGATGGAATATTATTTGAAAATGGCTTTGAATTTGCAGCATCTAACCCCCAAGCACCGCCATTATTAACAATAAATATGCCATTGGGTTTGAATATTCGAGAAAATCCGGGGACTATTGTTAATCGAGCTATTTTAACCACCTCAGAGGATGGGAGTTCATTAAGAGATAATGCAGGTTTTCTGGATCGTCAAGGGTTAAATGTTCCTCAAAATCAAACTTTAGCATTAATAGGCGGAGATGTAATATTTGATAACGGAGTTGCCATTTCTCCAGGGAGTAGAATTCAATTGGGGGGATTATCAGAACCGGGAATTGTACAAATTAATCCTGATAATAGTTTAACCTTTCCCGAAAATATTCAACGGGGAAATGTAGCGTTAACCAATGAATCTCAAATAAACGTTCGTGCAGATGGAGGCGGAGACGTTAATATTAATGCAAGGAATGTTGAAATATCGGGTGATAGTGTTATTCGGGTGGGAATTGATGACGGATTAGGATTTCTAGAAGCAAAAACTGGAGATATTAATATTAACGCTCAAGAAAATATTCTCCTAACAGGTGCAAGCAGTTCAATTACCAATAGAATAAATTTGGGTGGAACGGGTTTATCTGGAAACATCAACATCACAGCTAATTCACTCTCAATAAACGGTGGTGCTTTTATCAGCACTTCTATTTTAGGAAACGGAAACGCAGGAAATATAAATGTAAAAGCCGCATCCGTTGAAGTTTCGGGTACTTCTGCTGATGGGGAATTTCCGAGTGCTTTGATTGCAGGTTTAAGTGAGACAGGTATTGGTAATGGAGGAAATATTACAATAGAAACCGGACAATTACGAATGACTGATAGGGCGATAATTTCAAGCAGTACATTCGGACAAGGAAACGCAGGTTTAGTATCGATTTTTGCAACCGATTCTGTTGAGTTATCAAATAGTGGTATTTTCAGCAATGTTGGAGAAAATGCTGTTGGAGAGGGGGGAGATATTGAAATTTCAACCTCATCGCTTAATGCAATAAATGGACAGATTAGTTTAAGTGCATCAGGTAACGGAAACGGAGGAAATATTTATCTTGAAGCACAGAACATCAATCTTTCAAATTCTATTATATTCGGCGAAACTTCTGGAATAGGTAACATCGGAAATATTACCATCGATACCGACAATTTAGTCATTCGTGATGGTGGAGATATTCGGCTTGATGTTAACTCAGAAGCAACAGGTTCAACGGGAAATATAACCGTTAACGCTTCCGAGTCTGTAGACATAATAGGAGTTTCACCTACTGGCATTACAAGTCGAATCGCTACTCGAACATTAGGTAATGGTAATGCAGGAAGCGTTATTATTAATACTCCCAGATTAGCCGTTCGGAATGGAGGTACTATCTTTGCGACAACCTTCGACACCGGACAAGCAGGAGATGTCATTATAAACGCTTCAGAATCTATTGAAGTTAGGGGAGGAAGTCCCGTTCAACTTGATCCAGATTCCGTTAATTTTGTTCTAGAACCTTCGATTAATCCTGAAGATATGACCGCATCTTTTAGCAACATATCAACAAGCAGTTCTCTTTTAGAAGGAAGCGCAGGAAGTGTTTTCATCACAACAAATAAACTGACAATTCGAGAGGGAGGAACGGTGGGAACTTCTGCTTCGGGAAGGGGGAGTTCGGGTTTGGTACAAATTAAGGCGGCGGAAGTAGAGATAGGGGGAGAGTTGAGTATTGATGAACTCTATTCAGAAAGTAGTTTAAATGTTTTGACAAATGGTGAAGGAACCGCAGGAACCCTTAATTTAGAAACTGGACGATTAACCGTTCGAGATGGAGGTAGTGTATCAGTAATTAGTGGAAACGGCAGTAGTGCTGGTTCTATCAATATTCAAGCTTCTATGATTGAATTAATTGGTGATGGAAGATTTCCCAGTAGAATTTCTGTCTCAAAAAGTAGAATACAAAACGAAACATCTCCTAATATAGTATTTAGCGATACTAGCGTGGGAAGTATCACACTCGAAGCCGACCAATTAAGAATACTCAACGGAGCGCAGATATCAACTTTTACAGGGGATGTCGGCAGTTCGGGTTCAATTGATATTCGTGCCAATACTCTCGAAATTAGTGGTAGAGGAACTCAAACGATTACCTTATCAACCGGAGAAACCACAAGAGGTAGTCGAATTGTTGCTCAAGCTAGTAACGGAGGCAACACCGGAGATATTTCAATTACCGCACAAAGATTAGTCGGAATTGATGGAGCAACAATTACAACTTCTAGTTCGGGAACGGGTTCTTCGGGTTCAATTAGTATACAAGCTCAAGAGGTGTTATTTGATGATCAGGTGTTTATTTCTAGTGGAACGGATGGTGCGGGTAATGGAGGAAATATTACTATTGAAACCGAACAAATTAGACTGCTGAATAACTCTGTTATTGTTTCAGGAATTAATTTTAATGAATCTGAAATCACTGCTGTTGAAAATCCACCAAATCCCCGAGGAGGAACCGTCTTCATTAAAGCTTCAGAATCGATTGATATAGATGGAGAAGACACATCAATTTTTACTGGGATTTCAGAAGGAGCCATAGGAAATGGGGGAAATCTGATTATTGAAACAGGAAGCTTAACCGTAAGCAATCGAGCTTCATTATCTACAGGAACTCAAGGAAATGGGAATGCGGGTTTTCTGAATATACAGGCTGAAAATATTGAATTAACAAATCGAGCTTTTGTCATCGGATTGGTTTCCGAAACTGGAGTGGGTAATGGAGCCAATATCACCATTGAAACTGATAATTTAACACTTCGGGATCAAGCTCAATTATTCACAACAACTCTCGGAAAGGGCAATGCAGGTTCAGTGAACATACAAGCCGAAAATATTGAGTTAACAGGTCAATCTTCTATCCTTGCAAACGTTTCTGAAACGGGGGTGGGTAATGGGGGAACGATAACTGTTGATACAAACCAATTAACAGTTAGAGAGCAATCTGGAATTCTAGTAAGTAGTCGCGGTGAAGGGAATCCCGGAAATATAGACATGAGTGCTTCCCAAGTTCGCTTAGAACAAGCATTTCTATTCGCAGAATCCGTTACGGGTCAAGGCGGAAATATTAGTATTAGTTCTCCCGATATTCGAGTGCGGCGTGCAAGTCAAATTTCTGCCGCAGGAAGTCAAAGCGGTCAAACGTTTGAAGGAAATATTGATATTAATTCAAATTTTTTAGTATTGTTAGAAAATAGCCAAATTGTTACCAGCGCCTTTGACCCAACGGGAGGGAGTAATATTAATATTCGTCCTTTTGGTAATTCAGAACTGGCTATTTTACAATCTCAAAATAGTATTATTAACGCTGCTGGAGAACTTTCTATTGATACAACGCTCAATTTTGACCCGCCAGAAACAACGCAAGTTGAAGTGCTTGACCCGGCTGCATTAATCGCTCAAGACCCCTGCAAACAAAGAGGAACCAGTCAATTTATTGTTACTGGACGAGGCGGTATTGCATTCAACCCCCTTCAAGATTTGTTTTCAGTTTCAATCTTAGAACCTTCTCTGGTTGAACCTGTTACCCCTTCTGTTAATAATTCTTCCCGACGTCGTTCACAACAATCGAAAAAACGGGATAATAATACAGTAGATTCAAGGACGATTGTTCCGGCGAGGGGATGGGTAAGAACTGAGAATGGAGACGTTATATTAGTCAGTTATGACCCAACAAATACGGGAGTTATTCGTCAACCTCCAAATCCTCAAATTTGTCAACCCTAAAATATCCTACTTTTACAGTTTACAGTGACCAGCTTTTACAGTTTACAGTTTACAGTGACCAGCTTTTACAGTTTACAGTTTACAGTGACCAGTGACCAGTGAAGACAGTTTACAGTGATAACTGATAACTGATAACTGATAACTGCCTGTTGCCTCTGACCTATTGCCTCTGACCTATTGCCTCTTGCCTATTGCCTCTTGCCTAGCGCGTAGCGCTATATACTGCAACTCATGGGTTAAATAAAACTGTATTCAAAATGCAACTTCATTCAAGTTCGGGAAAATGGCGTATCGGACTCGCCCTTTCATTGATTACCTGCTTTCTTTGGGGTCTTCTTCCTCTGGCTTTAACTGTGACTTTAAACGTGCTTGATGTTTATACCCTAACAGGATTTCGCTTTTTAATTGCGTTTATGGCACTGGGAAGCTATTTAACTTGGAAAGGCCAACTTCCTGCCTGGAAAAAATTAAAACAAGTTTCTTGGAAATTGTGGGGAATTGCGACTTTATTTTTAGCTGGAAACTATTTATTATTTGTTTCAGGTTTAGCAAAAACATCAGCAACTACCGCAGAAGTTTTAATTCAAATTGCTCCTGTGTTTATGGGATTAGGGGCAATAATTATCTTTAAAGAACGCTATAATCGTCGTCAATGGTTCGGTTTAGGGATTTTAGTTTCGGGTTTTATTCTATTTTTTAATGAAAAACTCCAAGCCCTGATTGTTACTCCTAATCAATATTTATTGGGAAGTTTGTTGATCCTATTGGCGGCGATTTTTTGGGCAATTTATGCCTTAGCGCAAAAACAGCTTTTACTCCAACTTCCCTCTTCTAATATTATGCTGGGAATATATGGCGGTTCAACCCTGTTATTTACCCCCATTTCAACTCCTGAAAGCCTACTGACTTTAAATCCAATAGAATTTGCTATTTTGTTATTTTGTGGCTTAAATACTTTAATTGCTTACGGGGCTTTTGCTGAAGCCTTAGAACACTGGGAAGCCTCTAGAGTGAGTGCTGTTTTAGCCATTACCCCCGTGATCACACTGATCGGTGTGGGGGTATTTTCTACTATTTTCCCTGCATTTATTACACCCGAACACCATACCCCGATGGCAATTTTGGGTGCTTTTTTAGTAGTGATTGGTTCAGCAACCATTGCATTAGGAAGAACCCCCAGAAGACTCTAAAAGCCCCGTCAATTAAACTTGAATTAAATTAACGCTGCTGTCTTTTTTCTCGTTCTTGTCGTCGGCGATCGCGCCATTCCATCGCTGTTAAATAAGCAATTCCGCCCGAAACAATCACCATCATCACTAAGGTCACTAAAGCCAAAATATTAATGACAGAATATTCCATGATTTCCTCCTTTGTCGTCAACAGTACCCGAACTTCTCCTCAGTGAATTCTAATCCGCAGGTAATTCTTCTCGAATTATAAACCGGACATGATTAATGGCTAAATTCCCGACCGAAACCTCCTCCTTATTCACAGGTAAACCGTTGTTTGTCAGTTGTTGAAACCTAATTCCTTTTCCGATTTCAATATGATACCAAGCCAAGCCCATAAAAAACCGCAAAGGATAAGGGCCATTATCCTGAATATCATCGGGGTTAGACTCCATCGGTACCCAACCAAAGCCCGGAATATAAAACTCCAACCATACATGATTATACTCAGCTTGGAGAGGGATATTCTTTCGTTCAGGAAAAGACGGACATTTATAACGCCCAACAGTACGACAAGCAATATTATTTAACCTTCCCAACGCCAATAAAGCCCCCACATATTCTCCACAGGAACCCACTCCCCGTTTTAAAACAACATCAGGCGTTTCAATTTTCGCAGTGAGACTGTAGGACAGTTGATCATAAACATAATTACGAATACTCAACAATTTTCGCAGAATATTCGTCTCACTACCCACCGCCTCATCTGCTGCATTCATTACCGTTGCCGACTCCATCGCCAAGTTATCATCATCCACTAAATACTTCGCTCGAAAATCAGGCGTTAAGGGTTGAATATTCTCCACATCTAAAGGATTCAGTTGATATTTAATCGACCGCACTTCTAGCAACGCTTTCCAACCAAAAATCCGCCGTTCTTTAGAATTAAAAGGCTTAAATTTAAAGACAGCAACCCGTTCTCCGTCTTTAATTTCTTCGGTAAAAGGCATTCCTATCGGCGTAATTTCTCGAATTTTTTGGCGGTTGGTTTCCGAGGGTAAAGCAATGCGCCATTCCACATCTTCGAGAATCACCTCGTCTAGCGGTTCTAGTTCCTCAACATAAGACATCTCCACCAAAAAACCATTAGACGTGGCATAACGTTCTTGTTCATTATAATGATAATACAAAGGATGAATAAACGTGCGATCGCGTTTTGCCAGTTGATATTGTTCCACAGAATTGGGATCATCCCGAATATACAACTCATCACCGGAATAGGCGACATAAAGCACATCTTCACCCTGATCCGGATCAGAATAAAACGCTAATCCACAGGGATATTCAAAAGGAGTTAAGACACTAAACTTCGTCTTTCCGGTTCCTCGTTCTAAGCAATAAACCGTTTGTTCAATTTGATCACAAATCCAAATTTCTTCATCGCGAACTGTAATATTTTCCCGACCGATACCCGGAGTATAAAATCGAGTAATTTCTCGACCCGTTTCCCGATTAAATACAAAAATATATCCCAATTTTGCACAGGTTACATAAACCGTTGATTTCCAAACAGCAATCCCTTCTGCTTCATAAGGAAGAGTGGCAAACAGTTGAGGTGCTAAATTAACAATCCGATCTTCTTCTAGAGCATTTTCACAAAAATAAACTCGTTCATCGCGGGTATACCACAGAGTATTTTCCCAAATTGCTAAACCCGTAACATCCGTAAACTCAGAAACCAGATAAGGATTAACAATTGTTGTATTATCGGTTTTCGGATCAACTTTTAGTAAAAACCCACGCAGGGTATCAACCGTAAACAGAGTATTTCCTGAAAACGCCATCCCATGTAGTGCTGAAACCCCGATAGGTCGGATAGTTCGGGCAATAGAACGAGCGGTTTGAATTGAAGTCGGTGAATCAAGATTAGGGCTAACTGTCATATGCTGAAATTAAAGAGTGAATGAATTGTCTTCCAGAGTTGGAAAATAAGCAAGTTTTCCGATTGGTTCTCATCCCCATTTCAAACTGATGGGAATCATCTCATAACTTTTAAAATTAAAAGTAGATTTTAAGAGAGTTCACAGAAACATTAGATACATTGACACTCCCCCATCAAGTTACACTGTGACGGGGGATTCTTGTTTCACAGAAGAATGCTTTTCGGTGGAAGCACCAACGAGTCTTACATCCTCTCCACCAGCTTGAAATTCCGTATGCCCTACGGTATTTGTTGACAGTATTCTTATACCCTCTTTCCTAATGTTTTTTGCTGCGTTTTTATCTCGATCATGGTGGGTTTGACAATTTGGGCAAACCCATTCCCGGACACTTAAATTCAATGAATTGTTTTTCAATTGGCAGCAATGACAAAGCTTTGTACTCGGGAAGAACCTGTCAACTTCAATTAACTTTCCTTCTTCTCTTTCTAGTTTGTAGCCCAGGAAGTTAATTAGCATTCCAAAGCCAGCATCTAATACAGATTTTGCTAACTTGGTACGCGCTAATCCTTTAACACAAAGGTCTTCCACTACAATGACTTGGTTCTCGTCAACTAACCTTCGAGAGAGTTTGTGCAGGAAATCTTGTCTTGTATTCGCTATCTTTTCATGAACTTTAGCAACTCTTTTGACTTGTTTCTTGCGATTATTAGACCCTTTTGTCTTTCGAGACAATGCTTGCTGTCTTCTTTTTAATCGCTTGGCATATTTTCTAGTGGGTTTAATCGGATCAACCTTTGTATAGGTTTCACCGTCAAACACTGTCACTAAACTTGTTAACCCTAAGTCAATCCCTGAGATTTTCCCGGTTTTCTTAGCGGTTAAATCGTCAGATTCAAACAAAATAGCAGCAAAATATTTATCTGTACTTGTCTTGGACAGGGTAACAGATTTAATTTTACTGCTAATTGTTTTTGAGATTCTTGCTTGAACAATCCCTAATTTGGGAAGTTTCAAACCATTCCCTTGAATTGAACAACCTTCGGGATAACGAATGGATTGTTTTTGATGTTTACTTTTGAATTTAGGAAATCTAGCTCTTTTTTGAAAGAAGTTTTTAAACGCTGATTCCAAATTCTTTAATGACTGTTGTAATGTGGCAGCAGTCGCTTCTTTCAGAAACAGGTAATCTGGTTGCTTTTTAAGTTGGGTTAAATGTGCAGCCATCTCGTTATAGTTCAACCCTTTTCCTGTTTCCTTGTACTGATTGTTAGTTTTCTCTAGGTAATAATTCCATACCATACGGCAACAGCCAAAGTTTTTTGCTAAAGCTGTTTGCTGTTCCTTATTCGGGTATAACCTTACCTTGAGAACGTCTAACATTTCTACTCACACATCAATCTGTCTGGTATCATAGCGTTTAGTGTTAGAGACTGTCAAGTATGTATCGCAAGGGTTTTAGATCAGTTTACAGACTTAACGCTCATCTTGTACTGGTCGTGAAATATCGAAGGAAAGCAATTAGTAAAGAGATCTTGATAAGATTACAGGAAATATTTGTTGATACCCTCAAGAAATGGGATTGTACATTGCTAGAGTTCAATGGAGAATCTGATCATGTTCATTTGCTGATTGATTACAAACCCGATCAATCACTATCAACATTGATTGGTAATCTTAAAACTGTTAGTAGCAGACTAATTCGCCAAGAATTTCCGGGATTGGCATCGAAATATTTTGATGACAAACCTTGTTTTTGGACGGGTTCTTACTTTGTTGCCAGTTGCGGTGGTGTCACGGTTGAACAGTTAAAAAAATATGTTGAACAACAAGCAACCCCGGAAAATTAAATCGTATTCGTCACCACTCATGTTTTTTGTTTTCTCGTGATTCATCTCAACGCCAAGCTTACGCTGTGGCGGGAGTCCTCTCACAACGATTAAGATAGAATAGTAATTCATCTTGTCTAGGTATACCTGCAAGTCAGTTCATCATGGTTTGGACAACCTTACCTCAACAGATCATCACAACGTTTTCTCTGGCTTTATTCTTAGAAATCGTTGCCAATAGCTTAATGCTACCTGCACAAGCAGGTTCGGTTCATCTTGTTAGACCAGATCATCCCCCTTGGATGCAATCTTCTGATTCGCCATTGGGGGCTGAAATTGTCCAAACCGATGACACCGAAGCTCCAAAAAGTCAGCTTTCTCAAACCCCGTGGAATAATTTTACACCACCGAGTCGGGGTGTTCCTGGTAGACGAGAAGGCGCCGGAACACGCGGCAGATGTCCAGGCGGCATTACTGCTTTGATTCCTACTTCAACTCTGGGTCGTACAGCATTAGAAAAACCGACAATTTATTACTATATCCCCATCTCTCTACCCACCGTCTGGATGAAGTTTGAACTATTGGACGAAGATAGTAAACCCCTCTATGAAACGAATTTTGAGATGAAACAGACCAAAGCTGGAGTCATTGGTCTAGATCTTTCAGAACTTGAAGATGCGCCTTCTTTAGAAGTCGATACAAACTATCATTGGTTTTTAACCATTCGATGTGAACCCGATACTTTAGATCCGTCTGGTGATATTGTGATCGATGGATGGATTAATCGAGTTGCCCTCAGTCCCAGTCAAATTGCGTCTTTTCAACAAGCAGAACCCCCTGAACGTCTAAACCTCTATGCCGAAGAAGCCCTCTGGTATGAAACTGTAAAAACTTTAGCTCAGTTGCGTCTGTCTAACCCGAAAGATACAACCCTTGAGCAACGTTGGATAGAACTCTTAAACGCCGTTGGTTTGGGTAATATTGCCCCTCAACCTCTTGTTAAGAGTGAATTCCGGGAGTAGGAATAGGCAAAAGTAGGCTACTGTTCCGAGATCGGCTATTCTCTGTAAAGACTGGTGGGCGGAAAAATTGAGTTTTGAACTTCTCACTGCTGTTGTGGGAACCTTCTGTCCTTATATAAACAGGAGTATAAGCAGGAGTAGCAGTCGGAGGTTTCTTGATGCTTTGGAGTGTATCCGTTGAATATTGGCGAGGGATTGTCATTCTAACTTCTATAACCTTAAATGTTTTCGGGATTCTTCAAACTCCTGTTAGAGCATCAAAATACCCGACACCGACTTGGACTCTCCCTTCTGAACCTTGCAGACTGACAACCTGTTCCCTGCTGGTACAAACCGTTACCCCCAGTACGCCGTTAGAAAACTTACCCTCAGGCCCTCTCAATCCTCGCCCTGATCCCAATCGCGATCGCTTTTTACAACCCTCTCCTCAACCCCCTCAACCCCCTCAACCGGAACAACCGGATATCCAACCTGAACCTCCAACCGAAACTCAACCCTCGCCTGAATCTTCTCCGATTCCGATTAGAACCGTTGAAGTCTTCGGTAGTAGCATTTTAACCCCCGAGGAAATTAACACCCTTGTTGCCCCCTTAGAAGGTCGCTCTGTGACTCTGGCTGAACTTCAAAATGTTGCGGATCAAATTACAGAACTTTACCTCGAACGGGGCTTTATTACTTCTAGAGCGATTGTTCCTGAACAAACCATTACGGAGGGTGTGGTGAGAATTCAGGTGATAGAAGGTTCCCTCGAACGAATTGAAATCGAAGGAACTCGACGCCTCAATCCAGACTATATCCGTTCTCGTGTACAACTTGGGGCTGCTAAACCTCTGAGTACCGCCCGGCTAGAAAATCAATTGCGGTTGTTGCGGATTAATCCTCTGTTTGAAACGGTTGAAGCCAGTTTACGCGCCGGAACTCAAGAAGGGCAAAGTATTTTAATTGTCCGAGTCACAGAAGCGCCGCCATTTCAAGCCGGAGTTAGCGCGGATAACTATTCTCCTCCCAGTATTGGTTCTGAACGTTTAGGCTTAAATTTACGCCATCTCAACCTAACGGGGCGGGGTGATTTGATGTTTGTTTCCTACAACACGACTCGCCTAATTACTGAGGGAGAATCAGATATTGTTGATTTTCTCTATAGTCTTCCCGTAAATGCGATGAATGGGACGATCCAAGTCAGAATTCCCCCGTACTGGAATACGATTATTCAAGAGCCTTTTGATGAATTGAATATTAGTGGTAAGTCTCAACGCTATGAAATTAGCTACCGTCAACCTTTAATTCGCACCCCCGTTGAAGAATTTGCCCTGTCTGTCGGTTATGCTTATCAGCGCAGCCAAACGTTTCAAGATGGCACCGGAATTGCTTTTGGGTTTGGGCCAGAGAGTGATGGGGTGACTCAAACGAGTGTGTTTAAATTTGGACAGGACTACACTCGTCGCGATCGCCTGGGGGCTTGGGCATTGCGATCGCAGTTTAGTATTGGCACTGAGTTATTTGGGGCGACGAATACAGCGAATTTACCCAATTCTAATTTTCTCAGTTGGTTGGGTCAGGTGCAACGGATACAACGGGTGGGTGAGGATCATTTGTTGATTGTCCAGGGAGATGTACAACTGTCAGCAGATGCGTTATTTCCCGCCCAACAGTTTGTGATCGGGGGAGGGTTGTCGGTGCGGGGTTATCGTCAAAATGTGCGATCGGGTGATAATGGTTTTCGGTTTTCGGTTGAAGATCGGTTCACGTTGTTACGCAATGAAGCCGAACAGCCTAAACTTCAGTTAGCACCGTTTTTCGATATGGGAACAGTTTGGAATAATGATGATAACCCCAATCGTTTGTTTGGCAGGACGTTTTTAGTTGGCATTGGTATGGGGGTATTGTGGGAACCTCTACCGGGGTTGAATTTACGTTTAGACTATGGAGTGCCTTTGGTGGAGTTACAGGATCGGGGCAATAATATTCAAGATGATGGATTTTATTTTAGTGTGACTTATACCCCCTAACCCAAAAATGTTACTGAGTTGTAAACCGTCTTGTCATTTTGAAGTTTTAGTGGATGCTGAACTTGAAGTCACGCGAAAGTTTGGTTTATTGCATCCAATTCCGGCTTCAGTCAGTTTAGTCTATGAACGTTTCGGAGTAGAAACTTTCCGATCCAAAAATAATTCTGAATTTGAACTGATGGTTCATGCAATTTATGAAATTAACCCAAATCATCAAGTTATTTACTCTCGTATTGATTCTGACAATCAACGTTAGTTCAGATTGCAACATTGTCTCCCTATTCAAAATGAAGATTATTGGTTAGAACTGGTCTAAATCTGCTTTAGAGAGGGTTGGCGCAAAGTACCGAGGTAGCCGCAGCAGATTAACAAGGTTTTAGCTCAAGCAAAATAAAATTCATTAAAGTTAACAAATCCCTGAGATGATGTGATTTTTCGACGGTTTAGAGGCTCAAAACCTGATTTTTCAGGACATTGACAAACTGCGATCGCCGTCAGTTCCGATTACAGAGTCTCGGGATTCTGGCATTTTGACCTATTTTTGTTTATTGTAACTCTTTTTATAAAAAAATTATCACAAAATAGCTAAAAAATTTATATAAAATGACGAAAGTCGATTTTAATGCTGAGAAAGGATTCAGTTCGTTTATAAAACCGATAGTATCGATTTAAATAGCGATCAAACATTTGAACCCCTTTATTTTGTGCAAGAGTTAGACAATAATGAGAGCAACTTAGAAACGCCCATCGGGACAGTTCCTCAAAAGAAAGCCAGCGAAGCTGTCCACAGTCCCAGAAATGAGATCCGACGTTTTAATCCATTTGATCAAGACTTGAGAAGGAGAACCAGCGTGAAATTGTCAGTTTACGGTAAAGGTGGAATTGGAAAATCAACAACAAGCTGTAATATTTCTGTTGCACTTGCCAAACGAGGAAAAAAAGTATTACAAATTGGTTGTGATCCCAAACACGACAGCACCTTCACCCTCACAGGGTTTTTAATCCCGACGATTATTGATACCCTGCAAGAAAAGGACTATCACTATGAAGACATCTGGCCAGAAGATGTCATTTACAAAGGCTATGGCGGTGTAGACTGTGTAGAAGCAGGTGGCCCCCCCGCAGGTGCAGGTTGTGGCGGTTATGTAGTGGGTGAAACCGTGAAACTGCTGAAAGAACTCAACGCCTTTGACGAATACGACGTGATTTTGTTTGATGTTCTCGGTGACGTAGTTTGTGGAGGTTTTGCGGCACCGTTGAACTACTCCGATTATTGTATGATTGTTACAGATAACGGCTTTGATGCCTTATTTGCAGCTAACCGAATCGCTGCTTCTGTACGGGAAAAAGCACGGACTCACCCTCTGCGTCTGGCGGGGCTAATTGGCAACCGCACCTCCAAACGGGATCTGATTGACAAATATATTGACACAGTTCCCATGCCTGTCTTAGAAATTCTGCCTTTAATCGAAGATATTCGCGTCTCTCGCGTTAAGGGAAAAACCCTATTTGAAATGGCAGAAACCGATCCATCCCTGAACTATGTGTGCGATTATTACCTGAATATCGCCGATCAGATTCTCTCTCAACCCGAAGGCGTTGTCCCCCAAGACACACCCGACCGAGAACTGTTTGCATTGCTTTCAGATTTTTACCTGAATCCGAGTCAACCCCCTGTGCAAAATAAGGAAGATGAGCTAGACCTTATGATGGTTTAATATGTCTAGCGGCTCAGGATGAGGAATAGAGGTTATGGCATTCTTTAAAGATTTTACTGCTAATCTCCGAGATAAATGGTTGCATTATTATCAAGCCAATAGAGACTGGCTGTTGCTACAAATGCAACTCAGTTCAGTGAAAACTCCAGATGGCGGTCGAAGACCTCCCTCTAGCCTCATCTTAGGAGTAATCAACGCCCTTGATCCAGAAGCATCACAGTTGATGTTACCCTTTTCAACCCTTAATCCCGATCCAGAAAAGTTAATCGAAGTTTTGGGGTTAAATTTTGATCCGGATATCGCTTTGGGTTCTGAACCCCAGAGTGGACAAACACCCGTAAAGTCAGCACCGACCTATCAGCAACCCCCAGTTACATCATCACCCGGATACTATCCCCCACCGGAAGTCCAAGATCCCACAGATTCTCAAACCCCTCCAGAAATCGTTTCTCCCCCTGCTGAGGAGTCTCAAGCTAATTTAAGCGGAATCGCTGCTGCCGCAGTTGGTACAGCCGCCGCAATTGGTGTAGGAATGGCGATCGCATCAGGGAATGACACAGAAGCCCTCTCTGAAATGGAAATGGATATTGATCTAGACTCAGATGAACCTCTCGATTTAGATATGGGAGATGATGATCAGATCAATCTTGATATGGGAATGGATGCAGATTTGGGCTTAGAAGAAGAAATGGATACCAGTCTAGACTCTGAGGAAGATTTCAGTATGGATATGGATATGGATCTAGACTCCAATACGGAATTAGGTTCAGAGGAAGACTTCGGTATGGATATGGGAACTGAGAATGGACTGGGCTTAGAAGAAGAAATGGATGTCAGTCTAGACTCGAATGAAGATTTCGGTATGGATATGGATATGGATCTAGACTCCAATACGGAATTAGGTTCAGAAGATGATTTCGACTTAGACATGGGAACTGATGATGGACTCGGTTTAGAAGAAGACATCTCTCTAGACTCCGAGAATGATATGGGCGATCTGGGACTCGACGATTTTGGCGAGGAAAATCTGCAAATCGATACTTCAGACGAGATAGGAGATCTCGATCTTGGGGATTTCGGATCAGATAATGAGTTAGACGAGGGTGATTTTTCAACGGATGATATGGATGATTTGGGACTTGATGATCTCGGTGATGATGATGAGTTTGGTAGTTTGTCAGACTCGGATGATTTAGATGATCTCAGTCTGGATGAGTTGGGAGAAGTGACTTCGGGTGATGGGGATTTTGATGATCTCGATCTCGCAGGACTCACGGAGTCGGATGAAGATGATGATATTGCTTTATCTGATTTTAAATAATTTCAAAGCCTAGACTGTAGAGATGCGCGCTGGGCGTGTCTCTACCCAGAACGGAGAACATATGAATAAAATTTGAGATTTTGGACAGGATCTTTCCAAAATTGGAGGATTGTTTTTGCCAAATTCTCCTAAATAAGTGTTTTCTGTTTTCTGTTCCCTATTGTTAAGAATTGAGAGGATAAACGAATGACTACTGTTCAACCAGAAGGTTTAACATTTGAATGTGAAACGGGTAATTACCACACCTTTTGTCCGATTAGTTGTGTCGCTTGGTTATATCAAAAAATTGAAGATAGTTTCTTCTTAGTTATTGGAACTAAAACCTGTGGTTATTTTCTGCAAAATGCAATGGGAGTGATGATTTTTGCAGAACCCCGTTATGCTATGGCAGAATTAGAAGAAGGGGATATTTCTGCTCAACTCAATGATTATGAAGAATTGAAGCGGTTATGCTTACAAATTAAACGCGATCGCAACCCGAGTGTGATTGTTTGGATCGGGACTTGTACCACTGAAATTATTAAAATGGATTTGGAAGGGTTATCCCCAAAATTAGAAGCGGAAATTGGTATTCCGATTGTTGTGGCTCGGGCGAATGGCTTAGATTATGCCTTTACTCAAGGGGAAGATACGGTCTTAGCAGCGATGGCGGCTCGTTGTCCAAATAAAGTGATTGAATCTGAAAAAAATGAGCGCAATGCAATTCAAAAACTGCTGAATTTTGGTCAGAAAAAAGAGGAAACGGAGCAAAGTGAGTCGGAATATATTGATCATCCGCCTTTCGTTTTGTTTGGCTCTCTCCCTGATCCGGTTGTTACAAACCTAACCCTTGAATTGAAAAAACAAGGCATTAAAGTTTCCGGTTGGCTTCCGGCTAAACGGTATACTGAACTTCCGATTTTAGAAGAAGGATATTATGTCAGTGGGGTTAATCCTTTTCTGTCTCGCACCGCAACAACGTTAATGCGGCGTCGCAAGTGTAAATTAATTGGTGCGCCGTTCCCCATTGGCCCAGATGGAACTCGCGCTTGGATTGAAAAAATTTGCTCGGTATTTGGAATTGAACCCCAAGGTTTAGAGGAACGGGAAGCACAAATTTGGCAAAATCTGGAAGATTATCTTCAGTTAATTCGCGGAAAATCTGTGTTTTTTATGGGAGATAATTTACTGGAAATTTCTCTCGCACGTTTCCTGATTCGTTGTGGAATGACCTGTCCGGAAATTGGCATTCCTTACATGGATAAGCGCTATCAAAAAGCAGAGTTAGATTTGCTTGAAAAAACCTGTTCTGAAATGGGGGTGAATGTTCCGAGAATTATTGAAAAACCGGATAATTACAACCAACTGCAACGTATCCATGAGATTAAACCGGATTTAGTGATTACGGGAATGGCTCATGCGAATCCTTTGGAAGCCCGAGGAATTAATACAAAGTGGTCGGTTGAATTTACGTTTGCTCAAATTCATGGTTTTACAAATGCCCGTGATATTCTAGAGTTAGTGACTCGCCCTCTTCGCCGTAATAATAATCTCAAAGATTTGGGTTGGGATAAGTTAGTGAAGGAAAAAGCGCAGGTTTAAAAAATAAAAAGTAGGGGAATTGATCCCCTACTCAAAGCCGAAGTCTTTTTAAGAGAGAGTGAGAGATTGAAAGTCAGGGAATAAATTCTCTGTCTGAAAACCTAAGTTCTTTTTAAGAGGACTTCATCTATTAGAGAGAGATTTCAATCCCTGACGGGTATATAGCTGTGGGAGTTTTAGTTATACCAGGGTGCAAACAAAATCGCTAATCCCATGAAAACGAGAGGACTGATTACAAAAATACCCAATTCTAAGCCTGTCATGTTGACCTCCTAAAAGGTGTTGTTATAATACGATATTAAACGCTAAAAAAGCATTCTCCATCGGTAGGGTTACGGAATGTTTGAAAAAGTTTATGGTTGTTAAAATAAAATGTTCTCCGTAAAAATGCTGAATTTATAAGCCCTCGTAAATTATTAAATAACATCAAAATTTTAGCGTTTATCGTTTTAAAATATATGAAGAAATAACCCTCAATTTAACGAATAATAACGATAACCAGAGGTTGAACAGATATCCAACTGTTGTATAATGAATGAGTCTCCTAGACTTCACTCTCTCGATGCTCTGTATATTCTAAGGTTAACCTTTCTACTTTTTTGCTCGCAATGACTGAGCCACAGGATACTAACACCCCCACCCCCAATTCTCCTGAGTCTGACGAATCCCTCCCAGGGAAGATGACGGAGACGGAAAAAAAGGTTAAAAAAAATCCCATTGTAGATGTTTGGAATAATGCAGCCATCGGAATAGAACAAGCTCGAAAAACAGTGATCGGATGGTTAACGGTTCCTGAAGAAGAAGTTGCTAAAATTTTAGAACAGGTTCGGGCTGAATTACCAACAACGGAAGCTTTACTCATTGGGAAACCGCAGGCGGGAAAAAGTTCAATTGTTCGGGGGTTAACAGGGGTTTCAGCCGAGATTATTGGACAGGGCTTTCGTCCCCATACCCAACATACAGAACGTTACGCCTATCCGTCGGATGACTTACCGTTACTGATTTTTACGGATACAGTCGGTTTAGGGGATATTAACCAGGAAACTGAAGTTATTATTCAAGAATTAGTTGGGGATTTAAAACAAGAGAATAATCGGGCTAGAGTTATAATTTGGGCTGTAAAAATCAACGATTTTGCTACAGATACCCTGAAAAAAATTGCTACTCAACTCCGCCAAGAATATCCTAATCTTCCTTGTTTATTAGTGGTTACTTGTTTGCACGAAATTTATCCACCTGATGTTGAAGATCATCCCGAATATCCCCCCAATTTTGAGTCCATTAATCGGAGTTTTAATGCTATCGAAGCCGGGTTTCAGGGGCTATATGATCGGGCTGTAATGATTGATTTTACCTTAGAAGAAGATGATTATCATCCGGTATTTTATGGTTTAGAAACCTTTAGAGATACTTTAGCGGATTTACTTCCTGAAGCCGAAGCCCGCACCATTCATCAACTTCTCGATGAACAAGCCAGCCAACAACTTGGAAACCTGTATCGAGATGTGGGGCGACGTTATATTTTGGCGTTTACGGTGATTACGGCGACGGTGGCTGCGGTTCCCCTTCCTTTTGCGACGATGCCTGTGTTAACGACGTTGCAAGTCTCGATGGTGGGGTTATTGGGGCAGTTATACGGGCAAACCCTGAGTCCCTCTCAGGCGGGGGGCGTGATCAGTGCGATCGCGGGCGGTTTTCTAGCCCAAGCTGTTGGGCGGGAGTTAATTAAGTTTATACCGGGGTTTGGGAGTATTATTTCGGCGTCTTGGGCTGCGGCTTATACTTGGGCATTGGGAGAAGGGGCTTGTGTTTATTTTGGGGATTTAATGGGCGGAAAAAAACCTGACCCGCAGAAAATTCAGAGGGTGATGAATGATGCGTTTAAGGAAGCAAAAGAGCGGTTTAAAGGGATTAAACGTTAAACGACGGGATTGAAACGTCTAAAATTAACTAAAAGTCCGTCTTTTGGATAAGGAGTGGGTGCAATGGTCATTTCTAAATTTTGATTAGGAAGCAGTTCCCAGTCATATTCTCGCAACAAAATCGCTGCTAATATTTTAATTTCTAATTTCGCAAATTCTTTCCCTAAACATTCTCGCATCCCGCCTCCGAAGGGAATATAACCATAGGGTTGTTCTTCAGTTTTTTCAGGAGAAAATCGATCTGGATCAAATTTTTCGGGTGAGTTGTAAATGTTAGTATCTTGATGCGTTTTTCCAACTTGATAGAGAACAGACCAACCTTTTGGAAGGGTATAACCGTTAAATTCACAGGTTTCTATAACTTGTCGAAATGCACCCCCCACAGGTGGAACAAATCGCAATACTTCCTTTAAAACTTGGTCTAAATAGGGCATTAATTTCAACTGTTCAAAGGGGATAGGTTCTGTTAATTGAATTTGCTGTTGTTCTAATCTTGCTTTGGCTAAAACATCGGGATGTTGGGCAAGAAGCAAACAAAAAGCCGTAATATTAGAGGTTAAAGTTTCATGTCCTGCAAATAATAATGTTAAAATTTGATCTTTGAGTTCTTCAACGCTTAAACTTTTTCCGTCTTCGTCTTTGGCTTGTAATAATAACCCTAACGCATCTTCTCCGGGTTCAGATTGTTGTTGACGTTTACGAATAATTGTTTCAATTTGATTGAGTAATTTTGTCCGACAATTTAACGCTTGATTAAATTTAGTTCCGGGTAGACGAAGTGGAATTGTAAATAATCCTTGACACCAGGTTTCAAACCATTCTCCCATTGAACTTTCGGAAGCTTTGTCATCCCCCACAAACAACTTACACGCTACATCAAAGGTATACTTTCTTAACTCTGGATACCAAGCAAAAGTTTTCTGCTGTTCCCACTTTTCTAAATAGCGGCGAGTGATCTTTTCCATTGTTGGAACATATCCTGCTAACGCCCGGGGTTGAAAGGCTTGGGCTAATAATTTCCGACGAGATTTATGAATATCTCCGGTTTGAATTGATAAAGAGGCTGGCCCTAAAAGGGCTGTTGTACTAGGAGGCCAACTATTTTCAAAATATTTCTTTTCGTTGCTAAAAATAAATCGATTTGCTTCACTTCCTATCATCATTATTGTAGGGCGACCAAAAATATTAGTTTTGAAGACTGAACCGTATTTTTGATGTCGCTTTGTCGCAAAATCTTTATCTGTAAGAAAACTAATGGTTTCACCTACTACGGGTAAACCTAGACTGCCAGGGGGAAGGGGTAATGTTGGTTTTGTTTGTGAGATAGTCATATTATTAGAGTATTAAGTTCTACTTTAAGTTAGTTTAACAAGTTTTTTAACAGTCTGTATGGACGAACCCATAGAATTTTGTTAAATTCAAGGAAAATGCTGTTTTTTAACATGACAACTTCAATTTATAGTATTCCAATTGCAACAACGGCAGGAATTGCCAGACATTTCTTTATTTCTTCTGACGGAACCTTTGAAAATTCTATCGGTTGGGGGCCAACAGGAATTGAATTTCAAGGTCAACCTCTTGATTTAACACTCGAACAAGAACAACGATTAGATGAATATTCAGAAAAGTTTGGTGAATATAATATTTACAGCAATAATTGTGAGATGTTCGCTTGGTATATTTTAACAGGAAAGCGATATTCGGGGCAAACTCAAGAGAGAATTCATACCGCAGTGGGGGCGATTTGTGTTTCATCAGTTCAACCTGTTTTAACCGTGATTAAATGAAGATAATGAAGAATTAAAACAGGCGAGAAAACAGAAGTTAGAATCTGAACAAGCTGCAAGAGATGATTTTTGGAAACGGCGAGATGCGGGTTTAATTTAATCCAATTTATTTTGAACGGGGAAATACCCCAACCCATTTAACGCCAATATTCCCGCCCCGTAAGCAGGTTCATAACGGGGTAAAATCACGTTAGCAGTCGGGGCGATACTGTTTAAAGCCTGAGTATATTTTCTGTGAAAATGAGTCATTCCTTGAAACACTCCACCGATAGTCACAATTTCAACGGTTTCGTCGGGTTTAAATAAACTTTGGATGGCTATTTTTGTGGCTAACACTAATTCTTCTATTGCCGTATTAATAATTTGATTGGCAATTTCATCCCCATTTCTGGCAACTTCATCAACAATTTTTGCTAAATTGGCAATTTGTTTAACGGTCAATCTTCTTTGATAAACGACTTCGATTAAAGATTCAATCTGAGTGAGGTTTAAATGTTTTTTGAAGGCTGAGATTAACTGCGTTGAACCTAAGCGACCGTCATGGGATTTTAACGCGGCTTTTAACCCAGAAATTGCGATATAATAGGCGCTTCCTTCATCGCCCAATAGATAACCCCAACCGCCTACTCGTTTGGTTTGTCCGTGGCTGTTTTGTCCAAATATTTGTGAACCTGTTCCGGCGATAACAACAATTCCAACAGCATGACCTAAACCCCCAACTAAAGCAATTATACTATCACTTTTAATGATGGTAGAATTTGATGTTAATTCCCAATTAACTGAGAATTTTAAATTAATTTTTACTTGATTAACTAAGGTTTGAATAATGTTAAAATCTTCTGGGCGACCGACTCCAGCGAGTCCTATTCCTAATCCTTGAATAGAAATTTTGTCATAATTTTTGTCATATAAAAAACTATTAATGGCTTTATCAATAGCCGTTTTAATGGCAATTTTTGCAGCATCAATTCCAATGGTTTGATAATTGGATGGCCCAGCTTGTCCACGAGTGAGAATATTTCCTGTTTCATCCATTAATAAACAAACCGTTTTTGTACCACCGCCATCAAGACCTAAAACATAAACCATTATCCACCATCAATTGAGGAAGGGGAACCCATAGAGGAGTTTTAGGGCGCAAAAAAGAGCGCCCCAATGGGTTAACTTATGGTGCAACAATCAGCTTTTTCGCCCGTTCCGCCCGGGCTTCTGCGGAGTCCATCACTTCAGGGAATTGCTCAACAATTTCTCCAGGATAGTTTTCTAATAAGCGAGTGGATAAAGAAACCCGACGTCGCCCTTCTTCCAGGTCAATCACCATCGCTTTGACCAGTTGACCAACAGGGAATAAATTCGGTAGGGATTCGATATATTTTTGGCTAACTTCTTTAATGTGAATTAATCCCGTCACGCCCTCTAAATCAACAAAAACACCAAAAGGTTTAACACTGCTAACTTTTCCTTCAATGAGTTGACCAATTTCCAGTTGACCAAAACTCACGGATTCAGTCGCCATGCGTTGAGAAAAAACCAGTTTACTGCGATCGCGATCTATCTCTAAAATATTAACCGTGAGCAACTGATCGATCAAACGATTTAAGTCTTCCTTTTCAATCAAATGGGAACGGGGAATAAATCCGCGTAGGGAGTCAAAATCTACCGTGACACCGCCTCGGTTCATCCCCGTTACTCGGACTTGAAAACTTTGATTTTCCTTTTGAGATTCACTCAATCTATCCCAAACCTGATCCAATTCAAGCTGTCGAATAGAGAGAAGAACTTGACCCTCTGCATTTTGTTCACGAATCACTAAAAACTCTCGTTCTTCTTTGAGCGGTAAAATTTCCGATAAATCTTCAACATCGGCTAAAGAAGCTTCTCGACGGGGTAAAAACCCGGGAGATTTTCCGCCAATAATGTCAATATAAACGCCATCGCTCGCATATTCAAAGACCTGACCCCGAACAACCTGGCCTTTTTGTAGGTCATAATCGTGCTGTTCTAATGCTCTAGCAAAATCATCAAGTGAGAAAGATGTATTTTTCGTATTCATAGGAGTTCACAACAAAACAAAGAATCTATCAATTGGGCTGCTTTTCTCTATACCCCCTTTCCAACGGGATCCACCTCTTGCCCTGAAAGTGCCTGGATATTCCAATATAGCTAATTCTTTCACCAACAGATCGCCATTGTCGATTAAGCGGAATCCATAACCGAGTGAACGGACTGAGAATTAGGCGGGTTTAAGTTCTTGAGTAAAAAGCTGTTGAACCAGTTTCCAAGCGTCTTCTGCGGCGTCTGGGTGATAGCTATCGCGTTGATCGCAGAAGAACCCATGAGTTGCCGGATAGCGAAAAATTTTATGGGAAATTTGGTGTTGTTTCAACGCCGCTTCAATTTGATCAACCTGTTCATTGGGAATTAAAGGATCTTCTGTTCCAAAAAAACCATAAACAACGCCTTGAATGTCCGATGTCCGACTCACGGTAGGTTCACCCCCACCTGGGGTTCCTGTGACAATTCCCGCGCCATAAAACGAAGCCGTTGCTTTAATATCAGGTAAAATGGCTGCGAGGTAAACCACATGACCCCCAAAACAAAAACCGATTGATCCGAAACCGTTTCCCTGAACTGATTTTAAAGTTTTCAGGTAGTTAATTGTGGCTTGAACGTCGCTCAAAAGTTCTGAAGCTTGGGTTTGTTCCTTGTATTTTCGTCCCAACTCTAGATCTTGATTGCTATAACCGACTTCAAAGCCCGGTGCTTGACGCTGATAAATCGCTGGAGCGATGGCCACATAACCGAGTTGAGCGATGCGTTCGGTAACAGAGCGAATGTGAGCGTTCACCCCAAAAATTTCTTGAATGACAATCACGCCTGGATATCTTCCCTCGCCAACAGGTTCAGCTAAATAAGCGGCGATCTCTAAATCCCCGTTAGCCACTGTAACATGAGTTGTACGAATTTCTAAATCTGCCATAATTCTCAATGGGTGAAGCTTTTATATCAAAATATTTTTGCCTAACATAATTTCTGAGTAAACTACTCTATAGTACAGGTGATTGCCCCTAAATAGACAAGTTACTCACATTCTAATACAGACCCATGACAGCACAGATAGCCCGTTGGCGACCTCTGAGGCTGATTTTAGGAGATTCGTTATGGTTCAGTTCTATATTCAGCCCGATAGTGACATTCCTGCCTCTAACCAACTGTTTAACCAAATTCGGTTTGCGATCGCCTCTCGGCAGTTTCCTCCAGGACATCGTTTACCGAGTACCCGTCAACTTGCGATGCAAACTGGACTGCACCGTAATACAATCAGTAAGGTCTACCGCCAACTCGAAG
Organism: Limnoraphis sp.; assembly: GCA_050485465.1. Lineage (GTDB taxonomy): Bacteria > Cyanobacteriota > Cyanobacteriia > Cyanobacteriales > Microcoleaceae > Capilliphycus. The sequence continues at coordinate 62,583 of JBJHBL010000002.1, read as the reverse complement.
ATAGCGGCTTAGTGGAAGCTCAGGCAGGCTCAGGGATTTATGTGCGAGCTTTGGGTCACGAAGGGGGGTCTCGGCTGAATTCACCGATTCTAGAACATTATCCCGAAGCGAACAAAATTATTCAACGGGGCTTAGATGAACTCCTGTCTCAAGGGTGTACCCTCAATGAAGCCAGAGAACTATTTTTAGCAGAGATTGACTGGCGCTTGCGATGTAGTGCTAGAGTTTTAGTCACCGCCCCTGTACAGGATATCGGGATTGGTCAATTAATGGCCCAAGAACTGGAACAAGCGTTAAGAATTCCTGTGCAGTTAGTCCCGGTAGAACAATTGGCAGAAACCATCGAGCAGGTGCCATCAGGAACAATTGTCACCAGTCGCTATTTTATCGGCCAAGCCGAAGCGATCGCGGCGCCGAAATCTGTGCGGGTGATTCCGATAGATATCTATGACTATGCCCGGGAAATTGAACTGGTGCAAGATTTACCCAAAGGGACTTATTTAGGAATTGTTAGTCTCAGTTCCGGGTTGTTGCGAGCAACAGAAGTGATTATTCACAGTTTACGGGGTGAACAAGTTTTGGTGATGACGGCTCAATTAACGGATACTTACAAAATTAATGCTATTGTTCGCAGCGCTCGAGTGATTATTTGTGATCAAGCCAGTTTTGAGGCGGTAAAAACCACCGTTCAAGCAAACCGAGACGAAATTATCCGCCCCCCGCAACTGATTCGCTGTGAAAATTATATCGGAGCCGAGTCGATTAATTTACTCAAACGGGAGTTGGGGTTGAAATAGCAGAAATTGGCAAATCTTCCTTTAAAATAAAGTTCAACTCTGTTTCTGTTAAATCTCTCTGCGTTCACTTCTACCTAGCGTCATGCAACCTTCCATTAATCTCACACAAGCAATTGAACAACGACGGGCGGCTCGGGCTTTTAAACCGGATCCAATTCCGAGTGTAATTATCCAGGAAATTCTGAGATTAGCCTTACAAGCCCCTTCTGGGTATAATCTTCAGCCCTGGCGATTTATTTTTGTTCGCAGTCTGGAAAATAAACAAAAGCTGAGGGCTTGTGCGTTTGATCAGCGTCAGGTGGAAGAAGCGCCCCTTGTCTTAATCTGCTGTGGTGATCGGCGTGTCAATCAATCTGATTATATTGAGTCGGTGATTGAATTGGGGAAAAGCGAAGCGGCGATTAATGATGCCTATGCTGATTTTATCCGATCCAGTATCCCGGCGTTGTTTGAAAACCATACCAGTTTTGAATCTCTGGAAACTTGGACAAACCGCCACACGATGCTAGCGGTTGCTTATCTAATGATTGTTGCTCAGAGTTATGGGGTTGACAGTTGTCCGATGGAGGGATTTGTTACCACTCAAGTTAAAGAAGCGTTTAAAATTCCGGAGGAGGTGGATGTCTGTTGTATCTTAGCGATGGGGTATGCAGCCGAACCCTTTAAACAGTATGGCGGGCGGTTTAGTTTACAACAGGTTTGTTATGGAGAAACCTATGGTGGAGCTTTTGAAGGTGTTGCACCGGAAAAACCTAAGTTCTAAAGATGAATAAATTTTCTCGGTATCAATAGTTTGATTAGACAAAAATCGGCCCGATTGTAGCATCAAAGGATAATCTATGAACACAGCACTCAAAGAAAAACCTGAACAACTGCAAAAAAACTCATCAAAAAAGGTTCTTGAGGATCAGAAAAAATCGGTAGATGCCACTCAACAGCCTCTGGATGAGTTAGAAAGTTTAAATCCGTTTTTGGATTGGGATGAGAATCCTTTTGATCCTAAAGATCTTGACGAAATTGATTCTATTATTTCCCAAGATTATGAGCAGGAACATCCCTCAGATTTATCAGAGGATTCGGTTGAATATGCGCCGAAAAATTATCTGCTGACACCTCAAGTTGGAATAAGTTTATTGGCGATTTTGGGTTGTGTTTATGTGATGACTCGCCCTTGTGTGATGGGGGAATGTCAGGTGATTGAAACGGCTAAACAACTGGGTCAAAAGTCAGAACAAACCCTGAAAACAGTCACGACTTCTCAAGCTCCCGGAATTGCTAAAGAACAGCTTGATACAGCGATTAAACAACTCAACAGAATCCCTTTTTGGTCGCCCTATCATCGTCAAGCTAGGGCGCTTTTATCGGTTTATCAACCGGGTTCAAAAGAGTTGGAATCTGTGGTGAAAGCGCTGTGGATGGCGGGGTTAGCGGTACAAGAAGCCCAAAACCCTCCCTATGAGGTAGAACAATGGGATAAGATTAAGGTGAGATGGGAACAAGCGATCGCTCATCTTGAACAGGTTCCCCAGGATAATAGTGTTTATCCTTTTGCTCAAAATCGACTGGAACAATATCGGGCGAATTTAACAGAGGTTCGAGGACGCCTGGCTCTAGAACGGGAAAGCAGTCGCACTCTCGCAGAGGCTAAAAAAGTGGCTCAAGTCGCTCAAGCTCGTCAGGGGGTCGCTAGAGGTGTGGAAAGTTGGCAATTGGTTTATGATACCTGGCAAGGTGCAACGAATACCCTGGCTTCGATTCCGCCGGGAACAACGGCTCATCAAGAAGCACGGCTTTTGTTAGCGCGGTATCAACCCCAGTTAGAAAATGCTCGCGATCGCAAAACGATTGAACAAGTTGGACTGGATGCTTACAGTCGAGCGGTGAATAATGCTGATCAAGCGAAAATTTTTGCGGAGCGTGGGGCCTGGTCTGAGTCAGTGAAATATTGGAGTCAGGCGATGACTTTTGCTAAACGAGTCCCAGTGAGTAGTTCTTATCACTTGCAAATGCAGCCCTTGATGACGTCTTATACTGAGTCTTGGAAACAGGCGGAAGCTCAAAATCAAGTGGCTTCTCGTGTGAATAAAGCGCGTCAAGATTTGAGAACGGCTTGCACAGGTTCACCGACGATTTGTAGTTATAGTGTTAACCCGAATTTGATCACGATTCGACTCGCACCTGCTTATGTTTCAAAGATTGAAGAAACTGCTCTGATAGGCGATCGCAGTGGCAACCCTAAACCTCGCAATGAAGCGGAAAAACACGTTCAAACGTTGAAAATTGCCTTAGAATCGATTAGTGATAATGCGAAAATTCCCCTCGAAGTTTACAAGCCGAATGGTCAAAAAATAGGGGTTCATATTCCGCGATAGTTAGTTAACGAGGGTGCTTTGACTTGCGCCCTTGATGATTAATTTTTATTCTTGAAAATTTCTGTTAAAAGCTTTTTATGTTCCTCAACAATATTGTCAGGAATCGAGTTAAAAACTTGTATTTTTTCCCCTTCTTGGTTATAAGCGGGCAGGGGAGAGTTCGGCGTACAGAGAAAGACTAACCCCACCGACCAACCAAAACCTCGCTCTTTTTCTTCACTGGGATATTCGAGATAATCAATAAATTTTTGTTTTGTAACTGTAATACTGAGTTCTTCTTGGGCGATGCGTTGAATAGCATCCTCAATATATTCTTTATAAAAAACAGTACCCCCCGGAAGGTGCCAAAGATTATTCCAAGACACATCTTTTCTCAATATCAGAACAATTCCGTTTTCGGTTTGGACAACAAGTTCTACAACCAGTCGCGGAACCTGGGAATAAATGGCTTTAAATTCTTCGTAAGAAAAGGGTTTTTGACGAGTCATTAGTATTGATTTTATTGAACAAAAGGCAATATAACGAAGATAGTTTTGATGATTTGGGGATAGTTATTCTGCGTGACTTCTAAACTAGGTTGTTAAACTCGTCTATGGTGAGATCCGCTTGACGTAGAATTGCATGAAGTGTACCTTTGGCAACAGTTTTGTGGTTGGGTACTGTGAGTTGTGTTTTAGGATTATCCCGAACCAAGGTGATATGACTACCCCGTTGTCGATAGACAACAAAACCAACTTTTTGCAAGGCTTTAACGCACTGCTTACCGGAAACAATGGGAAGTTTACTCATACCCGCACAACTTCGATGGTATCTGCTGGAATGGGTTCACCGCGATCGCGCAATACTTCGATATGCAGATCAATTGCTTCTTTAATATTGTTGAGAGCATCAGTGCGGTTTTCGCCTTGGCTAATGCAACCCGGTAGACTGGGGACTTCTGCAATGAAGTAGCCGTCTTCGTCCCTATAAAGCAGAACGGTGCGTGAGTTAACGATAGAATTTACCATTGATGTAATCGTGATTGTTTATTACCAATTATAGCCAATTTTATTGACATCTAGCTTCAAAATTATTCCATTTAAACCGATTTCTCGCTCTCTATACTTTGTGTTCCGCCAGGTGTTGCTATGAGGTGATTTTTATTTACAGACTCTAAACTTGAATTGACTGATAAACTTGATCAAGTTTGGCTTCAACGGCGGGAGGTTTAGAGGTAAAACGAATATAAAACTTACCACTTTCGGCAGGTTTTTCTAAAACTTTAGCATAAATATCTTCTCGCATTTCAGGTAATTCTGATTTTAAATTGAGTTTAATATTCGTTAACATTGTGGGTAAAGACTCACTGCCTTCTACCGCCAGAATTAACCCCCCTTTATTAGACAGTTCTATAAGTTCACCGGAAAACAAATTTTCGCCGACGTGTTTTCCTTCTAAAATGGTATAATAGAGATGAATGGATTCAGATAAATGATAAAAGATTTCTTCTTCTTTGCGAAGAAAAAGATTATATTCGCCGCGAATTCCACTCACCTCATAAATAGTAATCGGACGTTGAACCCCTTTGGGTTGAACTAACTTGTGGTTTTCGATTTCGATTAAATCTTCTCCGGCTTCTTTTAACGTCGTTTCTGAAATAATAATCTGTCCGCCTGTGGTATAAGATTCTATTCGATAAGTGAGATTAACTTGACTGCCAACGATACCATATTTTGTGCGTTTTTCTGAACCCAAATTTCCGACAACCACTTCCCCGGTATTAATCCCAATTCCCATTTCTAAAGGATTCAAATCCCAGGCTTCAATTTGTTGATTCACTTCTACCATTGCCAGTTGCATGGCTATCCCACAAGCTATAGCCCGTTTAGCATCATCTGGGCGTTGAGTCGGTGCGCCAAATAAGACTAAAATTCCATCCCCCATAAATTCATCAATTGTTCCCTGATATTGAGTAATCACATCTGCCATTTTAGACAGATAAAAATTCAGAACTTTAATCACTTCTTCCGGGGACAATCGTTCAGATAGGGCGGTAAATCCTCGTAAATCAGAGGTAAAAATGGTGATTCTGCGACGTTCTCCGCCTAATTGTAAACCCGTCGGACTTTCTAACAAAGTAGAAACAATTTCATCACTGAGATAACGCCCAAAAGTTTTGCGAATTTCCCCGGCACTTCGGGCGACATAGGCAGTAATTGAAATCGCCGAACCAAATAGGGCGAGGAATGGCGGAATAACAGGGAGCCACCACCCCTGTAAAAAGGCGAGATAAGTTGTTGTAATTAAGAGTCCTGTTGACAGGATAAAAAAGCCTGTTTCTCGCAATAAAAACCGCTTCACATGACGGGCGGATCGCAGTTGCCAAGTTAAACAGGCGCCAATCACTGACCAAAGAATAATCCACTGTGCTTCGATCAGTTTTGGCAAGGCTTTAATTAAAGGTCGATTGTCTAAGGCTGCACTAATAATTTGACTGGCAATATTGGCGTGAATTTCCACACCCGGTATTCGTTGATCGGGTGATAAAGTATAGGGCGTTGCAAATAAATCTTGAAAACTTTCACCGACTGATCCGATTAAAATTATGCGATCGCGTCCCCAATCGGCTGGAACATTGCCTTGTAAAATATCACGATAGGGAACAGTTTCAAAGCTTCGGACTGGCCCCCGATAGTTGAGAAAAACTTGATATCCACCTGCATCCGCCCTGACATAACCGCCATCATTGGCTTCAAAAGGTGTAAAAACAATATTGCCAAATTGCCACCAATTATCTGTTCCTTCTACGATTTGAGGAGAAATCCCTTCTGCTTGTAGATACAGCATTGCTAAATATAAAGCAAAACTGTAATAGGTATTGCCATCTTCATTGGTTTGAACTAATAGCGCTCGTCGGACGGTATTATCCTTATCCACAATCAGGTCATTAGCGCCTGTTTGTCCTCTTTCTTTGAGTGTGGGGGGAGGAGAAACTCGTTGGTGTAGTTTATCCCCAATCACCTTTTCCACGCCGACTAAATTTGGAGTAGATTTAAAAACTTCAACTAATTCTTGATGACCGGGTTCATAGGGTAAATCTCGATAAATATCTAACCCAATCGCCCGAGGTTGCATGGCGATTAATTTCTGTAATAAATCCGCATAAACTCCATCAGGAACGTATCCTTGACCAATATATTGCATATCTGCTTCATCTAAACCCACAATCCCAATTCGTTGGTCAGCAGGTTCAATGGGACGCAGACGCATATATTGGTCATAGACAGACCATTCTAACGGTTCTAATATCCCTGTCAAGCGCAGAAGAATCACGGCGACGGCGATTGAAGGGGTGGTAATCCAAACCCCTCGCCAATCCCACAGAAGACGCTTACAGGTTTTCAACATTTTGCTATCCCTCAATTATTGTTCGGCTTCGCTGGGGGTTGCTTCTTCTTCGACACAACAAGGGGTCAGAGGGGCTGAAGCAATGATGGCATCTAGTCCAACGGATTTTAGGAGTTGTTCCCATTCAGCAGTGTGTGATTGGCGCAACTTGGCTACAATCATGAGTGTATCTTGCCAAATACGTTCCTGGGCGTAGAGTTGCGCTTGTTCAAGGGGTTCTGTGGCGGCTTCTATTTGGGTTTTCAAGTCTTCGCTGAGTTCAGTCCGGGTGATTTTCCCTTCAACGAATTCGACTTGGTTGGGGTCAGTCGCACTACAGAGTACAACAAATTTCCAATCGTAGGTTTGACCGACTTCTAATGCTATTGTTTCAGGGAGGCTAACTTGTACAATTTCAGGTTGGTTGCGTAAATCAAAGGTTTCAATATATACATCCGTTCCCTGTTCATCAACCATAATGAATTGTCCCTGTTTGGCTGTATTTTCAGGAACGAATATAAACAAATCTGGATGAGCTGAAATGGTGACTTGTGCTTCAATTTCCTGGGGGTTTAATGCGGTTAAAGGTATTTCTCCTGTGGTGCAGGTTTTGTCTTCGTCATCGTTTCCCCTTGTGCCTCCTCCGGCTGAACTTTGCGCCCCGCTTCGAGTCGGTGGGGGTGGAAATTCTAGGCTGATTTGCATCTGAGGTTGTAAATTGGGGTTGGATTGCAGAGGAACGTTTGCTAAACTCATCGCAGTTGGGGATAATAGTCCTGCTACAATACCGAATAGGGGAAGTGCTTTCATTGCCATAACGATCATCTCTCCTCTGTATAGTCTTGTACTGATTTCAATCGGTTAAATCAAAATTACGGATTCCTTGCTTCTGTTGATTGATATTGGCGGACGAAAGTTGCATATAGACTCTCAAAGATGGATCAAGATTTTCCTCAAAAGCCTGAATAGCTTTGATTATAAGACTTTGATTAGTCTTTTTTCATCTTCTGTAGCTTGGGGAGGGGGTAGGTTCGGTGCTAACCCATCCAACGAGGGGTCAGATGGGTGATGTTTACAGTTTTATGGGGATAAGTCTCCGAATTGGTTGCGATATCGGTTTAACAGTTCTTCCATTTCTTGTAATCGTTGTTCGGCTTGTTCTGCACGAACTTGGGCTTGTTCTGCACGAACTTGGGCTTGTTCGAGTTGATTTCTCACTTCTGAATAAGTTGCAAACGCTTCTCCGTTGGGGAGATAAATTTGTAATTCGTCTTCTGAGGGAACAAACCGAATTTGTAAGCGGGGACTCACCCAATTCTCGATTTCTTCGATGACAGAAAGAGAAAAGTCTTGATTGTCATTGTGTGAACGGATCCAACCACTGAAGTCATTTTTTTGCGGGTCATAGATGTAATATTCTTCGACTCCGTGACGCGCATAAAATAACAGCTTTTTATTCATTTCTGTTAACGTATTGCTGGGAGAAAGAATTTCAAAGGCGACTTGGGGTGCAATATTATTTTCTTCCCATTGTTTATAAGATCCTCGCTCTCCTTTTTCGACTCCAAAGACCACCATAATATCGGGAGCTTGGCAAATTTTTGGCTGACCTTCAACGGGATACCATAATAAGTTTCCGGCGACAAAGACTTGAGAATCATCGGCAAATAGCCAATCTAAATTATACTGAATAACAGTAATCCAGCGAAATTGGATTGTATTGTCAGACAGGGGTAAACCATCATCTTCGGGATAATGAATTGGGGATTGAGTTGAGGATTCAACGGATGAAACCATTTGTTTTAACCTCGCTCATAGGACCGTATTGATTTACTTTAGCATTTTTCTCTGTTTATTTTTGCCAAAGCTTAATCGTGCGATCTTTACTTCCACTGACTATCCTGTTACTATCCGGACTGAAAGAAACGGTATAAACTTCATCTGTATGTCCAGTTAAGCTATTAAGTAATTCTCCTGTTTTTAAATTCCAAATTTTCAGAGTACGATCTTTACTTGCACTGGCAATTAATTGATTATTTGGACTAATCGCAACAGCTAAAATATCGCCTGTATGACCTGTGAGTGTATTTAATAATTGTCCAGTATTAGCATCCCAAATTCTAATGGTATTATCGTAACCGCCACTCACAATCATTTGACCATCAGATGTGATCGCTACAGATCGCACTTCATCGGTATGTCCTTCTAAAGTCCTTTGAACGGTTCCCGTTGTTAAATCCAAAATTTTCACGGTTTGATCTTTTGAACCGCTAATTAATTTTGTACCATCTGGACTGAAGACAACGGAGTAAACAATATCCGTATGATCAATAAAGTTATAGAGAATAAAACCCGTTTGTCGATCCCAAACTTTAACCGTTTGATCACCACTTGCACTGGCAATTGTACGTTCATCAGGACTAAAAGCGACTGACCAAACTGTACCTTGATGTTCGAGGGGAAGAAAGAGTTCAGCCGTTTCTAAATTCCATTCTAAGACTCGCCAATAAAAACTTCCCGCCGCTATTTCTCCGCCGTCAGGACTAAAATCAACCGAGGTAATTGGAGATAAATCTCCTGAAAATTGTTGTAATAAATCTCCGGTTCTCACATCCCAAATTTTCACCGTTTGATCGCGGCCTCCACTGGCGATAGTTTGACCATTTGGACTAAAAGCAACTGCACTCACAGCGCCGGAATGTTGAGCAAAGTCTCGAACAGTTACCCGTCTCCAATTGAGTGCATCATAACACTGTTGCTGAATATTTTTGACTTCAATATACTGGGTTGAACGTTCGGGAATTTTAGCCGCTTCATTCACACAAAGTTCATAATTTCCCTGGGAAAAAATATTCTGAATTCGATTCAATTCTTGCTGGTCTAAAACTCGTTGTTGTTCTTGTCTGGCTTGTTCTTCTTGCCATCTTTGATATTCAACGATAGCAAAAAATACCGAAACAATAGCGGCGATAATCACACCTATTAATATCCAAAAAGCTGCGCCAAGTCGGTTTGTTCTCGGTCGATTTCTGCGGCGACGATTCAAAGATTTTAGGTCAAAATCCTGAGTGGTAGATCGAGAAAATAGGCTCAAAAATAGCTCTTTAATTGATCGAGGAAGAACCTGTTTTTCAATGAAGGCAACATCCTCATCACTAATCCCTAAAATTTGTTGTAACCGTTGTAATTCTTGGCGAGTTTCTGGGGTAAACGGATACTCTTGCTGCATTGATTCTACTAAAGCTTGTTCGTAACGTTCTCCTTTTTCTCGATATTTTCGATAGGGGTTTAAAATTTCGTCTTCTACACTTTCAGCTTCATCTTTACTGAGTTCTAAACTGAGGCGTAATTCATCTAAAATCTTTCGCCCTACAATAGAAATATCACCTCGATGATCAGAGCGTTGCTTAAGTTCTTCGCGATATAAATCCAGTCGAGTGATTAAAGTTTTCGACCCTTCATCTAATCGTCTTAAAGCAGCTAAGACTTCTCCGACCGACTGAAAACGTTTGCGATAGTCGTAGCGGATCATTCTATCGAGAATATTACCCAATTCTGGGCTAACAATTGCTAAATGTTTCCAGGATAGTTCATTATTATTAGAGGGGTTGTTTTCTCTCAGTTTGCGAAGTTCAAAAATGGGAATCCCTGTTAAGGCTTGAATTCCCATCATCCCCAAGGCATAGATATCACTGTTAAAATGGGGATTTCCATCAAACTGTTCAACGGGCATATATTCAAGCGTCCCAATCCGAGCAGTGGGTGGGTTATGATTTTGATTAATATTGATTTCTTTAACAGCACCAAAATCAATTAAAACTATTTTTTGATCGGAGTCGCGGCGAATTAAATTCGTCGGTTTAAGATCTCGGTGAATGACGCCATGTCCGTGAACAAAAAGTAATATTTCTAAAACTTCAATCAGAATTTGAATGACTACATTTTCCGGTAAAGGATGACCCGGTGTAATTTCATGGGCGAGAGATTGACCGGAAACATAAGACTCAACAAGATAAAATTCTTTGCTTTCTTCAAAATAGGCTAAGAGTTGAGGAATGCGATCGTGTTGGGAAAGCTTTTCTAAGGCTTGGGCTTCTTGTTGAAACCGACGACGGACTATCTTTACAAAGTCAGGATCCTCAGCCACTAAATGCAAGTGTTTAACAAAGCACAACGACTCACCCGGACGACGAGTATCTTTAGCAAGATAGGTTTTCCCTAACTCAGTTGACTCAATAACTTTGAGAATTTGATAACGTCCGTCTAGAAGCTGGCCAATCATAGCAAATCCTTGACCCTGTACCGATTGATTATACTACTTATTTTGTGGTGCCTTTTCCTCTGTCCTTGCTACAGAGGCTGTCAATGGAGAGAGAATACCCCAATGTTGGGTGAATCTAGATTGAACCTTTCAGAACAGTTGTGAGTCTATAATATGTAGACCAGAAAGGGTAAAGGAGATTTCTCAGGTGTTCGTTAAGGATGCCCCCGTTATGTTAACTGATGACTGCTCTGATGCCTTTTTGGTAGAACAGTGTCAGAAGGGCGATCGCCAAAGCTTTCGCTTTCTCTACCAGCGATACCAGGGAAAAGTTAGGTCAACTCTCTATCAACTCTGCGGTGCCTCATCTCTGGATGATTTAGTTCAGGAGGTATTTTTACGGGTATGGAAAGGTTTACCGAAACTGAAACAGCCTGCCACGTTCTCGACTTGGCTCTATCGAATTACCTGGAACGTAGCCACAGATCGACGACGAATGTTAGCCAGACAGCATTCGTTTAGTTTACCATTCAAAACGGTAGATTCAGTAGATGCTCAAGATCTTCTTTCTTCTACGAGCAATTCTCCGGATTTAATGCTTCTCCACTATCAAGATTTAGTGCAACGCGGATTAGCTCATTTGAGTTTTGAACATCGTACCGTGATTGTTCTCCATGATCTTGAGGAAATTCCCCAAAAAGAAATTGCGGAAATTTTAAATATCCCATTAGGAACAGTGAAATCTCGTTTATTCCATGCTAGAGCCGCTCTACGGAAATATTTGCAACGTGAAGGAGTTAACTTATGAGTCAGATACCCCAAGATGATCAAAGGTTGATTCATTTTCTGAAGCAATATCACGCGGACGCTCCTGAACCTGTCGCCAACTTAGAAGAACAAATTATGGCGGCTCTTGATCAAGATCTCGTTCAAGAGTCTAGCCGTCTCAGCCGTTCTCGAAGGGCAATCCGAGCCTTTAAATGGGTGTTTTCTTTCATGGCAGCGGGTTTGACTTTACTGTGGATTGGCGATCGCCTGAGTAGCCAACCGTCATCCCTCACCGCTATTGAACAATCTCAACTCGAAGGCTTTATTCAGACTAACTGGAATGAAGTCATGGGAGAAACTCAAGAAACTAGTTGGTTAACAATGCTAGAAAACTCTCAAGACTGAGGAATAGCCGCCGCCAACCCGGAGATTTTTGGGTTTAGATTTATCATCAAAATGGGGTTAGTCAGTGACGGTTCGCTGACTCAACTTTCCCTGCTACCTTAGTTAGGGATAGATGAACTTGTCAACAATTATCAAATCAAAAAAAGGTTAAAATATTATGTGGAGATTTGGGGTTTTACTTTTAACGCTTTTTTTCCCAACACTTAACAGTGCGATCGCCAACCCGGCAACTTCTGAGCTAATCTTCTCTCAAGTGCAAGCCCAAAGGAAAGTGAATGCTGTGGAATCTGATGAGGATACAGAGCAATTGCTGAAACAATTAAATGCCACACCGCAACAGCAACAAAGAATGCAAGACATTCGCACTCAGTATCAAAATCAAATCTCTCAACATCGACAACAACTGCGTCAAGCTCAAGAACAACTCCAAGTGCTACTTTCCACCAATGCCAATCCTCGTGAAATTCGTCAAAAACATGATGAATTACTTCAGGTTAAACAAGAGATGAACAAATTACAGTTTGAGATGATTCTTCAGATTCGAGAGGTTCTCACACCAGAACAACGCCGTCAGTTTGCCGATATCATGGAACAACGCCGTCGAAATCGTCCTCGCTCGAACCCCGACTAATACAATAATCCATCTGAGGTTGGTTTTTCAAGGGGACTGTCCCTGGCTTTCTCAGAAAATTATGAAGATTTATTAAAAAATGAGAGATTTTCTGATACGATCTTAAGTCAAGTTTAAAACCGATCTATTTATGACTATTTTAATTGTGGGTGCCACAGGCACTCTAGGCAGACAAGTAGCTCGTCGTGCTATAGATGAGGGCTATCAAGTGCGTTGCTTGGCTCGGAGTTACAGTCGAGCGGCGTTTCTCAAAGAATGGGGTGCTGAACTAGTACCCGGAGATCTTTGCAAACCAGACACGCTCAAATCGGCTTTAGAAGGAGTGACAGCCATTATCGATGCGGCGACTTCCCGGCCAACCGATTCTCTGAGTATTAAAGATGTGGACTGGTACGGTAAAATTTCACTGATTCAAGCTGCCCTCGCCGCAGGGATTGATCGCTATATCTTTATCTCCTTCCTGGATGCGGAAAAATATAGACAGGTGCCGCTACTCGATATTAAATACTGTACCGAGCTATTTTTAGCCGAATCCGGTCTAAACTACACCATATTAAAACCTTGTGGATTTTTGCAGGGAATCATTGGTCAATATGCCATCCCGATTCTAGAAGGCCAATCTGCCTGGGTTCCGGGTGTAAGTTCTCCCATTGCCTATATGGATACCCAAGATATCGCTAAATTTGCGGTTCGCGCTCTGTCTGTACCGGAAACTGAAAAACAAAGCTTCCCGGTTGTGGGTTCTCGCGCTTGGACGGCCGATGAAATTATCCGCCTCTGTGAACGCCTCTCCGGTAAGGAAGCCAAAGTCACCCGTACACCCACCACCATGTTAAGAGTGGTTCGCCGTGTCACCCGATGGTTTCAGTGGACATTGAATATTTCAGATCGTTTAGCCTTTGCGGAGGTTTCCGCCACAGGTCAAGCCCTGAAAGCTTCGATGGAAGAAACCTACCAGGTTTTTGGTTTTGATCCAGCAGAAATGACAACTTTAGAAGACTATCTGCAAGATTACTACGGCCGAATTATGAAGAAAATCAAAGAAGTCGAATACGAACGGGAAAAACAGAAAAAACGCAAACAAAAAAGAACGCCATTTAAGAAAACTTAATCGCGGCTGATATCAGACAAGAGTCAGATGTTGCTCAAAGACTACTCAAACTCTGATAGGATTCAGTGTATCCAAGTGCTGGCACTGGGGGACTGTGATCCTCTCTGATTTGAGGGTGGGATAAAGGGTTGACATGATATAATCAGGACTGATCACGCAGTCAACACTGCTAAAATCAGCAAAATTACTGTTCTCACTCAATCATAATATTCGACCCAAACAACAGCTTATTGCTGGGGCGGGTTGGTTTAAATGCTGTGAGATTTGAAGATCTAAAGGGGCATTTACTCAAAGAATGTCATCTCAAATTCTGACAAAAGTTGAAGGTTCACGCTCGCTTTTTACGATTGTAGAAAATAGAGAGAATCCTAGATGAAGTCCGAGAAAGAATTGTTAAAAAGCTGATTTAAAGCTTTCTGTTGAATTGCATTTTTTTTTAACCTGAGTTAAGTTAATTCGCGTGCCCAAAGCTGGGATTATTTATAACGATGCTAAATCAGCAGCTTGTCGGATCGCTGACGAGTTAAAAGACAAGCTGACTTCTTCTGGCTGGCAAGTTCACACGGCAACTGGCGTGGGAGGCTTGCTTGGCTATAGTGATCCAGACCGTCCCCTCTGTCATACCCCCGTTGAACAACTCGCACCGCCTGATTTTGACGAGAATATGGCGTTTGTCATTGTTCTAGGTGGAGATGGTACGGTTTTATCGGCTTCTCGCCAGATTGCTCCCAAAGGAATTCCAATGCTGACGGTCAATACAGGTCACATGGGATTTTTGACTGAGACTTATATTAATCAGTTACCAACGGTAATCGAGCAAGTCATCGCCGGAGATTACACCCTGGAAACACGGGCGATGCTCTGTGTTGAGATTTATCAAGAGGAACGGTTACTGTGGGAGGCTCTGTGCTTAAACGAGATGGTTTTACATCGGGAACCGATGACCTGTATGTGCCATTTTGAGGTAGAAATTGGCCGACACGCCCCGGTTGATATTGCCGCAGATGGAGTGATTATTTCCACCCCAACTGGTTCAACGGCTTATTCTCTCTCGGCGGGCGGTGCGGTTGTCACTCCGGATGTGGGAGTCTTGCAACTTTTGCCGATTTGTCCTCACTCTCTGGCTTCTCGGGCTTTAATCTATGCCGAGAAAGAACCTGTGACTATTTATGCGGCGAGTCCTAATCGTTTGGTGATGGTGGTTGATGGCAATGGGGGCTGTTATGTCTTACCGGATTATCGCGTCCGAGTTACCCGCTCTGTTTATTCGGCCCATTTTATTCGCTTGAAATTACCGGAGTTTTTCCAGGTTTTGCGAGAAAAGTTGGGTTGGGGACTGCCTCATATTGCCAAACCGACATCGGTGGAGTTGCCCTAATGCAAAAGGAATCCCTCAAGGTTCAATTTTCCCGTCGAACGTGCTAAAACGGGTAATATTGCATGGGGGATTTGTCGATGAGTACAATGACAGGCGAGCATCACCCTTCAATTTTGGTGATTGAATCAGACGAACTCTTAGCCCAACACGTTAGCCTGGATTTAGAAGAATCGGGCTATTATCCGGTTGTGGCTCCGAATGCGACATTAGGGCTACATCGAGCCACCGAAACCGAACCTGCTTTAATTGTCGTGGATCGAATGTTAGGGGGAGATTCGGGGTTAACGCTGTGTCGTCATCTGCGAAATTTGGGAAACCGCACGCCGATGTTGGTGTTTATGGCAAGAGATAGTGTAGAAGATCGCGTCGCTTGTTTGGAGTCTGGGGCGGATGATTATTTTCTCAAACCCTATCGCACGGAATCGTTTTTACAATTGGTGCGTCTGTATTTGCAACCCCAGGATCACAATACGGAGCAACTGCGTTTTAGTGAATTAATTTTAGATTTAGCGACTCGATGCGCCTTTCGCAATGGCAGGGCAATTGAGTTAACCATGAAAGAATTTGATTTACTCCGATATTTGATGGAACATCCCCGAGAAGTTTTGACTCGTGAACAAATTTTAGAAAATGTTTGGGGCTATGATTTTCTCGGTGAATCGAATGTGATTGAAGTGTATATCCGTTATCTCCGTCTCAAAATTGAAGAAGAAGGGGAAAAACGTTTGATTCAAACGGTTAGAGGGGTGGGTTATGTTTTACGAGAGTCTTAACCGGGGAACAAATTCGGGGGAATTAACAACAAGATGAGTGACAGTATTCGCCTGATCGGTTTCTGATGGTATGAGTAAATTTTTAGCACTTTCTCTCCTCCCTTTTGGACTTTTTGTGGTTCTTAACGGCACTGTTTTTTCTGAGCGATCGACAACGATGCTTTCTTCATCACCTACCGAAAATTTAGGTCAAATGCTACCTGTTACTGCTCAAACGACGATAGGAGGTGAGGTGATTCAATTGGAAGTCGCCCAAACTCCCCAACAACAGCAAATGGGGTTGATGTTTCGGACGTCTTTAGCAGATAACCGGGGGATGCTGTTTCCGTTTTCGCCGCCTCGAATTGTGGGGTTTTGGATGAAAAATTGTAAAATCCCCCTGGATATGATTTTTCTGAGGGATGGCATTGTTCAAGCGATTGAAGTTAGTGCGCTTCCTTGTACCGCTGCCCCCTGCCCGACCTATGGCCCTGATGTTCCGATTGATCAAGTGATTGAATTGCGAGGGGGACGAAGCCAAGAGTTGGGTGTGCAACCCGGCGATCGCATTGTGATTGAACCTTTAAAGACTGTGACCCCCTAAACGCTGAAAAAATTTTTTTTCACATAATCTTTACAAAGTTTAACGAAATTTGATAAAACTCTAAGAGTAGAGTCTACCAATTTGCAGAGAAATCTGCTACGCTATCATTTCTAGCGTCTAAAATTGATCCGGCTTCAAGTGAGCTATAGGCTTCTATTGATTAAGGTGTGAGAGAGGAGTAAACGCTTGGACCCCGGATAGTGATCCAAGCCCATTAGCCTCAACAAAGCGAAAGCGATGTTCGCGCTCTGTCTGCGAGTTGAGATTAAATCAAAAGCAACTGAATACTGATGACTAGATTGAGTTCGTTATTAGGTTCTGTCCGAAGACAGATTCAATCGGTTTAAGAACCTGTTGTAGTAGTTAATAGCGAAATTTTATCAAAATTAAGCCTATAACTACGCAGTGCTAAATTAGCTCAAATCGATCAACTGCCAGAGTTGCAGTAGACGACAACGGTGAGGAGTGGAAAAGTCTAAATAGTTCGGAATTCGATAGACAGTGAATGTAGATCGAAAAGCAAGTCCGAATGTTCAACTTAAGGTCGCACTACAAGTAGCGCGGTTTGAATGGGTATAGGCTAAAAACCTATTAGGAATAAAACTGCCTTTTGCCAAAAAAGCTGCGGGTGGTGCCATCCAAATCTAGTTTTTTTAGGAAAGATATGGCAAGTAGACAGAAAAGAAACTGGCTGAGTGCTGTTTTCTTCTCGACTACCTACATTACACAATGGTGTCTGTAACAGGGGAGGTGAATACTCAAATGACACCCAACACCTACTCTCGATTTATTCGATTTTTACAAGAAGAGTTATCGGTTTCTCCCGCTTCAATTGCGATGGCGGAGAAAGCTCAAGATACATCTAATGAAAAACAAAGATACCGAGATCCGAATCCACTGTCAATGACATTGTTACAGTATGGGTTGGTAACTTTGGAACAACTTGATAAAATCTTCGATTGGTTAGAGACGGCTTATTGATGAAGTCAGTGGTCTTTTTCTGAGGGTTGTGATTATAAAAAGATGGTTCAAGTCTCATCCAAATCCTCAAAAAATTTCTGATAACCTTTGACCACTGACTGTCAATTTTAGACTTAAGATTCCGCTAAAATTCGAGAGGCGGCGGCAATTCCTGCACCGGGTGTAAAGCCTTCATAGCCTAACTCGGGCAATGCTACTTCAATAGCAGAAATCGCCGTTAAAATATCGCGATCGCTAACAAATCCTAAGTGACCGATACGGAAAATTTTACCTTTGAGATGATCTTGTCCGCCCGCCAAAAGAATATCAAACTGCTTCTTCACCACCGAACGCACTTTTTCTGCGTCTAGAGATTCTGGAGGCCTAACCGCTGTGATCGCTAGACTGGCTGCATCATCGGGGGCAAGTAGAGGTAAATTCAACGCTTTCATCGCCGCCCGACTGGATTTCATCAAACGGTGATGACGAGCAAAAATTGATTCTAAGCCTTCAGCTTTCATCATGTTCAATGTTGCTTGTAAGGCAAAAAACAAGTTGACTGGAGGCGTAAACGGGTTACTATTTTTCGCGGCGGCTTTACGGTAAGCCCCTAAATCTAGATAATAGCGGGGTAAATCCGCCACTTTATAGGCTTCCCAGGCTCGGGGACTGACTGAAACAAAACCTAGTCCTGGCGGAATCATATAGGCTTTTTGAGATCCAGAAGCGACGACATCAATCCCTAATTCATCGATGGGAATATTTACCGCCCCTAAACTGGTAACAGCATCAACGATGATCAACGCTTCCCCGTGAGCTTTAACATAACGGTTAATGGTTTCGAGATCGTTGAGGACTCCGGTTGAGGTTTCGCTGTGGGTGATAATCACCGCCCGAATTTCTTTTTCGGTATCGGCTTCTAAGAGTTCTCGGAATTTTTCAGGGTCTAAGGGTTGACCCCATTCGGCGGAAATTACGTCAACTTGTAACCCGTAGGCTTGAGCAACTTCGGCCCAACGTTCGCCAAATTTACCGTTACTTCCACATAAAACGCGATCGCCGCGACTCAAGAAATTAATAATTCCGGCTTCCATCGCCCCAGTACCACTGGCGGTTAAAATCAGCACATCATTTTGAGTTTGATGTAACCATTTCAGGTTTTCTGTTACTTCTGCCATGATTTTGCTAAATTCCCCACTGCGGTGTCCGATGGGGTGTTTAGCGAGGGCTAAAAGTGCCTGTTCAGGAACAGGGGTTGGCCCCGGAATCATCAGCATTAATTTGTCATCCATCGCTTGAATCCTGTGTTGATGTCTATGATTTGATTATCAGGGAATTAGCCCAGATTCGACTCGGAGTTAATCTCATTTAAAGACCAACGTGACTCAATCGGCAAATTCGCGTGTAAACAACTTTGCTCTAATTGCTTTTGTAGGGCTTGGGCTTTGCGAAGGGCTATGATCAGTTGGTTCACCTGTTCATACTGGCGAGAATTGTGATAAAGTGCAACTCGGGTTTTGCGTTCTAACAGTTGTAGCAGAAGCTCGTAATGAACGTAGGAGGGTAAAGGAATCGGTTCCATATTTGCAGATTAGAAGCTGATTAAGTGGAACCTCAAACCTAACATCTGATCAGCTTATTATACTAGCAAATAGCGATCGCATCCGATCAACCTAAGCGATCAATTGCTTTAACGCTTCTCCGGGTGAAGGTTGTTTGATCAACGACTCCCCAATCAAAACTGCATTCGCCCCGGCATTGTTCACTAGATTGAGGTCATCTGGAGTATGTAAACCCGACTCACTGACAACCATTATCCCCCGTGATTGGATTAGGTCTTGTTTGGCTTCTAAAAGTTGGCGAGTTGTGTCTAGATTGACTGAAAAATCTTGCAAATTGCGATTATTAATCCCAATCAAACTGACGCTCTCTAAACTGAGAACCCGTTCAAGTTCATCAAAGGTATGAACTTCAATCAACGGGGTCATGCCCAAAGATTTGACAATTTTAACAAAATATTGTAAGTCTTGGTTAGATAAAATCGCCGCAATCAGTAAAACGGCATCCGCCCCAGAAATTCGAGCTAGATAAATTTGATAAGGATAAATCACAAACTCCTTACATAACAATGGAATATTAACCGCAGCCCGAATTTTAGCTAGGTTTTCAAAACTCCCTTGAAAGAACTTTTCATCGGTTAACACTGAGATACAACTCGCGCCATTTTCTTGATAAGCTTGAGCAATATTTACTGGATCAAAATCTTCCCGAATGATTCCTTTACTCGGAGAGGCTTTTTTCACCTCTGCAATAATAGCAGGCTGAGTTGAACTGTTTTTTAAGGCGACTAGAAAATCTTTTGTAGGCGGTAAACCTTCAAGCTGACGTCGCAACTCCAACAAAGGTAAACGTTCCCGTCTTCTATCAACTTCTCTCTCTTTTTCCCAGACAATTTCTTCTAGAATATTTTGAGGTTGATCATCGGGTACTGCAATTTTATAGCACAAACTAGCAACCGCAACAGCCGGGTTAGGAGGACGACGACGAATTTCCATTTTTTAAGAGTCAGGGAACAGGGAAGACAGTTTACAGTTTACAGTTTACAGTTTACAGTGACCAGTGAAGAAAGTTTACAGTTATCAGGTTACAGTTATCTGTTATCAAGATTCATTGTTTACTGTTCCCTGTCAAGTCAAGCCAGAGATTAAAATCTCTGTCTGAAAACTAAAGTCCTCGCGCATAGGACTACATTCAACTGTAAACTATAAACTGTAAAAACTGGTCACTGGTCACTGTTTAAACCTACCCGATATTTTACCGCAAAACGGTCAATTTTTCTCAACTAATGGGTTGCACTTAAAGCCCGTTTGTAGGCTTCATCTAAGACCTCAGAAAGTGTCGGATGGGTATGGACTGAAAAGGCCAACGTTTGCACGGACTGACGTTGACTAATGGCGTTTGCAGCTTCTTGAATTAAATCCGCCGCGTGTAACCCAAAAATATGAACGCCTAAAATTTCACCCGTATCTTTCCGGTAAATCACTTTAGCCATTCCTTCGGTTTCTCCCTCAGCAATTGCTTTAGAATTTCCCTTAAAATAGGTTTTTACTGATGCAATTTCAAAGCCTTCTTGTTCTCCCAATTCCTTCGCCGCAGGTTCAGTGAATCCAACATAACTAATCTCTGGATGGGTAAAGGCTGCTGCGGGAATACTGCGATAATCGACTTGGCGATGGCGACCACAAATTGTTTCTAAAACTGCAATACCCTGAGCGGATGCGGTATGCGCTAACATCATTTTACCCGTTACATCGCCAATTGCCCATAAATTTGCAATGGGTTCTCCGCCGGAAGTTACAGCTAAATCATCGTTAACCGGAATAAAACCGCGTCGATCTGTTTCCACGCCAACCGAGTCTAACCCCAAGTTTTTACTATAGGGAATTCGTCCGGTTGCAACCAAACAAGCGTCTACTTCTAAAACTTCTTCTACTGCTTTGGTTTTTGCATCGGCTAATTCAATCACCACAGGAGATCCGGGGGTAACTTTCAGTGCCAATTTACCCACCCGCGTTTCAATATCTCGTGGAGAAATTAACACCCGTTGGGCTAATTTAGCAATATCGGGGTCAAAGGTTGGCATCAATTGATCCAACGCTTCTATCATGGTAATTTCACAGCCTAAAGCGGTATAAACATCAGAAAATTCTAAACCGATGTAACCACTGCCAATAATGGCAACCCACTGAGGTAATGATTCCAATTTCAACGCATCATCACTGGTAAAAACGGTTTTGTGATCAATTTCAATTCCTGGGGGAACAAAGGGAATCGAACCCGGTGCTAAAATAATATCTTTCGCCGTAATGGTTTTGTCACCCTGGGGGGTTTCAACGCTTACTTTTTGCGGGGCGACGACTTTTCCCCAACCCTGAATAACATCAATTCCCAAACGTTTTAGGCTATTGGTCATATCGCCGCGAATTTTCGTGACAATATTTTCAGCATGACCTGCAATGGTTTCTCGGTCAAAACTTACCTGTCCCAGTTGAATTCCGAGGGTTTGTAGATGATGAGTATTGCGTAACTCTCGCACCCGTCCGGCGGCAGCTAACAAGGCTTTTGATGGGATACAGCCTCGATTAACACAGGTTCCGCCCATTTCTGCAACTTCTACAATGGCGGTTTTCAAGCCACAGCTAACGGCATGGATAGCGGCGCCATGTCCACCTACTCCTGCGCCAATTATCACTAAATCGTAATCAAATTCACTCACTCGACCTCTCCTGGTGCGATCATCTTTGTTTATTGTGAACCACAAGGGGGACAGTAGACAAGAGGAAATCACTGATTATTTTTGATGAGGTTAATAGATTTGCCGAAGTTGAAAGGCGATCGCATGATGTTTGACTGTGAGTTAATTTTGGGCTGACTTACGCTTTCAGATGGAAAATGACCTGAGTGTCAAAAAAGTTGTTGTATTTTTTAGGACTGAAAATTTAAGGGTTTTCATTATATTTCCAATTTTTCGGGATAGATTGAGGTTACAAAAGTATTGATTGATTCTTCAAAATGATTTCAATTCTGTTAAAAAAAGATAAAATTAATTTTCAGAATAAAAATAAATAATATCT
Organism: Limnoraphis sp.; assembly: GCA_050485465.1. GTDB lineage: Bacteria > Cyanobacteriota > Cyanobacteriia > Cyanobacteriales > Microcoleaceae > Capilliphycus. The sequence goes on along the minus strand of JBJHBL010000002.1, from coordinate 40,544 downwards.
TAACGTTTGAAAGCTTAAAACTCTATCAAGAAGCCGGAAAAAGCGCGATCGCTAACGTTAAAATTAGAGAAATAGTTGTCAGAATAGTCAAACTGGGAAAATGAACCGTGAACCCCTTGAGTCTGATGTAATTTTAGTTGTAGATGACACCCCGAAGGATCTACAGGTGTTGTTAACTCTGTTAGAAAAAAGCGGTTTCAGCGTCTTTTTGGCTCCTAATGGAGAAAAAGCCATTCAGATTGCAGAAGCAATTCAGCCCAATCTGATCTTAATAGATGTTATAATGTCTGTTATAAACGGTTTTGAAACCTGTCGTCATCTCAAAGCTAAACCCTCGCTCCGAGAGGTTCCGGTGATTTTTTTGACGGATCTTTCTGAGACTATCCAAAAAGCAGAAGGTTTTGCAGCAGGGGGTGTTGATTATGTCAGCAAACCCATTGATGAAAGTGAACTTTTAGCCCGAGTTCGCACCCATTTAACGCTTCAGCAAATGCAGCAGCATCTCGCAATTGGGAAGCGCAGCTTGCAACGAGAAATTAAATCCCGTCTCCAAGCAGAACATCAGTTAGAACAAGCCCTCAACTTTCAAACGGTTGTGGGAAAGATTACGGAGAAGATTCGAGATAGTTTAGATGAACAACAGATTTTACAAACTGCGACAGAAGAATTAGGAAAAGTTTTGCGAATTAATCGCTGTCAGATTGAATTGTATGATTCTTTTCAAACCAAAGCGATGATTGCCTATGAATACAGTACCACATCACCTAACTGTGAAGGCATCACGCGACAAATGGAAGATTTTCCCGAAGTTTATCAACAATTGCTGCAAAAAATATCGTTGCAATATATAGAAGAAATACCATTCTCGAGTTCTCAAAAAATGCCACAAACTTGTTTGGCTTGTCCGATTTTTGAAAATCAAGAAGTGGTGGGTCCTATTGGTAATTTACGCTTACTGAAGCCTTGTCAGGAAGTCTTTAACGATTTAGAAGTGGGTCTGGTTCAACAAGTCGCGAATCAATGTGCGATTACCATTCGTCAAGCGCGGTTGTATCAAGCTGCCCAAAAACAAGTGCAAGAGTTAGAAAAACTCAACCGTGTTAAGGATGAATTTTTGAAAACAATTTCTCACGAATTACGAACTCCCATGAGTCGTATTAAACTCGCAACTCAAACCCTTGAGAAGTTTCTCGAAGACGAATCAGTGATTAAAAAATCTTCGACGTTGAGCAAAGTTTTAGAGATTTTTCGTCAAGCTTGTCATCGTCAAAATCAATTGGTTGATGATTTGATTAGTTTGTGTTATCTAGAAGCAAAAGCGGAAACATTAGTGTTTGAATGGGTAGACTTAAACACTTGGCTACCGGAGATCATTCAACCCTTTTTTGAACGAATTCACGCTCAAGGCCAACAGTTCAATCTAGAGATTTCCCCAGAACTTCCTTTACTGAAGTCTGATATTTATATTTTAGAACGAATTGTGCGAGAGTTGCTGGATAATGCTTGTAAATATACTCCTGTGGGCGAAGAAATTACAGTTTTTGTAGAAGCCACAGAAGAAATGATGGTGTTAAGTGTAAGCAATTCAGGAATTGAAATTCCGCCTGAAGAACAACAGCGAGTTTTTGATCAATTTTACCGTATTCCCCATCAGGATCCCTGGCAATATGGCGGCACGGGATTAGGATTAACGTTAGTGCAGAAATTAGTTGAACTGTTAGAGGGGTCTATGGAACTCAAAAGCCGTAGCAATTTCACTCAGTTTTCAGTCAAGTTTCCTGAAAGCTGTCTTGAATCTGCACAGGGTTTATACTCACTATGTACTTCTCATTATACTGCGAATTTCACGTCAAGTCAACCCTGTGTGCAATGCAGAAATTAAGTTAAACGACTTTTTTTTCGATGAACTGACCTTGATGTTTGAGTGCATCTAAAAAAGCGTAAATAGCGGGAGAATGCAGAGCATTTTTTAACACAGCTACGCCAATAATTCGTTCTAAAGGAGAGGGTAAATCACCAACTTGAATGGTAGGAGGGACGGGTTCTGCTGCCAGACGAGGTAGAATAGCGACTCCTAATCCTTGCATCACCATACTCACAATTGTGGAGTCTTCCCGTACTTGATAAGCAATATTCAGGGGATAATTTGAGTTTTTAAGATAAACTGAAATCAACTGCGCGCAACAATTAATTCCAGTCATTATTAATGGATAAGAGGTTAACTGTTCCCAAGTTAATTTCTGGCTATTCATGGGATAACTAGGCGGTAACAACACAATATAATCATCGCGCAAAATTTCCCAGGTTTCAAACTCCTGACTGGTTGGAAGGTAGGTAAAACCAATATCGGCCCGTCCTTCTCGCAGTGCTTGTTCCATGTCTATTGTATCATCCATTTCTGTGAGGGTAATCGTCACTTGCGGAAAATGAGCCGAAAAACGCGCAATAACAGTGGGTAAAATATGAGTGGCAATACTGCGAAAACAAACAATCCGAACTTTTCCACTTTGTAATCCTTTTTCGCGGTTGGCTTCGGTTTCAATATTTTGCAACAAATACTGGGTCTGACGGGCGAGGGTAACAATTCGTTCACCAACGGGAGTTAAAGACGCTCCATGTCGTCCCCGTTGGAGTAAAATAACTCCGAGTTCTTCTTCTAAGGTGGCGATCGCATGGCTAATCGTAGATTGAGAAAGATTAAGCTGAAGTGCCGCCTCACTAAAGTTTCCACTGTCAGCGATCGCGACTAAAGCACGGAGTTGAGAGAGTTTCAAGCGTTGATAATTCATAATACCTTTGACTCCCTAAGTGGGGAAAATTAATAACTATAGCAGTTGAAGGGATGGTTAGAACATAGACTGATACTAAAACCAAGAGGGTGAAGTCTTTTTTTCCTGTTCTATCTATCGATTTTATCGATAAATGTCATAGATATAATCTGTTGATTATAGATCAAGTACAAAGTTACAGTAAATCTATCAGTCAAAGTCAAGACTAAAAAGCCGATTGGAGAGAGTGCTAATTATGGCAAACTGTGCAAATATTTCCGAGCGGGATCAGTTGGAAAAAGTCTGGAATAAACAGACAAAAAACTTTCTGATTTTCAGTCGTGTTGTTCAATGGATTCGTCAAGGTTTTTATGGGTTAATCACGAGTTTAACGGCTGAGGATAAAATTAAAATTTGGACGGCTTCAGATCGTTTAGGTCAGACTTGTTGGAATGCTTACGACCCCATTTCTGATCGCTTTCTCTTACGCGCTTCTGAAAGTGAACTGCGACTTTGGTTAGAACAACGGTACAACCGATAAATTTCCCGAATTTCGATGTTTTGAGTAAATTGACCTGGAGTTTGACCCATGATCGTGATCATCTCTAAATTAAATTCTAAGACCCAAACGGACTTAGCGCCTGATTCTGATTGTAGAAGTCAATCCGTCAACATTTATAGGAGGGCTAGGGGGTTTTTCAGAAAGTTTTGGGAATTTAGCCGATTTTATGGTGAATATATTGCCAAAAGTTCTCAGCCTAGAACCGTCTCTCCAGACCCAGCAACTCACAGTCAGTCTAGCCTGGAATGAAGTCTGTTAATTTTCCTTGACCTCAAAAACTGGAAACATCCCTCCTCAGATCAGCAAGCCCTCCATCAGGCATTCTATCTTGAGGAGGGTGTTCTGTTGGTGCTAGAATGTTAGACTACCGAAAAACAAATCTGTAGTTCGAGCCAGAAGCATCGCTGCCGGAGTACAATCTTTCGTCTTCTTCCGTGAAACTTGGCAAAAATAAGTCTTGTAGGGATGATCCCCTTCTGGTAAAATCTAAAGCAAAAGTTAGTATAAAATACTTAGCTTGCTACTTCTAGAGGCTATCTGTCAGTCAGGAGTCAGCGAAAGCTCTCATGTTGATTTTTGCTTCACTTGTGAGTCTAGCTGTAAATAAACTGTTCTGATGTTGGTCTGATTTGATATGCTCAAAATAAAGCGATTGAGCTTGTAAACAGTTTTTGATGGTTAGAGGGAACCTATGGTGAGTAAGCCGGATCGTGTCGTACTTATTGGCGTTGCTGGAGATTCTGGATGTGGAAAATCTACATTTTTACGTCGTATAACAGACATTTTTGGGGAAGATTTTGTTACCGTTATTTGTTTAGATGATTATCACAGTTTAGACCGCAAACAGCGTAAAGAAACTGGAATTACAGCCCTTGATCCAAGAGCCAATAACTTTGATTTAATGGCTGAACAGATCAAAGCGCTGAAAAATGGTCAGTCTATTATGAAGCCAATTTATAATCACGAAACTGGCATGATTGATCCCCCGGAACGGATTGATCCAAATCATATTATTGTGGTTGAAGGGTTACATCCATTATACGATGAACGGGTGCGCGAACTTCTCGATTTTAGCGTCTATCTTGACATCAGTGATGAAGTTAAAATTGCCTGGAAAATCCAGCGCGATATGGCAGAACGGGGTCATCGTTATGAAGACGTTTTAGCCTCTATTAATGCTCGTCGTCCTGATTTTGAAGCCTATATCGATCCTCAAAAACAATACGCCAACGTTGTTATTCAGATTTTACCGACTCAATTAATTCCTGATCATAAAGAGCATAAAGTCTTAAGAATTCGCTTGATTCAACGAGAAGGAATTGAAGGGTTTGAACCCGCCTATCTGTTTGATGAAGGATCAACCATTTACTGGACTCCCTGCGGACGTAAATTGACTTGTTCTTACCCGGGTATTAAAATGTACTACGGGCCAGATGCTTACTACGGTAACGAAGTCTCTGTTCTAGAAGTTGATGGTAAGTTTGATAACTTGGATGAGATGATTTATGTTGAAGGACATCTCAGCAATATCTCAACTAAATATTACGGTGAACTGACTCACATGATGCGTGAACACCAAGACTACCCCGGTTCTAATGATGGAAGCGGACTTTTCCAAGTCTTAGTGGGCTTGAAAATGCGAGCCACCTATGAACGTTTGGTGGGAAGCGGAGAAAAAGTTGCAGCAGCGGCTGTATAAAAACTCAAGCTGCAATTCTTTGAATGCAAAACCGACGCGAGAGACATGGTTCATCTCGCGTTGTTTTTACCAAGAGTCTTAAAACCAAACTGGCAACCGGCGATCGCTTGAAACAATAAAATAGTGAAGATGTATATTGATTCCTTGATGAACGGTAGTTCACGACTCATTACTATCAGTCTTCTCACAATTGGCACCAGTCTCACTCCAGTGGTTGCACAGGTCATACCCGATAATACATTAGGAAATGAAAACTCTGTGGTAACACCTAATGTTAACATTCGTGGAGTTAATAGTCATCGCATTGACGGGGGAGCGGTAAGGGGAAATAATTTATTTCATAGTTTTCAAGAGTTTAACGTTGATGTTGGACGAGGGGTTTACTTTTTTAACCCCGAGGGAATTACAAATATTCTCAGTCGTGTAACGGGAGAAAATCTCTCGCAAATTCTCGGAACGTTAGGGGTTTTAGGGAATGCCAATCTATTTTTAATCAACCCAAATGGGATTGTTTTTGGGCCAAATGCTAGGTTAGATGTTGGCGGGTCTTTTTTTGCGACAACGGCAGATAGTTTGCGGTTTGAGAATGGATTTAACTATAGTTCGAGTCATCCTCAGTCTCCCCCTTTATTAACGATTAATATCCCTTTGGGTTTGAATTTAAGAAATAATTCAGGTAATATTATTAATCAGTCTGTTGCTGTTGATTTAGATGATAATTCCGTGGGTTTGCAAGTTCAACCCGGACAAACTTTAGCTTTAATTGGAAATCAAATTCAGTTCGATGGAGGATTGATCACAGCGCCCGGCGGACGAGTTGAATTGGCTGCTGTATCGGGGGAGGGAACCGTTGAAATTAACCCTAATTTTCCCCTCAGTTTAATTGATCCTCCCGAACTGATCAGAGGCGATATTACCTTAACTAATGGATCACAAATTGATGTGGTTGCGCCAGAGGGTCAAGGAAGTATCGTGATCAATGGGAATAATATTAATTTGTTTCAAAACAGTATTTTAGAAGCAGGAATTGCAACAGAATCTGGCAGTCCGAATCTTCAAGGGGGCGCGATTCAACTAAATGCTACAGATACGATTAGTATAGCAGAAAATAGTCAAGTTAACAATAGATTGAGTATCCGCGCACAGGGAACGGCTGGAGATATTATTGTAACAACGCGATCGCTAAACTTGATCAATGGAGGTCGGTTAAATAGCAGTAAACGCGGGATTGGAATTGGAGGTGATATTAATATTACAGCGAGTGATACTGTTAGTCTGGGGGGTGATAGCAATGGAAATTTTAGCGGCATTTTCAGTGAAATCTTAGCCGGAAGTGCGGGGAGAGGGGGTAATATTAATATCACAACGAACAGTTTATCTCTGACCAGTCAATCTGAAATTAGTACCAGTAACTTTTTTGGGATTAGCGATGCAGGGGATATTAATATTACAGCAAATACTATCAGCTTAGATGGTCGGGGTGGAAGGACAGGGATTTTGAGTTTGGTTGAATCTATTGGAAATAGTGGTAATATTAATCTGAACAGTAACTTGATTACCTTAAACCAAGGATCATTCATTAGAAATACAATAGAACCTTTAGCGGTAGGAAATAGTGGTGAGATTAATCTTAATACAAATTCGTTGATTTTAACAGGAAATCCATCAATTGATACCAGTACATCTGGTAGAGGAAATGCAGGTAATATTAATATTATTGCACGAGATAATATTTTAATCAGTGGGGAAGACATTCGAGATGTTCCCGGAATTTTAAGCCGTGTCAGTGTTAATGGAATAGGTGATAGTGGAAAAATCAATGTAACAACAGGTTCACTCTTTATTAATAATGGGGGTATTATTAGTACCAATACCAGAGGAGAAGGAAATGCTGGGGATATTATTATTAATGTTCGCGATACCCTGGGATTAAATGGAGAAGGATTATTTCCGACTCGCATTGAAAGCAATACAGGTGATCTTTCGAGTTTCTCCAACGAGGGTGAAGGAACGGAAGCTGGGAGATTTAATGGCGGTAATATTCAAATCTTTGCGAAGATTCTCTCGCTCACGGATGGCGCACAAATTGATGCGAGTACCAACCGTTTAGGAAATGGGGGAACAATAGAAATAATAGCGCGAGATCGCGTGATTCTTGATGGGGTGGGAAGTAGTAATATTGGCGGAATTTTTAGTACAATTAGTAATAATGGTGTGGGGAATGGTGGTGATATTACCCTCTCAACGGGATTGTTACAAATTAATAATGGTGCAAATATTAGTAGCAGTGTATTTGGTCGAGGAAATGCAGGTAATATTGTGATTAATGCACGAGATACAGTCAGTGTTGATGGGGTGAGTTCTAATGAGATTATCCCTTTTTCTAGTGCGATCGCTACTCGAATTGGCTTAGAAGGGGAAGGAACAGGCGGTGATATTAATATAACAACAAATTCGCTTTTGTTAACTAACGGTGCTGAGTTGAATACCAGTACCTCAAACTTAGGCAATGCAGGTAACATTGTATTGAATATTCGCGATAGAATCATAGTAGATCGGAGTCGAATTGTGAGTGCAGTTGCACCGGAAATTATCACCTTTGATTTGTTTGATGGAGTTGCAACAGAGCGAGGCGATGCAGTGGGAAATGGCGGAAATATTCAGATTTTTACACCCGTTCTTTCTGTCACCAATAACGCTGAAATCAGTGCAAATACCGCCGGAATTGGAGAGGCGGGAAAAATAGACATTCAAGCCAGAGAACGAGTTATTTTAGCGGGAAATAGTCAAATTAACAGTGCAGTAGAAACGGGTGCAGTGGGGAATGCAGAACAAATAATTATCCAGACTCCTGAACTGATTTTACGCGATAATGCTCAAATTTCTGCCGCAACAAACAGCCAAGGAAATGCAGGAACGATTAGAATATTAGACGCAGAAAGGGTATCACTCAATAATAGTTCTATTACCACTGAAATAGAACCCGCAGCCACCGCTTCTCAACCGAGTAATATTGAAATTGAAACCCGATCATTAGAACTCACTAATAATTCTATCATTGCAGCAAGTACCGCTTCTCAAGGAAATTCCGGTTCAATTGTTATTTCTAATCGTGATAATATTGAACTTGAAAATAGTACCCTTTCAACGGCCGTTGAAGCTTCAGGAAAAGGTGAAGGGGGAAATATTCAACTGACAACCAACCGTTTAAACCTAAATAATACTCAAATCACCGCCAGTACGTCAGGTGAGGGAAATACAGGTGAAATTAACCTACAAGCCGCTTCAGAAATTAACCTAGACAATAGTAGTCAAATTAATAGTAGCGTTACAGAAACAGGGGTGGGAAATGCTCAAAAAATTGTGTTAACAACGTCTAACCTCAACCTAAATAATAACAGTAAAATTTCCGCCGCAACAGCAGGAAATGGAAGTGCAGGAAGCATCGAAATTCAAGGAAATCATATCACCTTAAATAATAATAGCTCAATTTCCACTGCGGTTGAACCGCAAGCCGTCACAAATGATAGTGAAATGATTGGTAATATTAATATAGAAACGCGATCATTGCAATTATCAAATCATTCTCAAATGACAGTCAGTAGTCAGGGTGAAGGTTCTGCGGGAAACCTAACCGTTAATGCTAATTCTATTAACTTAAATCAAAGCAATTTACAAGCTGAAACCGTCGCCGGAAATGGTAATATTACGCTGAATACTCAAGAATTGCGATCGCGCCGAAATAGTCAAATTACCACAAATGCGACGGGAGAAGCCACCGGAGGAAATATTGAAATTAATACAAATCTGTTAGTTGCGATTGAAAATAGTGATATTTCAGCTAATGCTCAACAAGCTTTTGGAGGGCGAGTTATTATTAATGCTAATGCTATTTTTGGAACTCAATTTCGTCAACAACAAACCGCAGCCAGTGACATTACAGCCACCTCAGAACTTGGCCCCCAATTTAGTGGCATCGTTGAACTCAACAGCGAAGTTGATCCCAGTTCAGGGTTAGTGGAATTTCCCCAAACCGTGATTGATCCAGCTGCTTTAATTGCTCAAGATCTTTGTCTAAAAGCTCGAGAAAGCCAGTTTATTATTACTGGACGAGGGGGGATTGCTGCAACCCCAAACGACCCGTTAAATGCTAATAGAATCGAGGTAGATTTGGTTAATCCTTTAGTCACTTCCCGTCGAACTCGTTCTACTGTTAGACCGTCTCAAACCTCTAATCAACCTATTTCTAGCCTTGATATTATTCCCGCGAGAGGATGGATTAGAACAGAAAATGGTGATGTGATTCTCGTAGGGTATGACCCAAATAATAAAGGTGTTCAACGTTTACCAACACCTTTAAAACAGTGTCAACCTGAAGAATAATTCTGTGAGCAAAACTCAAACTTTAGAAATCAATTCGACCTGTTCTCAGGAGTTTAAATCCGGCTGTCATCGATAAAAAAGCCACAAAAAATGACCATAAACTGGTGGGTCGAAGTAAAACCCGACTGTGAATAAAAACTAATGCCACTCCCGCAACAATAAACATCCAACCCAAATTTCCGGTTTCCCGAGAAAAGAAGACCAAAGAAACAATCCCTAAAATCAGTAAAATGACTGAACTAGCAGCCGAAATATCTTGCCACCAATAACGGAAAAAGCTGGTTGTAAAGATAATATTTTGACCCAGAAAATAAACACCCAGAAGAACTAAAGCCAAACCCGCCAGTGCATTCAAAGTTCGCATAAGGCCTCAATGATTGTTATTCAATCATAATGGATGCCTTTATTTTACTCGAATCTTTAATCTTTCCACAAACTGGCTTCATGGGGTATAAAATCCACTGAAATCATAGACAGGGGAAGCATTGCAATCGGAATGAGTCCCATTGATAAGGAAGTGAAGACTATTACTAATACTAAGCTGAAGCGATCGCTTTGTTGAGATTCTATCCGATAGAATTGTAACCGATTTTGGGTCTTCATTCCTCATTCCCCCTGCTGTTGTCATTTGTGGCTGTTTTTTTAGTGTATCGAATTTTTTGTAATTTAGAATACAGATTTTAAAATCTGTTACAAAAGTTACATTTTGCTAGATTCAAAAAAAAGAGGGAATCAGCATTCCCCCAAATCCTGAAATAGTGACTAATCTTTAGCGATGCCAGACTGTTTCTCCACCAGGGCGATCAATCAAAGTGATTCCTACTTCTTTCAAGCGATCGCGAATTTGATCACTTTCTGCATAATTTTTCGCTTTGCGGGCATCGAGACGTTTTTGAACTAAAGCATCAATCTCTGCATCACTCAACCCCGATACTGCATCTGTTTGGGTTTCTTCTGCCTGAACCTCTAGCCCCAACACCTGCGCCAATTGTACCAAAGTCCACCAGGTTTGCTGAATCTGTTCAACAGGGGTTTCGGTTTTGCCGTCGTGGGTAATCACATTTCCTTCCTTGCGTAAATCCTTCGCCAATTCAAACAGAACCGCCAGACCTCCCGACGTGTTAAAATCGTCATCCATCGCCGTTTGGAAGCGTTCGACAGCCTCGGAGAGCAGAGGGAAAGACTTTCCATTGCCATTCAGGTGCCAGCCCAACTTTTCTCCGTATTGATGCTGAAAGAGTAACCCCTCTTTAAACGTATTCCAGCCATTTTCCGCCGATGCGATCGCCTCAGTTGTAAAATCTAAAGGCTTGCGATAATGGGCTTGCAAAACAAATAGCCGAATAGCCATCGGATCAACCCATTCTAACAATTGGCGAATCGTGGTAAAATTCCCTAAAGACTTCGACATCTTTTCCCCGCCCACTGTCACCATACCATTGTGCATCCAGAAGCGAGCCAGGGGTTCGCAGTTGGCAGCTTCAGACTGAGCAATTTCGTTTTCGTGGTGAGGGAAAACCAGATCTCCGCCTCCGCCATGAATATCAATGGTTGAACCCAACAGACGCCGCACCATCGCCGAACATTCAATATGCCAACCGGGGCGCCCTTCTCCCCAGGGAGACTTCCAAGAAGGTTCTCCGGGTTTAGCGGCTTTCCAGAGGGCAAAATCTGAAGAATATTTCTTTTCCCCCTCACCCCCAGAAACACGCCCACTCGCTCCCGCTTGTAGTTGATCTTGTTTACGCCCTGAGAGTTTACCGTATTCGGGAAATTTGTCAACACTGTAGAAAACATCACCATTGCTGGCGTAGGCGTAGCCATTTTTTTCGAGTTGTTGAATCAGTTGATAAATTTCGGTAATATTTTCAGTGGCACGGGGGTAGGCGTCAGCATCTCGAACATTTAAACGGCGTAAATCTTCATAATAAGCCTGAATAAAACGTTCGGAAACGGCTTCCATTGTCAATTTTTCGGCTTTTGCCCGATTGATAATTTTATCATCAATATCGGTAAAATTCTGCACATATTTAACCGTATATCCCAACCATTCTAAATAGCGACGTACCACATCCCAGGCGATATAAGAACGGGCATGACCAAGATGGCAATAGTCATAAACCGTTACCCCACAGCAATACATTTTAACTTGTTTAGGGTCGAGCGGAATAAAGGTTTCTTTTGCACGGGTTTGAGTGTTATAAATTTTTAGAGACATGGTTTAGAATATGACAGGGAATAGGGAGTAGGAAGTGGGGAAAAGAGATATAGGAGTGAAAGCCCCTACAATTCAATCACAAAAATAACGATTTCTATCAAAGTATTTTCCGGACTTTTTTGATTTGTTATTGAGTCCCTTTTGCGGGAACTTCAAAGAGCGTTTTTCAGCCGAACCGAATTAAAAAAACAACTTCTAACTCCGGTATGACAAGCAATATTTCCCACTTGGTCTATTTTAATTAAGATCGCATCTGCATCACAATCGTAGTAAAGTTCTTTAACAATTTGAATATGTCCAGAAGTAGCCCCTTTATGCCAGAGTTCAGCACGAGAGCGACTCCAATAGTGAACTTCTCCGGTTTCGAGAGTTTTTTGCAGGGCTTCGTGATTCATCCAAGCCATCATCAAGACTGTATTATCTTGATAGTCTTGAGCGATCGCCGGAATTAATCCTTGCTGATTAAATTTTAGGGCTTCTATCCACAAATAGTCTTGGTTCATCATCTCTTTTCCAACATCAGCAACCGAGGAGAAATGAGAAATAATCATCCATTACGGTTGACAAGCGATCGCTTTTTGCTGCATCGTCTTAAAAATATTATAAAACCCGTTGGCTCGGGAGGGAGTCAAGTTAGCTTGTAAACCCGTTTCTTGAATAAAATCAGGAGTAATCTTCTCAATTTCTGCCGCCGAGAGTCCGTTTAACCCTTTCATCAAAAAAGCGACTAATCCTTTAGTGAGTTGGGAGTCAGACTCCCCTTGAAATTGAACGTTCCCGTTCTCATCTAAATCGGCAATCACATAAACTTGAGACACACAGCCAGGAACTTTATTCTCTGATATTTTAGCTTCTGCGGGGAACTCCGGCAACTTTTGAGCCAGTGAGAGAAGTTGTTCATAGCGCAATTTGTTAGAAGATGCGCGTTTAAAGCGTTGAACGATGCGATCAAGTGATGGCGGTAGGGGTGTTGCAGTTGATGACATGATAAGCGATTGTTTTAGACCTCATCCTTTTCCAGTCTAACTGAAAGCGGGATTGGAGAAGTGAGAAAATTAACAGATCAAGGGGTTAGGGAAGCTCAAAGTCCTGAACTCTAAGCGAAGCAGCCAATGTACCCGACTGATCCTAACTCCTGAGTGAGTGTCGAGAGGAGATCAAGAATAAGGTTCTCCAAACAAGACAATAGAACAAGTCAGTTTTTTAATCACTTCTGTTGTCACATCACTCACGGCTAAACCCCCAGCCGTACGACGACGCATAGAACGCAAAACCACCAGATCAAAAGAGCGTCCCGCTCTGATAATCACTTGAGCAACATCATCATAGACAATGGTTTTAATTCGGGCTTGGACTTGGGGGCCAGCTTTGGCTAAAACCTCTGCCATTTCTAACTCAAATTGAGCGATTTGTTCACGAGTTGTACGGCGACCGCAAACGTGTAAGAGTGTAACTTTTGCCTGATTAGTATCCGCAAAGAGTTGAGCAAAACGAACCGTTCTGATCGCCTGGGGGGTGACATTTTTAACCGGGACTAAAACGCTCCGAATATTAATCGGTTCATCTAATAACCGAAACATCGCAACCGGACAATGAGAAGACCAAAAAACATTATCAACCAAACTCCCAAAGAGCCGCGCCCGAATACTGGTTGTCGAAGCACTCCACCCCATCACAATTAAGTTAGCATTTTGTTCGCGTGCTGCTCGACTAATTCCTTCTGCGATATCATCATCGATCCGAACTTTCGGTTTAGCCTCGACTTGAAATTCTTCTGCGACTTCGACACAACGCTTCAAGAGGCGATCGCTATTTTCTAGGGCAATATTTAACTGAGGTTCATCCATCTGAACATGAGCTTGAGTAATCGAAAGAGGAATGATAATTCCTGACTCGTGACGGGCTAATAACGCCGCCATTTCGATTAAATAAGGTTGGGAAAGGGGGTTATGTACGGGAACTAAAACCGTAAACTGATATTTAAATTTACAGACCGTAAATAAATTATCTTCGACTTTAAGATCAGAAGATTCCACCGCTTCGAGTCCTAATTTCCATTCGTTGCGTTGAGGGTCTAATTTCGGTTTTGGGATGGTTAATCTTCGTCCAAACCGAGCCGTTAAAACCGGGCCAAGAATTGAAGTCACCAGCATCAAAACAATCACACTGTTAAAGATTTCTTGACTCAAAAGACCTGCGCTCACTCCGGCTAAAGCTGCCGCTAAGGTTGCCGCCACTTGAGGAAGGGAAAGAGCCCACATCGTTAACGTTTCATTCCAGTTATATTTGTAGAGGAGTTTCGCCGAACAAGCGGCTAATAATTTGCTCAGAATTAATCCACAAACAATACTTAAAGTTAAACCGAGTCCCGAAGTGACACTCACAATAAATGCAGGCACATCAATGAGTAATCCCATACTCACAAAGAAAAAGGGAATAAACAACGTACTCCCGACAAATTCCACTTTTTCTTCAACGGGACTATGACCTAAAACATCATTCACAGCAAGTCCTGTGATAAATGCACCTACAATTTTGTCAACATTAATCACTTGAGCGCCGACAGATGCCAGAAAAACCGCTAATAAAACAAACAAAAACTGATTACTTTGTTCATCTCCGGTGCGTCTAAAATATTCTTTTCCCGCCCAATCTAAACCGAATAAAATAATCACACAATACAGGGCTAATGCACCAACTTGAGTGATTAAAGAAGTGGCTGAAAATTCACCCCCATAGATTGAAAGACAGATAGCTAAAACGAGCAGGGCAGAAACATCAGTAATAATCGTTGCCCCAATTGTTACCATTACCGCTTCATTTTTAACCATTCCCAAACGATTAACAATCGGATATCCCAGTAAAGTATGTGAAGCAAGCAGAGAACCGATTAAAATAGAAGGATTAAGACCAAAGCCGAAAGCAAGTCCTATAGTTGTTCCGGTGATCAGAGGAATTATAAAGGTGGCAATTCCAAACCCCAATGAGCGATCTTTAGTACGCCTAAATTCTTCGAGATCAATTTCTAAACCCGCCACAAACATCAGATAAATTTTCCCGATATCTGCAAAAAGTTGCATTGTATCAGAATTAGGATTCAGAAGTTGAAGACCATTATTGCCTAAAACCACACCTGCAACCAATAATCCCACTAATCCAGGCAATTTCAAGCGTTCAAAGATGGGAGGAATCGTTAAACTGACAAGAATTAGAATAGTAAAGGTAATAATTGGACTCTCGGGAATTGTTTGTAACAAATTATCCATTTTTATTCTTGATGGGATGTGCCTTTCAGAGCGTTAATGACCTTCAAGAAGCCATACAATAAAAGTTAGATAGGAAAAATGTAAAATGCTTGATTTTCAATAGCTTACCTCTCACAGGGTTAATTTTTAGTATTCTATCAGGCGAAACGCCAAAACCAGGGAACAGTTGCCAAGATCTAACAACCCGTTCTCTGGTTACTCAATTCAAATCTATTTTAGATACAACTAGGGTTCACTGTACAGGTTGTCTTTGTACTTTACAGTAGATTCGCCAAGTTGTGTAGACCGTTGAAAACTCAACCGCAGAAAAGCCGATACCCAGAGGTCGTCAGAGAATCACCTGGATGATTACAGCAGCCTCTAGAAGTTGATACCAAACCGACTTCGTCCCAAAAAATGATCTCCATAGCGATCACCAAACCGTCAATGTCGGGTTGACTGATAACGCCTCAACCGATAACCATTAGGCAGATGATCACGATGATCAAGATTAGGAAAAAGCCCCGATAGGGAGAAATAGGAGTTATGAATCGGGGCTAGACAATTAAAAATTCTGCAGCGCTGTAGTATCATTTGAAGTGACGGGATAATCATCAGCTTCTTGATCATCTGAGTTTTCAGGTTCCCATGTTTCACCATTAATACTAGCCATCGCACGCCGTAAAGCAATAACGCGAGTTGAAACTCGATTTTTTTGAGGTAAACGATCTAAGATGTTGAACTTTTGGAGGCGAGTTTTAACTTTATCTTCGCCACCGACAATATAAACATCGATAGATTTATGATAAGCCGTATCGATCATTTTTTCTAACGCCAGCGTAGCCGTTACCCCCAGAAGCGGTACATGATTTAAGTCGATAATCACAGCTTTGTAATTATCTAAAATAGTCTGACGTTGAGTAATCGCTTTTGCTGCACCAAAACTCATCGGGCCACCCAAATCGAGTAAGAGAATACGACCATTAGCCAGTTTCATTAACTGTTTGGCTTCTTCATTGATCAGAACTTCGTTATTCGGTGTATCAACGGCTTTGACCTGTTCAGCTTGAATATCAGCTAGACGTTTAATGGTCAACATATTGGCAACAAATACCCCAACCCCAACCGCAATAATTAAGTCATAGAAAACGGTCAGCAGTACGACACCGTACATAATAGCAGCCGCTTTAATTGACAGTTTGTGAGCGCGTTTGAGGAATTTCCAGTCAATAATATCGATACCCACTTTCAGGGCAATTCCCGCTAAAACAGCCATCGGAATACTTTGAGTTAAGGGCGCTGCAACTAAGACAATCACTAATAAAATTAAAGCCCGAGTTAAACCCGAAACGGCGGTGCGTCCTCCGGCTTGAATATTAACAACAGTTCCCATCGTTGCCCCTGCACCCGGTAAACCGCCACAGAGTCCAGACATCAAGTTTCCAATCCCTTGACCAATCAGTTCTTTATCTGAGTCGTGTTGAGTTTGAGTTAAACTATCAGCGATTACAGAAGTTAACAACGAGTCAATACAACCCAACATCCCTAAAACCAAACCATCCAGAAGCATAGCGTTGATTTGATCTAGGGAGAAAGTGGGCAGATTAATAGCAGGTAAGCCCATCGGAATTTCGCCAATCCGACGAATTTCTAGGTTTTGAAAAAAGATTAAAGAAATTACAGTTCCTGCAATTAAAGCAATGAGTTGAGGGGGAACCAGATTTTTAATTTTCCGGGGCATGAACAAAATAATCCCAATGGTTAATGCACCCAAAAGTGTTTCAACGGGATTAATATTCGTGATTAAATCCGGTATATTTTGCAGGGTTCCTAATACTCCTCCTCTGGGGCTGGCTTGTCCCAACATTGGCCCGATTTGAAGAATGATTAGGATAATCCCGATACCGGACATAAACCCGGAAATTACCGTGTAGGGCATCAAGGTAATGTATTTACCGAGTTTGAGTGTCCCAAACACAATTTGAAAAATTCCCGCCAGCATAACAACAGTAAAAGCCATTGCCATTCCGTTTTCGGGGTCGGATGCGGTGAGAGTGGCAATCACGGCCGTGAATACAACGGTCATCGGGCCTGTGGGTTCAGAGATTAAAGTGGGTGTTCCACCAAATAAAGCAGCAAAAAAGCCAATCAGAACAGCGCCCCAAAGCCCAGCCACCGCACCCGCACCAGAGGCGACCCCGAAAGCTAAAGCCATTGGTAGAGCGATAACGGCTGCTGTGACACCGCCAAAAATGTCACCTTGTAGATTCCTGAAATGAATTAAGTTCGTGATTTTCATGGGTTTGTGAAATCTGAGTGATATTTAAAAATAGACCATAGTCTATTGTTGTTTTGTTATAGATTGACTAATCTCTATGGGTAGCATACCATTAAAATCTAGACATAACGCAACTCTCTTCCGATATCAATTTCTTATCATTACCCCAAACCTTATCTATCAAAGGAGGAGTTCTTGATCCAGGCAACCCTACATCAGCTTAAAGTCTTCGAGACTGTGGCTCGTCACGGCAGTTTTACGAAAGCTGCTGAGGAGTTGTATATTACTCAACCCACAGTTTCAAGCCAAGTGAAGCAACTCACTCAGGCGATAGGCTTACCGTTGTTTGAACAACTGGGTAAGCAACTCTATCTCACCAGCGCTGGAGAGGAGTTATTTGCAACCTGTCACCAAATTTTTGAGCAACTTGAAAATTTTCAGATGAAAGTGGCAGATTTCAAAGGCATGAAGCAAGGACAGCTTCGTTTGGCTGTGGTAACAACGGCTAAATATTTTGTTCCTCGGCTTCTCGGTTCCTTTTGCCAAAAGTATCCGGGTATTGATGTTTCCCTTCAGGTGAATAACCATCAGGAACTCATCCGACGTATGCAAAATAACCTTGATGATCTTTATATTCTGAGCCAACCTCCCGAAGATCTCGATCTTTGTACTGAACCTTTTTTAGATAACCCCCTCGTTGTTGTGGCTCGTCGCGATCATCCCCTGGCTAAACAGAGAAATATCCCCCTCAAACAACTCAAAGGAGAAGCGTTTATTATGCGTGAACCGGGTTCAGGGACTCGCCAAGCGGTTCAAAAGTTGTTTGAAAAGCATAAAGTCAAGGTTAAGGTTCGTTTGGAACTCGGAAGTAATGAAGCCATTAAACACGCGATCGCAGGCGGTTTAGGGATATCGGTTCTTTCTAAACACACACTCGTTTTAGAAAGTTTGTCTACAGAATTGACTATTTTAGATCTTGAACATTTCCCGATTCAACGTCGTTGGTATGTGGTTTATCTTAATGGAAAACATCTCTCTGTTGTCGCTCAGACTTTTCTACAATATCTGATCCAAGAAACTCAACACACTCCTGAGTTAGCCAGGTTAGCTTAGTTCCGTCAGACCGAAGTGAATTTTAATCACGGGTGACAGCCTAAACAATCCCCAATTTTTTTAAAGCTGCTTCTGCGGCTTTTTTTTGAGCATCCTGTTTTCGCCGCCCTTTTCCTGCACCATAAATTTTATCTTTCACCCGTACTTCTGCGATAAATTCTTTAGCATGATCGGGGCCTGATTGATCCACAATCACATACTTGGGATTTTCACCAAATTCTGCTAACGCCCATTGTTGAAAACGATTCTTGGAGTCAATTAAACTTTCAGAGTTCTTTTCTTCGGCTCGTCCTCCTAGAATTTCATCTGCCACTTTTTTAAACAAAGGTGTAATAAATTCTTTGACTTTCTCGAGTCCAGCATCGAGATAATAAGCCCCAATATAGGCTTCAAAAGTATCACTGAGTAAAGCCGGGTTCTGATAACCCCCATCTCGAATGGCTCCTTTTCCCAGTCGCATTATTTCACCCATTCCCAATAAAGCTGCAAATTTTCCCAGTTGTTGTTCATCGACTAATGCGGCTCTTAAACGGGTCATTTGAGCTTCGCTGAGTTCTTGTGATTGATAATGATACAGTAGTTCACCCACGATAAACCCTAACACTGCATCTCCTAAAAATTCTAAGCGCTCGTTATCTTTTCCTTCTTGTGGATGTTCGTTAACATAGGAACGATGGGTTAAAGCACGCAATCGTAGTTTTTGATCTTGAATTTTTGGAAGTTTATCCATTGTTAATATTTTTTGCTCGTTCAAAGATTCACCCTGGAGATTTTCTTGTAACTGCCCTCACTTGGGAGAGTTGATGATTCCAGCATTATATTCTACAACAAAGTGAAGATGTTGAACAAAAGGAATTCCTGAATCGGGTTGATTGAGTAAATTATCCTATTAACTCAAAAAA
The DNA here is from genome assembly GCA_050485465.1 of Limnoraphis sp. Classification (GTDB taxonomy): domain Bacteria; phylum Cyanobacteriota; class Cyanobacteriia; order Cyanobacteriales; family Microcoleaceae; genus Capilliphycus. Next base: position 21,376 of record JBJHBL010000002.1, on the reverse strand, counting down.
TAATGATCATCATTCAACGACTAAATCAAGCGATTTTAACACCTCTAACCGGGAAAGATTGGCTCGTAATTCTGATGAGTTTATTCACCTATGCGTTGGTTGCACTGCTGGTCGGATACTTCTCCGGATTTATACAGTTTAACCCCGATTTTAGATCGCCGAAAACTCTATTCAGTCGCTTGATCAAAATCTTCTTTTTTCCCGCCTTAGTTGAGGAAATAATCTTTCGTGTTCTTCTCATTCCTCACCCACTAGAAGGTGTTGATCTAAAAACTTGGGTGTTTCGGGTTGTCTGGAGTTTAGGATTATTTATCCTTTACCATCCCTTAAATGCTATCACATTTTACCCGGTAGGAAATCCTACTTTTTTTCATCCCGTCTTTTTAAGTTTAGCCGGATTTCTCGGACTCATCTGCGCCGTTGTTTACAAACTCACGGGTTCTTTGTGGGGAATGGTCATTATTCACGGGTTAGTTGTGTTTATCTGGTTGTATTTTCTAGATGGAATGACTCAACTCAATTTGAGGAATGATTCTGAGTTTTAGAACAATCATAACTTTCGAGTGATAATACCATCCGATCCAGCAAGTATTGTATCTAGGATAACAACTTCTACAATGGTTTGTCAGCTTGTTAATCTTGTCGCAGGTTATTTAAGGTACAATTTTGATCAGTGCTTAATAACTCAAGGCTGACTAAAAAAGCAAGGTTTACAATCTTAAGGAACAGCACTTCTTTTGTGACAGGTGCGGTCGGCTGCGAGACTGATTTTTTAAACTGTAAAATCTCCCTATCTGTCATCTGTAACCCCGATTTCAGGATTTCATATTAGGTGGATTAACTTTTCGGTCAAAATCATTCTCTTGATCCCGATGAAAATTTCAAAAATGCCTCCTACAAAATCCCTCAATAAAACACAACTTCCCCTGGGTTTAATTTTAATTATTCCCTTTGTGTTGCAAATCTCGGCTGCGGTGGGGTTGGTTGGGTATCTTTCTTTGATCAATGGACGCCAAGCTGTTAACGACGTTGCAACTCAACTGAGAAGTCAAATTAGCGATACAGTTGAACAAAAAGTGCTTTCATTTTTAGCAGTTCCTCATCAGATTAATCAAATTAATGCCGATCTCATCCGTCAAGGCTACTTAAATATCGATTCACCAATAGAGACTTCTGAACGTTTGAGGGGATATTTCTGGAGGCAAATTCAACACTTTGACTCGGTAAGTTATATCTACTACGCAAATGAACAGCGAGAACTCATTGGGGCTTGGCGAAGAAGTAGTAGTAATTCTATTTTAATTGGTCGTTCCGGATCATCAACGAACTACAAAGTCCAAGAATATCTTCCCGATGAACTAGGAAATGTTCAATCGATTTTGTTTGAAACACCCAATTATAACCCCCCTGAAACAATCTGGTACACAACCGCAGTTCAAGCAGGTCAAGCGGCATGGACTCCGGTTTATGGATGGCAAATGCAAACGGCGATTAGCATTGATGCAGTTTTACCTGTTTATGAAACCACCGGAGAAATTAAAGGGGTTTTGGGGGTTTGTTTGACCCTTTCAACGATTAGTAATTTTTTGGAAACTTTGAAAATAAGTAAGTCTGGACAAATTTTCATCCTCGAAAAAACTGGAGAATTAATCGCCACTTCAACGGGAGAAAAGCCTTTTTTCTTCGATCAGGACAACACAGAAAATAAGTATACTGCTTTTTCAGAATCTCCAGACGGGACTCGATTTAGTCGATTAATTGCAATAGAAAGTCAAAATGATTTGACTCGCGCTAGCGCTCAATTTTTAATTCAAAAGTTTGGTGATTTGAGTGAGATCAATACAGTAAAACAACTAGAATTTACTCTCAATCGCGATCGCCAATTTCTGCAAGTGACCCCGGTAAAGGATGAACGCGGTATTGAATGGTTAATTGTTGTGGTCGTGCCGGAAGTTGATTTTATGGGGGAAATTCATAACAATTTTCGCACCACTTTAGGACTGTCTATCCTGGCTTTAGGGATTGCAATTGCCAGTGGAATTCTGACCACACGCTGGATTATGAAACCGATTAAACAATTGAGTCAAGCCAGTCAAAAACTAGCCGAGGATCATTTTGATCAACAGGTCAAAGGACAAGGGATTCAAGAACTAGAAGTTGTTGCCGATTCTTTTAATCAAATGAGTCAAAAACTCAAAAAATCTCATTTAGAACTAGAAAGTTATTCTAAATCTTTAGAAAAAAAAGTCGATCAACGAACTCAAGAGTTACAGCTACAAATTAAACACCGTCAATTTGTAGAATTAGCCCTGCGTCAGTCTGAAGAAAAATTTGCAAAAGCTTTTCATAACTCCCCTGATTTAATTACAATTAGCACTTTAGCAGAAGGACGTTATATTGAAGTCAATGATCGTTTTTTAGAATCTTTTGGATTAGAACGAAATCAGGTGATTGGTCAAACCTCAATCGAATTAAATATCTGGCAGAACTCTCAAGATTGTTACCGATTTCATCAACTCTTACAAGAACATAATACCCTCCGAAATTGGGAAGTTAATCTTCATCAAAAAGATCATCAAATCTTGACCTGTTTAATTTCTGCGGATTTGATTTCAATTGGTGAACAGTTGTGTATTTTAGCTGTTACCCATGATATTAGCGATCGCAAAGCCGCAGAAGAAGCCCTCAAACAAAGCGAAGAACGTTGGCAACTTGCTTTAGAAGGAAGCAACGATGGTATTTGGGATCACAACCTGATCACAAACAGACACTTTCTTTCTCCTCGCGCTTTAGAAATATTAGGATATAACGAAGAAGAAATCAACCCATTTGAGAAATTGTTCGCTATCATTCATCCTGAAGATCGTCAAAATTTACAGAATGAATTTGAGCGACATTTACGAGGGGAAGTCCCTTATTATAGTTGCGAATATCGGGTGAAAAGGAAAGATGGAAAATATAAATGGATTTTATCAAGAGGGAAAGCAAAATACAACTCAGCAGGTCAACCCATTCGAGTGATTGGTTCTCTCGGAGATATTACCGCCCGGAAACAAGCTGAAGTCGAACTGAAACAAGCCAAAGAAGCCGCCGAAATAGCAAATCAAGCTAAAAGTAATTTTTTAGCCTCTATGAGTCACGAACTGCGAACTCCTCTCAATGGTATATTAGGATATGCTCAAATTCTTCAACGGGCGAATGATCTCAACAAAAATCGTCATGGTGTTGATATTATTATGCAGTGCGGTTCTCACTTATTAAATTTAATTAATGATGTTCTGGATTTATCCAAAATTGAAGCTGGAAAAATGGAACTTTACCCGAAAGAGTTTCATTTTTTATCTTTTTTAACCAGTATTGCTGAAATGATTCGAGTGCGGGCGGAACATCAAGGGATTCAGTTTGCTTTTGTTGGGGATCCTCAACTCCCGAGTGCTATTATTGCTGATGAAAAACGTTTAGGACAGGTTTTAATTAATCTTTTAGGAAATGCGGTAAAATTCACGGATAACGGCAGTGTAACCCTCACAGTTACTGTTCTTGAATCTCACGATCAAAGAGTGAAACTCCGTTTTCTGATTGAAGATACTGGTGTGGGAATGACCAGCCAACAAATTGAAAAAATATTTCAACCCTTTGAACAAGTGGGTTCAACTTCTCGTCGGGCAGAAGGAACCGGTTTAGGATTAGCAATTTCTCAAAAAATACTCACCCTGATGGGGAGTAAAGTGGAAGTTTCTAGCACGATTAATAAAGGAAGTCGTTTTGGGTTTGATGCAGAATTTACGATTGTGAAAGATTGGGCTAAAGCATTGACTAAACTAGAGTTTGGTAAAATTATGGGTTATGAAGGAATCCCGCGTAAAATTCTGGTTGTTGATGATAAAAAAGTGAATAAAACGTTGATTTTAGAAGTTCTCAAGCCTTTAGGATTTGATTGTTATCAAGCAGAAAATGGGGAAGACGGATTAAAGATTGCTCAAAAAATTCAACCAGATTTAGTCATAACTGACTTGGTGATGCCAATTTTAGATGGGTTTGAAATGACTCGTCGTTTGCGTCAAAATCCTCAGTTCAAAAACCTGATTATTATTGCATCTTCAGCGAGTGTGTTAAAAACCGATCAGTTTCAGAGTTTAGAAGCGGGTTGTGATGATTTTCTCGCAAAACCTATAGATGTAGAACAATTGTTTGTTTATTTAAAAAAATACTTAAAACTTGAATGGGTGTATGAAACGCCTCCAGAAGTCCTGGTGAAACCTCTTGACAACTCTGAGGTGATGGTATTTCCCCCAGCAGAACAATTGCAAAAACTTTATCAAGCTGCTAAAATAGGGGATATTGAAATGATAGAAACAGAAGCCAAGCGGATTCAGCAGCTAGACTGTAAATATCAGCCATTAAGTGAACAAATTTTAACTCTAGCTTCCGAGTTTAATGATGGAGCAATTGTGGTCTTATTGGAAGAAGCGATCGCCAATTTGAAGCCAAAAACCGAAGAGTCACCCGATGTCAGCCTCACCAACACCCCCTAAACAACAGCAAAAGACTCGATCAGAAGTTGGGGTGGGGAAAATACAGTGAGAATTGCTCAAAACGTTCAGTAAATTCACTTCAACTCGTACAATAGAACTAGGTGAAAAATTAACATCTACAGAACTGGAAAGATTAAGGAAAAGCCCTTTAATGCAAACACTCGATAAACCTCTACACCAAGATCTAGATCAACCGTTAACCATTGCGGGAAAAACCTTTAATTCTCGCCTAATGACAGGAACAGGTAAATATCGCAGCTTAGAAGAAATGCAGCAAAGCATCCTCGCCAGTGGATGTGAAATTGTCACAGTAGCGGTGCGACGAGTTCAAACCCAAGCCCCCGGACATGAAGGACTCGCAGAAGCAATAGACTGGACAAAAATTTGGATGCTTCCCAATACCGCAGGTTGTCAAAATGCAGAAGATGCCATTCGGGTGGCTCGTCTGGGACGGGAGATGGCAAAATTATTAGGACAGGAAGATAACAACTTTGTCAAATTAGAAGTCATTCCCGATCCGAAATATTTACTTCCCGATCCCTTTGGCACCTTAGAAGCCGCAGAACAACTCGTTAAAGAAGGGTTTGCGGTGCTACCCTATATCAACGCCGATCCTCTCGTCGCTAAACGTTTAGAAGAAGTCGGCTGTGCAACGGTTATGCCGTTAGGTTCTCCCATTGGTTCAGGACAGGGGATTAAAAACGCTGCTAATATTCAGATTATCATTGATAATGCGAAAATTCCAGTGGTCGTTGATGCGGGAATTGGTACGCCGAGCGAAGCAACAATGGCGATGGAAATGGGTGCAGATGCGTTACTGATTAATTCGGCGATCGCTTTAGCCCGACAAAGTGCTTTCATGGCAAAAGCGATGGGAATGGCAACTCAGGCGGGGCGTTTAGCCTATCTATCAGGACGTATCCCCGTTAAAAATTATGCGATCGCATCTTCACCCATGACGGGAACGATTAGTTGAATGGGGACAAATTTTTGCTACTCTAGACTGAATAAGATCACGAGGATGTTAATTTATGCCTTATACAACCGAAGAAGGTGGACGTTTAAATAACTTTGCTGTTGAACCCAAAGTCTATACTGCTGAACCTCCAAATAAAAGTCAAGTCCGCAATTATATCATTTTAGGATCATTAGGAATGGCGTTAGTGGTGGGCTTAATTTTTGTTGCTTTTGCAGTTTCTTAAACTCAAAAAGTAAGGGCGGGTTGCATCTCAAAGTTTATTGATCAGCAATAACAGGTGAAACCCGCCTACCCGAAATTGATCAGGCTGAAGTGACACAACTGAATTATAAATCCACCATTGAACCTTCATTAGAAGAAGTACGAGAAAATAACCCAAAAATCGGGCCTAGAATTGCACCAAAAATAAACCCGCCAGCGTGCGCCCAATAGGCAACACCACCAGATTCCATTCCCACTGCGGTTTGAACTTCTAACATAGAAATTCCGCTAAATGCTTGTTGAATAAACCAAAATCCTAAGAACAGAAAAGCCGGAACTCTGACAAAATAAGGAAAGATTCCGATGGGAATTAAAGTTAAAATTCTGACTTGGGGAAATTTCAAAATATAAGCCCCCATAACTCCCGCAATAGCGCCACTCGCCCCCAGAGAAGGAATGATTGATCCTGTTGCTAATAAATATTGAGAAAATGCGGCTAATACCCCACAAATTAGGTAAAATATAAGAAATCTGATTCGTCCGAGTTCTTCTTCGATATTATTTCCAAAAATCCACAGAAATAACATATTAAAGCCAACATGAATCAAACTGGCATGAAGAAACTGAGAGGTGAAGAGCGTTAGATATTCAGGAACGGGTTGATTCACTGAAATTCCGTTAAAACTAGCCGATAACTCTTGGGGAACGACTGCAAACAGATGAAAAAAATGATTAAGCTGATCGGGTGATAACGTTAACTCAATCAAAAAGATGATAAAATTAAGACCAATCAGAATATAGGTAACAATAGGTGTAATCTGAATTGGATTTTCGTCTTTTAATGGAACCATAAATGTTGGATGAAAAGGTTTAGCTAGAGAACAACAGAACATTTTTAAAAGTCTGAAGTCAGGCTGAAAAAAGCTGACTCCAAACTTTGGGTTTTAATCAAGCATCAATCAAAGAGGGCTGACTCTCATTTTCAGCTTATTTTGTTCCCGCTTTAATGCGATCGCTGGCAATTTGACCACTCGGTTCTACCTGTTCTCCCTCTAAGAAAGAACGTAACATCCAGGCCATTTCTTCATGTTCTTCCATTAATCCGGTTAAGAAATCAGCCGTTCCTTCATCATGGAAATTATCAGAACAGCGATCAATATTTTCCCGTAAATTCCGAATGACTTGTTCGTGATCGGTGACTAAACGCTGTACCATTTCGTTAGCATTTGGCAGATCTCCGGCGTGTTCTCTGAGAGTTGCATGATCTAAAAATCCTTGTGCAGTACCCAAAGGATAACCGCCTAAAGCCCGGATCCGTTCGGCTGTCGCATCAATACTGATCGTTAAAGCTTCGTAGTGTTCTTCCCACAGTTGATGGAGCGTGCGGAATTGAGGCCCAATGACATCCCAGTGATATTTCTTAGTTTTAATTAACAGCAGATACATATCTGCTAAATTTGTATTGAGCAACTCAATTACACCTTGACGTTGTTCATCTGTTAAACCAATATTAATCTTAGGCATATATAAAAACCTTTCTGTTTTTGTCATCAATACCATTACATCAAAAAAACATCAGGTTTTTCATCTATCGTTTGAGGGAACTTCAATTAAAAATCAAAAATATCTCTAACTTTAGGAATAAATTTACAGGATTTTTAGAGACGTGCAGAGCGCACGCCTTTACACACCAAAAGGTTTTAACTGGATGTCTCGCGAGAATAAACAGGCATTTGTCCGGAGTTGAGACGGTTCATATAATCATTGAGTGCTGTTGCCAATTTTCCAGACAAAATATAACATCCGAATAAATTGGGGAATGCCATCGCCAGTAACATCATATCGCTAAAATCCAACACCGCCCCCAAATTCACCACTGAACCAATAAACACACAAGCCACAAATATCGCTTGATAAACGAGAATACTGCTTTCCCCAAACAGATAACCCCAAGCTTTCTCGCCGTAATAACTCCAAGAAATCATCGTCGAAAAAGCAAATAAAACCACAGCAATGGCTAAAATAATCGGAAACCAACCGATCACAGAACTAAAGGCTGCTGCGGTTAATTCCACACCACTGATACCCATCTCTGTGTCTAGATAAACCCCAGTAATAACAATGGTTAACCCGGTTAAATTACAGATAACAATCGTATCGATAAACGGTTCCAGTAAAGCCACAATACCTTCGCGCAAAGGTTCATCGGTTCGGGCAGCAGAATGGGCAATTGCGGCTGAACCAATTCCGGCTTCATTAGAAAAAGCACTGCGTCGCACCCCTTGAACTAACGTTCCTACAAATCCTCCTCCGATGGCCGAAGGTGAAAAAGCTTCGGTAATAATTGTGCCGAATGCACCTGGAATTGCTGTGAAATTACTCAATAAAATCCATAAACAAGCCAATACATAAATCACCGCCATGCCTGGAACTAATCTCGCGGTTACTGAAGCAATGCGACTAATTCCTCCAATAATCACAAACCCGACTAATGCAGAAACTATTAACCCAAAAACCCAATTGGGTAAAGCCGGAATTACCCCTGCTAAAGCGGCATAAGCTTGGTTGGCTTGGAACATATTTCCGCCTCCCATACTGGCTAAAATGCAGAGAATGGCAAATAAAATTGCCAGTCCTTGTCCGAGAGGGCGTAAACCCCGTTCACTTAACCCTTTGGAAAGATAATACATCGGCCCCCCGGCAACGGTGCCATCCGGTTGAATGCGGCGATACATTTGGGCGAGACTGCATTCGACAAATTTACTCGACATCCCAAAAAAGCCGCCCAACGTCATCCAAAAAATCGCCCCCGGGCCACCGACTTGGACAGCGATCGCCACTCCCGCAATATTTCCGAGTCCAACGGTTCCAGAGAGGGCGGTTGCGAGGGCTTGAAAATGGGAAACATCCCCCTCATCGTTGGGATCGTCATATTTGCCCATGACAACATCAATGGCGTGTTTAAACCCTCGGATATTCACAAAACTCATCCGCAGCGTGAAGAAAATCGCCCCGGCTATTAGCCATAATACGATGAAGGGAAGACCAAAAATCTCTAAGAAGAAGATCTGGGCGAGAAAGTTAACAATTTGAGAAAATACCGCATCCAACAAACCTAAAAATCCTGATTCTTCTGTTGGGGCTTCTTCTGCTGCGATCGCGACTGTCGGTACAAGGGGAATTAACAGGAACAATAGCCCATTCCATCCTCTAAAACTGCGTTTCAGCCTTCTAGTAATGCTTGGCTTCCAGTGTGGACGATTCTTTTTTGAGTTGATTGGGTTCTGATTTCTCATTGTTCTATATTGCGTTTTTTGGAACTCACTGCAAAATTTTTAAGAAAAGGAGATAGATTAGTTTAGCATTGGTTTCGCTCATTTTGTAGACCCGGATGAACAGAACAGGAGTTTTTGAGAAACCGTCACAAGCAGCCTGAAGTGCTGGATCTCAACAAAAATAGCTGATGTGATATTTGAAAACTTAAAGCTGATCAAGGGAGTGATGACCGATATCAACTCAAAAGCTTTAAGATTGAACTCGGTTTGTTATTCAGTTAATGGTTTTTTCCCATTTTTTTCTCATTTGATCACTTGATCGCGATCGCACTTAATACTTTGGATAATACTGATTACCTTAATATAGAAAGTCGGTTCAGATCTCAGAGCAAAAAATAGGATGCTATGACAGCACCCTACCGATTAAGCCTAGTTTTAAGCTGAATATTTTTTAGGTTAAAGCTGATTTAAAAGTGGGGAGAGTCTCAACTTTTTTGATAATTTCTGAACCGTTTTAACCTTCCCTTGACAGGAGGGGAAAATGTTTGAAAAAGTATGACTAAGTTAAGATACTAAGCGATCGCAATGTAACCATGAACTGAGAGGTTCAGTCAATGTCGATAGCTGCTGAGGAGAGAAAAACATGAACCAAAAAGTCTCTGTTGAAGTTGAAACCGCACTGGCGAAAGCTGATAGTTTGGTTTTAGCAAAAACAGGTAAACACCTCAGTACCCTCCAAGCAGATATTTTTCGGGGGTCTTGGTTCAATCACAAATATGATAAAATTGCCCAAGACTGCTATTGTTCCGATACTCATATTCGCATCGTTGGATCGCAACTGTGGGAACTGCTTTCCCAAGCTTTAGAAGAAAAAGTCACGAAAAAAACCTTTCGCGCTGCTTTTGAACGTTGTTGTCAGTTAGATGAAGTCTCAGAAATTGCACCGACTCCGCCTCAAAGATCTTCTCCAAAAACTATCTTTAATAGTCACGCTTCAGCAACGGATAGCGATCGCAGACAAGACTGGGGAGAAGCACCCGATGTTAATGTATTTTATGGTCGTAGCGATGAACTGACAACCCTAGAAAAATGGGTCGGAAGCGATCGCTGTCATCTTGTTACAATACTTGGAATGGGGGGTATTGGTAAAACATCCCTGACAGCTAAACTCGCCCAAAACAAAATATCTGAATTTGATTGTATCATCTGGCGGAGTCTTCGCAATGCTCCCAGTGTTGATGATATTATCGCAGATCTAATTCAATTTATTAGTTACCAACAAGCCGAAGATCTACCATTAGACTTTGATGCTCGGATGCGGTGTTTACTCGAATATTTGCGAAATTCACGCTGTTTAATGATATTATATAATGTCTAAATTTAGTCCCGATGGTCGAATTTTAATCAGTGGAAGTACCGATAAAACGGTGCGAATTTTGGAGATAGAAACAGGAAATTGCATCAATGTTTTTCACGGACATCGCGATCGCGTGTTTGCGGTTGATTTTAACTCAAAGCAGGAAGTTTTAGCCAGTGGTAGTATTGATAATACCATAAAATTATGGAATCTTTCTGGAGATTGTTTAAAGACGATTACCGGACATGAAAATTGGATTTTTTCAGTGGCGTTTAGTCCGGATGGGAAATTGTTAGCTAGTGGTTCTCATGATCATACCATTCGAGTTTGGGATGTGGAAACCGGGGAATGTATTTATGTTTTACAAGAACACACTCATTTAGTTTCTTCGGTGGCGTTTTGTCAGGAAGGTAAATTTATTATTAGTGGTTCTCAAGATCAAACCGTGCGGGTGTGGGATATAAAAATGGGTGAATGTGTTAGGCTACTGAGGGCGACTCGGTTGTATGAAGGGATGAATATTACCAACGCAACAGGTTTAACAGAGGCTCAAAAAACAACTTTTAAAGCGTTAGGAGCGGTTGAATTTTAATCAAATCAAGCAAATTTTCAGGGGTTCTAGATAGGTTTTCCCTTCCTATTGATGATTCAGCGAATATCGCAACAGACAAAGCAGTGAACAGAAGATCTTCAGACGGCGACCCTCGAGCAATGGATCGAGTCTCATTCCCTCTATCCTTGATCAATCAGGAATCTTGGGAATCTGTATCAAATTTATTCCTTTTGGTAGATGCAAGATGGTATGCTTTGAAAAGTTAGCTTAAGAAAACATAGATGAAAGAAACGACTTCTCTCGACACAAAAGCGTTTTCCATTGTTGAGGAACAGACTGGAATTTACACCTGGCTCACCTCGGGGGGGAACTATGGCTCCTCTACAGAGCCAGTCAAGGCTAGACAAGAGGCGATTATTCAGATCTTCAAGGAAGAAATTGCACTTGCACCCGAACGGCTCTGTATACTCAGAGGAGAAATTCCAATCTTTTATAATCGGCTAGCGGAGAAATTGAGAGCCAAAAAAGAGTGCTGTATTGATAAAAGTCGATCTTATTCAATTAAAATAGATGAGACTCTAACCATAGAAATAGCAGTGGTTCATTGAACGTTCAACACCTCTGTACTCCAAAAATGGTTACTGAAAACCCCCCCCGCAACTAGAAGCTTGATTTGAAGTTAAAGAAGTGTTATGATTTTAGCCTCATGTAGATTAGCTCTAGAAAGGCAAGCCAAACCATGGCACTGGTAGTGTCTATTTCACATAAAGCTTCAATTATGCGATCGCCAAGCTTGACTTGTTTTAGCGGTCTGAGTTGCTTCAACTTTATTCTGTAGAAGTTGGGGCATTTTTTTAGAGTAGACTTTAAGTGACCTATTGATTGTTTAATATGTGTTTTTCTGCATCTGTTAGTTTTACTGCGGCGGCGACACTCTCTATTTTAGGCATTGCAACACTCAGAAAAACGCCTTCCAAACAAGAACTTCTACTCAGTCTTTTTCCGGTTTTATTTGCCATTCAGCAAGGGTTTGAAGGTGGGGTTTGGTTGAGTTTAAAGTCAGATGCTTTTCTTTGGATCAATGAGTCTGCAACCTATGGTTTTTTGTTGTTTGCAACAGTCCTCTGGTTAATCCTCAGTCCAATGGCAATTTACTGTTTAGAAAAACCTTCTAGAAAAAGAAAATTTATATTAACAATAGCTGGATTAGGATTTTTGTTCGGGAGTTATTTATTTGGATATAGCATAATTCACGGGGTTGATCCTCAAGTGTTTTCGGGTCATATTCTATATGATTTACAATTTCTGCCTTTTTATGAATTTATTAAGTATTTATATCTGTTCATTATTGTTATGCCTTTTTTATTGTCCAGTCAGAATTGGCTGCGTTATTTTGGGTTAATCATTTTAATTTCGTTTTTATTAGCTCAAGCCTTTTACGTTATTACTTTTGTTTCGGTTTGGTGTTTTTTTGCAGCTATTTTGAGTGGGAGTCTTTACTGTCGGTTTAGATACTATCACTCCGAGGTTTAACAGGGAAGATTTTTGAGGCAATTCGCTGCTAAAATATTTTGAGTAATTCTATAGGGGATGCTCAGATGACTCAGGTAAAGGTTGGAATTATTGGCGGTAGTGGTTTGTATAAAATGGATGCACTACAAAATATTGAAGAAGTTGAAGTTAATACGCCTTTTGGTTCACCGTCGGATCGTATTATTTTAGGGACTTTAGAAGGGATGCGGGTGGCGTTTTTAGCCAGACATGGACGCACTCACCATTTATTACCGACGGATTTACCCTATCGTGCTAATATTTATGCGTTGAAAAGTTTAGGGGTTGAATATATTATTTCGGCGTCTGCGGTGGGTTCTCTGAAAGAGGAGGTAAAACCGTTAGATCTGGTGGTTCCTGATCAGTTTATTGATCGAACTCGTTCCCGGATTTCAACGTTTTTTGGCAATGGAATTGTTGCTCATATTACCTTCGGAGATCCGATTTGTTCAAAGTTAGCCAAAGTGTTAACTGATTCCATTTCTGCGCTCAATTTACCGGATATTACTTTACATTCTAGTGGAACGTATGTCTGTATGGAAGGGCCTGCATTTTCGACCAAAGCAGAATCAAATTTATATCGCAGTTGGGGGGGAACGATTATCGGAATGACGAATTTACCGGAAGCTAAATTAGCAAGAGAAGCGGAAATTGCTTATGCAACATTAGGATTAGTTACAGATTATGATTGTTGGCATCCTGACCATGATAGTGTAACAGTAGAAATGGTGGTGGGAAATTTACATCGCAATGCAGTTAACGCTCAAAAAGTGATTCAAGAAACCGTTAAACGCTTAAGTGAAAATCTTCCTGAATCTGAAGCCCATTCAGCATTGAAATATGCCATTTTAACGCCATTAGATCAAGTTCCACCTGAACGAATGCAGCAGTTAGAGTTACTGTTGAAAAAATATCGCTAGTGATCTCTTTTCTTACCTCTCCTTTTAGGGGGAGGTTGGTGGGGGTGAGATGCCTAACTTATTTAATTATTGAAAGGCTCTCCAAAAAACATAAATTGAAAGGATTAACAGTAAAGATCTGAACGCCAAACTTACTATTTTTTCGGGTAACTTCGGTAAAAATCGAGTGCTAACTTGAACGCCAAATAAACCCCCTACGCCTAAGATAATACCAGACATCCAGATCACATTTCCCTGGAAAGCGTGTCCTAAACAAGCAGAAAATGCGGTAATGACAATCACACCCAAACTGGTTTGAATTGCAATTATAATACTTTCATTCAACAGTAAAATTTGCAGAGGAACGAGAATCACACCGCCACCCACTCCAAAAAGTCCCGCCAATACTCCAGCTAAAGTCCCGGTAAATATTCGGGCGAGTTGTTGATATTGAATCTGTTTTGTATCTGACTGATATTCAAAGGGTAAAGAAAGCGGATGAGAGGTAATCGGAAAAAGGGTTTCAGGAATCGATTTATCCAGGATTATTGGGGAGAAATTTGATAAATTTTGCTGTTCTTCCTGTTTTTGCTTTTGCTTCGTGATTTTTTTTCTAAGTTCCACCAAATAAATATTCAGTAACAGTAATATTCCGAATAAAATCAGTAAGAGTTTAGATGAAAAAATATTAGCAAGATAAGCCCCGATTTGAGCAGTCACTAATGCCGGAAATCCAATGCCAATCACATGATTAAACCTGAGATAACCCATGCGCCAATTTTGAAGACTACCGGAAATCGAAGTAATCAGAACCGATAACGTACTGGTCGCAACCGCATTCACAGGTTCATATCCTAATGCTAACATTATAGGAACCAAAACCGTTCCGCCACCAATGCCTAAAAATCCGGCTAAAATTCCTGCAAAAATTCCGCTTCCGGCTAAAGTGAGAAGTTCAGAAATAGTCATCCTGATCAAATTGAAAAGTTTGAGGTAAGATCGATTTTGAGATCATACCATGAACTCCTTTTTGTGGATGATTCACAACCTGGGTAATCCGAAAATTCGCCGCCAGAGAACACAAAACATAAGCCTCTTCTGCATCTAATCCAATAAAAGTGACTAAAAATTTAATCATCTGTTTGAGTGTAGATTCAAAGGCTTCATCTAGGGTTAAACCCCATCCCATTGTAATGATATCAGTGGGGGTTTCTGCGGTAGGTGCTGTGATCGATAAATTTTGATGAACCTTTAATAAAAGGGTACCATTCATCGAGGTTTCAATTGCCGTCACATTCACTTCGCCTTCACCTTGGGCGGAATGTCCATCACCCATTGAAAATAATGCACCGGGAACAAAAACAGGTAAGAATAAACGAGAACCTGCTTGTAATTCTGGGTTATCAATATTTCCCCCATAAATTCCCGGGGGAATCGATGAACGGTTGGTTTCTGGAGTCGCCACCCCTAACATTCCGAAAAAAGGACGCAACGGAATATAAATTCCACTTTTCGGAGGAAATTCTGCGACATTTTTTTCTAAGTCGAGGGGAATAAATCGCAGTCGAGGTTCAGAAAATTCTGCGGGTAAAGCTCCCCAACCGGAACGAATAGCGTTAAACCCCATCGCTACACCCGGAGAAATCTTTTCTAGGCGAATTTCTAAGACATCTCCAGGTTGAGCATCCTGCACATAAATTGGCCCAGTCAGCAAATGAGGGCCATCTCCAACGATGCGTTCAGGGGGTAAATGGTGATAAATTTCCAGGAGTTCAGGGGTGAGAAAAGCGTCGGGTGCGCGATCGCAAATTTTAAATCCGGTATAGGTTTCTACGATTATGCGATCGCCAGAATTGAGGGTTAAAGCGGGGGGAAGTTTGTCGGAAAATCCCCCTAAATGAACGGTTTGACAGTTTGCTTTTAAAAGATGAACAACTGGGTTCATTCTGTTATCCTAAAGAGTAGAGTCTCTGTTGCAGTTTATCACTGTCTGACCGAGAACGAATCCTCTCACCTTAATTCTTTTTATCGCTCCTGCATTTTACATGAGAATCATCGAGAATATTCTACAGTTTTTGTATCGAGTTTTTACACAACCGATTTTTTTGGGTGGGATTTCGATTTCGATTAGCTTGATTTTAACCTTACTGCTTTCCTTTTTTGCGGTGGTTGTGGCTTCTCGCTATGTCAGTAACTGGCTGAGAGATAAACTACTGATTAAATTAGGCTTTCAAGAGGGAACCCGAGAAGCGCTCGCTACAATTTTTCGTTATTTTACGATTACTTTATCGGTTATTATTATTCCCCAAGCCGCCGGGATTGATCTGAGTTCTTTGGCTTTTTTAGCTGGGGGTTTAGGATTAGGGATTGGGTTTGGATTTCAAGGATTAGCCCAAAACTTTGTCAGTGGTTTAATTATTGTCTTTGAACAACAGGTGCGGGTCGGTGATTATGTCTGTTTAGGGGATTTAGAAGGAACCATTCGTAAAATTTCGATTCGTTCGACTATTGTTGTTACCAATGATGGAATTGCGATTATTGTTCCGAATTCAGATTTGGTTAATAATCGAATTATTAACTGGAATTATGGCAATGTTAATAGTCGAATTCATGTTCCTGTGCGGGTTGCTTATGGAAGTGATCCGGTATTGGTGACAGAAGCTCTTTTAGCCGCAACTCAGAGAGAATCTCGGGTTTTATCTTATCCAACTCCGCAAGTTTGGCTCAGGACTTTTGCGGAAGATGCGATGGTTTTTGAGTTGTTAGTCTGGATTGATCAACCCCATTTGAGATTGCCCATTCAGAGTGCTTTAAATTTTATTATTCACAATGAACTGTCTTGTAGAAATATTAAAATTCCCGTGTCACAACTGGATTTATGGCTGAGAAATACTGATGATTTAAAAATGGTTTTTGAATCGATCAATTTTAATCATTCTCGGGAAGTAGAAGAAAGAAAGCCTCGAATTAATTTGAAAAAAAGCCCAGCGGCATTGTCTCCCGAAAAGGTCTCTTTAAGAGATTTATTGAAAAAGGTTGTTTATTTTGAAAAATTTACGGATTTGGAAATTTTGAGCTTAATTGAAAAAGGATATCGTCGCACCTATTCCAGTCAGCAGTTTATTTTCCATGAAGGTGATCCGGGAGATGCTTTTCATATTATTCTCTCGGGTTCAGTAGAAATTATCGCTGAAAAAGCAAATAAGCATATTCGAGATCTTTCTGCGGGGGACTTTTTTGGAGAGTTGGCTTTATTAATGGGGATTCGTCGTTCTGCGGGGGTACGAGCCAAAGAAAAAACGATTGTGTTTGTTGTTAGTCGTAATACGTTTCAGAGTTTTCTCTCGAGTTATCCCCAATTAGCCAATCAAATTGCTGAAAAGTTAGTTGAACGCAAACAGGAATTTTTGGAACGTAAAAAAGAGTTGGGTTTGTCAGACGATGATGATTTAGAAAATAATCCCTTAGTTTGGATTAGAAAACGGATGCGAACTTTATTTAATATTTAGGTGAGGATTGTTCAATAGCTGGAATTTTTAACAAAAGTAACACCCCCACAAACACCAGCAGGATAAACCAAGGGGTGAAGTTTAAAGCCAGTAGAAAACTCAGCAATGCGATCGCTCGGGTGAAGATGCAGACGATTTCTTCATGGCTATCAAGACTAATCCAAACGGCTCCTCCGGCAACGGTGAGTGATATAATCAGGGGAATGAGTGACGCACTGAGAGTATTCATAACAATAACTGGCTTCTTATTAACGATTGCATTTAGTTTAAAAGCGGTTCGAGACTCTCTGACTGGGGGCTGTGCTACATCCGAAAATCGCCTGAATTATCCCCAGAAACCGTCTATTCTCCTCAGTGAAAAAAGGCTGGATTGAACCGTCTTTTAAGGTTTTTAGGGCGATGCTTTATTTTTCGGCTGAGGCTATCATCAGGGACAGTTAATAAATTGTCACAAATTTGAGGTACTTTTTCTCCCTTCAGCTTGGCTCTTTTCCCAGACTTTTTAAGATTTAACCTAAATTTAAACTTGACTTAAATTCTAGATAGCGATTCTATCCTAACCTGAGAACTGTTCAGGGAAAATTCCGACTTTTTATGTTGTTAACAGGTAGGAATTGATCAGACAGATCTTGGTTCTAAAATTAGCTTCGTCTCAGGTAAAATTATGCAATTAAAGAGAATGGTGTTTAAACAAAACTCTTGGACAGTGGTAGGTGCTTTTAGTGCGATCGCAGCAACTGTTGCTTTAGCCATTCCTGCGGTTTATTCCCAAGGGACTCCGATGATTAGAATTGATGGTTCGAGTACTGTCTACCCGATCACTGAAGCCGTTGCAGAAGAATTCCAAAAAGCCAGACAAGGGGGAGTACGGGTAACGGTTGGAATTTCTGGATCGGGTGGGGGTTTCAAAAAGTTTTGTGCCGGACAAACAGATATTTCTAATGCTTCTCGTCCGATTAAAAGTTCTGAAGCTGATGCTTGTAGAAGTGCAGGAATTAACTATATTGAACTCCCGGTGGCGATTGATGCCCTTACAGTAGTTGTTCATCCGAGTAATCCTCTGACAAATATTACCACAGCAGAACTGAAAAAAATGTGGGAACCAGAAGCCCAGGGCAAGATTATGAAGTGGAATCAAGTCAATTCCGCTTGGCCGGATAAGCCCTTAAAATTGTTTGGGCCGGGTGCAGATTCAGGTACTTTTGATTACTTTACTGAAGTGATTAACGGTAAAGCTCAAGCTAGCCGCACTGATTTTACACCCAGTGAAGATGATAACGTTTTAGTACAAGGAGTTGCTCGTGATTCGGGTGCATTAGGATACTTTGGTTTTGCTTATTATGAAAATAACAGAGATAAACTCAAAGCATTATCAATTAACGGTGTACAACCTTCTTTAGCTAATGTTAACAACGGTACTTATACACCTCTTTCTCGACCAATGTTTATTTACGTTAATGCGAAAGCATTAGATAAGCCAGAGGTCAAAGCGTTTGTAGAATATTACCTGCAAAATAGCGGTAAACTTGCCAAAGAAGTGGGTTATGTTCCGTTACCCAGTCAAATGCAGCAACAAGCAGTAAGCCGCTTTCAAAACCGAACTTTAGGTGCTGCTCAATAAAACTGTTCATTAGAGTCTATCTTTTCCCAGAAAAAAATTGCAGTTCATCATCAAGGGATTGGAGAATGCTGTGACAAAAGCAGACCTCTCTAATCCCTATCTTGACACTCAATTAATGATTGGAGTTCATTCGATAAACAATTGAAGCATGAGTGAAAGCAAACTAAACATTTATAAAACTCAAAAATTGTCATCAAAGCAACTGCGAGATTTACGAGAAAAAGCGATAGAATTTATAATGTTTCTGGCTGCATTTTCCTCAGTAGCAACAACCGTAGCGATTCTGTTTTTACTGGTTAGTGAATCCGTTTTATTTTTTCGGGAAGTTTCTATCGTTGAATTTCTCACAGGGACTGAGTGGACTCCTTTATTTCTGGATGCCAATTATGGTATTTTACCCCTCCTGTCTGGAACTTTAGTGACTTCAGCAGTAGCGATGTTTGTTGCCATTCCTTTAGGCACGATTGCCGCCCTTTATTTAAGTGAATTTGCTCATCCAAAACTCCGTGAAATTATTAAGCCTTGGCTGGAAGTTTTAGCCGCAATTCCAACTGTAGTTTATGGTTATTTTGCTTTATTGGCTGTTACTCCAATCCTACAACTTATCTTTCCAAGACTTCCCGGTTTTAATATGCTGAGTGCGGGTTTAGTTATGGGATTAATGATTATTCCGTTTGTCAGTTCTATTAGTGAAGATGCCATGCGTTCCGTTCCTATCGGACTGCGAGAAAGTTCCTATGCAATGGGAGCAACTCGTCTACAAACGGCGTTAAAAGTGATTTATCCCGCCGCGTTTTCTGGGGTGAGTGCCGCTTATATTCTTGCCGCTTCTCGTGCAGTTGGTGAAACCATGATTGTCGCTATTGCCGCAGGTTTACAACCCCAATTAACGTTTAATCCCTTTGAACAGGGTGCCACAATTACCGCTTATATTGTTCAGGTGAGTTTAGGAGATATTCCCCATAATACTCTAGAATATCATACGATTTTTGCTGCGGGTTTAACCCTAGTTTTAATGACCCTATTTCTCAATGTAATTGGTCATTTTCTTGCCAGACACTATAGAGAAATTTACTAAGGATAACGCCAAATGCCAGACTCAAATCTTCAAAGTATTAGAACCGAATTGAACCGCAGAAAACGGGTTGATAAAATCTTTGAAATTATTGGTTTTTCAGTCATTCTTGTTGCCCTTTTAATTTTATTGGGATTAACCCTGCAAATGGTATCGAACGGGATTGGACGGATTACCCCCCAATTCTTTTTAAATTTTCCCAGTCGTAGACCCGAAGAAGCCGGGATTCTTTCTGCTTGGGTTGGGACAACCTTAGTCATGCTTGTAACCACAGTTTTTGCAGTGCCGTTAGGGGTTGCTTCGGGGATTTATTTAGAAGAATATAGCCGCAAAAACTGGATTGCTGATTTAATTGAAATTAACGTCACAAACCTAGCGGGTGTTCCTTCAATTGTTTATGGATTATTAGCCCTGGGTTTATTTGTTTATACTTTCAATTTAGGGGAAAGTATTCTCGCCGCAGGTTTAACTTTAGCCTTGTTAATTCTGCCCATTGTTATTGTGACGACTCGCGAAGCATTACGGGCAATTCCAAACAGTTTGCGAGAAGCGGCTTATGCTTTAGGTGCGAGTAAATGGCAAATGATTTCTGATCATATTTTACCCTATTCTTTTGGGAGTATTTTAACAGGTGTGATTATCGGTTTATCTCGCGCCATTGGAGAAACAGCACCCGTGATTACCATTGGGGCTTTAACTTTTATTGCCTTTTTACCCGATGCCCCAATTCAAAGTGAATTTCCGTTTCTTTCTTTTGCTTGGTTAAAGTCTCCTTTTACCGTGATGCCCATTCAAATGTTTAACTGGGTTTCTCGACCTGAACCCGCATTTATTGTCAATGCTTCTGCTGCCGGGACGGTGTTAATTGTGATGACTTTGGCGATGAATACTGTTGCTGTTTATTTGCGTTATTTGTTCCGTCGGGGTATCAAGTGGTAAAGTCTAATTTGAGGTCATTTTATTCGGTGAAAATATGAAAGAATTAACTACCGTTAAATCTAAAGCTGAAGCCCGGAATCTGAACTTTTATTATGGTTCTTTTCATGCGGTTAAAAATGTGAACTTTACAGTACCCGAAAAACAAGTTACAGCCTTAATTGGGCCGTCTGGTTGTGGAAAAACAACGTTATTACGGTGCTTTAATCGAATGCACGACCTGTACCCCGGAAATCGCTATGAAGGTCAAATTTTTCTAGATTCAGAAAATATTCTCGGTCGGGATGTAGACCCGATTGAAGTTAGAATGCGGATTAGTATGGTGTTTCAAAAACCCAATCCGTTCCCGAAATCGATTTATGAAAATGTTGCCTATGGGTTGCGGGTTCGAGGGGAAAGAAAGCGCAGTTTAATTGATGAAAAAGTAGAACAAGCCCTCAAAGAAGCTGCCCTGTGGAATGAAGTCAAAGACCGTTTAAATGACATGGCGTTCAACTTATCTGGCGGTCAACAACAACGTTTATGTATTGCTAGGGCGTTAGTTGCTAATCCTGAAATTATTTTATTTGATGAACCCACTTCCGCCCTTGACCCCATTGCAACGGCTAGTATTGAAGCATTGATGAGTCAGCTTAAACAACACGTTACGATTTTAATTGTCACTCACAGTATGCAACAAGCCGCACGATTTTCTGATTTTACAGCGTTCATGTACTTAGGAGAATTATTAGAATTCGGCACGACTTCAGAAGTCTTTAGCAACCCCTCCCACAGTCAAACCGAAGACTATTTACGCGGACGTATTGGTTAGAAGAAGAAAACCCTCCCCTGTCCCCTGTCCCCTGTAACCTGTAACCTGATAACTGGTCACTGCTCACTGTAAAC
>JBJHBL010000001.1:0-227594 GCA_050485465.1 Limnoraphis sp. | reverse complement strand
GAATTACAAACGGTTCAACCTTAGATGTAATTGAAATTGATGCGGCGAGTAATACCGGAGTTGATAATATTCGCGAATTGATTGAACGCGCTCAATTTGCACCTGTGCAATGTCGGTATAAAGTGTATGTGATTGATGAATGTCATATGCTCAGTACCGCTGCATTTAATGCCTTGCTTAAAACCTTAGAAGAACCGCCGGAACGAGTTATTTTTGTTCTGGCGACCACTGATCCACAGCGAGTTTTACCGACAATTATTTCTCGCTGTCAACGTTTTGATTTTCGCCGAATTCCTCTCGAACCGATGGTAAAACATTTAGCAGAAATTGCCCAAAAAGAAAAGATTCCTATTACCTTAGAGGCAGTAAAAATGGTTGGTCAACTTGCTCAAGGTGGACTGAGAGATGCAGAGAGTTTATTAGATCAATTAAGCTTACTTTCCGGTGAAATTGATATTGAACAGGTTTGGAATTTAGTCGGGGCTGTTCCTGAACGAGATTTGATGGAATTGTTAAAAGCGATTTCTTCTGAAAATAGTACAGATGTGATTGACTGTGTTCGTCAACTGCTAAACCGAGGACGGGAACCTCTGATTGTTTTGCAAAATTTAGCGGAATTTTATCGAGATTTACTCATTGCTAAAACCGCCCCCCAACGTTTTTATTTAGTGAAACTAACAACGGCTACTTGGGAAGAACTCTGTCAATTTTCTCATCGTTGGGATGTGGGTCAAATTTTAGCGGCTCAAAAACATCTTCGCGAAAGTGAAACCCAAATTAAACAAACCACTCAACCCCGTTTATGGTTAGAAATTATCTTACTCGGATTATTACCTTCCTCACTCTGTTCTGCACCGCCATCTGTTAAGTCTGTTTCTCCCGAAGTTATTCCCCAAACGCCTAGTTTCCTCAACCATTCTGTTGCAGCTTCTCCTGTTTCTAAAACTATCTCTGATCCCCCTCCTCAACCCGTAGAAAATCCGGTTGCTGAATTTTCTCCTATTATCGAAAGTCAACCCTCTCAACCGTCTCCCAAACCTGAAGAAAATCATCCCCAAGAAACGGAAACTCCTGCATTGTCTTCTAATACGGAAGAATATGATCTCGAAGAAATTTGGAGGGTGGTTCTTGAACAGGTTCAACCGTTTGGAACACAGCAACTCTTACGACAACAGGGATGTTTACTAGGTATGGAGACAAACATCGCCTATATTGGCATTTCAAGTCAAAAATTATTAAAGATGGCAAAAGCAAAAATTCCCCATATGGAAGCTGCATTTCAACGAGTGTTTAAGAGTTCGGTTAAAGTGAATTTAGAAGTGGGAACAGAAAAGAAAAAGAGGTCATCTTCAACGCCTTCATATTCCCCTCAAGTTGAACCGAATATTGAGAATAAACAGATAGAATATTCTGATGAGGCAGTTAATACTTTTCCGGATAAAAATTCTGTATTGAACGAACAACCTGTTGAACCGTTAGTTGAAAAACAACCTAAACCCCCAGAAGATCCGGTGGAAAATCGATTATCACCTACTCAGGAGGTCAGTCAAAGTCAAGACATAGAACCGGATTTTGTTATGCTTTCTTCTCAAAAACTGGCGGATTTTTTTAACGGAGAAATGGTCAGTTTGAATGAAGCAAAACCGGAAACCAGAGTGAATTCGTTATCTGAGGTTTTCCTAGAAGAAAATTCTATTTTTGAAACTGATATTGAACCGGAAGAAGACCAAAGTGATGACAATGATTTACCGTTTTAAGCAGGCTTAGGACGGGAGGGATTCTCAGCAATTTCTCAGTTTGACTTCAGTACCCCTTCAGTTCTGTCAAGTTAAATGCGGTCAGGAGATGCAGTTTTTATCTAGTCTAGCTTATCATTAAACTAATGTTTATATTCTCAAAATTTATAATAAAAGCATGAATGATTGGATTGTTAAAAGGTTCCCCGAGATCAAAAAAGAAAAAAGTTTTTTTCCTCTTTCTTTGAAATGGCAACTGACTCTCGGAATTACGGTATTTTCAGTCTTGAGTTTGGGAGGTGTCACAACTTGGACGAGTTTGCGAATGCAGCAACTTTTAGTGGATAGTCATAAATATAAGATAGAAGATATTGCAAAAAAGTTTTCTTATGAAGTCACGGTTTATTCTGAAATGATGTCTCTTGATGAGGCAATTCAACGAGTGATTGAAAAACCGGAAATTAAAGAACATTTAATTTGGATACGGGATCACAACAGAAATATTATTGCAGAATCAATGGGATTTCGAGACGATATTGATCCGGCGACTCACAATTTACTGTTAGAGTATACGAATATGCCTTTGAAGCCAAAGGTTGCTTTAATTAGTGGTCGGTATTGGGTGGCTTGTGGAGGGCCTTTTATTGTTGGAAATCAACAATTAGGTCAGTTATATTTAGTGACAGATATTACGCGAGAATATACAATCTTTTTATCTATTGTCTATAGTTTGATTCCCGCAACAATATTAGCCACTGTCTTGTTAATTGTTGTGAGTGCGTGGTACATTCGGACTTCTCTAGAACCTTTACAACAAATGAGTCAACTGACTGAAAATATTTCAGCCGATGGGTTATCAGATTATCGGTTAACTTTAGAACAGGCGCCAAGTGAGGTTTCAATGTTGGCGAATACTTGTAATAAGATGTTAGATCGTTTATCAGAATCTTGGGAACAACAGCGACAGTTTGTGGGGAATGTTTCCCATGAGTTACGCACTCCATTAACGATTGTTCAGGGGTATTTACAAAGTACCTTAAGACGAGGAGATAATCTAACACCACCCCAACGAGAAGGTTTAGAAGTTGCCGCGAATGAGGCGGAACGGACGATTCGTTTATTACAAGATTTATTAGAGTTGGCTCGGGCGGATCATGGGAATCTTCATTTTCAAATTGAATCTTTTGATGTGAATGCTTTACTGTCTGAAGTTCAAGATATGGCGCAACAATTTAGTCAAGGACGGGTTTATCTTGAACCCAATCAAGCGATTATGTTTGTGAAAGCGGATCGCAATCGTTTAAAACAAATTATCCTCAATTTAATTGATAATGCGATTAAATATTCTGAACCGGAAAAACCGATTACTTTGAAAGTTAACAGTCAAGATAAAGAGGTTTATATTAGCGTTTGTGATCAAGGACAGGGGATTCCATTACAACATCAAATTCGGATTTTTGAACGGTTTTATCGGGTGGATGAAGCTCGAACTCGGGCGGGTGGAACGGGGTTAGGATTATCGATTGTAAAAACATTGGTTGAGGGGATGGCTGGTCGGGTGACGCTGATTTCTCAACCCGGAAAAGGCAGTATTTTTACAGTGATTTTACCAGGTGTTTAAGGAAGTTTTGTGTTTAGTCTCGTAGAACATATCCCACACTCCGAACCGTTTGAATGAGGCGAGATTCTCCTTCGGATTCTAGTTTAATTCTCAGATAACGCACATAGACTTCTATAATATTAGAATCGCCCATAAAGTCATATCCCCAAACTTTTTCAAGAATTTGATCGCGAGTCAGGACTTGACGGGGATGACTCATCAAATATTCGAGTAGATCGTATTCTTTAGCGGTTAAATCAATTAAACGATTCCCTCGTCGGACTTCACGAGTTTTTCGATCTAAACTGAGATCACAAAAGCTTAAAAAATGAGGATCTGATTCTTGAATGCGACGAATATGAACGCGCACTCGGGCTAAAAATTCTTCTAAACTAAAGGGTTTTATGATATAATCATCAGCACCCGAGTCTAAACCTGTGACGCGATCGCTGACTTCATCTTTTGCGGTTAATAAAATAATCGGAACGTGATTATGGCTGGCTCTTAAACGACGACAAACTTCAATCCCAGATAAGCGAGGTAACATCCAATCTAAAATAATTAAATCCGGATGAGATTCTCTAGCTTTGACTAACCCATTCATTCCATCTTTTTCAACGGTGACTTCATAGCCTTCATAGGTTAACTCTTGTTTGAGAAACTGCGCGAGGGCGTCTTCGTCTTCAACGAGTAAAATCTGAGTATTCATGGAATTTTAGGTTAAATTAAATGGAGTAATCGTTTGTCAGAAAAAACTTGATTAAATTCAGTTTAAGGGGTAAAAACTGGGATATTTTTCAACTCTATATCCTAGCAAATTTCTGAACTGATACCCCGAAAAAAATTCAGGGGCTTGCAATATTTTTGGTTTTCTGCTAAATTTAAGCGAAGGAAGCTACGATGCAGAAAGTGTATCTATTTTGAGAAAATCCAGAAAAAGAGAGTCTTTAGGCGATCGCAAGTCAGTATCAGTCTGAACAGTCCTCAAAAATCCCGCAGAAAAATCACCAAACGGGTCAATTCGAGTTAAAGTAGGGTCGGGTTTAATATAATCAAGTCAAAACCTCCACTCTGGGGAAAGCAAGGGAACAGTTTAACAACTGACCACTCCCAACGGACAAAACGCTCCATTGAAACTCTAGAATTGAAGTGCTTCTCACTATCGACCATCTATGCAACCCGCCATTCCACTTGGAACTGTTCTGCAAAGTCGCTACCGCTTACTCGATATTTTGGGTCAGGGGGGGTTTGGTCGTACCTATTTAGCAGAAGATCAGGGACGCTTTAACGAACGCTGTGCGTTGAAAGAATTCATTCCTCCAACCACAGAAACCTATGCCTTTGAAAAGTCAAAAGAACTCTTTCGGCGAGAAGCCCAGGTTCTCTACCAAATTCATCATCCCCAAATTCCTCAATTTTGTGCTGTTTTTGAGGAAAATCAACGACTCTTTCTCGTTCAAGATTATGTAGAAGGAAAAACCTACCATACCCTTCTCAATGAACGAAAAAACGCACC
The DNA here is from genome assembly GCA_050485465.1 of Limnoraphis sp. GTDB lineage: Bacteria > Cyanobacteriota > Cyanobacteriia > Cyanobacteriales > Microcoleaceae > Capilliphycus. Next base: position 222,742 of record JBJHBL010000001.1, on the reverse strand, counting down.
TCCAGGCTTTCCGACAACCTTTTCGGAAGCCGAAGTTTTGCAGTTTTTACGGCAAATCTTACCCATCCTCGATCATATTCACAGCCTGGGTATCATCCATCGGGATATTTCCCCAGATAATATTATTTTGCGACAACGGGATCAACTCCCGGTTTTAATTGATTTCGGGGTAGTTAATGCGTTGGCGACTCAAATTCATACTGCTGGGGGAACATTACCGCCTGTTACCCGGGTGGGAAAACTGGGTTATGCACCTTTTGAACAGTTGCACACGGGGAAAGTCTCCGCCAGTAGCGATCTCTATGCCCTGGGTGTCACAACAATTGTATTACTCACAGGTCAAGAACCCCATCATTTACTGGATCAAACCACACTGACTTGGAATTGGCAAGCGGGGGCGATTGTCCGTCCGGCTTTTGCACAAATTCTTAATCGGATGCTGAGTCGTCAACCCGGCGATCGCTATCAGTCGGCGGCGGAATTAGAACGGGCTTTACAAACTCTCGATCCGGTGATGCCAAGTCGTTCGGGAATGCCAGGAACTCCAGTTCCTAATCTATCAGAAATGAAGACGGTAGCGGTGGGACATTTAGCCCCTAACCCCAGTCCGGCGAGTCCTCCGCAGCAAAACCCTAAGCGCCCGAGTATTCCCAGTATCACGCCGAGATCGTTTTGGGAAAATCCTTGGGCGATCGTCGTGACGGGGGCTGTGGTTGCATTGTTAACGGGATGGGGATCGGTGGCGTTAATTCGCAGTTTAATTTCTTCTGGGGAGGAGGAACCGGAAGAAACGCCAACGGTGGTGGTGACTCCGAGTCCGACTTTTTCACCCAGACCTAGACCGACTCCGACTCCGACACCCACACCCACGCCGACACCCACACCCACGCCGACTCCGACACCCACGCCAACTCCTGAACCCACTCCTGAACCGACAATTCGTCGTTTAGATGTGTATCCGGGTCAACCTGTGGTGGTTGAAGGGTTTTTACAGCAGGGGGGAAGGGCGAGTTATATTATAGCGGCGGAAAATGCAGAACAGCTTTATGTGTTTGCTTCGGGGGATGGGGTGTTGTTTAATCTCTATGATCCTCAGCAAAATCTAGTTGATTCGCGATCGCAAGAGGTTTCTTTCTGGCAGGGCGTTGTACCGATGAGGGGTGACTATATCGTTGAGTTGCAACTGTTACCTGAACTTTCACAAAGCAGCTATGAGTTAAAGGTTAGTTTGGTGGAGACTTTACCGCCTTTAATTCCTCAACCCGAACCCGAACCACCTTTTGAACCGCCTTTTGAACCGATACCGGAACCTGAACCTGAACCTGAACCTGAACCGATACCGGAACCTGAACCTGAACCGATACCGGAACCGGAACCTGAACCGCCTCTATTTAAACCCAACCCTGAACCCAAACCAACGCCGGAACCCGAACCGGAACCGGATGTCATTCTAGAACCGGAAGCCGAACCGGAGGAGATTTTTGAACCGGAACCGAAGCCGGAAGACCCTTCTAAGTCTTCTCAGGAACCGAAAATCAGAGTTTCTCCTCAACCGGAACCTTCCGTTGAATCGGACTCTGAATTTGAACCGACTTTTTCTCCTAAACCTACGGTGAAGGAACCGACTTTTTTTCCTGAAATTGAGGAAGAAAACGGAGAGGAGAAGTTAAATGATACGAATACAGGTTAACCCGATTTGGGGAGATTGAGATTAATTTTTTTGCATTCTAACGATTCGTTTTCACACCAATTATTATGATGAACTCACTTTTGATTTCTGGAACGGATACTGACGCCGGGAAAACGGTCTTCACAACCGCTTTGATTGCCTATTGGAAAAAATATTATTCAGCTTATCGTTTAGGGGTAATGAAGCCGTTACAATCAGGTTTAGGCGATCGCGAATTGTATACTCAATTGTTTGCTTTAGAACAGTCCCCGGACGAAATTACACCGCTTTATTTTAAAGCCCCTTTAGCCCCTCCAATTGCGGCGGAACAAGAAGGACGAACCGTTGAACTGGAAAAGGTTTGGGCGGCGTTTTGTAATCTCCAACAACAGCGTGATTTTGTTTTAGTTGAAGCGTTGGGGGGTTTAGGTTCTCCAATTACTTATGAGTTAATTGTGGCTGATTTAGCCCGAGATTGGCGTCTACCCACGGTTTTAGTGGTTCCAGTCAGATTAGGTGCGATCGCCCAAGCCGTTTCTAATGTAGCTTTAGCCCGAAGAATGGGAGTTAATCTTAAAGGTATTGTACTCAATTGTGTACAGCCTTGTCAAGCCCAAGATCTTGAAAATTGGAGTCCCTCTCATTTAATTGAATCTCTGACTCAAATTCCGGTTTTAGGAGTTCTTCCCTATTTAGAAAATCCTCAAGATCTTGATCAATTAACTCAAGTTGCCAGTCATCTCAACCTAGAACAATTTTTACCCCCTTTTCTGTTAAAACCGCCTGTGGCTTTATCCTAAAATTCCAACTCAGAAGGGGTAGAAAGATGAGTGAGGGTTTGATGGGCATTGGCTTGAATAATAGCCAGAGGAACTTCACAGAAATATTGACGGCGAAATTGTTCTTCTCGAATGGTGGTGAAAAATTTATCCATGTATTGAGATAAGGCTGTCATTTTTTCGGCTTCTGAGGTTTCTGAAGTCTCTATTTTTGTGATATAAAACGCCCGATCTCGATGTTCAACCTGAAACTCTAATTGTCTCAAACATTCAAACCCAAACCTTAATGCAGTATCCTCAATGGTTAGGGTTTGTTGTAACTTTTTACGGGTCACTGATTTTCCGGTACGACTGAGGTATTTTGCAATTCCGATCAGGTTTTCCCAAATTTCTCTAGGAGGACGTTTGGGTTGAGTGGGGTAGGCTAAAATAAGTTGATGTTGAGGATGAATTAAACGCCTAAACCAGACTTTGAACTCATCCCAACTGGTCGGACAATCTTCGATGATTAACGGGGTCATTTCTGGTCTCAATTCTGCTGAAGATTGTTCCTTTCCATTTCTCCAGTCTAAAATGGCATGAACTTGAGGAAAGCTTGAGTTAAAATTTCTATTTTCTCCCGTTGAACGAATGTCTAATAAACGCACTTCATACCGTTTGTCATACATATTATAATCCAGTTCCACTACAACATCACATTTTTCTTGAGGAATTTCATCTTTATAATGACCCCACCAAACTCCCGGAAATCCAGTTTCAACGGATTCATCCCATAATTCAAAGTGAGTTTTAATATAAGAAACCATCTTCCCTTTAAAATCTTTTGCATTTTTATTCCAAACATTGTTAAACCAACAATTTTGGATTAAAAGATGAGGCGTAGGGTTGCCCATTCCACAGGGTTCTAAGAGTTTGAGTTCTTGAAACAAATCAACCCCTAATTCGGCAACAGTACAAATTAAATCGACTTGGATTATAGGTTCTAATCCTCCACCGGGAATCTGTTCAATTTGTTCTCGCAGTTGACGGTTAATTCCTTCTGTAAATAAAGGAAGATTATCAACCGATAAACTCAAACCTGCTGCAAAGGGATGACCGCCAAACCGATGTAATAAATGGGCTTGACCTTGAACTAATTCATATAAATCAATGTTATTTACAGATCGGGCAGAACCTCTCGCTAGGGATTGATTATTGTTGTCTATTCCCGCCATATCCGTACTTAATAAAATCGTCGGTCTTCCATATTCTTGGGCAATTTGACCTGCAACTAACCCTAATACACCTATTGGCCATTGCGGGTCAGATAAAACAATTACACAAGTGGTTGAGAGGTCTAATTGACTGAGTTTTTTCGTTACATCTTTGGTCACTTCTCGTTGTAAAGACTTGCGGCGAATATTGGCTAATTCTGTTTGTAAAGCCAATTGTTCACAACGTTTTTCATCTCGACTGGTTAGTAATTCTACACAAAAGGTAGCATTTCCTTGAATGCGACTCACCGCATTAATTCGAGGCCCTAAACCAAAGGAAATATCCGTCGGACGATCTCCAGTTCGTTTGCAGAAAGTTAAAAGTTTTGCAACCCCTGGACGAGTGGGATTTTTTTGTTGTTGTTTAAGTTTTTCAATCCCTTTTCGGGCGAGATCGCGACAATCTCCTGTGAGTTGAACTAAGTCTGCAATTAACCCAATAGCCACTAAATCTAATAAATCTTCTAGAGGACGTTCTGGAATATCGGGTAAGGTTTTATAGAGGGCTTCGACTAATTTATAAGCAACCGCAACCCCAGACAGATGATACATCGGATGATCCGGGGATAAATTGCGGGGATTAATAATAGAAACAACAGGTGGACGTTCAGGAGGTAAAGTATGATGATCGGTAACAATTACATCAATTCCTAACTGTTTAGCATATTCTATTTCAGTAATATTTGTACTCCCTGTGTCGCAGGTGACAATCACTTTAACTCCTTTTTGGGCTAAAGTTTCAATCCCTGTAATATTCAGTCCGTGGGAGTCTGTTAATCGATTGGGAATGTAGTAACATAAATAAGCTGAGGCATCTTCTGTTGTCTCTGCAATACTTCCAATTTGGTTAAAAAATTGACCTAATCCATCCCATAATACAGAAGTTGCAGTAATTCCATCTGCATCAAAATCTCCCCAAATTGCCACCGCTTCATCATAATTTCGGGCGATTACCAATCGATTAACTGCCCATCTCATCTCCGAACCAAACTCAAAGGGGCTTGCAGGTTTATAGAGAGTAGAATCAAGAAATAGGGCTAATTCTTCAGGGGTTTTAATCCCGCGAGACAAAAGAAGTTGGGCGGCAAAACGTCCGTTAACCTTTGGGGCGTAATGACGAATTGCAGGAATCATCCAGTCTGGAGTCTCAACAGTCGGCTGAATTTGCCACATTTGAATTTGATTTTAATTTTTGATTTTGAGAGAAAATTTACAAGAGATTTAGATGGGAATTTCTTCTATTTTAGCGAGATTTGGCAATTGATTAACATTAAATTCCCAAAATTGATCGTCAGTTTCCTGGAGGCGTTGACAACGGGGGGCAAAAGAACAAAATTTACACTCTCCTTTAGACAGATTGACTTGCGGAAAAGGTTCACCTTGATAGTAACGTTGCAAATTGTCTTCGAGTTGGGTGATCAGTTGTCGGAGATCTTGTTGAGTTTGTTGATGCTGTTTTTCATTGTAGTCTAATCTGAAAAATTGCGGTTCAGAATTTTGATTTCCCTTGACAAACCAATAAGTCATGGAAACTTGTTCCGGTAAATAATCACTGCTTTCCACTAAAAGATAAAGATAAATACGAGTTTGCCAATTTTTAATTAAACGATCGGGTTTTTGCGGACGAGGATAGGTTTTCCAGTCAATAATTTGAGCAGTTTTAGCATCAGTAATAAACAAATCATACACCCCGATCAAGAGATGGTCTTGAAAATCAACAGTGCGTTGATGTTCTGCTTCTCGAAAGGTTTGTTCATTAGAATTGTGATTAAATAACTCTGGGGCGGCTTGAAGGAGTGCAGATAAATTTTGAGATAATTCGGAATTTTCTGCAATTAAACTGTCGATGGGTAAGCCCAGTTCTCGCTGCTGCATTAATAAGTGAAAACGATGTCCCCAAGCGAGTTTTTCTTCTTGTTCTGGGGACAGGGGAGACAGAAGTTGATCGAGGTAGATGTGTTGAAACCGACGCGGACAGATGGAGAATGTATTGAGTTGTTGTTGCGAGAGTTTCATTTTTTACCCTAAATTTTAGTAGTTTGATAGATTATTTTATATGTCTCTTATCTTTATTGTAAGAGGGCGAGTGCCATTTGGGTAGAGGGGGCTGAAAATTGAGAGTCAAGAACGGTTAAGCAGGACAAGGCATTTTTTATCAAAATACTCTATAATCATAAAACTTATTGTTTAAGGTTAAACTATCATTTTTTTATAAAACAGAGCAGAGTTTTTTTCGGTTAACACTATGATCAACAAGCTTTCATTGAATAATGGGTTGAGAGTTATTTTAATTCTTTGTGTATTCGTCGGAATTAGTTTTCGGTTTTTGAATTTAGGTCATCAAGTTTATTGGTATGATGAAGTTCAAACCTCTTTTAGAATTTCCGGATATACCCAAGAAGAATTTTTTCAACAAGCTTATACAGGTTGGTTTAATACTGTTGCAGATTTACTAAAAATTTATCAATATCCTACCCCAGAACGAGATTTAAACAACGCTTTCCAGGCATTTACTCAACATCCCGAACATTCTCCCCTCTATTTTATTTTAGCTCGCTTTTGGATGCAAACATTTAGTCATTCTGTCACCACAATTAGAAGTTTATCAGCTTTCATCAGTTTACTAATTTTTCCGGCTGTGTATTGGTTATGTTGGGAGTTATTTCAGTCTCAAAAAATGAGTGGAATGGCTATGGCAATTTTAGCAATTTCTCCTTTTCAAGTTCTCTATGCTCAAGAAGCTAGAGCCTACAGTTTATGGGCTGTTACTATCTTACTTTCTAGTGCGGCTTTATTGCAAGCATTAAGAATCAGTAAAACGGAAAAATCAATTAAAACTCTAATCTTATCTTGGGGAATTTACGCGCTTTCTGTCGGCTTAGGGCTGTACAGTCATTTGTTATTTCTATTTGTATTTTTGAGTCAGGGTGTTTATGTATTTTTAACTCATTTTTTAACTAAATCAAAAGTTATTATTCCCTATTTAGTTTCCAGTTTAATTGGATTTTTCCTGTTTACACCCTGGCTGTTAATTTTTGTGCAAAACTTAGACTTTTTTCTCAAAAATACTGAATCTCGTTTGGTTCCTCGTCCTGACTTAACCTTGTATTGGCTGTTAAATTTAAACCGAATTTTCTTTGATGTCAATCAAGGAACTAGCTTATGGAATCCGACTTTATATTTAACCTTAGCCTTAACAATTTATGCTCTTTATTATTTAATTAAAAACACATCTCAAAAAGTCTGGTTATTAATTTTTACGTTAATAGGAATTCCTGGAATGATGTTAATTTTACCCGATATTTTTTTAGGGGGTAGGGGGTCAACTATTGCACGATATGCAATACCTTGTTATTTAGGAATTCAAATTGCTGTTGCTTATCTTTTCACTCAAAAACTAACAACAGTCTTAAAAACGTATAATTTACAGCAAAAAAAGTGGAAATGGATTTTCTATACTCTAATTTTTAGTGGTATTTTATCTTGTATAATTAGCTCATTCAGTCCAGTTTGGTGGCATAAAAGTTATGCAAAAAGTCGAGATATTCCGATTTCAGCTAAAATTATCAATCAATCTGCTTTCCCCCTGGTCATTAGCAACGAAGAACCCGGAAGAATCATGTCTTTACTGCACCAACTTAACCCTAATGTTCAAGTTCAGTTAATGCCAGGTTCTCAAATTCCCGTTGTTTTAGAAGAAGCTGAATTCAGTGATATTTTTCTCTATCGTCCAACGGAAAAACTAATCACCGGAATCGAAACAACCTACAATGTTAAAATAGAAAAACCCTATAAAACAACTTGGGTTCGTCGAGTTCAATTTCTGCAAAAATCCAGAAACTAAATGCGGTAAATTGCATCAGCAACACGACAAACATCAACTATTTCTGCAACATCGTGAACCCGTAAAATATCCCCAGAACCCACAATTGCAGCCACACAAGCCGCAGCCGTTCCCCAAACCCGTTTTTTCGGGTCACTTTGGTTGAGAATATGACCAATAAAACTTTTCCGAGAAGGCCCAATTAACAAGGGAAAACCCAAAGCTTTGAGTTGAGGTAATTGTCGGAGAATTTCTAAATTTTGTTCATAGGTTTTCGCAAAACCAATCCCTGGATCTAGTATAATATTACTCGGATTAATACCCGCATTTTGACTCGCCTGAATTCTTTCTTTAAAAAATTGGCAAATTTCCCCAATCAAATCTTGATAATCGGTTAATTGCTGCATCGTTTTGGGTGTTCCGCGAATGTGCATTAAAATAATAGGAACATCGAGTTTTGCTGCAACTGATAAGATTTCCGGTTCAAATGTCCCCCCCGAAATATCATTAATAAGATTAGCTCCCGCTTCAATAGCTGCTTGTGCAATAGCCGCTCTAGTGGTATCAATCGAAAGGGGAATATTAGCTAATTGATTCGATTGACTGCGGAATAACTGAATAACAGGAATAACCCGGTTTAACTCATCTTCTAGCGTAATTTGTTCAGAACCCGGACGAGTAGACTGACCCCCAATATCAATAATATCAACTCCAGCCTCTACCATTTTCTGAGCTTGAACTAGCGCCGCTTCTAAGGTATTAAACTCACCGCCATCACTAAAACTATCGGGTGTAACGTTTAAAACCCCCATAATATACGTTCGCTTTCCCCACTCAAACTTATGATTTTGTAAGATCATTTTTTGTGTCATTGATTATTTGAGTTTTCACACCCATTAAAATGGGGAATAGATCTCACCTTTTCGATACTGAATTCCCCATTTATATGTTCTTTTATTGAAAATTGACAATGCGTGCAAAACTTTCGGGTTTCAAACTCGCTCCCCCAACCAAAGCACCATCAATTTCAGGTTGAGCCATAATTTCATCAATATTGTCCGGTTTAACAGAACCCCCATACTGAATCGAAACATCGGGATTTTTTAACTTGCTACGAATTAAACCAATGACTCGGTTGGCTTCGGTCGCCTCACAAGTTTCCCCGGTTCCAATCGCCCAAATGGGTTCATAGGCAATCACCAAATTGTTTTGATCAATATCCACTAAATCTGCTTCTAACTGAGAGAAAATATGGGCTTCTGTTTCTCCCGCGTCACGCTGCTGCTTGCTTTCTCCCACACAGAGAATAGGGGTTAAACCATGATTTTGAGCAGCTTTCAGTCTGCGGTTGACCGTTTCATCGGTTTCACCAAAATATTCTCGCCGTTCACTATGGCCAATAATCGTATAACGTACCCCAATTTCCACTAACATCGGGCCAGAAATTTCGCCCGTATAAGCGCCTGAGTCTTCCCAGTGAACATTTTGAGATCCAAGTTTAATCCGACTGCCATGTAAACTCTTGGACATGACCCACAATGCTGTAAACGGTACACACAGCACAGTTTCCTGATCATCTGGGGTTTCATCTAACAGGGGAATAAACCCTTGCAAAAACTCCTGAGCCTCTGCCTGGGTTTTAAACATTTTCCAGTTCCCGGCAATAATCTTTTTTCTCACTGCTTAATCAATCAACTTCAGAACACAACAAAATGCCAAACTCCAGTTTAAAGCGTCAGGGGACATTTTTACAGTTTACCGATTTACTGACCAAACTCCAGTCTGGCTTTTTCTACCAGTTCAACAGTCACGATGTCTTGGTTGGCTTCACGGGCCAGTTGTTCAATACGCTTGCGGGCTTGCGATCGCACAAAATAGGGGATATTCTTCAGTTTAGCCTTGGCTTCTGGCATCCATTGGAGATCATCTAAAAAATCATCGTTAGACATGATGAACTGGCAGTGAGTAGAACAGAAGTTGGGTTAACCCAATCAGTTAATTGACTGAGTTTTCCTCAGATAAAGCCTTTAGCAAATACCGAATCAGAGCGATCATCGTGTAGGGTTCTTCTAACTGGGGAGTCAAGCCGACATTTTCGAGACGTTGAAAAACCTTAACAGCTTGGGGATTGAGGTTTGCTAAACGTTGTCCGACTTCTGGACGGGTAAACTCGGACTTATCCCCCCAAATTATAGCAGTGGGAGTGGTCAACTGATCCATATACAAAGATAAATCAAAACACAAATCACCCCGCACAAAAGAAAGGGCTGCGTATTCAGCATTCGGTTGTAAAGCCGATTCGAGATAGGCCTCTATAATTTCAGGATAAATTAGATTAGGGTTCGCAAATTGACGTTCTTCCAGAAAGCTGCGAATTCCCATACTATTCGCCACACCTGTAGTATAGATCACCCGATCTAAAATTGGAGTTTTAACCAGTTGAGCAAAGAAACTATTGCGATAATTTTCCCCAAAATCTGATAACCCTGAAGGAGTAGTTAGAATGAGAGATTTAAACCGTTCTGGCTGTTGAATGGCGGCTCGAATGGCAAAAGCTGCTGTTAGAGAGGAGGCGACCACAGGGGTTGCTGCTTCACAGGTTTGTTCGAGAAACTCAACAATAGTGGTGATGTAATCGTTAATACTATATTCACGGGCGGGATGTTCTGAGCGTCCCCAACCGATTAAGTCCGGAGCTAAAATCCGATATTCACCCGCAAAGGCGGGATAAACTTTTGACCACTCATAGGCTGAAGATCCGCCCCCAAAACCATGCAAAAACACTAAGGGGGGTAAATCTTGAGTCGGGGATGCTTCTACAGACAACCCCGGCAATTTGTCGGCAGTGTAGTAAACCATTCGACCGAGGGAAGTCACGACTGAACGTTGGTCAAAGCCACGCGGTTGAAACATAGAAAACCTCTCTTAAGTCTTAGATCATTGAAGCCGTTTAACTAACAAGTTTATTCACTCTTTCTACAGTACCAGCCTTTTACAGTGACCAGTGACTGGTCACTGGTCACTGGTCCATAATTCCCAATCTCCTCACTTGATTGTTTATAATTGAGGGGTGTTACCCCTCATGGGTGCATAACCTATCGGATAAAAAATCTATTTATTGACTGAACAGGTTAGCGATCGCCTGAAGATGTCGATAACCCAGAAGCATCCCTGTGAATCTAAACAGCGTGCGAAAAGTGTCTGCAAACCCCTTGAACTTAACTACAGGACATCTCCCAATGAAAACAATTATGGAACAAGAATATAGCCCCTTCTCTGATTGTGTCTATGTCCGTGATCGCTTCAATGGGTCTGTAGAATCAAATCATCTAGAAGAAATCGTTGCCTATCCTCAAACTCATCAAGGACATTTAGGCAAACTTTCAATTTCATCTTCTCAACGGATTCGTCTGGCATTAGAACACTTACAATGCTTTGAATTAGTAGAGAAACAGTTTAGTAGCTGGGGTATCACCTTCGTGAATGCGATTGCCCTTCAACCCTCTAATCCTGCCTTTGGAGTCCAGCCCAATCAAACCGTCTTGATGGGTGCGCCGAAAAGTGGCTGGTTAGAAGTCCACTTTCAACATCCAGTGCGTCGAGTCGAAGCTTTAGTCACCAGTTCTCGCCGAACCATCTTATCCGGCTATGATCAAGAAGCTCACGAAATTGATCGCACAGAAATGAAGGCGAAACTATCTAATCGCCGTTTACCCCTAGTGTTACCCCATGAACACCTCTGTATTGAGGCAGAAAATATTTATAAAGTTACTTTCTATACCTTTGATGGTCAACTCATTGTAGATCAGTTCAAAGTTGAATTTTAAAAAATCGGAAAACCACCTAAGATACCATTCCCAAGCACTACAGTCTAAGAAAGGTCATTGAGATCGACTGAAAACAGAATCCTCCCCCTCGAAGCCGTTAAAACAACTACGGCTTAACGGTCATTGGGATTTTTTGCAAAACCTTGAGTTTTGTAGTTTAAGATTATTGAATAGAATAAGTTTATCTGAGGTATCAATAAAGATTCGCCGCAGTTGCTTTCATCTTAACTTAACCCAATCGGTTCTTTAGAAGTGATCGACTTCCAACTGAACCCGAATTTCTCAACCTCAGTGCAATAGCGCATCAATTTATCTTTGATTCGAGCCTATGTCTAGTTCGCAAAACCAATTTACGATTCACTTTTGGGGTGTTAGGGGAAGTATTGCTTGTCCGGGGGCGGAAACAGTACGCTATGGGGGAAACACCTCCTGCGTTGAAATGCGAGTCGGAACGGAACGCCTGATTTTTGATGGCGGAACTGGGTTGCGGGTTCTGGGACAATCTTTGATGTCTCAAATTCCGGTAACAGCCCATCTGTTTTTTACCCACGCCCACTGGGATCATATTCAAGGGTTTCCCTTTTTTACTCCGGCTTTTATCCCCAAGAATACATTTTATATTTATGGGGCGGTTGCTCCCAATGGTTCGACGGTGCAGCAACGACTTAATGATCAAATGCTTCACCCCAATTTTCCGGTTCCCTTACAAACAATGGGAGCCGCGATGAAGTTTTTTGATATTAATATTGGTCAAACTCTCAAAATTGGCAACGGGATTAAAGTCGAAACAGCCCTACTGAATCATCCGGGTGAGGCGGTGGGTTATCGGGTGAATTGGTATGGTTATGCTGCGGCTTACGTTACCGATACTGAACATTTCCCCGACGGTTTAGATGAGAATGTATTGTTCTTGGCGCGCAATGCCGATGTTTTAATCTATGATGCCACCTATACTAATGAGGAGTATTATTCTGAAAAAACCAGTAAGGTGGGTTGGGGCCATTCAACCTGGCAAGAGGCGGTGAAAGTGGCAAAAGCTGCCAATGTCAAACGGTTAGTCATATTTCACCATGATCCGCTTCATAATGATGATTTCCTCGATCAAGTGGGAGAACAAGTGGCTCAACAGTTCCCTAATAGTTTAATGGCCAGAGAAGGTCTTTCAATTCAGTTAATTTCTCCGGATGAGGCGCCTGAATAAATTTATGATTGATTTTTGATTACAATTGAGCAGGTTGTGTCAAAATGTAAAGCGTGTGGATTACTTCTTCGTTAAACACTGTTCTAACTCCAACTGCCGTTGCCTTGGGAAACTTTGACGGAATACATCGAGGGCATCGACAGGTGATTCAGCCTATCTTGCCATTGCCAACGGGTTTACCTCAGAAGCCTCTGCAACAGTCAGAAGTTCTATTCACTTCAGGGGATTCCCCGTTACAACCGCCCAGTCTGACTCAGACATATAGTTCGGGTTTATCGGTGAGTCCTGAAGACTATTCTATCCATTTTGAGGGTTGTGACTCTCAACAAAGTTACGCAACTGTTGTGACGTTTCATCCTCATCCGCAAGAATTTTTTACAGGTCGATCTAAAAAACTCCTCACTCCTGTTGATGAAAAGATAGAGGTTTTAAAAGGCATAGGCGTTGAACAAATGGTTTTATTGGCGTTTGATCAACAGCTTGCTCGTTTGAGTCCCCATGAATTTGTCGAGGAAATTCTGGTTAAGCATTTACAGGCGACTCAAGTCTCCATTGGCTTTGACTTTCGCTTTGGTAAGGGTCGCACGGGAACCGCAACTGATTTAAAATTGATTGGCGCGGCTAACGGTGTTGATGTGATTATTGTTAATCGTTATCCCTGTGAACAAGGGGAACGAATTAGCAGTTCGATGATTCGTCAAGCTTTAGAACAGGGGGATCTCCAACGCGCTCATCAATTGTTGGGTCGTCATTATACTTTAGTGGGTCAAGTGGTTCAAGGTCAACAGCTAGGCCGAAGGTTAGGGTTTCCAACGGCTAATTTACAGGTACCGCCTGAAAAGTTTTTACCTCGATACGGTGTTTATGCAGTAGAGGTTTCCAGTGGTGAACCGTCGAATTTAGCGGCTTATCCAGGTGTGATGAATATTGGCTGTCGTCCAACGGTGGAAGGTGACAGACCCAGTGTGGAAGTTTATTTGTTAAATTGGTCTGGGGATTTATACAGTCAAACGCTGAAGGTTTGTTTAAAAGAATTTTTACGACCGGAACAAAAATTTGCTTCTCTCGATGAACTCAAAGCACAAATTTGTGCTGATTGTGTTAGAGCCGAAAAAGTGCTAAATACTGAACAGTAAACTGCTATTTTAAGGAATAGTGTTCTCAAGAACGGATAACTGAGCATAGGTCAGTGCTTAAATTGTCTTGGCTTGACTCAGAATAATCACCTGAAGACCACTGAAAACAAACATTTTATAGTCAGTCATTAAGAGAATGAGAGAAAGAATTGAACGGCTTAAACAAAACCTCAGCCGAACAATTGTCGGAAAAGTGGATGCCATTCGTCTGACGCTGGTTGCTTTACTTTCTGGCGGTCATGCTTTACTGGAAGATGTTCCGGGCGTGGGTAAAACGCTACTGGCTAAGTCTATTGCTCGGTCAATTGCGGGAGAATTTCAACGAATTCAATGTACACCAGATTTGTTACCCACAGATATTACCGGAACGAATATTTGGAACCCCAGCACCGGAGAGTTTGAATTTTTACCGGGGCCTGTTTTTACCAATGTTTTACTAACGGATGAAATTAACCGTGCTACTCCTCGAACTCAGTCTGCTTTGTTAGAGGTGATGGAAGAACAACAGGTGACGGTTGATCGGGTTTCGCGCCGGGTTCCTAAACCTTTTTTTGTGATTGCCACTCAAAATCCGATTGAATATCAAGGGACGTTTCCCCTTCCCGAAGCGCAAATGGATCGCTTTCTGTTATCTCTGACTTTGGGTTATCCGTCTGAGTCGGAAGAATTACAGATGCTTCAGAAGTTGACCAATGGGTTAACAGTTGAGGCTTTAGAACCTTGTTTGACTCCTGCCGATATCCTCGAACTTCAACAAGTTTGTAGCCAAGTTCAAGTGGAAACTTCCATTCAGCAATATATTTTGAATTTAGTCAGAACAACACGAGATTTTGAAGAAATTACTTTGGGTGTGAGTCCTCGTGGAGCGATCGCCTTACATCGAGCCATTCAAGCGATCGCTTTTCTGGATGGACGGGACTATGCTTTACCGGATGATGTTAAGTTTATGGCACCTTATGTGCTGTCTCATCGAATTATTCCGGCTGGCGGAAGACGAGCAAAAACGATTATTGAACAGTTATTGCATTCGGTCCCCATCCCATAATTTTCTATCCGATCTCTAGGCTGGCTTTGACAATTTGGCAATCAAAACCAGCCTAAATTGCAGAATTGAATCTAGCTTATCAATCAACTCTAAGATTCAGAATCTGGGTTTAGGAGGCTTCGACTTCTTCTCCTGCATCGACTTGTCTGAGATGAATATGTTTACGTCCTAAAGATATTTCAAATTCATCACCGGGTTGCAGATCCATTTGCTTGGTGTAAGCAGCACCAATTAATAAATTTCCATTCGACTGCACACTAATTCGATAGCTAGCAGAACGTCCGCCACGTCCATTTCCTAGCTGTTTTCCATCTAACTCAATCCCTTCTGCATCGATCAGAGCATTTAGGAACTTCATCATATTAACTCGTTCTACCCCGTTTTTTGTGAGGGTGTAGTAACCACATTCTCTCGCTTTCTCTTCTTTGTTCAGATGTTCGAGATCTTTAACCTTTCTGAGTAAAGCTTCACCGATGAGCGGTTGAGGTTGAACATCTGATTTCTTTTGCTGTTTAGCCATTAATGGTTTCCTTCGACATTCGACAATAAGGTTGGGGCTTTTCTTTGGGCTGACAACTAAGTGACCCAAAAGCATTAGCTAAATATGTGCTTTTGAAACTATATTACACGAATTAAGAAAATTATTCACCACTTTTTCAAATTTTTTACTAGATGTAATCAGTTTTAAGCAGTCGGATTGAATCCTTAGCCATCTCGAACACTCTCACAGAGCGTTATGCGATTAGTATTCGAGTCACTAAGTAAAAGGCAAACCCAAGTTTTACAGAATACACCTGATCAAGCGTTTGATCAAGCTGTATATATAAAGTGACTCTGTAGGAGTTCTCCGGAGTTGATCCTTTCCCATTTGATCCGAGGGTATTCTATCGGTAAGGAGAAGTTGATCTCCTGAGTCTGTCTTTGCTTTCTTGGGCTAAACTAAATGCTGAAGTTGCCAATTTTTTCTTTTTTAGGATGAAGCTAACCACTCGCGGACACTATAGCGTAAAGGCATTATTGGACTTAAGCTTACAGCAAGAGTTTGGTCCGACTTCTGTCAATGCAATTGCTCACCGACAAAAACTACCTGCACCCTATCTAGAAAAGCTATTGATCGAGATGCGACGAGCGGGTTTAGTCGAATCTGTTCGAGGATCACAAGGCGGTTATCAACTTTCGCGATCGCCTGCTTTAATTTCTTTGGGACAAATTTTAGAAGCGGTTGGAGAGAGTATTGAACCTTTACCTCGCCATCAACCGAATGCCGAACAAGCTGAAGACTGGGTAACATTTACCCTATGGCATCGACTCCATCAAAAGCTCAAAGAAGCGCTCTACAGCATTTCTCTTGAAGATCTCTATTATGATGCTCGCAGTTGGCAAGCCGCTCAAGGTGAAGAAACCAGTTTTGTCGTTTAGTACTTGGGGACTCTTAACCCTCAATACTTTATAATTATTAACCCACTCTGCTTTTTTCATCTCCTCAATAAATGACGGACTCAAGTGTAATTCTTGTGCTAGTGATCTCGGCTTGGCTTGACTATCTGATTGGCGATCCCTGGGGGTGGTTACATCCTGTACAGGTTATGGGATGGGTCATTGAGCAGTATACCCGTCTCGCTTTCCAGTGCTTTAAAAGTCCCCTATTCTTGCGAGTTTCTGGTATCTTACTGGCTATCTTACTGATTTTTGGTAGCGGATTTACCAGTTGGTTAATTTTACAAGGGGTGAAATCCATTCCGCTTCAATTTCCCCTAGATCCAATTTTGGACATTGGGGTACAAAGTATCATGTTAGCGAGTTGTTTTGCCTTGCGTAGTTTACGCCAAGCTGCCGAAGATGTTCTGCATCCACTCAACAGTGGTAATCTGATCAAAGCTCGTCAACAGTTAAGCTTATATGTAGGTCGAGATACCCAAGATTTATCAGAGTCAGAAATTCTTCGAGCGGTCTTAGAAACTGTAGCAGAAAATTCGACCGATGGTGTTATCGCTCCTTTATTCTATGCCTTAGTTGGTATGGCAATACCCGCAGTCGGTGCTATTCCTTTCGCCTTTGCCTATAAAGCTGCCAGTACCCTTGATTCAATGGTGGGTTATAAAGAAGCACCCTACACAGATATCGGATGGTTTAGTGCAAAATTAGAAGACATCTTAACATGGCTGCCTTGCCGATTGAATACCCTCTTAATCGCTGTTTTGTCAGGTCAACCTCAAAACGTTTGGAAAATCTGTCAACGAGATGCAATTGATGACCCCAGTCCGAATGCCGGGTGGAGTGAATGTGCTTATGCGGCTACCTTGGGGGTGCAGTTAGGAGGTGTAAATACATATAAAGGTGTGGTCAAACCCAAACCCCTCTTAGGTGACTTTATTTCCCCTATTACTCCCGCTATTATTAAACAAGCCCTCCAACTGACTCGCCAAAGTTTTCTGATAGAGTTAGGACTATTTGCGCTCGGGTATGGGGTGATCGGCTTAATTGTCAATAGACTCTAGAAAAACTTTATGATGGCGATCACTCTGGGGGCTGCATTTCCAGTTAAAATCAACAGAGTTCTAGAAGTATATATCAAACCTGATAGCTTTTTGAAGTTAACCGTTTTTGAACCCCGCGATCAAAATAGAAGTAAAGAAGTGCAGTGAACAGAAATTGATCCCAAACCCCACTAAACCCATGAGCAAAATTGTTGAAATCCTTTCTGCTGAAGAACTCCGTCGTACCATTAATCGTTTAGCCTCAGAAATTGTCGAAAGAGCAGGTGATCTGTCTAACCTGGCATTACTCGGAATTCATACACGGGGAGTCCCACTCGCTCAAAGACTCACCCATCAAATCGAAATTCTTGAACAAGTTACTATCCCCGTTGGTGCAGTAGATATTACCTTCTATCGAGATGACTTAGATAAAGTTGGGATGCGAACTCCCGCTAAAACTAAAATCCCTTTTGATTTAACGGGTAAATTTGTGGTATTAGTCGATGATGTCATTTATAGTGGACGCACGATCCGAGCCGCACTCAACGCCGTTAACGAGTATGGACGCCCAGAAATTATTACCCTATCGGTTTTAGTAGATCGGGGCCATCGTCAACTTCCCATTCATCCCAATTTTGTCGGAAAAGAACTTCCCACCGCCCGAGAAGAACAAGTTAAAGTCTATTTAGAAGAAATTGACGGACTAGATCGAGTAGAACTTCGATGTCCTTAATTTTTAAAGATGAGGAGCAAGTCTGTACTCAGCGATTCCCTCTCAATTGGTCACTGTAAACTGTAAACTGTAAACTGTAGAAACCTCTTGTTTCGTGTAAAACTCTCAGAATGTCTCCACACACTACCCCTCGCTCGGAAATTTCCAATTCCCAAAACACAAACGCCCAAACTCAGACTCGCAAAGCGGATCACTTGCGAATTTGTCTAGAGGAAGACGTACAATTTCAACAACAAACCCATGGACTAGATCGCTATCGTTTTACACACTGTTGTTTACCGGAGTTGAACCGCGACGACATTGATCTGACCACTTCTTTTTTGGGTAAAAAACTGGGGGCGCCGCTCCTGATCTCATCCATGACAGGGGGAACCGCCCAAGCCAAAATGATTAACTATCGCCTTGCCGAAGCCGCCCAATACTTCAAAATAGCGATGGGTGTAGGTTCTCAACGAGTGGCTGTCGAACATCCTGAACTTGCGGATACCTTTGCAGTGCGAAGTTTGGCGCCCGATATTTTATTATTTGCCAATATCGGTGCGGTTCAGCTTAACTACAATTATGGCTTAGAACAATGTCAGAAAATTATTGATATTTTAGAAGCGGATGCCCTAATTTTACATCTCAATCCTCTACAAGAATGTATCCAAACTGAAGGGGATACAAACTTTCGCGGACTTTTTGACAAAATCGAAAAACTCTGTCAACAATTACCCATTCCCGTCATTGCCAAAGAGGTGGGAAATGGGATTTCTGGGAAGATGGCTCAGAGGCTTTTAGAAGCGGGTATAACGGCGATAGACGTAGCGGGAGCGGGGGGGACTTCTTGGGCAAAAATCGAGGGAGAACGGGCAACAGACCCACGTCAGAGGCGCTTAGGAGAGACTTTTGCCAATTGGGGTTTACCAACAGCAGATTGTATTTTGGGAGTGCGAAAGATTTCTGCTGATCTTCCGTTAATTGCGTCCGGAGGACTTCGTAACGGTTTAGAGGTGGCAAAAGCGATCGCATTGGGGGCTGATTTAGCGGGATTAGCTTGGCCGTTTTTGCAAGCCGCAGCCGAGTCAGAAAATGCAGTTTATTCGTTAGTGGATATTCTCAAAGCGGAAATTTCAACCGTTCTTTTTTGTACGGGAAATCGTACGTTAACGGAGTTGAAACAGTCAGCCTCTTTAGAACCCATTCGGGGGTAAAGGAGTTAGGAAAACGATAGATCTAGA
Source organism: Limnoraphis sp. (assembly GCA_050485465.1). Taxonomy (GTDB): domain Bacteria; phylum Cyanobacteriota; class Cyanobacteriia; order Cyanobacteriales; family Microcoleaceae; genus Capilliphycus. The sequence continues at coordinate 203,579 of JBJHBL010000001.1, read as the reverse complement.
CAGGGTTTTCGGGCAGTGGGAAAATGGAGATCGGACATTTGGGAAATAACAATCGATTTTTCTGAACTTTAGCCCAACACTAGACAGGTAAGCTATGATTAATTTAATGGCCAATAATCAAGCCTTTCTCAACGCTCCATTCCTGACTTAAACTGACTAATGAAAGACTTTCTGAAATACACCTTCGCCAGCTTACTTGGAAACCTCCTGGGACTTGTCCTCATTGTCACAATGGGAGTCGGGGGGTTAGTCTTTTTATTGGTAGCGGCAACATCACAAGATTCTGGCCCCCAGGTTAAAGATAAATCGGTTTTAGTTTTTGATTTATCGTTGAATATTACCGATGCTGATCCCAATTACAGTACAGGAGATCTGGTTCAGCAAGCTTTGGCGGAAAACGTACCCAACCAAATTAAACTACGAACCCTATTAGAAAGTTTAGAAAAAGCCAGTCAAGATGATCGGATTGTTGGACTTTATATTAAAGGTACAAATACGCCGACAGGTACAGGTTTAGCAAATTTAAGGGAAGTTCGACAAGCTATAGAAAAATTTAAAGAATCGGGTAAACCGATTATTGCTTATGATTTAGACTGGACAGAACGAGAATACTATCTCGCTTCGGTTGCGGATACGGTAATTGTTAATCCTTTGGGTTCGGTGGAAATGAACGGACTCAGTTCTGAAATTATGTTTTTAACTGGGGCGTTAGAAAAGTTTGGAATTGGGGTACAAGTCACGCGAGTTGGGGAGTATAAATCGGCGGTTGAACCGTTTTTACTGAAAGAAATGAGTCCAGAAAATCGACAACAGACTCAAAATTTACTTAATAATATTTGGACTGAATATTTAACAACGATAGGCCCCAGTCGAGAGTTAGAGGTCTCTCAGCTTCAACAAATTGTTGATGGACAAGGGATTTTAATGGCTTCAGAAGCATTAAACAGTCAATTAGTCGATAAAGTGGCTCATTTAGATGAGGTCATTGTTAAACTCAAAGCGTTGACCGGAGAACCCGAAGACGAGGATCAGTTATTTCGACAAATTAGCATTAATTCTTATGCAAGAATGCCGAATGCGGTGAAAGCGCGACAAGGAAATGTGAATAGTAACAATAAGATTGCTGTGGTTTATGCTGAAGGTAATATTGTTGACGGTCAAGGGATTAGTTCACAAATTGGCGGTGATCGTTTAGCTCGACAACTGCGATCATTACGGATGGATGATGATGTAAAAGCTGTGGTTTTACGGGTTAATAGTCCGGGTGGAAGTGCCACGGCTTCTGAAATTATTGGTCGAGAAGTTGAACTTTTACAAGCTGAAAAACCTGTGATTGTTTCGATGGGAAATTTTGCCGCTTCGGGAGGATATTGGATCTCGATGGCAGCGAATCAAATTTTTGCAGAGGCGAATACCATTACAGGTTCTATTGGGGTGTTTGGCCTGTTGTTTAATCTTCAGGAAATCGCCAATCAAAATGGGATCACTTGGGATGTGGTGAAAACAGGGCGTTATGCTGATATCAACACTGTTTCTCGTCCGAAAACCCCGGAAGAATTAGCCCGCATTCAAAAAGTGGTTGATGCAATTTATGAACGATTTTTAACGAAGGTTTCTGAGTCGAGAAACATCCCGAGAGAGAAAGTTAATGAAATTGCTCAAGGACGAGTTTGGTCAGGGATACAAGCTCAAGAAATTGGTCTCATTGATGAAATTGGCGGTATCAGTGATGCTATCGCCGCCGCCGCCGAGAAAGCCGAATTAGGTGAAGATTGGAGAGTAGAGGAAGAATCAGGAGGTCAAACGTTTAGACAACAAATTCTCAGAAATTTGACGGGGGGAGAATCAACTCAAACCTCATTAGCACTTGATCCAATTACTTTGGAGTTAATCAAATTGCGAGAAGAATTAGCCGAATTACAAGCCTTGAATGATCCGCGCGGAATATACACTCGTTTGCCTTTTAACTTACAAATTGATTAACTCTTACTAATTTTTATCGTGTTCATGGGGTTGCGGCAAAGAATCTATTTCTTCCCTTTGTTCTCCGCTTTGACCATTGTTTCCGTTGGCCATTGATTGTGGACAACTCCAACGACTTGGGAGTAAGGATGGCCATCCTCGTCGAATGGCTTCAATACAAACTGCATGAACCGTCAGTTGACAGTCTAGCAGGTGAACCCCTGCTCTATTTGCCTGTTTCTGACCGATTTTTAAGATGGACTCATCACTAAATTCAAAGGTTTTGTAGCACTGAACGCAAACCAGGTGGTGGTGGCGACGGCTTTGACCGGAAAACAGTTCATAATGTTTGTGTCCTTCGGCGAGTTCGAGTTCTCGTAAAATGCCGATATTGGTGAGCAGATGTAAAGTCCGGTAAACGGTTGATAGGCTAATATTTTCTCCCTGACTCTGCAAGAAATGATGCAATTCTTCCGCGCTTAAATGTTTACCTTGTGGAAGGTTGTGGAACACTTGCAAAATTTTTTCTCGCTGTGGAGTCAGACGACAGCCTTTTTGGTTCAACTCAGACTTGATAGAGCGATTGTTGTAGAACGCCATGTTGTCAAAATTCAGATAGATCTCATAGTCCCTGCATAGTCTCAATAATGACTATATACTTATTGAAAGTATTTTGCAATATCTTCTCAAAGATAAACTTTCCCAATCCCCCTCGAGGATTTCTCAAAGAGACTCTTAAAGCCAGGATTCAAGCATAATTCGTGGTTTGCACTGGCTTCAACTCTATAGAATTAATCCCACAACAAAAAATATTTAATCTCGGATTAATGATATAATTGAAAAATACTATCAAACTTAACCCCGACCCCGGGGCGGACAGTCCACAGTGACGCACTCTCAACTGTAAACTGTCTCCCCATTCGCCTAAAATCTGTAATTTTGATCGCGTACCCATAAACGAATGGGAATCGCTTTTCCTTGAGAATTAACCTTGACTTCAACGACAAAAGACTCGCGGTCATTGCGTTGAGCATCTGCAATATTTTGATTAATTTGAATGCGTTGATCTTCTGGCATATAATAGGTTTCTAAACCATATTGAATTTGCCAACCATTTGATTCTCCCTGGAGTGCAATTTGATTTTTGGGTAAGTTCTCCGGTAAAGTCCCACTCACCGCTATAGGTTTCCAGGGTTGCGGACGTTTAGACTCACTGGGGGTTGTAGGTTCTTCTAAAATAACGTAAACGGTTGTTCCGAATGGAATATAAGATTGATCATTTGCTAATTCGTCCCAGCCCGGGAGAGGTTTAAGAGTGTCTGAAGTCGAAACATCGTAGCCTAAAACCTGATAGTAACCCCGCAAAAAATCATAAGGATCAACAGGTGCAGTTTGCAGGACAATGGTTCTCCCCGTTACATAAGTATAAACAGCTTGAGCGGGAACAGAAGCAATAATAATCAGTTGCACAAACAACGGAAGCAATAACCGCCAACTCGGAAGACGTCTGCTTGGGAGTGGAGTTTCAGAAATCAGAGATTCGGTTAAATTCTCGGAATCTTGAGAAAGATTATCCGGTGTGATTTGTGGATTTTGAGGATTTGTATTGTTCATTGCATGAAGTCCTTTTTTCTACAAAAATGAAGTGAGTTTAATTTGATTGAGGTGAGACGTGACGCTCAAACCATAAACCTGCGACGATCATACCGACACCACATAATGTAAAAACAAAGGCTTTGAACAGGAGTTCGGTATTGTATTCCAAAGTCCGACTAAGAATTTGCAAGATGAGTAAAAGCATTCCTCCCCAAAATGCTCCTCGTTTTCCTTCTTCTAATCCCACTCGAATTGAGCCTGCGGCTAGTAAAAACAGCAAGACATTAAATATGAATGTTGAGAAGCTGGTCGCGAGACTTTCATATCGATAACTGACCCCTGTCGTGATCACTAACATGATTGCCATTACTGTACTAACTGCATCTAATCCCCAGCGTGGAGAAGAAGGACGAGGTTTAGCCAAATTTACCCATTGCCAAATGGTTAACCCTAAAAAAAGAATCACATTCAGGATGATATGAAATCCCTGAACAGTCATCACTTCGTTAGTACGAGAGTAAAAATAAAATCGGCCAAAGTCATTAAAGGAAAAGAGATAAAAAACGATTCCTAAAAACCAAATGGCTAAACGTCGAGCATCAGATCGAAAGGGTCTACCATGAACACCCGGAAAGAGGCTATCATCATAACTCCAGAGCAGTGCCGGAGGTAAAATGAAGGCAATCGTCATTAATTCGGGTGAAAAATTTCGATCTAAAGTTGCAAAAATATTCACCTCTAAACTGAACAGGAGCAGCAATGTTGCTAAGATGAAAACGACTCGTGATTTACACCAATAGGCCAGGGGAATCAATAAAACTGCGGTGACTAACGCCATGTGTACAAGAAGATATTCTAGTCCGGCTAATTGACGCGGAATGAAAATATTAGTATTGGAAATTCCTGACACATAGCCAATTCCAACAAGTACAATTGATACAATACTCAAAGACATCAAACGTAAGCTGTAAGCCATCGTTAAGACGCCTAATCCCCACACGAAAAACAGTCCATAAGGGGAACCGCCGATATGAAACATTTGTGCCATCAGGGAAATATTTGCCCCTAGACTCAATGCACCAAATATCAGTAATCCTTCACCCAAACGTTTTCTTTTGCTCGCTTGAGGTTCAGAACGCCACAGATGAAAGCCAGTGATGTTTACACCAATAAGTAAACTCAGCAGCAAGAAAATTTTAAATTCTCTCGGCCATCCTTGCCAATTGGCTGCAACGAATGTAATGACACCCAAACCGAGCAGAACTCCACCTAAGCCGATGAGAATCATCACAAAACGGCTACTAGCAACACTATCTATACTGTTAAATTGATAACGATTTGATAAAAGTTCATACACTGAATCGTTAATCAATCCTTCTGCTTTCCACAGTTGGGCTTCATGGCGAAGTTGGCGACGAAATTTTTCTGAAGCCATTTTATTCTAATTCGCCTCTAAAAGGCGATCGCATTCCAAATTACTTTTCCAGTCTGTCATTAATTGTTAATGGCTTACAACCCTGTTAGACACCTCTCCAACCTGCACAATTGTGGGAATAGGGAACAGGTTACAGGGGACAGGGATTAGGAGTTAGGACAACTCATAACTGGTCACTGTTTATTGGTCACTGGTCACTCTCTTACAAACTTTGCTCTCTTACGTTGGCGTAGCCTGCCGCAAAGCGGCTTACTTTGCTCTCGGCGGAAGCCGCCGGGCCGCAAGTTCGCGCTACCGACGGAAACCGCCGGGTCGCAAGGAGCGCGCTGGTCACTGATCACTGTCCCCTGTAACCTGTAACCTGTAAGCTGTTTAAGAGTTTTTCAACACTTTATTAATTCGTCGCAGGTTCAACACATCGCTGATATTTTTAATTTGAACACAGGTATGTTCAAGTTGATTGCGATCGCAAATTTCTATCCCTAATTCAATTAATGCAGGTGCGTCTCGGAAGGTTTTTACTTGAGCGCTGCACACATTGACGTTATTATCTTTTAAGCGGGATAGAATATCATTCAACACGCCCACGCGATCAAACACTTCGATTTGAATTTTCACACGATAGGTTTGAGGACGACTACCATTTTGGGCTACCGGATTCCAACTCACCGGAACTAAGCGATCGCCAGAGACTTTGTTAACATTTTCACAACCTTGTCGATGAATGGAAATTCCCCGGATTCGAGTCACAACCCCAATAATCGGTTCACCGGGAATGGGACTACAACAACCCGCTATTCCATATAATAACCCTTCGACTCCGGCAATCGGTGACTTACTAGAAGTAGCCGGACAAGTTGGAGGAATTGTGTTAGCAACTTGGAGATTCATTTGAGATTCTTCGAGAGAAGCTTCTTGAATCTGAGTTTGACCTTTCACCGCATCTCGCAGGCGATTCACCACATGATTTAAAGTCACTTCGCCATATCCCAAAGCGGCTAATAAATCATCAACGGAATGGTAATTACATCGGTGAACAACGGTTTGCATGGCTTCGGATTTTAGCAAAGACTCAAAGCCATTTCTACCCATTTCTTTTTCAAGTAAACTGCGACCTCTATCAATATTTTCATCCCGATGCGATCGCTTGTACCATTGACGAATTCTGTTTTTAGCGGTACTGCTTTTAACAAAGTTCAACCAATCTAAACTGGGGTGACAATTTTTTTGAGTCAGAATTTCTACAATATCTCCATTCTTTAAAACGGTATCTAGCGGAACAATCCGATCATTAACTTTCGCCCCTTTACAATGGTTGCCTATTTCAGTATGAATTCGATAGGCAAAATCGACCATGGTTGAACCTTGAGAAAGAACAATGACATCTCCTTCTGGCGTAAACACATAGACATCCTCATCAAATAAATTATTCTTGACACTCTCTAAATACTCATTCGCATCTTTGAGATCATTTTGCCATTCTAATAATTGCCGTAACCAAGTAAATTTATCATCAGCATTACTAATCTTTGTGTAACTTGAACCGCCTGTTTCTTTATACTTCCAATGGGCGGCGATCCCGTATTCAGCAATATGGTGCATTTCTACGGTTCTAATTTGCATTTCAACCGGACGTCCGGTGCTGCCGATTACCCCTGTATGTAGCGATTGATAACGATTAGGTTTGGGTAAACCAATATAATCTTTAAAGCGTCCTGGAATGGGGCGAAACGCATCATGGACTATGGCTAAAGTTCGATAACATTCTTCTTTAGTTTCAACAATAACACGCAAAGCGGCTAAATCATAAATTTCGTGAAATTGCTTTTGACGGTGGCGCATTTTACGATAAATGCCGTAAAGATGCTTGGGTCGTCCGGTGACTTCATAACATTTAATTCCCGCTTCGTCTAGTCTTTTTCTTAATGAATCCGCGATTTCTGCTAATTTTTCTTCGCGAATATTGCGCTTATCTGCAACTAAAGATTGAATTTCTCGATAGGATTCTGGTTCTAAATATTTGAAGGATAAATCTTCTAATTCCCATTTCAGTCTACCAATCCCTAATCTATGGGCTAAAGGGGCAAATATTTCACGAGTTTCTAGGGCAATACTCCGACGTTTATGATCAGGTAAAAACTCAAGGGTTCTCATGTTATGCAGTCGATCTGCTAACTTCACCACAATCACCCGAATATCTTGAGCCATTGCTAGAAACATTCGGCGAAAGTTCTCGGCTTGGCGTTCAGTTTTATTAGAAAAATTGAACTTTGAGAGTTTGGTAACGCCTTCTACTAGCTGTCGAACTTCTGAGCCGAAATGGGCTTCTATTTCTTCGGGTGTCACTTCTGTATCTTCGATCACATCATGCAGAAAACCTGCGGCGATCACAGTTCCTTCACTGCCTAAATACCGCAATAATCCAGCTACCGCAATAGGATGATTAATATAAGGTTCTCCTGATTTTCGATACTGTCCTTCGTGTAATTTATAAGCAAACTCAAAGGCTTTGCAAACAATATCGCTATCTGGACAAGAGTGATCTGAGCAGGAATTATTGTTATGATATTTATCCAGACATTGCTGTAACCAATCGGGGATGACGCAGTCGTAGTTGATCGGGGTTGTTAGAGTTCGAGTGTTCATGGTATTTAGAGCTAAGAATTACAGATAAAAAATCAAAACAAGCAAGTGATATTGAACGGGTCTTTTTGGATCACTTGCGGGAATTTCAAGTACAAACAATCACTGAGTTGCTCACCTACAGCCTGTCAGTTGAGTTTAGCTCCTCAGCAAAGATTGAAATTAAGAGCAGTTTTTCCTCTACTCTAGTAACAAGTACAAGATCGCTACCTCGCCCGGTTGGGGTAAGTTAGCTGTGATAATGCGATGAAGTTACCCGTTGTCAGCGCTCTTTAATCAGTTCTGCTGTGTGGACTGATATTGAGTCTGTTTATCCCCGTTTCCCCAATCTGACAAACTGGGAGAGTTCTCATTTCTCTCAATGATACTGATAACTCTTTCTTCATCTGTTTTTAGGTACGTCAGTCTATGAGTTTGTGAAGCGGGCGAACCCGATCACTCTATTTAGTTTGATGCTAACTCACTGGAATTAGCGTTTTACGGGGATTTTAGCGTCTAGAGATGTTACTCAATATAGCTTCCATCTCTGAGGGCTTGTCAGCAGAATTTGCTTAATCTTAAGATTCTAAAGCTTTAAGCTTTGGTTAATATTGACAGTATATACGAATTTCTTAACATTATGTTACCTCAACAGCATCGTCAAGCGATCGCTCAACTCCTACAAACCCTCGAACACCTACAAACTCAGTTAACAGAGGCTGATTTAGAAAAAAATACCCTGACTGCTGTTTTTAAACAAGCACAACAGCTTTTTGAGAACATCCTAGAGTTGAGCGATCAGGATGTAGACCCCTCGCTGGTATCGCCCCTACAATCTTATTTAACTGAAATTCACAAACAAATGCGACTCTTAGAGATCGATTTTCGCTTTTTACAAACCTCTCGTCAGATTGCCACCCTGCAAACCAGACAAGCTCAAATGCGATCGCGCAGTGCTACCCTAATCCGCTATTGTAATTCTTTGTTAGACCAATCGTAGCACAAACTAATGAATCCGCGCTTATATTTTAACACATCTAGAACTCTGTCTATTGGCTTTGTTCTCTTTGGTATTGGGGTGCGTCTGGTTCAATACCTCAATAATCGCTCATTATGGTTTGATGAAGCCAATTTAGCCTTAAATATCGTTAACCGTTCCTATTTACAGCTACTCAGTCCCCTCGATAATAACCAAGCTGCACCCCCCGGTTTTTTGTGGATTGAAAAGTTATCGATTCAAGTCTTTGGAAACCATGAATATGCTCTTAGATTGTTTCCTTTTTTAGCGGGAATTGTTTCTCTCATTGCGTTATTTATCTTCGCTGAACGTTATGCGTATAAATGGGCGACTCCCCTGGCGATCGCTCTTTTTGCGAGTTTACCTTATATTGTTTATTATGGCACGGAATTAAAGCAATATTCCAGCGATATTATGATTGCTTTATTGCTGAGTTTATTTCTGGTTTCTTTACGGTATAAACTTCTCAGCTTTCGTCAAATTTTAGTTGGTTCTTTTTGCGGTGGAATTGCGATTTGGATTTCTCATCCAGCTATTTTTGTTTTAGGAGGACTAGAAGTGGCTTATCTGATTACAGCCCCCCACCCTAAACGTCAAGGGATTTTCTTCAATAGAATTCCCGTTTATCTAACTTGGATCTTGAGTTTTGGTTTGCTCTATATTTTAACCATTAGCAATACCATGAATAACGAAAGTTTGGTAGAATCTTGGCAAGGAAGATATCCTCAATCTATTTTTGATATTTTGTGGTTATTCGATGCTTTAGGACGTTTTTTCTATAGACCTTTAGGTTTTATCGGTATCGTTGATGGGGTTGCTATTTTTGCTTTTATTATCGGTTGTTTTGCTTGTTTTAAACTCAATCGAATTCTACTGATCACCTTAACCGCTCCTTTACTTGCCACTTTAGCTGCAAGTTATTTGCAAAAATATCCTTTTCGAGAACGTTTGGTTTTATTCCTTACGCCTTTTTTTCTCATTTTAATTGCAGAAGGTGTTCTGTTTTTACTCACTCAAACACAGCAACGAAAAAAAGGGGTAAAACTGTTAGGGGTTGTGATGTTAGTGGCGTTATTAACTCATCCGGTCATTCATTCTAGTCAACTAATTGTTCAACCCGAACTCAAACAAGAAGTGAGACCCATACTAGAATATATTCAGTCTCATCAACAACCCGGTGATCAAATTTATGTTTACTTTACAGGAATTAGCCACATGAAATATTACGCCCCAAAATTTGGCTATTCTCCCAGTGATTATGTTTTAGGAACCTTTGAACTTCCCCGAAAACGCACAATTTTACCCACAGAATGGGAACGATATCAACAAGAATTTGAACCGTTTAGAGGTCAAGAACGAGTGTGGATGATCTTTAGAGTCGAAGATTACGAAGAAGAAAATTTATTATCTTATCTTAACACAATAGGTCGCAAAGTTGATCGTTATAAACAAAAAGGAGCATTTGTCTGTTTGTATGATTTGAGTTAATATGGAAGTGCTAAAACACAATAAGTAAAAAAGGCAAGCGGTTCAGAGCGACAAGTTCATTGTTCGACAACACTTTCAGTATATTGAGGAGAGTTTTGAGAAATATAGCTATAAATTGCTGTCAGATGATTAACGGCTGTTTTTGTCCAAAAAATTTTCACGATTGCAGTCAAAATTTTATTCTAATTTATTCGACAGAAACTACTTTGAAATGCTAGAGCAATCATAAATGATTTGTGAGAAATCTAAAAGCTGATCAAAGTCTGAAACGACTTCCCAAGAGTGCCTCTTGCATGAGTGCCTTTTGCCTTTTACAAGAAGATATTTCACACAACTCAGAATGAACTGCTATATACATGGTGAACCTATTGTCAATTTTCCCCAAACTATGATAAATCAATAAATGATTTTTAACCTCCCCTTCCCCATGTCTGATCCTCTTTTTTCTGTCGAAAATCTCCGAGTCAGCTACCCCAGTCGCAGCCACAAACCCACTTGGGCAGTAGATGATGTTTCCTTTACCCTAAAACCCGGGGAAAAGCTGGGGTTAGTCGGGGAGTCGGGTTGCGGAAAATCAACGCTAGGGCGGGCAGCGATGCGGTTGCTTCCGGCATCTACGCAAGTTGAAGGGCAAGTGATATTTGCGGGAGAGTCGGTATTTGACATGAACCCTAACCAGTTAAGGCGGTTTCGGGGGGAGGCGGTGGCGTTGGTGTTTCAAGACCCCATGACTCGCCTTGATCCTTTGATGACCATTGGGGAACATTGTATCGAAACCTTGAACGCTCATCAACCTCAACTATCTCGTTTACAAGCCAAAGAAAAAGCGATTGAAACGTTAGAATCTGTTAAAATTCCGGCAAGTCGTTGGTCACAATATCCCCATGAATTTAGTGGGGGAATGAGACAACGGGTGGCAATTGCATTGGCTTTACTGCTTGACCCCAAATTAATTGTTGCGGATGAACCAACCACCAGTTTAGATGTTACTATCTCGGCTCAAATTTTACAAGAATTAACGCGATTGTGTGAGGAACGAGGCACCGCTATTTTATTAATTTCCCATGATTTAGCAATGGTTGGGGAATATTGCGATCGCATGGCGGTTATGTATGGCGGAAAAATAGTTGAAATGAATTCAACTCGCCAAATTTTACAACAGCCTCAACACGAATATACACAGTCTCTTTTGAATGCTGCTCTACATTTGCAAGCGATTGAAGAAGGTTCAACAAATCTAACAGATGACCCTTCTGTCAAACCGTTACTGACCGTTAGAGATTTACAACAATATTATAGCTTAGAATCTAACTTAATTCAAAAGCTTTTTACCGGAGAAAAAACAGCGATTAAAGCGGTAGACGGGGTGAGTTTTGAACTCTATCCTGGTGAAATATTCGGGCTTGTCGGTGAGTCCGGTTGTGGAAAAAGTACCCTCTCTCGCAGTATTTTACAGTTGGTTCGTCCTACGGGAGGAACGGTTGAATTTTCAGGGATAGAATTAACCCATTTATCTCGTTCACAAGTGCGATCCTATCGCCGTCAAATGCAGATGGTGTTTCAAGATCCTTTAGCTTGTTTAAACCCCATGATGACGATTGGAAAAGCGATTTCCGATCCGCTTTTTATTCATAAAATGGCAACTCCTGAAGCCGCAAAACCCCAAGTTTTAGCCCTATTAGAACGAGTGGGATTAACTCCCGCATCTGATTATTATGAACGATATCCCGGTGAATTATCCGGCGGACAACAACAGCGAGTTGCTATTGCCAGAGCGTTAATTACTCGTCCTCAATTAATCATTTGTGATGAACCGGTGAGTATGTTAGATGCGAGTGTACAATCCCAAGTTTTAGCCTTGATGTTAGAATTAAAAGAAGAATTTAATCTAACCTATTTGTTTATTACCCATGATCTTTGGGTTGCTCGATATTTATGCGATCGCATTGCAGTAATGAATGCCGGAAAAATCGTAGAAATTGGTTTAACAGAAGCGATTTTTAATCACCCTCAACATCCCTACACCCAAACCCTTTTAAATGCAGCCCCTTTACTCTCTCGTTCTATGAATAACTAATAATAGTTTTCAATATTTAGTAACCTCAAAAATACTCCCCTTGTGATTCATAAATAGTCTCTTCAGGGATACTTTTTCCCTATTCTCGTAGGAGACGATAGGGAGAGGGAGGAGAGGTTCTAAGCAAATGTTGACCCACCAACGAAACAGCCCTGACCTCAGAATAGATTAAAACAAAATTAGAGAAAAATGGTATAACCATTAAAGTACATTTAATTAAGTTTCTGTACAGTTACCCTCAAAACCAACAAATACAGTTAGAGTTCACTCATCTACCGGAGTTGAAACATTGTCACCAAAATCATCTAAAACCACTCATCCTTTGACTCGTCTGTTACAATACGCCCATCCTTACCGGATCAAAATTTGGCAAGCGACAATTTGTTCTATTTTAAACAAACTGTTTGATTTAGCACCGCCTGTTTTAATTGGTGCTGCGGTTGATGTTGTCGTGAACCAGCAGGATTCATTTCTAGCCCGATGGGGAGTTGAAAATGTTGTCGCCCAACTGTGGGTATTATCGCTATTGAGTTTAATAATATGGGGCTTAGAATCAGCTTTTGAATACGCCTATGAACTCCTCTGGCGAAACTTAGCCCAAACCCTTCAACATGATTTACGTTTAGATGCTTATAGTCATTTACAAGAATTAGAATTAGCCTATTTTGAAGAACGCAGCACCGGAAGTTTGATGTCAATTTTAAACGATGATATCAACCAACTCGAACGGTTTTTAAATTTCGGTGCCAATGAAATTCTACAAGTGGTAACAACCGTAATTTTAATCGGGAGTGGCTTTTTTATTCTCGCGCCAAATGTGGCTTGGTTTGCCATGTTACCCATGCCTTTTATTATTTGGGGATCATTACTGTTTCAAAAACTTCTCGCCCCTCGTTATGCAGAAGTGAGAGAACGAGTTAGCTGGTTAAATGGACAGTTATCCAATAATTTAAGCGGCATTACAACCATTAAAAGTTTTACCGCAGAAGACTATGAAATCGGAAGAATCACTGAACAAAGTGAAGCTTATCGACAAAGTAATAGACGTGCAATTAAACTTTCTTCTGCCTTTGTTCCGTTAATTAGAATTGCAATTTTCTTTGGGTTTATTGCCACATTATTATTAGGAGGAATGGAAGCAATAGCCGGACGTTTAGCCGTCGGAACCTATAGCGTTTTAGTGTTTATTACCCAACGGTTATTATGGCCGTTAACACGACTGGGAGAAACCTTTGATCAATATCAACGAGCGATGGCTTCTATTAACCGAGTGATGAATTTACTGGATACACCCATTGAAACTCATCCGGGAGATATTGCCCTTCCCGTTAGTCAGGTTAGGGGAGAAATAGACCTCAAAAATATTACCTTTGCCTATAATAATCGAGTGGCGGTGGTCGAAGATTTATCGCTGAAGATTCCCGCAGGAAAAACCATAGCTATTGTTGGGGCGACAGGTTCAGGAAAAAGTACCTTAGTGAAATTATTACTGCGACTCTATGAAATTAAATCCGGACAAATTACCCTAGATGGGATTGAAATTGATCGAATCAAATTAAAAGATTTACGTCAAGCGATGGGGTTAGTCAGTCAGGATGTTTTTCTGTTTCATGGTACCGTTGCAGAAAATATTTCCTATGGGACTTTTGATGCTTCTTTACCTGAAATTATCGCCGCCGCAAAAGTGGCAGAAGCGGATAATTTTATTCAAACCTTACCTCAAGGATATGATACAATAGTTGGGGAACGAGGACAAAAATTATCCGGCGGACAACGACAACGCATCGCCATTGCCAGAGCCGTGTTAAAAAATCCACCGATATTAATACTAGATGAAGCAACTTCTGCGGTAGATAATGAAACAGAAGCTGCAATTCAACGCTCTCTCGAATATATTACCCAAAATCGGACAACCATTGCGATCGCTCACCGCCTTTCAACGGTGCGAAATGCAGACTGTATTTATGTTATGGATCAGGGGAAATTAGTCGAATGGGGACGACACGAAGAATTATTAAAAACACCCGGAATATATGCTAGTTTATGGCGAGTACAATCCGGCTTAAAATAAGCAGTTGTTCACCCATTGTAATCTCTTGCCTGTCCCCTTTCTCTTATCTTCTGTTGCCTCCAAGATTGCTGATTGGAAAAACGCAAAGTAGATGCACCAATCCAATGCTAAGTGGCTCAAAACCTAATTTTAAAAGCTGAGATTCACTCCTCATTGTCGGTATTTTTGCGTTGTCTCCAGTTAACTCCTAGTCGCTTGAGATAGTCCCACCCCCGTTGAGGCCAGACGTGTTGGCGACCCGTTTTTTTCGCGATCCATTCGGCAACTTTTGGGCCAGACCAGGCGCCGCCATCAGGGGCAGGGCCTTGTAACGCCTCTTTAAGTTCCTGCTGCTGCGCCAAAGTTAATAAAGAACGAGCAACAGGCGGTTGGCGATCGCGACTGCGGTTCCTGACCGAACTTGGGCCTTCACGGTTATAGCGCCGAATGATCTCCTTAGAATAGTCGTAGTTTAAGCCGACAACTTCAGCGGCTCGTTTGATAGTCCAGCCACCTGCAACGAGTTGAAGCAAGTGCCATCGACGTGCTTCGGTAGTATCCCTAGCTTGTCGGTAGCGCACTTTCAGGTCTTCACTCGTCAGATGGGGTTCTAGATGAGCTTTTGGTGGCATCCTCCTCTCGCATCACATCCGGAACGTTGATCGATCTATCCAAGTTCTGCAAACAATTCCGGAGTGAATCCGAGAGAGATATAAAATTCTTATCAAAGACAAACCATTCATCAGGGGTTTTGACGCTGAGGAAGCGGAGTTTACAGTGAACAGTGATCAGTGATCAGTGACCAGTTAAGACAGTGAACAGTAAACAGTAAACAGTTATCAATTGTCCTAATCCCTAACCCCTAATCCCTAATCCCTAATCCCTAACCCCTGTCCCCTGTAACCTGTAACCTGTAACCTGTAACCTATAACCTGTCTTAAACCTTTGCAGGTTCCTCTAACATCAATTTAGAGCGTTTTACCAGTTCAGGAACATCTATTGGGTATTTCCCAGTAAAACAAGCTGAACAGAAACTCTGAGGGTCTTCGTGGGTGGCTTGTAACATTCCTTCCCAACTCAAATAAGCTAAAGAGTCTACTCCAATATGTTCAGAAATCTCTTGAACCGACTGTTTCGCTGCAATCAATTGATCTTGGCTATCGGTATCAATCCCATAGAAACAAGGATGAGTCACCGGGGGAGAAGAGATTCTCATGTGAACCTCTGTAGCCCCTGCATCTCGTAAGGCTTTCACGATTTTGCGACTGGTGGTGCCTCGAACAATGGAATCATCGACCATAATCACCCGTTTCCCGAATAAAACATCTTTTAACGGATTTAATTTCATGCGAATACCCGATTCTCGCATTCCCTGAGTCGGTTGAATAAACGTCCGACCTACATAACGATTTTTAATCAATCCTTCCATGTAGGGAATATTAGATTCTTGAGAAAATCCAATCGCCGCCGGAATACCCGAGTCAGGAACACCGATCACTAAATCCGCATCCACACAAGACTCTTGAGCTAAAACCCGACCAATTCGCAGTCGATAGCTGTAGAGACTTTCTCCCTCCATTTGGCTATCGGGTCTGGCAAAATAGATCATTTCAAATACACAAAGTTTGCGAGAGGCTTGGGGTTGCCACTGAATTGACTGTAATCCATCTTCGGTAATCCAAACAATCTCGCCCGGTTGAACTTCTCGGAAAAATTCGGCACCGATAATATCTAACCCGCAGGTTTCAGATGCCAGAACATATCGAGTTGGGTTGCCATCTAAAGTCCCAATCACCAGAGGACGAATGCCATGAGGATCGCGAACACCCATCAATCCGGCCGGGGTACCAATCGCTAAACTGAAAGCACCTTCGCACATTTTAAAGGCACTTTGACAAGCATCTAACCAGTCTTTACCCCCATCGACTTCAGAAGCGATCGCTAAGGCGATTAATTCTGTATCTGTGGTACTGACAAAAGTATATTGGCGTCGGGTCATTTCTTCCCGCAGTTGAGGGGTATTAACCAGATTACCATTGTGAGCAACGGCAATGCTTCCCAAACGGCTATTAGCAATTGCAGGTTGAGCGTTAACCACTCGACTTGATCCAGTTGTAGAATAGCGGGTATGACCGACTGCTAGATTTCCTTTTAACTCGCTGAGGATCGATTCATTAAAGACTTGAGAAACTAATCCCATCTCTTTGTACAAATGCAGCTTTTCTGAGTCAAAGGTCGCAATTCCTGCTGATTCTTGACCTCGATGTTGAAGGGCGTATAATCCAAAATAGGTAAGTTTGGCAACATCTTGGCCCGGCGCATAGATACCGAAAACACCACAAGCTTCTTCGGGTTTATCAGGGTTTTGGGGATTAAAGTCGGATTGATCGGTCGTTTGCAAATCGTTTGGTATCATTGTCGTTGCTGGGTGTTTAGTGTCAGAATAAACAGGAATTGGGATATCGTTGAAAGCTGTACAGTGTTAGGTCACAGTGCGAAGCTGTCTAATAGTTGCATCCTGATCCCTCATTTAAACAGTAGCGCAAACTACTACACACGTCATCCGCCAAGTTTTATTCTTTGTTGGTGTGTCCGAAGTTAATCCCCCTGAACGACGGGTCTTTAAACCTGTTTTTTCCGAGTAAAAAAGCGGTAGATTAATTCTTAGGTATTGTTCCATCAGAAAACTTAATCGTTATGAAAGCCATTGTAATGACTGAACCCGGCGCACCGGAAGTTCTCACGCTGAGGGAAGTTGCAGAACCGAAAATTAAACTGGATACAGAACTTTTGGTTCGTCTAAAAGCCGCCGGAGTTAACCCAATCGACACAAAACTTCGCAGCCGAGGAACATTTTACCCCGAAAAAATGCCCGCTATTCTCGGATGTGATGGGGCGGGTGTGGTTGAAGCAGTGGGAAAAGGGGTCGAAAAATTTAAAATTGGTGATGAAGTTTATTTTTGTGACGGTGGACTGGGGGATTCCAGGGGGAACTATGCGGAGTACACGGTTGTTGATGAAAAGTTTGTCAGCAAAAAACCACCCTCTCTGAGTTTTGAGGAAGCAGCAGCAGCACCTTTAGTATTAATTACGGCTTGGGAGTCTCTTTATGATCGCGGAAAATTGCAACCGGGACAACGGGTTTTAATTCATGCCGGGGCCGGGGGTGTTGGTCATATCGCCATACAATTAGCCAAGTTACAAGGGGCGGATGTGGCGACAACAGTTTCGCCGGAAAATGCTGATTTTGTACGTCAGTTGGGTGCTGATTTAGTGATTAACTATAAACAAACAGATTTTGTCGCACAAGTCTTAGAATGGACGGACGGAGAAGGGGTTGATTTAGCATTTGATACGGTTGGAAAAGAAACTTTTTTTAAAACGATAGAAGCGGTTAAAGTGTATGGAGATTTAGTGACAATTTTAGAACCGGATACGAGTTTAGGTAATTTAAAAGAAGCCCGCAAACGAAATTTAAGAATTGGTTTGGAATTAATGCTAACTCCGATGTTACAAGGGTTGATTGATGAACAAAAAGATCAGGCGAAAATTCTCTTACAATGTTCGCGTTTAATTCACGAAGACAAGCTAAGAATTCATGTTAATTCAGTTTATCCGTTGGCGGAAGCTGTTAAAGCTCATCAACAATTAGAAGCGGGAGGAATGACCGGAAAAATTGTGCTAAAAATGGATTGATCAGTCGTTTTATAGCACCGAAGCGTAGGGAACAGTTATCAATGATCAGGAAAAAGTGATAATTTATAACTGTCTCCCGACTCGCCAAATCCCCGTTTGTTGATCTGTAGCAACAATTTAGGTATTTCCTCTGAGTTTTTCAATGGCGGTTTTTTAGAGATTTCAATAAATCGAATCGTTTCTCATAGTTAGGGATAGATTTTTAACCCGGATCAGTTTCAGAGTGCATTCTACTTGGTGTGAGACATTAAACGAATTAAAGAGAGTGTAGCTGCATCTGCTATCAGTTCTTTTGAGATTCTACCAAGTTTTTCAGGTAGCCAAGACCATTCAATTTCCGTTTTTTTCCCCATGGGAGACAGAAACTTCAGAACTTCAGCGATCGCTTGACTTTTATCAATCGACTCAGTAATCTGACTCGGAAGAGTTCCCAGTTGGCGTTCAACCTCTTTGGCAACCCATGCTTCAAGGGTTTGGTATCCTGTTGGAGTATATTTTACAAGCATTGTACTGATCAGACTGGTATCTAGTTGAGATGAACTGACATCCTAGAACAATACAGAGGCTAAGATAAACTTGCATCTGTCAAGAGTATATATATCTAGGAGATCAACACTTATGCAATTTAACCCTCAACTTTGTCCCCTGATCTGAGAAATCAACGCTTAAATAATTGCTTGTCGGGTTTTTGCAGAAATCCACTCACTGATAAAAACCGAGATAAAAATCACAATTAAAATCATGCTAACCTGTCCCCAACGTAGGGTTTGAATGGATGAGTTTAACTCAATTCCAATTCCTCCCGCCCCGACTAAACCGACAATGGTTGATTCCCTTAGATTAATATCCCAACGATAAACCGTCACCCCAATAATATTGGCAAACACCTGGGGCCAGATGGCGTAACTTAAAACCTGCATTCCACTCGCCCCCGTCGCCATAATTGCTTCTACAGGTTGGTGATCAATTTCTTCAATCCCTTCATAAAACAGTTTACCCATAAAACCAATAGAACGCAGGGCAATTGCCAATATTCCGGCTAAAACTCCCGGCCCTAAAATCACGACTAATAATAGCGCCCAAATCAAAGAATTGACGGAACGAGAACCAACAATTATTAATAGTGCGATTGGACGAATGAGGGGATGAGGCGTTGTATTGCGGGCAGCTAAAAATGCAATGGGAAGGGCAAATAACAGTCCGATCATTGTTCCCAGTGTGGCAATGGTTAAAGTATCCCACAAGGGTCGCCACAAGCGATTAAGATAGTCCCAACGGGGCGGAAACCCTCGCGCAATCATATTACTAGCTTGTTCGGGTGCATCAGCAACAAAAACCCAATTGGTTTTATCACTAATCACCTGCCAACAATAGAGAAAAATGAGCGTCCCAATCAACCACAATAGCCAATGAAGAAAAGCTGCTTTGTGATCGCGTTTTTGCCAAATTTTTGTACCCTCTTGTTTATATAAAACAGGCATTATTGTAACCTCTTACGAATCCAACCTGATGTGATTTCTGTGAGCAAAACTAAGGCAATAATCACAATTAAAATTGCAGAAGCGACTTCATAGTCGTAGCGTTTTAAAGCAGTATCGAGGGTTGAACCAATTCCCCCCGCCCCGACAATACCAATAATCGATGCTTCCCTTAAATTAATATCAAAACGATATAAAGACAAACCCACTAACCTCGGTTGCACTTGAGGAAATACACCATACAAAACCACTTGCAACCAAGAAGCCCCCGTCGCCCGAATGGCTTCAACTTGAGTTCTGTCAATTTCTTCGATATCTTCTGCTAAAAGTTTAGCTAAAAATCCTAAACTCCCAAAAGATAATGTTAACACCCCGGCTAGCGGCCCAAACCCAAACATCACGACAAATAAAATGGCAATAATGACTTCTTGAAAGGTGCGGGATAGGGCAATTAATAAACGACAAACTAAATAAATCGGCAATGGCGCTATATTACGAGCAGCGCCCAAAGCTATCGGAATCGAAATAATTACCCCTACTACCGTCGCTACAACCGTCATCACGATACTTTCAAGAATACCGTTAATAATATTATTTCCCCGTGACACAAAATCCGGTTGGAGAAAACTCATCAACATCACACCCGCCCGATCTAAACCGCGAATTACCCGGTCAGGATTAATGCTCAGGGTACTAATGGCAAAGATAAGATAAATTGTACCTCCGATGATTAATCCCCAACGCAACCCGGGATTTTTAATCAGTGGAGGAGGCGACCAATTAGATTTTGAATTGACAGTCATAGGGAGTAGGTTATAGGTTACAGGGGACAGGGGACAGGTAAGAGTGATAATTGATAACTGCAAACGGTCTTTACTGGTCACTGGTCACTGATAACTGGTCACTGGTCACTGATAACTGATAACTGATAACTGTTCTCTATTTTTTCGTTAGACTGCCAATCTTCTTCGCCGTAAATTGTGGTTAAAACCTCGGAAGTGAGGTTTTCAGGGGAACCATCATAAACAATTTCTCCGTTTTGCAGTCCGACAATGCGCTGGGTAAATTGTTGAGCGAGGGGAACATCGTGAATATTAATAATCACAGATAAATGGTGTTCTAGGGCTAATTCACAAATCAAACGCATAATTTGTCGGGAGGTTTTGGGGTCGAGGCTGGCGGTAGGTTCATCAACTAAGAGTAAATCAGGATTTTGTAGCAGCGCCCTGGCAATTCCTACCCGTTGTCGTTGTCCGCCAGAAAGGGCATCAGCCCGTTTATCTTCGTAGCCGACTAAACCGACTCGTTCTAACAGTTGAAAGGCTTGTTCAATGGTCTGGGGGGGGAAATGTCGCCACCAACTTTGCCAGAAGTTAATATATCCTAACTGACCGGATAATACATTTTCCATGACGGTTAAACGTTCAACTAGGGCGTATTCTTGAAAAATCATCCCAATTTTACGCCGGGTGAGTCGCAGTTGATGACTTCTTAAACGGACAATATCTTTATTATTAAACCAAATAGAGCCGCTTGTGGGTTCAACGAGACGGTTAATACAGCGAATTAATGTGCTTTTACCTGCTCCAGAAGGGCCGATTAAAGCCATGACTTGACCTTCTGGTACTGTTAAATTAACGTGATTGAGGGCGATACTGTTTGTTGAATAGCGTTTGACCAGAGATTCGATCTGAAGCATTTTTGAGTCCTGCTCTGTACTACTGTAAAATGCAGTCTTTTAACTTTTTATCGATTAATTTAGGGTATATTCAACTCCTTGAAGTTCTTGAATAGTGCGGATAATATTCCACTTTTCTTTATAGGTAATGGGGATGAATTTGTCTTCATTTTCCCCAAATTCTCTTTCTAAACCTGTGCCTGTCCAGTCAAAGGTAAAAAAGGCTTCTCTGACTTTTTCTGCAAGTTCTGGATCGAGATTGTAGACATGACCATAGGCGGTGGTGGGGAAGGTTTCAGAGGTGTAAATAATTCTGAGTTGATCACAGTCGGCTGCACCTCTAGCACACATTCGCTTTTTTACAGAATTTGCGATCGCGGCTGCATCATAATCTCGGTTTTGTACCCCTAAAATGGAGTTATCGTGACCTCCGGAAAAGGCAGTTTGGTAGTTTTGATCGGCGACTAAATTAAACTCACCTTCGAGTAAGGCTGAAGGGGCAAGAAAACCAGAATTGGAGGTGGGGGAAGTGAAGGCGAGTTGTCGTCCGTTAATATCTTCAATTCCTTGAATATTAGAATCAACGTGGGTGATGATTTCCATTTCATAGCCGAAGCTACCATCGTTACTCGCCATCATGGCAAAGGGAACAAATCCCGCTAAATTAACGGCAAAAGGTACACCGCCTGTATTTACCCCGGCAATATGCAGACGCCCTGCCCTTAAGGCTTCGTATTGGGCGGCGTTAGAGTCAACCGCAAAGAATTCAACTTCTTTTCCGGTAACAGTGGATAAATGTTCGATAAATTCTGCCCAAACATCCTCATAAACGGCCGGATCTTCGACAGGAGTATAGGCAAAAATTAGTCGATTTGGGTTAATAAATTGTGAAGGATCTTCTGGGGCATCGGCGACTAAATCTCCATCGCGATCGCAAAATCTCACATCCATTTGGGGAGGACGAGGACAATCATTATTGAAATCACCTCCACCAACATTCGTACCTTGATTACATGAAACGGCAATCATCGCCACTCCAGCTAATAAGGCGTGGGTACAAAACTTACGCAAACTAAAGCAGGGCATGAGATTGGTACTATATGTAATCAAACCAGGTTAATCGCTACATTTTATTTATGATTAACGATAAAAGTTAAATATTTGTTAAGAGAGCTTTAAATTTTATTTAAAAATGACTCAATTTGGGCTATGTTAAAGTTAATAGTGATAAAAAATACAAAAAATTTAGGATTAAGGGAGGCTGAATCAATGGGATAAATCACCTCCCTAGACTTATTTTAATCGCTCAAGAAATCCCGCATATATTTATTCACTAACTCTGGCTTTTCTTGTTGTACCCAATGGCTACAGTTGGGAATATAAAAAATTTGAAAGTTTTGAACATATTCTTCTGTTCCGTAGGTTAATTCTTTCCCTAAAGCGGTATCATTTTCACCCCAAATCATTAAAGTTGGAACGGTTAATAAACCCCATTGAGGTCGATCTTGGGGATTTAAAAATTCAGGAAAAATATTACGATAATAGTTAATCATCGCCGTTAAAGCGCCCCGTTTAGCGGCTGCATCTTTATAAGCTTCTAAATCTTGGGTTGTAAAGGCACTTTTATCAATCGCCATGTCAATAAAAGCTGATGAAATGGCTCGATAATCATCCGATTGAAATAATAACTCCGGTAAAAAGGGAAGTTGAAAAAAGAAAATATACCAGCTTTTTTGCAATTGATCAATTGTCCATAAGCCATCTACAAACTTCGCTGGATGGGGAATATTCATAACAATTAATTTTTCCACCATCTCCGGGTAAGTATAAGCAAAGTTCCAGGCGATCACACCGCCCCAGTCGTGAGCAACTAAGGTACAATGATCATAGCCTAAACCTGCAATCACACCGCGCACATCTTGGATTAATTCTCTCATGCTATAGGCAGATAAATCTTTGGGTTTATCACTATCATTGTAGCCGCGTAGATCGACAGCAACGACTTTATAATCTTGAGAAAATTCAGAAATTTGATGACGCCAAGAATACCAAAATTCAGGAAACCCATGTAACATTAACATTAACGGGCCTTCGCCTTGCGTGACATAATGTAGGGTGATGCCATTTGTGGTGATATATTCACTCGTCCAAGTTCCTTCTAAGACAGACATATAAACCTCCTTAAAATGTTAGTTCACTGTGATTTTATCTGGAAAAGTCAATCCGTACAAGCCCTCAAAATTTTGAGTTGGGGGCGATGGAGTTGATCACTTCCACTCCCCCCATTGTAAACAAGAAGCGGAAGACCCGCACTATCAACTTTAACAAGCCTGTACTGATTGACATTTTCGGAAAAAATTCGCGAAATTAAATCTAACTTTAGAGGGATTTAAGCTTGAGATGTGGGTTCTTTTTGAGTGGTCTCCTCTCTACCTTCTTTTTCTTCGATGAGACGGTTTAAACGGTCTTTAAGTTGACGCTTTTGTTGTTTTTTTGGGCTTGTTGTTCTTGGCGATCTTGGAATAGAATTCCGGCTAAATGTGCGATCGCCAAACCAATAGCCCCGAAAGATAAAACGTAACTATGAAGGGTGTACAGTCGTAGTAAAGTTGAGGTATTAACGCCACCACCTCCGGTGACAATTTCTCGCAAAGTTGAACCAATAAACGGAACAGCTTCTATCGTTCCTAATTCAATTTTTAGCCGCCAAAATCCTTCTTGAGTCCACCCTAAAACCATTGCTGTCCAGTCTAAACCAATAGCAGCTAAGATTAAGAAAATACCACTAATCCAACCGATTAGCCAACTGCTGCGAAATTCTCTGCCTAAAAACATCACAACTAATTGAATTAAGCCTAAAACAATGACGAAGTTTCCTGCATATTTGTGTAAACCTTGTACTAACCAGCCAAATTCTACCTGTTTGCTGATTTGTTGTAAAGACTGGTAAGCGTCGCCTGCAACGGGTTGATAGTTAATGGCGATTAATAATCCTGTGAGTGTGGAAACGAGAGTTAAAGTTAAAATTGATACCGCAATTACCGTTGAAGTTCGCCGAAAAATAAACAGAGGATGAATGTTTTTCATGGTTTTGTTTGTTTTTGTAAAAAAGAATCAAGAAGGATGACAGTTTTGTTCTCGACTCAATTTGATGTTCGGTTGAATGAGAACGCTGTAAAGCTTTAATTGAAAAGATTTTAGAGATTTACTCTGCCCAAAGGGTAAAGAATATGAAAGGTTGCTGCTCTGAGCAAGCTACACAAATTTTAACATAGTTTTCAGAAAAGAGCCTTGCCCTTCCTCTGCCCCCAGAGATGAGGGAAACTCAGATCAACATACCAATCAGAATTGATGAAACAATCAATAGGTTACAATTAAAAGTCAGTAAGATTGATTAAATTTCGATCTTCTATTTTTCGGAAATTACAAGTTAATCCCCAGGAGTTTATTGTTCAATGATTGAAGATATTGTTAATTCGAGTGCGCTTTTAATTGTGTTATTAAATCCTTTCTTAATGAGTATTTATCTCATGGATTTAATTCAAAAGTTTGATCTCAAAACCTTTTCTATTTATCTTTTGAGAGGCTCAACAATTAGTGCTATTGTTTTTATTAGTTTTGCCTGGACGGGAGAAACCGTTTTCAAACAAATTTTACAGGTTAGATTTGAATCATTTTTGATTTTTGGAGGAATTATATTTTTAATTATTGGTTTGCGGTTTTTCTTTGGAGGAAGTGACGCCATCGGACAACTGCGGGGACAACCGAGAGGAGTCGCAATTACTATTGCAATGCCTTATATGATTGGGCCAGGAACCGTCAGTGCAAGTGTGATTGCGGGAAGTCGTTTGTCTCCTCTCTTTTCTGCGATTTCAATTCTGGCAGCCTTGTCTTTAACTGTTATTTCAATTATTGTAATGAAGTGGCTACATGATTATGTTAAAAAACAAAGTGAGGCGATTGTTGAACGCTATATTGAGATTGCCGGGCGAACTTCAGCACTCGTTATTGGCACCTTTGCAATTGATATGATTATGAGAGGGATTGAAGAATGGTTTCAACTTGATCTGACAATCTAAAACTTGAAACTACAGTTGAAACTGATCTAAAATTGTGTGCAGAAGCAGAGTATGATCAAGTCACTCTATCTGCTAATATTCAGGGTGATCACAGCCATGCTTTCGATCAATTGTGGGTTTTCAACAATAGGGCGGTCATTTTAGCGTAAAAATTGTACCCGAAATATAGCTTTTAAGGTAATCTAGATAAAGACAATCATTCTTTCTCATCACTCCCATCCTATTCATCTGGATAAACCATGAAAATTTTGAGTAATCTAATCGCCAAAGCCACTCCTCCTCAACAACCTAGAATTAAAAAACAGCCTAGAGGGATTCATATCAAGTCGCCTCAAGAAATTGAAACCATGCGACAAGCCAGCAAAATTGTTGCAACTACCCTCAAAGAAATTGCAGCAATGGTTCAACCGGGAATGACAACGGCAGATTTAGATGCTTATGCTGAAAAACGGATTCGAGAAATGGGAGCAACCCCCAGTTTTAAAGGATATTATGGCTTTCCCGCTTCCATTTGTTCTTGTATTAATAATGAAGTGGTACACGGGATCCCCAGTCGTCGAAAAGTGATTCGGGCAGGGGATGTTTTAAAAGTTGATACCGGGGCTTATTATCAAGGGTTTCATGGCGATTCTTGCATTACAATTCCTGTTGTTGAAGTGGCACCAGAAGCCGCAAAATTAATTCGCGTGGCTGAAGAAACGCTCTATAAAGGGATTGAACAAGTTAAAGCTGGGGCTTTTTTACTTGATATTGCGGGCGCCATTCAAGATCATGCCGAAGCCAATGGATTTCGCATTGTAGAAGAATTTACAGGTCATGGAGTCGGGCATAATTTACACGAAGAACCCTCTGTTTTTAATGTTCGTACCTATGATTTACCGAATGTTAAATTAAAAGCTGGAATGACCTTAGCCATTGAACCGATTTTAAATGCAGGTTCTCGGTTTACTCGCATTTTACCCGATAAATGGACAGCCGTCACGGTTGATAATGCCCTTTCGGCTCAATTTGAACATACCGTATTAGTCACAGAAAAAGGTTATGAAATTCTCACGGATCGTTCAAAAGTTTAAGGTTCAACGCTAACATAAAATTCTCTCCCTTTTTGATGGGGGAGAGAGATTTAAATCAACAGAAAAGATGATCAATTTAGAAATTAAAATTGTTAGTTATGCTGAGGCTTTAACTGAAATTAAAGCAATTCGCTATCAAGTTTTTACCCTTGAACAAGGCGTTGAACCTCAACTTGAATTTGATGGCAAAGATAACACAGCCGAACATTTACTAGCTTTCTTAAATTCTCAACCTGTAGGAACCACCCGAATTCGTTTTTTATCCCCTCAAACGGCTAAAATAGAACGGTTAGCTGTGCTTTCAACAGCAAGGGGTCAAGGAATTGGCCGAAAGTTAATGAAAACAGCCTTAGAAGTAATTGCAGCCACAGAAGTCCTAGAAACCGTTATTCATGCTCAAGCCTATCTTAAACAATTTTATCTAAATTTAGGATTTGATCCAGTGGGAGAACCGTTTGAAGAAGCGGGAATTTCTCATGTTAAAATGATCAAAAAAATGTCAATCTAGTCTCGGAAAATGAATCAATATCTATCTTCCGCTACTCGACGTCGATTTATTCAAGTCATAGGAACATTAATGGGGTTGAGTCTCGCCAAAATTGCCCCAGCTTCAACCCCAGCCGCAAAACATAATTTAGGTGTCTTTAGGGGGAATGCAACACAGGATTTTTGGTGGAGTGTGAACTTTCCTCCACAATTTATCCATCCCGCAGAATAGAGTTTTAACACTTTAACTGAAGTTTTTGAGAAAAAATTTGTAATGCAGTTCTCAACTCTGATCAACTCATCTGCTAAAAGCGGGATTGATCCCAATTTAACAACCAGTGATCGCTGCGAAATGGAAATGCTGGAAGATCTGCTTGATTATAGAGATTTCCAATGGGGTTATTCGCCCAATTATAACGCACTGCCACTGGATTTTCAACAGCTTCACTGGTTAAAATCACCTGATTTCCTTGAATTTTTCCATCTGCCCAAAAAAAGCGACGATCACTTCCGGCTAACGCAAACCCCTTTAACTTATTTCCCTTAATTTTTAAACCTTCTCCCACCGAATTAAATGTTACAACAGCTTGATGATCTTTAAATTCAACCGATTGATAAATTGGTCCACTCCAAACTAAATCTTTCTCACCATAAACCGTCCCCATTGCTGCTAAAGACAACCGTTTTCCCGCTAACTGTTTATTAGGCGGATGAATATTGTTAAAATCATCATTTTCATCTAAAATATCAATCGTAGAAATCATTGCTGTATTCGGTAACTGTAACGCCTCTTTTTGAGCCTCTCGTAATCTAGGCCAGGGAGCATCTTCTACAGGATTGGTTTGTTTTTTTAAAAAATTAGCAAGTTCTACAAATAAAAAAGCAGCTTGATCATTTTTCCACCAGCTTCGCCATTCTTGAATCAAACTCGGAAATAAAGTTCTATATTGCATTGAACGGTCTGCATTCGATTCACCTTGCCACCAGATAAACCCACGAATTGTATAGGGAATAGCTGGATAAACCATTCCATTAAACAACTGAGAAGGTCTAATTTTTGAGTCTTTTTTAAGTTGCCAAAACGCTAAGGTTTCAGGAAAATGAGCTGCGAGTAATGGTTCCGATAAAAAGGTTTCAATTTCTTGATTGGGAACAGCGAGATGTACAATCCCGATTGGAACTTTCAATTTTTGATGTAGTTCTTTTGCAAAAAAATAAGCCGTTGCAGGAAAATGACCAACTGTTTGAGGTGTTGTTTTTTCCCACTTTGCCGGAACAGTTTTTTGCGGACTATTCGCTGACCAGCCATTTTCTCGGGGTGAAGAATTTGCATCCCAAACCCGAATATCAGGAAAATTTGCCTGAGATATTTCTAATGAGGAATCATTACTGCGACTGACGAACCACCACATATTACTTTGTCCAGCAGCCACCCAAACTTCTCCCACAAATACATCTTCTAGCGTAATCTTTTGTGAACCCTGTATCATTAAATTAAA
The DNA here is from genome assembly GCA_050485465.1 of Limnoraphis sp. Taxonomy (GTDB): domain Bacteria; phylum Cyanobacteriota; class Cyanobacteriia; order Cyanobacteriales; family Microcoleaceae; genus Capilliphycus. The sequence continues at coordinate 175,342 of JBJHBL010000001.1, read as the reverse complement.
CGGTCCTCCCGCTTCTCCACTGGGGATTTTAACTTGCCATTTACCATCAACTTCAACCGGGCTTTTTCTCTCCTGATCCCTAAATTTAACAGTCACCGTCTGACCGGGTTTATCCCATCCCCAAATCGCAACATTTTTTTGCTGCTGAATGACCATGTGATCTGCAATAATAGAAGGTAACTGTAGCGTTTCTTCTGAACTAGAGTTTCCCCTAATATTTAGAATCAATAAAATAATTATCCCTAAACTGACAAAAATAATAGTAATTTTTTTAATCATTCATCCTGTGGGTTTTACCCAAAATTATGTCTATTATCTATCATTTTAATCCACTCAGCCCCAAATAATGAATAATCATAAAATCAAAAAAAATTTAATTTTGATCCCAATTTTTACGAAAAAAAATCTCTCAAATTCAAACCTACAAACGAGCTAAACCGAAATTTGATTGACTAGGATCAACATGATCGCGAAGCTAAACTTTCTCAGCTAGAAACTGAAAATCTCAGCTTTGCCCCTGATCTGAATCAACAACAAATTTCTTGATCACCGATCCCTTTCCCCTGCTACGATGACATCTATGCCTCAACTCGGAGGCAATCATTCCCAGTTGGGTAAGAACACGTTACCTTAAATAATGGCTAGCGCGGGTATTTAGAAATATGCACTTGAGTGAAATTACTCATCCGAATCAGCTACACGGTTTATCCATTCACGAACTGCAAGACATTGCTCGACAAATTCGTGAAAAACACTTAGAAACAGTCGCCGCAACAGGCGGACATTTAGGCCCAGGCTTGGGAGTCGTCGAACTGACTTTAGGCCTTTATCAAACTCTAGACTTAGATCGAGACAAAGTGATCTGGGATGTTGGCCACCAAGCCTATCCCCACAAAATGATCACAGGTCGCTACAACACCTTCCACACCCTGCGGCAAAAAGACGGCATAGCAGGCTACCTCAAACGCTGCGAAAGCAAATTTGATCATTTTGGAGCCGGACACGCCTCAACCAGTATCTCAGCCGCTTTAGGAATGGCATTAGCACGAGATCAACGGGGCGAAGACTTTAAAACCGTTGCCGTGATCGGAGATGGCGCCTTAACCGGAGGAATGGCCCTCGAAGCCATCAACCACGCCGGACATTTACCCCATACCAACCTGATGGTGGTTCTCAATGATAACGAGATGTCGATCTCACCCAACGTCGGCGCCATTCCCCGTTATCTCAATAAAATGCGCCTCAGCCCTCCTGTTCAGTTCCTTAAAGACAACCTGCGTGAACAGTTTAAACATATTCCCTTTGTCGGTGAAACCTTTACTCCCGAAATGGAACGTCTCAAAGAAGGGATGAAACGGTTAGCTGTTCCCAAAGTCGGCGCGGTGATCGAAGAACTAGGCTTTACCTATCTTGGCCCGGTTGATGGTCATAACTTAGAGGAGTTGATCGAAACCTTTAAACAAGCCCATCATATTCCTGGCCCGGTGATGGTTCATGTTTCCACCACCAAAGGCAAAGGTTATGCGATCGCCGAAAAAGATCAAGTTGGCTATCATGCCCAGTCTCCCTTTAACCTGGCAACCGGAAAAGCAGTTCCCTCCAGCAAACCCAAACCCCCCAGTTACTCTAAAGTGTTCGCTCATACTTTGGTGAAACTGGCTGAAAATAACCCGAAAATTCTCGGAATTACCGCAGCCATGGCAACGGGAACGGGTTTGGATAAGTTACAAGCGAAACTTCCGAACCAATACATTGATGTGGGTATTGCAGAACAACACGCAGTCACCTTAGCCGCAGGTTTGGCTTGTGAAGGAATGCGTCCAGTTGTGGCAATTTATTCGACCTTTTTACAACGGGCTTACGACCAAATTATCCATGATGTCTGTATCCAAAACTTGCCTGTTTTCTTCTGTTTAGATCGGGCGGGAATTGTCGGTGTAGATGGCCCAACCCATCAAGGAATGTATGATATTTCTTATCTGCGTTGCTTACCGAATATCGTCATCATGGCACCGAAAGATGAAGCCGAATTGCAACAAATGATCGTCACCGGAATTAACCATACTGAGGGGGCAATTGCCATGCGTTATCCACGCGGTTCAGGCTATGGTGTACCCTTGATGGAAGAAGGTTGGGAAGCTTTACCCATTGGGAAAGGGGAAATTCTTCGCAATGGCGATGATTTGTTGCTCTTAGGCTATGGTTCCATGGTTTATTCTGCCCTGCAAGTTGCAGAAATTCTCAGCGAACATGGTATAGAATCAACGGTTATTAATGCCCGTTTTGTTAAACCTTTAGATACAGAATTGATTTTACCTTTAGCTCAACGCATTGGTAAAGTTGTGACTTTAGAAGAAGGCTGTTTGATGGGGGGTTTTGGTTCAGCAGTCGCTGAAGCGTTAATGGATCATAATGTTTTGGTTCCGTTGAAGCGTTTCGGGATTCCCGATAAACTGGTTGATCATGCGACTCCCGATCAGTCTAAGGTGGATTTAGCTTTAACCAGTTCTCAGATTTCTGAACAAATTCGAGAAGCACTTTTTAGCAAGCTCCCTTCGGTGGTCAGTTAGGTTCATATTTTGTAGAGGCGTTATTTTTAGCGTCTCTACGGGTTGGCGACTCACCAGGATCACTTTGTTTTTAACCGTAGACTTTGAGTGGCTTCGGAACAATTTTACCAGAAAAAAATAGTATCATTATATTGGGGTCACATTGATTAGAACCGTGATGATACCGAAGCAGAGAACAGGTTCAATGTCTAGCCTGAACCCGATTTCCCACACTGATATCAGCCCCAAGGCTTAGTCTACTCGTTCTAATTGCCAAAGAATTTGATTTCCCTCACGGCGAACTCTGGAGACTTCCCAATTCCGCCAAGCCCAGTTATCACCCCGACTGGTGACAGCACTAGCATTAACATCCATTAGATCAGCAAGTTCGGAACTACTGATCAAATAGCCTTTGCTGGCAATTTCATCAGCAATATGCAAGGTTTCTATCAAATTGCGAAGTTGGTTAACCCTAACCTCACGGGGTAACACTTCTTGTGCATCATTCGTTATGTCGTTCATAGCAAAATCTGAAACAGCAAGATTAGAGTTTAGGTGATCACTGAAAATTTTATCGCTATGTTAGCAATCTTGCCAACTTTGTGGGAAAGATTTAGGAAAATAGATTTAAAAGGGCTTGCAGGTCAAGTGACAAAATGGACAACCGATCGCGATCGCTTCCCCTAATATACAAGGGGGCAAATTTTCAATTGTCATCCCAATAGATGAAGTTCAAGCTGTCCATCGATCTGAGTGAATAATGTTGATTTGTGACATTTTTCGCAAAATGAACTCAACTTGCTATGCGATTAAAGTTATGACTCACTCAACAGTAACCTGTCGGGAAACTCCGGTGATAGTCCGGGGCTGTGCGGCATTAGCCGCTATTTCTAGCCACTCTCATACTCATCATCCTCACGATCACACCCATGAGGCGGTTAACCCCTATGCCGCTCCTCAAGAGTATCATCAACGGATATGGCAAACTCCATATAACTTGAGACTGTTTCTCAGCAAAAACTCATCTCAGTAAGATTCAATAAGACGTTAGTTTGGATCTACTGCCCCCTCATGCTCCGCGAATGCAACCCTAGAGGGGGTTTTGTTTGTTTAATCAAGAGCGAAGTTTGTACTTTTAGCGGATCAAAAAGATGGCTCATTCATCATTCATAATTAATAATTAATAACTGCTCACTGATCGATGATTGACTACAATCCCCTACTATCATTTCTCACTGCTGGACAATGGAAGCAAGCAGATGGTGAAACATATCGATTAATGCTAAAAATTGCAGGTAAACAGGAGACGGCTTACTTAGATATCGAGAGTTTTGAAAAGTTTCCCTGTAATGATCTTCAAATGATAGACCAACTCTGGAAAACCCACAGCAATGGAAACTTTGGCTTCTCTAAGCAAAAGGAAATTTATCAACGTTTGGGGGGAAACAAAGAGTATAACGAGAACATTTGGAATACTTTTGGCGATCGCATGGGTTGGAGAAGGTCAGGAAAATGGTTAGAATACAATGAATGTTGGCAAACTCAACTGCCACTTGCCGTATTTTGTCGGGTTGAGATTGATATCGAAGGTTGGGATATATTGCGCGAATGGTTTTGTCGAAGTCGGGAGTCTGCAATGTTGTTTGCGACTCTAGTATCGAGGTTGAGCGACTGTGGCTTATAACTTCTATTCTGTACCCGGACTCAACAAAACCTGATCAACCGGGTTTTTCGACAAAAAATATAGCCTATAAGCGAGTAGCAAGAAATTCGGTTTCTGATAGGGATACAAGATCTCAAAATTCCAATTTGCTGCTTTTTATTGCAACTATTGTAGCTTGATACAGATTTATATTCCACAGGTAGGCACATAAAGTCTCTTTCTAATTGCTGACCATTCTTGAGCATCAGTAGTTCCGGGCTGAAGCTTTTGTCCAATCCTTTGCGGATAGCGACTATAAAAAATTACATCTGTTAAATAGTCATAGGGATTAGAATAAGAATCAGGTTGTCCACCGAAATGAAACTCCCAGTTACCATCAGGTTCTGCAAATGCACAAGCTACCTCAGTTGGCTTAATGAGAGGTGCAATTGCGGCTCGTAAATTCTCCCACTCCCGAATATAATTTCGATCTCGACTTGTTAGTTGGCGACCTTGTAATTGAGGGTTCGCTTGATAGAAGAAATGATCTGTATACTCATCAATCAATTGGGTAGGAGCTTGGCGAATAACCTCAGTACCTCCGTTAGCAGCTTGCGGTCTGGCATTGGCTATTGTTGTCTGAGTAAAAAATAAACTAGCCCCCAGCAGACAGAATCTAGAAAATCTTGATAGAACGAGTCTAGAAAACCGGGTTTGCATCATCAAGTTCATCACAAAAAGCCAGGATTTTTTCAAAGGTTTAAAAAGAGTTAATTCTGGCTTTTACTACATAGCCTACCTGAAGAATTCCGCAAACTCATAAAATCGATAGACTTCGTTCCAATCAATTTAGAGCAAACCGTACAACCGTTGAATCAATTCAGGCGCTCGGACAACTCCCTCAATGCGATCAACAGGTTGACCCTTTTTAAAAAGTACCAAAGTGGGCAACGCTTCAATGCCGTATTGAGACGCAATCTGAGGATATTTATCCGTGTCAATTTTAACAATTTTGATTTGTTCACTCATTTCTTGATTAACCTCCTCTAAAATCGGAGCCATCATATGACAAGGACCACACCAAGTTGCATAGAAATCAACCAAAATCGGCAGATCCTCACCCTCCAAAAGTTCTTTAAAACTGCTAAACGTCTTTTTAACTGACATGGCAAGAAACTCCCTCAAAATAGATTCTTGTATTATAAACGGTTATTTAACTCTCCCGAAAAATCACCGCTCATCAAAAAAGTAGGATTTTCTCTGAGTCCCGAAAGCTGTTAACCTATACAATGGAAACTCTGATCAAACAACATTGCTGAGGAAATCATAAATGGACGTTTTACCCAAAACCCAACAACATCTAAAAGAACAAGTTGCTATCATTACAGGAGCATCACGGGGAATTGGTCGAGCGATCGCAATTAGCCTCGCAAGTGAAGGCGCTAATATTGTTGTCAACTATGCAAATTCTTCAGCAGCAGCCGATGAATTGGTAAGCGAAATTACTCAATCTGGAGGAAATGCGATCGCCCTACAAGCCGATGTTTCTCAAGCCGATCAAGTCGATACCTTGATCAATACCGTAATGGAAAAATGGGGAAGAATAGACATCTTAGTAAACAACGCAGGCATCACCCGTGATACTCTACTATTGCGGATGAAACCTGAAGAATGGCAAGCCGTGATAGATCTCAACCTCACAGGCGTTTTTCTCTGCACCCGCGCCGTGAGTAAAATCATGTTAAAACAGCGATCCGGTCGCGTGATTAATATCGCATCCGTAGCAGGTCAGATGGGAAACCCCGGACAAGCCAACTATAGTGCAGCCAAAGCCGGAGTCATTGGCTTTACCAAAACCGTTGCCAAAGAACTCGCCAGTCGAGGTGTAACCGTCAACGCCGTCGCCCCAGGTTTTATTGAAACTGATATGACCAAAGATCTCAAAAATACCGAAGAAATTCTCAAATTCATCCCCCTCGGTCGTTACGGTCAACCCCAAGAAGTCGCCGGAATGGTACGTTTTCTCGCCGCAGACCCCGCCGCTTCCTACATCACAGGTCAAGTCTTTAACGTAGATGGCGGAATGGTCATGGCATAAATTAGGGAACAGGTTACAGGGAATAGGGGACAGGGAATAGGGAATAGGGAATAGGGAACAGTTAGAGACTTCCCCTCTTGCCTCCTGCCTCTTGCCTCTTGCCTCTTGCCTAAAGCGTCAAGTTCTGTACCTCACCAATATGAGAACGGCTATATGTCCTTCTTTTAGTTGCCAAATCCAAATATTTACTAAACGTTTATTACATTTGTTAAATTTGAACTATCGTCTAAAGTAACAGAACAGTAGTAATATGAAATACTTAAATATTTACTACAGAAGAAGTGATTGAATGCTGTACTTAGCCATTGAAGCTAGACATCAGAGAATTCAAGTCGAGGCTTTTCACCAGTTGAACCACATCTTGGGGTAAATTTCCGATCTCGCTCCACAACTGTCCGGGGCTGATACCAAAGACAGACTGCGATACAAGCACAATTGCTAAAATTGTCAAAATCAGCCCGAAACCAGCTTTTAAGATTCTAAATAGCAGCGTCACCAGCAAAAGTGAGACGGCGATCGCCGCAACCACTAACACAGTCTGCGAATCTACCGATCCAATCAAAGAATCCATATCAAGAATTTATCCAAGAAGCATGAATTGATCATACTAATCTCCGCTTAATCAGAGCAAATAGTATTTTTTTTATTATAGATAAACTGAGTTGATGGAGGGCTGGGGTATTGAAATATTTGGGAATTGGAGCAATGCTGTTATAGGTACTGGGAGTTGAAAAGTAGAGATCATCAAGCTTTCGAGTATTAATAAATTTAAACTATCGATTTTACAAAAATAAGTATTTGCTCTTATTGGTTAACCCGCGTACATTGAAACTATCCCAAGTACAACATCAGTAAAAGCAACCCAGAAGCAACTCATAAAACCATTAAACGAATTTGCAGGATGGTAACAGATAAACTCACTCCATCCACGCAACCCAGTCTAAACGCCAAATAAAAAGCTAGGACTGTAGGCACAACATCATTGAGAGGCTCAATTCACTGACATGAACGGACTGATCACGGCAATTTCAACCGGCTTTACCGCCTTCACAGCAACCAACCTGGATGACATTTTGATTCTGATGTTGTTCTTTTCCCAGGCTAATACCCTGTTTCGCAAACCCCATATCATTGCCGGACAATATCTTGGCTTTACCGCCCTAGTTGGAGCCTGCCTTCCCAGTTTCTTTGGGAGTTTATTGTTGCCGCGTCCTTGTATTGGGTTGCTGGGGTTGGTTCCCATTGCGATCGGTATCAGCCGTCTAGTCAATTCCGATGAAGAAAATGAGGCTGAACAAGACGAAACGCCAGCCCATCCCGCTTGGTTGAGCAGCTTCATCTCACCCCAGGTCTGTAGTGTGGCCGCAGTAACCTTTGCTAATGGCAGTGACAACATTGGAATCTATATGCCTCTGTTTGCAAGCAGCACCGGGCAAAATCTAGCAATTATTCTAGGCGTATTTTTCTCCCTGGTGGGTGTGTGGTGTTTTGCCGCCTACAAATTGACTCAAGTTCCTGTGATCGCAGACCATCTAACTCGTTACGGCAATTATCTGCTCCCCTTTGTCCTAATTAGCTTAGGGGTGTTAATTGTGATTGATAGCCGCACTTTAGAAAATCCAGGGTTGGCTGTACTGACGCTGATCATTAGTGGCCTTTATCTGTTGAAGCTAGTCACAACGATGAGTCAAAGCCTAAAAACCCAATTACCAGTGTTGAAAGTTCTCAAGTAGACAAGCGGTATGGAGTTTTCCACCTGTGTTTCCTTGACTGACATTTCACTGAAGTCTGAAACTTCTCCGCCAACTTTTCCATCACATTTTGAGTTGGAAAATCTAGTAATCTTAAATCAAGGAGTATTCCATGAAATTTCTGAAAATTGCTCTCGTCGCAATGATGATATTGGTTAACTTTATCATTGTCCCTCCCTCTTGGGCAGGTAAAGACTTCACGAAAGGAACAGATTACGCGGAAGTAACGCAAGCCATCAATCAATTACTGCAAGTTCAGGACAATCCAGAGCAAGCAGGTTACACACCTCAAGACTATCAGCAAAAGCTCAGTCAGTTGCAACAGCAGAAGTATGTGATGGAAACGGCTGACACGCGGGCGCAGTGCCATAATGAAACCACTGGGACATTGGGTGTGTATGCCAACAAGCCCAAGAAATCTCCGACACAACTCTATTACCTGGCTGCGGGTCAGGAAACAGATGATGATTGGGATTGCGATGGATATTATTTACCTGCGGGAACTCAGGTGCTTCTCGATCCTGCTGGTCAAGCACAAGCGTTGACTGAACCCGTTGCCATCAAGTATGTAGACGGAACTCAGTCAACTGTAAGAACAAATCCTGCAACGGGTGCAATTGAATTGAATCTGGTTCCTGCTCATGTGTTTAAAGCGGGTGAGACAAATTGGATCATTCCTAACTTGTCTGAGGCAGATGTCAATGCCCAAACTCCCAGCCCACAAATTATTGACTAGAAAAAACTATCAGCTGTCCTAACTCCTAACTCCTAACCCCTATCCCCTGTCCCCTGCCTCTCTTGTACGGTTTCCACGAATTAGCACTCACAACCTAAGAGTGATAAATTGCAAGGTGGAGAGCTAACGGTCGTTACATGGCTAAAATTGTTGCGTTTAATGAAGAGTCGCGGCGTGCGCTCGAACAAGGTATTAACGCCATTACAGACGCAGTGCGCGTCACCCTCGGGCCAAAAGGTCGAAATGTGTTATTAGAGAAGAAATTTGGTGCGCCCGATATCGTCAATGATGGGATTACCGTGACCAAAGAAATCACTCTTTCCGATCCCCTAGAAAATACGGGCGCTAGATTAATTCAAGAAGTAGCATCTAAAACGAACGATATTGCAGGAGATGGTACAACAACAGCTGCCATCTTAACTCAAGCGATGATTGCCGAAGGCTTAAAGAACGTTGCAGCCGGGGCTAATCCAGTTTCCCTGCGTCGTGGGATTGAAAAAACCATCAATTCTTTAGTCGCTGAAATTGTCGCCGTTGCTAAACCCGTCGAAGGAGATGAGATCGCTCAAGTGGCGACAGTCTCGGCAGGAAACGATCAAGAAATTGGTCAGATGATTGCCCAAGCGATGGATAAAGTCACCAAAGATGGTGTAATTACCGTTGAGGAGTCTAAGTCCTTGACAACAGAACTCGATGTTGTTGAAGGGATGCAATTTGACCGGGGTTATCTATCACCTTATTTTGTCACTGATCCCGAACGGATGATAGTTGAGTACGAAAATGCGCGTATTCTGATTACGGATAAAAAAATTAGTTCGGTTCAGGATTTAGTTGCAGTCCTCGAAAAAATGGCAAGAGCGGGTCAGCCTTTACTGATTATTGCAGAGGATGTCGATGGAGAAGCCCTCGCCACTTTAGTTGTGAACAAAGCTAGAGGGGTATTAAATGCAGCCGCCGTTAAAGCCCCAGGGTTTGGCGAGCGCCGGAAAGCCATGCTGCAAGATATTGCTATTCTCACCAATGGTCAGGTGATTTCTGAAGATATTGGTTTAACTTTGGAACTTGTGACCCCTGAAATGTTGGGAACCGCTGACAAAGTAACCATTGAGAAAGATAAGACGATTATTGTCGCATCCGGTAATAAAGCCGATGTGGAAGCCCGCATTGCTCAACTGCGACGACAACGGGAAGAAACCGATTTAGAGTATGATCTCAATAAACTGCAAGAACGCATTGCTAAACTTGCAGGAGGTGTTGCTGTAATCAAGGTTGGGGCGGCGACAGAAACCGAGTTAAAATCTCGCAAACTGCGAATTGAAGACGCGCTCAACGCTACAAAAGCCGCCATAGAAGAAGGAATTATTCCGGGTGGGGGTACAACGCTGATTCATTTGGCTAAAAAAATCGACCAAATTATGGATCAATTGGTTGGAGAAGAAAAGATTGGGGCGAGAATTGTTGCTAAAGCTTTAGAAGCGCCTCTGTGCCAAATTGCGAATAATGCTGGAGTCGAAGGATCGGTAATTGTTGAAAAGGTTCGGGAAACCGATTTTAATATTGGTTATAATGCTCTGACCGGAGAATGTGAAGATCTGATTAAAGCAGGTATTCTTGATCCAGCTAAAGTGGTTCGTTCCGCCCTACAAAACGCAGGTTCAATTGCCGGAATGGTGTTAACCACTGAAGCGCTAGTCGTTGAGAAGCCTGAGAAGAAACCCCCCGCACCGGATATGGACGGCATGGGCGGCATGGGCGGCATGGGCGGCATGGGCGGTATGGGTATGGGCGGCATGGGTATGGGCGGCATGGGCATGATGTAAGCCTTTCACCTTAATGCCCCAGTTGAATTGCAGTCGAGTGGGTGACGTTGCTTAAAGTCTCTGATTTCTAACGATGAACTGGGTTGTCACTCACCGTATACCAAAACGAGTGGGTGACATTGCTCAAACTTTCTGATTTCAACGATGAACTGGGTTGTCACTCACCGTACAGCTACTCTTGTTCTAGACTGGATGAACTGCGTTTTCCAGGAGTTACCCCTCGACGCTCTGGAGTGATGGCGGATTGAATAAAATGAGTCAGATGTTGTAAATGAGGATGATCCGGTAATAAATCTAACTGTTCTAACGCTTCTTCCAGTCGATAACCAGACCGATACAAAATCCGAAATGCTTTTTTCAATAGGGCTAATTCTTCTGAGGTGAAACCTGCCCGTTTTAAGCCTATACTATTAAGCGATCGCACTTTTGGGGGAGTTCCTTCTACCATCATAAACGGGGGTACATCCTGAACAATGCGCGTCATCCCTGCGATCATTGCCAGTTTACCAATATGAACAAATTGATGCACGCCCAACACCCCACTAATTCGGGCTTGAGACTCAATGTGAACATAACCCGCCAACGCCACACCATTGGCAATAATCACTTGATCTTCTACGATACAATTATGAGCCATGTGAGAATAAGCCATTAACAGATTTTGATTGCCTAGAATGGTGGCTTCCCCTTCGTCAGTTGCCCGATTAATCGTGACATATTCTCGGATTAAATTATCATTACCAATTTTGACAAAACTCTTGGCTCCGGTATACTTAAGATCTTGGGGTTCAGTCCCTATGGCAGCACCGGGAAAAATCTGATTGCGATCGCCAATTTCTGTCCACCCATCGATCACCACATGAGGACCGATAATGGTATCACGACCAACCTTAACATTTTCCCCAATCACCGCATAGGCACCCACCTTAACACTTGGGTGGAGTTGGGCTAAGGGATGAACAACGGCAGTCGGGTGAATTAGGGTGATCATAGAAATTTTGAATATTAGGATGTTTGACGTTGGGTGATTCTAGAACATTTAGCGATAATCCTGATTCCGATTTCTAAAATCACCTGACCGCGCTAATTAGTCAACCAATGAAAACATCAATTCGCCTTCACAAGCCCGTTTTCCGTCAACTTCTGCGAGGGCTTGCATTTTGGCAAACCGACGACGTTTGAGGGATAACAACTCTACCCTCATCACCAGTTGATCACCAGGAACTACAGGACGGCGAAACTTAACTTGATCGATGCCTGCAAATAAAAACAAGTTCCCTTCAAGATCGGGAAGTTGGGTTAACACCATGCCACCCACTTGGGCCATCGCCTCAACGATCAAGACTCCCGGCATAATGGGTCTTCCGGGAAAATGTCCTTGAAAATGGGGTTCATTGATGGTGACATTTTTAATTCCCACTGCCCGTTTTCCGGGTTCATAGTCAATAATCCGATCAACCAGGGCGAAGGGATAACGATGGGGTAAGAGTTTTTGAATATCTTCGATCCCAAACTGGGTTGGAACCGTTTTGGTGGCGGTGCCGTTGGGGGTTTCAATTACGTTAGAATTCACAGAATCGGATTTCACGTCTGACATTTTTTTAATTTCGTTGAACGTTAGCTTCCCATGTTCGATCAGCGATCGCAATACAGTTAAACCAGAGACGCTTCAGAGGGCTGCTAAGGCGGCTTCTTGAATGCGTTGAACCAATTGGGTATGCAGATGATGACCTGCCTTGTAAGCCAAGTAATGAGCTTGAGGAATTACTCCCAACAAGCTCAAATCCCCTACTAAGTCTAAAATTTTATGACGCACGGGTTCATTTGAAAATCTTAATGGAGGATTTAACCAGCCAGAGTCGTCGCAAACTAAGGCATTATCGAGGGTTCCGCCTTTGATTAATCCGGCTTGTTGCAGGTTTTGAACTTGTTTTTTCAGAACAAAAGTCCGGGCAGGGGCGATCGCTGTTCTAAAATCTTCTTGTTGGGGTGTCCAACTGTACCATTGTTGACCAATTGCTGAACTTTCAAAGTCTATCCCGTAGCTGAAGCGGGTTTCGTTGGATGGGATCGCGACAACAAAAGCATCCCCTTGACGCACGATGATTTCTTGGGTAACGGGGATTTTGGGGATAGTTTGGGAACTAATCGCGAGTCCCACAGAAGCGATCGCATCTGCCCAGATTTTAGCCGATCCGTCTAATAAAGGCACTTCTGGCCCATCAATTTCGATGCGGGCGTGATCAACTCTCATTGCGGTTAAAGCGGATAATAAATGTTCGACGGTACGAACACTGATTTTTGACGAGTTTGTTGTCTCAAAAATTGCTAATTCTGTAGACAGAGTGGTTGAAACAACGGATTGAATTGTCGCTGGAATAATCTGTTTTTCAGGTAAATCAACCCGTACAAAATAGCGTCCAACGGCGGAACTGGGGATAATCCGAACGGTTGTTTCTAAGCCGCTATGCAACCCGATACCCGATTGAATAATTTCATCAGCGAGGGTATGTTGATCTGTTTCTGTCATGGGGATTTGATCGGACTTGAGGGTGCGTTAGCATAGAACATGAAAGTTGTGACTACAGATTATCATGGAACCTCAATTTTTGTGGGATCAAAATTGGTATCCGGTTATTCCACTGAGTTATCTGGATGTATCTCGCCCGACTGCGTTGACGCTGCTGGACAAAAATTTAGTCATTTGGAGGGATGGAAATCAACAATGGCGAGTGATGGATGATGTTTGTCCTCATCGTCTAGTCCAGCTTTCTTTAGGGACTGTTCATCCTGAAGATGGAACGTTAGTTTGTCGATATCATGGCTGGTGTTTTGATGGGGAAGGAAAATGTACTAAAATTCCCATGTCAACGGATGAAAGGGTTGAACAAACGGCGATTAAAAATCAGCGATCGCAAATTACGAGTTATCCTACCCAAATTCTACAAGGATTACTCTGGGTTTGGCCGGATAATAGCCCAACTGCTTTTGAAGATTGCCAGTTGAAACAACCTGCATCTTTCCCTGAATCTGATTTTGATAGTGATTCGACAGACTGGTATTTAACAGATGTTCCGGTGAGTTATCGCGTCTCTGTTGAAAGTAGTTTTGATCCGTCTCACGCCCAATTTTTACATGAGGGTTTCATGTCGTTTTCTCCCCAAACGGCTGTCCCCATGCAGGTGTTTAAACCCGTTGAAGATATCTCCTCTGAAAAGGGTTTTAAGCTGCACCATTCTGGGTATAATATCTCCAATCAAAATATGGAAGCTACCCGACAGTTTACGCCTCCTTGTGCTAATACGACGATTTATCGTCATCCGAGTGGGAAAACAGATATTTTTCAGCTTTATTTTATTCCCACAAAAGCGGGTCATTGTCGGTATATTAGCAAGTTTATTTCCAGTGAGAATTTCTTAGAAAAAAACAAACTTCTGAGTTTTATCTTTAAAAGGATTCCCCCAGATGTTAGAGTTGCCCTTCAACACTCCTTCAGTTATAAATTGGGCGATCAAGATTTGAGGGCGTTACATTCTGAAGATCTCATTTGTACAACTTATTCTGATAAAAAGTATTATCTCCCCACTATTTCCGATGCAGGAGTGATTACCTTTAGAAAATGGTTCGATCAATTCGCCGAGGGAGAAGTCTTTGAAGAAAAAGAAATTCAACAGTTATCTGATCAACAACTCTACGACAGATGGCACAGACATACTAAGCATTGTCCGAGTTGTCAACGGATGGTTTTAAAGCTGGGAAAAATTCACAGTTTTTGTCAAGTTTTAGCCCTGATTTTCTTAGTTTTCGCCTTCATTCTCATCCCCTTTGGAATTTCAGCTAAATTCAGCTTAACCTTTATTTGTTTAGCCGGGTTAAGTTTATTCGGTTCGTTAGCCTCGGATAATCTTCGTCATCTCTTTCTTAGTAGTGTTCCCAAAAAAGGTTTACCTGTCGTCAAGCTATATTCCTAGATTCTGCCATTTTAAACCTCGGTTTCTTTCAGAAACTGGTTCTGATTTTTATTAAAATAGAGTTGGTGCGTCAAATGATAAATTTCGCTATTTTCCCAGAAATCAATGTGAAATTAAACGCACCTAACTCAAGCTGTTTAATTTGATTTGCGGGTATACTTGACTTCTAAGCCAAACAATTATAAGATATAGTTAGGGCATAGACATCAAAGAAGCAGCCGTACAAACCCGCATCATCATTTCATCAGTTGCCGGATCATAAATAGAATAAAGATTGCCATTATCAATCGCTGAAGGGGGTATAACATTATCAATTTCATTAGGATTTGCAACGCCAAGAACATACCACTGCCAAGTACGACAATGGCTTTTAGCATAAATCATTTCATTTCCGATTTTATAGGTGAATAACGTTTCCCCTTTATCATATAAACGAATACTGTACATGGAAACATCAAGATAAAGTTTTTGTCCCATTGATTCTCCCATATAAGACCAATAAAAAGGAGAATTTTGGGCGATAGCTTGCGGGGCATATGGCAATGCTAAAGTTATCAAAAAAATTCCCAAAGTTTTAGCAATAGACTTAATATTCATTATCAAAATCCAGGTAGACGGCTATTGACTGATTACGAATATTTCGCCTCAAAATCAGAACATTTTTCAAAAACAGTTGTTAAAAATCATCAGTCACTTCTAAAATCTCCGTATATTCAAACGCATTGGGACTCTGTTTGACTAGAGGATAACGGATACCTCCTAACTCAATAAAATCCTCCTCACAATCAGCTTTTGGGGAATTATAAGACAAAACATATTCTCTCCCAATGCGTTTTTCCATTTCTTGGGAAACTTCTCCCCGCCATTGCGTGTTTGTAACTAATACAACTAATTGATTGGCTAATTCTGGGATAATTTTAGCAATTTGACGGCGATAAATTTCATCTAAACTGCCAAAAGGAGAATCCATCACTATTGGAAAGGTACTACTATCTGGCCCCATCAATGTATTTTTCTGACTCCATTCTCTGACACCTTCAATAATTCCGCCAATAAAAGATAGACTCAAAATTTGATTTTCTCCCGTAGAAGCGGCGACTTCTGCTTCCTCTCCAGCCGTGTTTTCAATTAGTTTTAATTCATATTTATCGGTGAGTTTTGGAAAATAAGGCGTAAAGGAAATTTGACTAAAAATATTCTGAACTCGCTGTTGAAGTTGCTGACGAAATTGTTGATCTAAGCGTTCTTTAATTTCAGTTAAACAGTGAATAGACTCTTGAGTTTTGTCAATCCGTCTTTGGGCTAGAAGCTGTTTGATTTCATTCATTTTTTGCTTATCAATCTGTTTTCCCAATTGAACAACTGAAGCATTCGCCGTTTCGATTTGTTGTTGATTGTATCCAGTTTCTCGGTTGAGAGTATTAATATTTCCCTCAACTTCGTCTAAGCGTTTTTGGAGTTGCTGAATATCTTCATCGGGGTAGTTTCTCAACTTCTTTTTCACATCATCCAGTTGAGTTTCAAGACGGGATAACTCAGCCCGATTTTGATTTAAGTTCCCTTGCTGTTGATCAACTTTTTCCCAAAATTCAGGAACTCGTTTTTCAATTTCATCCACTTGGGTACTCATCCGAATTGCTGTTTCTTCAATATCTGCAACTCCCGCTTTTCCTAACCAGCCTTCAACCTGTTCTCGGTTGGCTGTTCCTGGGGTTAATTCTGTCCCACAAATACAACGCTGTTGATGGAGTAAATCTTGAATAAACTGTTGAGTAATACCCGTTTGTAGTTCTCCTTTTTGTCGCAATTCTTCAAACTGTTCTCGAAATTTTATCAAGGTTTCTGAGAGTAAAACCGTATAACCTCGCATTGACATTTCTCGACGAATAGTTTGATTGGCTTGATGCAGTTGTTCTCGAATTAATTTGGCTTGTTGTTCGAGTTCATCTCGGCGTTTTTGCAGTTCTCCCGCCCCTTTTAAGTCTAATAAATGATTGCTAAGGCTTTGTTTTAACTCATTATGATGATCTAACTCTTGTTCGATTTCCGTTTGACGTTTATTCAGTTGTTCAATTTCTTGTTCTAACTTTTTCTTCTCTTTAATATACTTTTTGGTTTCTGCATTGCCAATTAAACTCAAATCAGTTTCTAGAGACTTTCTGGCTTCTCCTAAATGTTTAATCGCTCGATTTAAAACTTCTACGCCTAATAATTCTTTGGTAGCTTCGGCAATTTCAGCTTTTTTATCATCCCTAACAATTTGTTCAATTCGTTCACCATCAAAGAAAAAATATTGATGCAAACTCATCGGTAAAATTCGATTAATAATATCATCGGGATGTTGCGGAGGTATCATCCAACGTCCATCATCTCCGGCGACTTGCATATACAATGTACTTTCAGATTGTTCAATTTCTTTATTATTTTTATAAGCCCGACACCCTCGTTTAACTTGATAGCGTTTATTGTCATGCTGAAAAATTATTTCCACCCAACATAACACGGGTTTTCCCGGTTCAGCTTCTGCAATTGCTCTTTTATTAACTAAAGATTCAGAAGCCGCAAATGCCGCACTAAATCGATTATAAAACACCCAAGTAAACCCATTCATTAACGTTGTTTTTCCGGAGCCATTATTCCCATGAATAATAGTTGTATTGCGTTCTCCAGAGGCTAAAATAATTTCTGGAGTTTCTTGATAAAATTGGCGAAAGTTACATAAACGAATTGAAGTGAGTTTCATTGCACCACATCCTTAATAATTTTGAGGATATCATCATTAATATTCCGGGGATTTTTCATATAGAGTTTATCCCGTTCCGCTTGTAACACTCGTTCTATAATTTCTCGCGCTTCTGGGGAGGCATTTGCTAAGGGATCTTGAAGACTATTCGAGTCATTTTCTGTCTGATAAGAAGATTTCTTCTCGGAAAATACATTAGATATTTTTTGAATTAAACTATCAGAATATTGAAAACTCATAGGATCGCTTCAGATTCTCTTTCAATTTTACTCTATTATTGCTTAATTCTGTCTAAATTTTTCTCGGAATTTGGTTAACCGTTGCCGCCCATTCAAATATCTAACAAACCATATCGCTTTTGTAACTCTAATAATTTGACTCTTGCTTCTCCTGCATTATCGGCTATATTCGCAAATTCTAGAAACCGTTTTAACTCTTTTCTCAATAAATTTCGTTCCACTTCTAAAGTCTCTCGTCCTAAATCGGGCGGTAATACAATCATATCAAATAAAGTGGCTCGTTCTTTCTGGGGATGGGGACGCAAAATTCGCCCGCGACGTTGTACAAATTGACGGGGATTACTGCTACTGGCGAGAATCACTGCATTTTGAATAGCGGGAATATCTACCCCTTCATCTAAACAGCGAATTGCCACTAATCCTTGTAATTGCCCAGTTTCAAACTGATAACGAAGTTTTTCTCGTTCCGTTAACGAGGTTTCTGCGGTGTAAGTATTGATGCGATAACCGAGTTTAACCCCTAACAATTCTACCGTTGCTTCAAACTGACGATTCGACGAAAATTCACTTTGATCCATACTTCCATCTCCACAATAAAATAAAGTATGGGTAGTATGCAAGCGTTTTTTCATCAACTGATGTAAGGCTTTAATTTTATTAGAGGCTGAACCAATCAGTCGCGCTCGTTGTATCAATAAAGCCGTAATTGTTTCATTTTTTTCTAAATTTTCTTCATCCATTAAAGCCCAACCAATCCGAGTCGTTAACCGAGAATAAGCACGACTTTCCGCTTCAGTTAATTCCACTAAAATCGGATAATATAAATATCGAACTAACGCCCCCTGACGAATGGCATCAGCCAGGGTGAGTTCGGGTTGCAAAACTGCCCCAAAGTATGCTAAAATAGATTCTGTTCCTTCCTCATCAAAGTGACGTTCAGGCGTAGCAGATAAGCCCAAACGCAGCCCAATGTTTCGCGGTAAACTTTCTTCTAAACGGGGTGAACCTAAGTTATGAACCTCATCACCAATAATCAGCGTTTTTTCCGGAAAATAGCGCAGTTGCGACTGAAGGCTTTGGGAAATTAACGTCGCATTTGTGGTGATTACCGTTAAAAACGGTTGCAAACCTGAACGAATGTTATACAATTGGGCAGACAGTTCACGTTGCCAATGATGAACGCTTTCAAAAGCCAATAAAGGTTTTAAGCCAAACTTTTCCGCCTCTCGCGCCCATTGTGTCACTAAATGACAATAGGGACAAATCACTAATAAAACTTGTAAATTAATTTTCTCATAAAGTTCACTCGCGAGCGCTAAAGCAGTAATCGTTTTACCGCTTCCCGTTGCCATTTTTAATGTTCCTCGTCCCCGGTTAGAAAACCAGCTTTGAACCGCCTGTTTTTGATAAGAACGCAGTTGGATAGAACTAGGAACTCTGGGAATTCCCAACCGAGAAACATCCGGCACTGGTAGATTCACCGCTTCATCAAAAGTTCAATATAAAATCTTAAAAATTATGCACTAATTTTGTTCTCTTTTCAAGAGTATGATAAGAGCTTTAAACCCCTCCATGCTATTTTACTGTGATTCCCAATCTGGACAAGTTTCGTCTTCTACTCCCTCTGGGTGCATTGCACAAACGAGTAAATTACCCCCGTAAACATGACCATGATAATGCTGACAACCTCGACAGGCTGAATGCTGTTGAGAAGTAGGATGAACGTAAGTTACAAAGGGTTCAAACTCACTCTCATCAAACTCAAGTTCAAGATCAAAATAAATATCCAGAATCGGTTCAACAATTTCATTGAGATATTCTTCCAACTCGGGAAAAATTTTATTGTGAACTTCTTCTGTTACTTCTTCTGAAAACTGGGTGAGTTCATCAATCATTTGATTCCAGTCTCGACCGACTTCTTCTAACAACTTTTCGACTTCATAAACTGCCGTTCCGACTGCTTCAAAAAAGCTTTTTGACCAATCTTCCATCAGAGCCGCCTGCTGTGCTAACAATTTTTCAGATTAAGCCGAATTCAATAGACTTGATCTGGACATCTAGTATAGCACTGCCTTCTGTCTTTGCTGGAGAGATTTTACTCCCGCTTAAGACGACGGAGTTCTTCTTGTAATTTCTCAAGTTGTTGACGTAACTGTTCAGCCGAGTCTACCGATTGAGACTGATCATCCTCCTCATCAATAATCTCAATTTGACGAGGTTCTGGGGGGGTCTGAGTCGGTTCTTTTCCGGGGGTTGGTTCTTGTTCGGCTTGCTTGAGAGTATCTTCAACAAAGCGTCGGGCTTCTTCAGTGGTCATCTCGCCCCGCTTTACCAATTCATCGGCTAGTTTTTGGGCTTCGGTTCGCAACTCTGCCATATTTTTCGCGGCTTTCTCGCCTGCATAGGCCGCTAACCCAACTCCCAAGTAAACAGCTTTCTGGACGAGATCTCCTAAACCTCGTTGCATAATGCCTCCTATCTGCCTACAGACAAAAGTGACCCGGAGACTACGCCTATCGAGAGCATCCCGTATTGCTGCTACCTTCCGGTCCTGACAAGATTTGGGCGTCTTGATCGCGTAGGTCCAGGTCACTTATCAGTTTAGCACAGATCTTGAATTTATTCGACAACAACACACCATTCCATCAGTTCATAAGTGACACAGCCATTTTGAACCAGGGGATCTTGTTCAACAATCGCCTTTGCTTCTTCTTTGGAAGCCGCTTCAAACAGCATCATTCCCCCGCCTCGCCGTCCCCAATAGCCCGTTTTGGCTTTGTGGCCTTTGGCGATTAAGTCTTTCACATAGGCGATATGAGCCGGAACATATTGATCAAAGACTGGTTTTTCGACAATTCCTTGTTCTATCTTGACAAACCAGGGCATCTGTGTTAAGCATTATTATGAGTTTAATATTATTCATTATCCAACGTTTCGGAACGGCTACTGTCAATCCAAACACAGCATTTGCACTCTTGAGTCAAGACTGCTCAGAAAAAGGTAAATTTTGTAGCTGAATTTACATCGATAGCGTATTAGATTTAACCTATACAAAATCTTTACAATTCCAAAGCTAAAATTTTACGTCAGGGGCTTGTGTTCCCCGGCACCAATTCCCTAACTTGGAGTTTGTACTGTATGTGCATCTACTTTTTTTAATATGGGTACTATCCATCGATTAGTCAAACAAGCTCTGAAAACAGGGTATCTGACTCTAGAAGCTGAAGAACAACTTCGCGAGTTAGTTCAAACAACAAAATACAGCAGAGATGACTTTGATGCTTTTGTCAGTTTACAACTCGCCGCCAAAGAAGGCTTAATTCGTCAAGAATCCCGTGAAGCTTTAATCAAAAGTCAAGCGAACTAACCCCTGAACGCCCTAAAATACCCTCATCTTTTCAACTCTTTTCGCAACATTTAATTGAATTTTTTCACCGTTCTAACGTCTGAATCGTTAAAACCTGGGGGGGTGAAGCATCCGGAGGATATAAAAAGTCAAATTCAACTCGTCTGCGCTGTTGCGGTTCAAGATTTAACTCAACCAAAGGTTCTCCCTTTTGTCCTCGTTTCTGAACCAAATGAACATATCGCGTTTGACTATTTCCCCTATCATCAATATAGCGAAATCTCACCGTTCCTCGGAAAAAAGTTTGAGAACCGACAGGGTCTAAAAAACGTAATCCACCTTGAGACAGTTCATCTTCTTTTAACGGGGTTTGCACCGTAATCACCACCCTTTGAGTTTGGTTTGTTGGGTTAAAAAGCGGTAAACCCAAGCTATATTGAATCCCATAATTTCCATGGGCTTGATAGGCTGTATCCGGATAACGCACTAATAATTCAGCACTCTGATTTTGCTGGGTTCCCAATAAACCTCTTGGAAGGGTACTCATTCCGTAGGAAAACGCCTCACCCTGTTGAGGAATGGTTAAATGAGACATCCCTAAACCATCTACTAATTCAGCATTCCACACTGAACCCCGACCGACTCCCGCCACTCGTCCATAAATCATCTGATTGACATCTGTACCCGGCGGCGTCGGAGGACGATCACGGGGGGTTGATAACTGTCCCCGAGTTAATAAACTTTCCCACTCAGGAAGGGAGGGAGACACTTCGTTTCCATCTCGTCCTGTACGGGCAAATTTAGCTAAACTGGCGAGATAAACTTCCCCATTACTCTCTAAACGCATTAACGTTGAACGACCATTTAAAGGCGGTTCTAAAGTTCTCACCGGAATGGGCAAATTCATTAACATTCGGCTACTTCTCGGCGGAATAACAACTCGCCTCGGGAAGATATTCTGTCGTTTTCCCCGTAAAACATCACTCATAACTCGACTGCCAGGCCCGGCAAAAACACTGCTATCAGGATTATCAACAACAGCCGGAAGTTCAATAAATGGGGCATCTGGTTGACTTAAATAACTCGCTGCTTGTAAAATATTAACAGTCACTGATTGATTACCCGGATTATGAACTAAAATTCCTAAATATAAAGTTCGTAAATCTTCCGGTGTTGCCGCTCGGGCGATATGATGAGCAAAAATATCAAACCGTCCTTTAAACGGAAAATTTAAATGGGCTTCTGGTGTTCTTTTGTTATCCCCAGGAAAGGTAGATAGTAAAATACCTTCCGATAAAACTAACTCCGGACTATTACTATTAAAAACTGGAATATTATCAAGCTGACCCGGTAACGGACGAACCTCTTGCGGTTGAATAATTTCTGTGGCCGGAGGTTGGGCTTGTGCGAAAAAAATAGAGGTTAGCAAGGGTAATATCATTACTTCAATCAACAGAACGAATAACACCTAAATCATAACGGTTTAGACGGTCAATTTTATCAGGAAGTTCCTCGAGATTAATCACTTTTAACGTTTTCATATCGTAGGTGGTGAAAACGGTTGTTTGAGGCGAAAAATTAAGATCAACAACTGTTAATGTATTTCGAGGTGATAAATTACTATTCAGCAGAGAACGTGGCCCGCTTCCTAACGCCCCGGCATGAAGTAACTTTAATTGATTTTTATAAGCAGGAAAATAAGCATGATGATGACCACTAATATACAGATTAACATGATGTTCTTCTAATAATTTTTGTAATTTTTCCGCTTGTATCAAAACTTCTCCAAATTTATCCCGTCCAACCGCCACCGCATACAGGGGTAAATGTCCCATTACAATTCGCAATTTAGCCGCTTTGGCAGATGAACTCGCCAGGCTATTTTTGATCCAATTTAATTGTTGAGTTTGAATTCTAAAACTAGAGGCATCCCAAACCAGATAAAAAATGTCATTTTGTACAAAACTATACTCAAATGGAAAACCACTATCATCAATAAAATTAAGGTTTAAATCCGATTGATGTTGACTCCAATAAACCTGGGCTAAACGACGTTCTTTCCCAAAAATAAATTGCCCTTTTTCATTAAGCGTCCCTGACCCATCGTGATTTCCCATCGTGATCGCAAAGGGGATATTTTCTTGACGTAACGGATAAGCAATATCCCGTTCAAACCCTTCCCACATCGCTTGAATATTAGCTTGAGAAAGAGACAATTTTTGTCCGGCAACCATATCACCCGCACACAGGATTAAATCCGGTTTCCACTGCGAAATTAAAGGGATCGCTTGAGTGACTTGGGGTTCATAAGTCGTTGAACCATAGCGGCTATTTAAATCACTAATAATAACAATTCTAACATCTCCTTTAACGGGAGCAAATAAACCATCAGGTGCAACTTTAATCGAATCCGTTTGATTAATGTTTTGACGGAAATAAACGACGCCTCCAACTCCTAAAACAGTCCCTAAAAATAGAAGAAATTGACGACGATTAACATTCATTGTAAATGCCTTAAAATATGACCTATTGAAAAATTTAAGCCTTCGGTAATTCTAGCGGCAGCGACCCTAATAATCCCTTGCGAAAATCATTTAAAATATGCCTTGAAGTGCGTTCAATATCATTTTGATAAGATTGGGCGGCGAGTTGATGTAAATATAATTCTCCCGTTGTGAGAGGATCGGGAGTGAGTTGATAGCGATCGCCCAGCTTCTTTTCGAGTCCTAAATCTTGTAAAATATCCACCAACGCCGCAGCCACTTCTTGATTTTCATAAGCCGCCTCGCCAATATCTTCACAGATGGCTAATTTCAAGGCTTGTTCTTGACTTTTAATCTGAGAGGGAATCACCCCGGGCGCGTCTAATAATTCAATTTGATCCGAAATTCTCACCCAACGAAGCGATCGCGTTACCCCTGCACGTCTAGCACTATCAACCACTTTCCGCTTGAGTAATCTATTAATTAAAGCTGATTTTCCCACATTCGGAAATCCAATCACCACCGCCCGCACAGGACGAGGAAGCATTCCCCGAGTTCGCCGCTTTTCATTCACCTGTTTCCCCACCTTTTGAGCCGCTCTAGCAATTTCTGCAACCCCTTGTCCCTGTTGAGCGTTAGTAAAATAAGGCGTTTCCCCCTGTTCGAGGAACCAATCTTCCCATTCTTGTCTAACTTCGGGAGAAATCATATCCATACGGTTAATGACCAACACCTTCGCCTTATTCCCCACCCATTGGGGAACTTGAGGATGGTGTGTTGCTAGAGGAATACGAGCATCCCGAACCTCAAACACCACATCAACCCGTTTGAGTTGTTCTTGGAGGTTGCGTTCAGCCTTAGCAATGTGACCGGGATACCATTGAATAGCCATATAGGTTACAGGGGACAGGGGACAGTTTACAGTTATCAGTGACCAGTTATCAGTGACCAGTTTTTACAGTTATCAGTGACCCATTTTTTCAGTGATCATTTATCACTTATGGAGTTATCTGTTATCAAGTCAAGCCAGAGATTAAAATCTCTGTCTGAAAACTAAAGTCCGAAGCGCATAGGACTACATTCAACTGTAAACTGTAAACGATAAACTGATTACTGAGCACTGGTCACTGATAACTGGTCACTGATAACTGGTCACTGTTCACTGATAACTGCCACTGTATTAGGGGACAACTAAAACGGGACAGGGAGAGAGATTAATCACGCGGTTGGTGACACTATCGGTAATATTGCCTTCCACCAAACCAATCCCTCGACTTCCCATAACAATGAGATCGGCTTCTATTTCATCAGCGACATCACAAATGGTAAAAGCAGGTTTCCCCTCACGTTCGAGAGTTTTCACCTCAACCCCCGCATTGACAAACATAGCTTGGGCTTCTGCGAGAAGTTTATGAACCACTTCTTCAGACGTCATTTTTTCCGAATGGGGAGGTTCGCCCGTTTCCGCTTCATCCGGTTCTAGAACAGCCAGGACAAAAAGATTCGCCTGGTACATTTTAGCAATGTTAAGAGCAACATCAGCCGCTTCACGGGCTTCTCGGCTTTGATCAACAGGAAGTAAAACAGTCTTAAACATAACACGCCTCTCCAGGTCGCGGAGTCCGGTAAAATGTTTACTGTGAACGGTTATTGATGTCAATCTATCATCAATAGGGTGATGGACAACCAAAAGGCTGTTAATCACTCAGCAGATCCGCCCCGATTTCATTTGAACTTGATCATAATAACCAATTTAGGAGGTTAACCCTGTGACAAAGAAAACTGTAGGAGATTTATCGGCATCAGACTTATCCGGTAAAAAGGTACTGGTGCGGGCGGACTTTAATGTGCCAATTGACAACGGTTCCATTACTGATGATACTCGGATTCGGGCTGCTCTGCCGACGATTCAAGACTTAACCTCAAAGGGTGCTAAGGTGATCCTCACCAGTCACTTTGGACGTCCAAAGGCTAAAGTTGTTGATTCTATGCGGTTAACGCCTGTTGCGGTTCGTTTGTCGGAACTGTTGGGTCAAGACGTTAAAAAATGTGACGATTGTATTGGGGACGAAGTAGCAGCCGTTGTCAACTCGATGAATAATGGCGATGTTACCCTTTTGGAGAACGTTCGTTTTTATGCAGGAGAAGAAGACAACGATCCTGAATTTGCCAAGCAATTAGCCTCTGTTGCGGATCTCTATGTGAATGATGCGTTTGGTACCGCCCACCGCGCCCATGCTTCTACCGAAGGCGTGACGAAATACCTCAGCCCCAGTGTAGCGGGTTTTCTGATCGAAAAGGAACTGCAATTCCTCAAAGGCGCGATTGATGAACCCCAACGCCCCTTAGCGGCGATTATTGGTGGTTCTAAGGTTTCCAGTAAAATTGGGGTAATTGAAGCCTTACTCGACAAGTGTGACAAACTGCTGTTAGGGGGTGGGATGATTTTCACCTTCTACAAAGCGCGGGGTTTGAGTGTCGGTAAGTCTTTGGTTGAAGACGATAAAATCGAACTGGCGAAGTCTTTGGAAGCTAAAGCTAAAGAAAAAGGCGTCACGATGTTACTTCCGACAGATGTAATTGTTGCTGATAAATTTGACGCAGAAGCCAATTCTCAAACCGTGAGTGTTGAGGCTATTCCTGATGGTTGGATGGGGTTAGATATTGGCCCTGATGCGGTGAAAGTGTTCCAAGAGGCTTTAGCAGATTGTAAAACGGTGATTTGGAATGGCCCGATGGGTGTGTTTGAAATGCCGAAATTTGCCAAAGGAACCGAAGCGATCGCTTATACTTTGTCTGAACTAACAGGTACAGGTACAACAACGATTATCGGTGGCGGTGACTCCGTTGCTGCGGTTGAACAGTTGGGTTTAGGCGAAAAAATGAGCCACATTTCCACAGGAGGTGGCGCCAGTTTAGAGTTGTTAGAAGGGAAAGAATTACCCGGTATTGCAGCTTTAGATGATGCCTAATCTTTAGTGAGTATCATGGGGGTGGGTTTAACCTACCCTCAAACCCCTTCTATTGAGATGTTATACAATTTTCTAGAACGACTATCAAGATATTTTTTTAACAAAAGATTAACAACTAAAGAAAAACGAATAAATACTAAAAAATCAGGTAGAGGAGTACCGTCTAGTCAACTAATCGGCTAGGCTATTATCTATCAATCCTGAGTGTTTCTCTATGCTGAACTCACTGCTACAACGGTATTTATTCCTCTCGCTACAAACACGACGGCTGACTCATTTTTTGTTCTTGCTGCTGTCTCTCACCATCAGTCAGGCTTTATTTGCATTATTAGCCCGTTCTCTCTTTCTTGATCGGGTTGGCCCTCAGTCCCTTCCACTCCTTTTTACGATTACTCCCCTTGTTCTGATTGCCGTTTCTACAGGGTTTATTGGGGTTGTTAACCGCATTTCCCATATCCGACTTTTTCGTTGGATACTGTTTGGAAGTATTTTTTTAGTGGGCGGAATGCAAGTGTTAATCGCTCAACAAACAAACCTTTTTCCTTTTTTTGGGTTATATATTCTTTCTAACCTTCTTAGTGTTTTACTGATTAAAATTAGCTTTTCAACCCTATTTGCAGACTATTTTACGGCTCTAGAACTGAAACGATATACTGCTTTTTTATCCTTAAGTGCGAATATTGGGTTTCTCCTGGCGAATAGTTTAGGGAGTATTATTGTACAATTTATCCCCCCTGAAAATTTACTCCTCGTGATTCCTTCATTCTATGCGATCGCCATTGCTCAACTGATTTATCTAGAATTTGATCAAAAATCTATTGAAATTAATCCTCCGGAACTCAAAAACTCCAGTCAAGGATTTCTAGAGAGTCTGATAAAATTTCCACGATTGATCAAACATTATCCCATTATTTTTTATCTCACCGCCAGCACCTTTATTATTCTATTACTTAGGCTTCTGACTGAATTTCTATTTTCAACTGTATACACTCAACAATTTCCTCAAAAACAAGATTTAACCAGCTTTTTAGGGATTAGTTCCGCAATTTTTAGTTTGGTTCAATTACTGCTGACTTCCCTTGTTACTACACCCTTATTCCAAAAGCTAGGAATTAGTCGTGCTAACCTTATTTATCCCGTCACCACTTTAATCAGTTTTATTGGGTTTATCATTAACTTTGGATTTCCAACCGCCCTTTTTTCCAACTTGAATCATGTAGCGATTTATCGAAGTATTGCTGATCCTTTAAAAAGTGTTAACTATAATGCAATCCCCCCGCAAGCCCGAGGAACATTTCGGATCTTGAGTGAGGGATTATTTTCACCTTTGGGTGAAATGGCGGGGGGTTTAATTTTACTTGCCTTGATGATGAGTTCAGATTCCTCTTTAATCGTGAGTGTATTGGGAATAGGTTTGAGTTTGATCTTACTGGGATTTAGTCTTAAAACCGGAAAAAACTATGTAAAATCCCTGATGAAAATGCTCATTTCAGGTTCAGTTAATTTAGACAACGTTCGACCAGGATTCAGCCTTCCATCAACCTATCAAACAGAAGTTCAGAATCTCCTCAACAGTGACGATCCGAATCATCAAATTCTCGGCTTACAACTAGCAGTTTATCTTCAATCTTCCCAACAGTTTTTACCCGAAATAAACGCTTTATTAACCCAAGCAGATCGTTCTCTTAAACCCGCCCTCGTTTCATTTTTAAAACATTTACCGCCCTCTATTCTTTCAGAATGGTTACAACAAGCATTAAACTCAAACTCCCTCACAACTCAAGCTGTCGCCCTCGAACTTATTATTGCTAAAAACCAGTTAATTTCTGCAACTCAACTCGAAATATTACTTGCAGATGAACAGGAAGAAATTCGAGCATTAACCTGTGTTGCAGTAACAGCCCATCAACAAAGTTTGCATCCTCAAATCAAAAAAGTTTGTCAGCAGTTATGGCAAATGAAACTAGACTGTCCGATTGCTCAAGCCACTATTGATGCAATTTCTCATACAGGGCGACGAGAGTTAATTCCGATTTTATATCAAATTCTACCACAAACCAGTTGTGAAATAAAACAACAGGGGTTTAAAGCTTTAGTAAGTTTAGCATCTTCTCAAGATCTTCATTTAAAAGAACTAGCTGCCTCAGAACTAGGTAATCCTAATCCTGAAGTGCGGGCGGCAGCTCTAGAATTATTAGGAGTCGTTCACAGCCTGGAAATGCTCCCTTATTTAGCAACAAGTTTACAAGATATAGACTGTCGAGTTAGAGTACAAGCTGCCCAAGCAATTGCCTCTTACGGAGAGAGAAGTTTAGACTACTTGGAAGACAGTTTAACTTCGACTCGTCGGGAAGTTATAGAAGCTGCCATTACAGCAATCGGTTATATTGGTACTCATCGGGCAGAAGATCTTCTCTATGAACATTTAAGTTTAGAATTGCAACAGGTTTCCCGTACAATAAAATGGAAACTTCCTCACGAATCTCCCCGGTGGAAACTTTTAGAAATTGCCGTCCATGACTTTCATTTTCAAATGATTGAGCGGGTATTTTATGTGTTATCTGCTTTAGGATGTCATCACACTTTAGAAGCCATGCGGGTGTTACGTTATTCCCCGGATCAAAAAAGTCGGGCGAATGCGGTAGAAACCATTGCTTCCTTACGCTATCGTCGATTTATTTTACCGATTTTACCCCTATTAGAAAAATGGGCAGAAGGGCAAGCTGTAACTCAAGAAGTTACCGTTAATGCTGAGTGGATGAAAACCACAGGATATAAGATATTATTAGAAGCCTTAGACTGTAAAAATCGTTGGATTGAGATCGGGGCAATTGTGGCTTTAGCAAGCGTACCTTCTGTCTTAATTCAAACCCCTGATACTCTTGTTCAAGAAGTCGTTGAACAGGTCTTTCCATCAACCGTTCCCCTATCTAATCAAAATCTTTATTTTATGAATCGTATCTTGTTACTGAAAAATATTTCTCTGTTTAAACAAATGTCTTTAGATGAGTTATTGATTCTTAATAAAGAGTTAATAGAAGAAGAATACATGGAAGGAGAAGTCATTATCCGAGAAGGAAGTATCGGCACTCATTTATATCTTGTTTGTGGAGGAACTGTTGCTTTGACTCAATCCGTTGAAAGAACGCAACACATAATAAAATCACTTTCATCAGGAGAATATTTTGGAGAATATCAACTGTTTGCTGAGTCTCCTTCTAGTGTAGGGGTAATTGCGGTGACAGATTGCCAATTGTTAAAGCTTGAGAAAAACCGCTTACTGAGTTTAACCTATCAACGTCCAGACCTATTAATTGAAATTTGCAAGCAGTTAAGTCACATTATTGAAGGTCTTTTGATTGATGGGAAAATTCGCCCTTATTCCTAACCTCAAAAAAAATATTTCTGGCAAGGATAACCATATAGAATTACTCAACAACGACTCAAGGAGGTACTTTATGAACCCCAGACTATAGAAAGTTTTTCTTCGTTATTTTCCTCAGTTTCAATCGGTTTTTAGAACCAGATTCGTTAAAATTGTATTCATTTTATTTCCACATTCAATAAACTCTCGTTGTGGAATAGATTCTCCCATAATTCCCGCACCCGCGTTTAAATGAATACGATTTCCATATTGATAGGCTGAACGAATCGGAATCGCAAAATCCGCTTCTCCTCCCCAGTTAAACCAACCAATAGCACCAGCATAAATTCCTCTGGGTGTATCTTCTAAATGGTTAATCCAAGCCATCGCCTGATTTTTTTCAATTCCCGAAACGGTAATCGCTGGAAACAAGGCTTTTAAAGCATCCCAAAGTGTTTTTTGTTCTTGCAACTGTCCGACAACATGAGACGATAAATGTTGAACATAAGAATATTGTTTGATCTGCATAAAATCTAAGATTTTAACCGTATTTTCAACACAAATTCCCCGAAGTTCTTGTTGCACCAATAAAATTGAAAGCGCGTGTTCTTTAACTTCTTTAGCATCAGTAAATAATTCTCGCTGTAGCTGTTGATCTTCTGAGAAATTATTTCCTCGGGGTCGAGTTCCCGCTAAAGGATTTGTCACAATCCAATGATTCGCATCAATCTCCATTAAAATTTCTGGACTAAAGCCCACTCCTCGCACTTCTTCTAACTGAAAACAATAGGAACGTGCAGAATGATTCCCCGGAGAACCTAAACGATAAGTCCCTAAAATATCGAGTTCTCCTGGAAACTGAATCGAACGACAGATAATCGCTTTTTGCAGTTTCCCTGCTTGAATCGCTTGAATTAACTTTTCAACTTTCTGAATATATTCTTGTTTTTCAGTTAAACCAATCTGAGATAAAATTGTTGGAGAATAGTCTTGAAAAAACAGAGTTTCTTCTTCACAGATGGCTTGTAATTTCTCCCTGTGATTTAACGTTTTCAGATAAACCCCTTCAGGAGTAATACGCAGTTCTGTTTCGGGGACAAAAAAATAAAGTAGAGGTTGATCAATTGCTTTAGTATAAGGATAATAAAAACGAGCCATATCAAAGCTAATATAACCATAAGCCGTCCAGTTTTGGATCGGTAACGCGGAAAATGCGGCTTCGACTTGTTTAAATGGGTCTTGGATCGATTCTAACTGGTGTTGATCTAAACCCTTAACTTCCATCGCTTCTAAACTGACTGATACAGTGACTAAAGCATTCGCCGCAATTCGAACTTCCTGTTTTTCGTGGTACATCATATAATTTAAAAATAGCCCAGATTTTAGCAGATTTTGTAATAAAATCAGGGAATCTCTTGGACCAGGGATAAATTGTTCTTGATAAATCAGCATTAGATTTTGAGGTACACCAACACGGTTTATGGTGTGTGGAGTGAAAGTTTCAATTTTTTTAATGTAGCATCTCAATTCCGTTCAATCTGATGAGCAATTCTTTTTCTAGAGAATAGGTTCTCGGTTGGGTTCATTGTCTTTCGGTTGAACTGAAGCGACTGTTAGACAAATAACCTCGGAACAATCAACGAGAATAAAGACTCATCAAAGTATCATTACAAGAAAAATTTGTCAAGCTGATCTGTTGAGTAAACCGATCTGAACCTTGAGAAATTGCATCAGCCCAAAAAAATAGACTGAATTAGATTATACAGTTCTGTAAAACGAACAAGACATGAACCGTAAACCCTCATGGATAGCTGGGGTGATTCTATTACTGCTGATCTGGGTGAATCAACCCGGGTTCAGCCTACCCCCGCCCAACTCCCCTTATCAAACCCTACAACAAAGCCAAAACCTCTATGAAGCCGGAAACTACAACGCCTCTGCCGAACTTCTCCAACAAGCTGTATCCGACTTCGCCACTCGAGGCGATACCCTCAACCAGGCGATTGCACTCAGTAACCTCGCCCTCGTCTGGCAAAAACTAGGACAATGGCAACCCGCTAACTCCTCCATCAAAACCAGTATCACCCTGTTAAAACCGCTATCAGAACCCCGTATTTTCGCCTCTGTCCTCAATATTCAAGGTCAGCTTTATCTGAGTCAAGGACAGCCCGAACAAGCCTTAGAGACGTGGAAACAAGCGGCTAAATACTTTCAGCAAGTCAATGACATGAACGGAGTGATCACCACTGACATTAACCAAGCGAGTGCCTTACAAGCTTTAGGGTTGTACCGCCAAGCCCTGAGAAACTTACAGCAGATTCAAGAAAAATTGCGATCGCAACCCAACTCTCTGTTAAAAGCTACAGGACTCAGAAGTTTAGGCGAAGCTTTACGAGTTGTCGGCGATCTGAACCAGTCAGAAGCCGTATTACGCGAAAGCCTAGAAATTGCTCAATTACTGGATGTACCCCAAACCCAAGCCGAAATTTTACTCAGTTTGGGGAACACCTACCGCGCCCAACGACAGCCCCAACCTGCGATCAATATCTATGAACAAGCCGCGATTACCACAACATCGCCTCTAACTCGTATTCAAGCCCAACTCAATCAAGTCCGCCTATTTGCTGAAACCCAAAATCAAGAAGAATTTCAAGCTTTATGGCCTCAAGTCCAAGAGCAATTATCCGTTCAACCTGCGAGTCGAACCACCATCTATCTCCAGGTGAATTTAGCCGAAAGCTTGCTCCAATTCTCCACTGACCCCCAAAAAATAGCAATTGCGGTTGAGTTATTAACTGAAGCCATTATCCAAGCTAGACAACTTCAAGATGTCCGCGCAGAAGCTTACAGTTTAGGGAGTTTAGCCGGAATTTATGAGCAAACCCAGCAATGGTCTAGCGCCCAACGTCTGAGTGAACAAGCCCTCCTGTTAGCCCAAGCGATCAAAGCCCCGGATATTAGTTATCGTTGGCAATGGCAACTGGGTCGAGTGTTAAAAGCCCAGGGTCAAATAGAAGCAGCGATCGCCGCCTACACAGAAGCGGTAGAGACATTAGACTCTTTACGAGCCGATCTCGTCGCGGTTGATCCCGATGTGCAGTTTTCCTTTCGAGAGACGGTAGAACCTGTGTATCGGGAATTAGTCAGTTTAATTTTACAACCGCCTGCACCGGGAGAACTTCCGAGTCAACAGAACCTCAGAACCGCTCGAATGTTAATTGAGTCTTTACAACTGGCAGAATTAGATAATTTCTTCCGGGAGGCTTGTCTTGATGCGGATATTCAGCCCCAAGCTGTGGATCAAGTGGATCCGAGTGCGGCGCTAATTTATCCGATTATCCTCGCCGATCGCTTGGAAGTGATTCTGTCTTTACCCGGTCAACCTCTGCGCTCCTATTCTACGCCCATTGAAGCTAAAGATGTGGATGTGACAGTTGAGCAACTGCGACAGTTGTATGTTCCGGTGTTTTCTTCTCAAAAACGTCTGAGTTTATCTCAGCAGGTGTATGATTGGTTAGTTCGTCCGGCGTCCGCCTATCTCAACGCCAGTAATATTCAAACCCTGGTATTTGCGTTGGATGGTTCCCTGCGAAATCTACCGATGGCAGCCCTCCACGACGGACAGCAGTATTTGATTGAAAAGTATAATCTGGCTTTAACTCCGAGTTTACAACTGTTGGCACCGCGAGCGCTAGCGGAACGATCTCTTAATACGTTAACGGTGGGACTCAGTGAAGGCCGTCAAGGGTTTGTCCCCTTACCTGCGGTTGAGTATGAACTCAAACAAATTCAATCTCAAGTTCCGACGAAAGTTTTACTCAATCAAGAGTTTACCCGCCAGGCTTTGAGTGACAAACTCCGTCAAAATTCCTTTTCAATTGTTCATTTGGCAACTCATGGTCAGTTTAGTTCTCAAGCTGAAGAAACCTTTCTTTTAACTTGGGATGGTCGAATTAATGTTAAGGAATTTGATCAGTTATTACGAAGTTTCCAAAATGACCTCAACCCGATTGAATTATTAGTTTTAAGTGCTTGTCAAACGGCAACCGGAGATCAAAGGGCGGCTTTAGGGTTAGCGGGTGTAGCCGTTCGCTCTGGCGCAAGGAGTACTTTGGCTACCTTATGGCAGGTTAATGATGTTTCAACAGCCTTCCTTATGACAGAATTTTACCGTGTATTAGCCCAATCTGAGGTGAGTAAAGCAGAAGCTTTGCGATTAGCGCAGTTAAAATTGTTACAAAACAATCAATATCAAGACCCTTATTATTGGGCTGCTTTTGTTCTCGTTGGCAACTGGCTATAATCCGGTCAATCAGTCCCTAATCCGTCTAATTTTTATTAATGGAGGTGCTAACTTATACTTTAGATAACCTTAAAGATTTTCTCACCAGAGGCGAGTTAGAATTGCTATCTTAGGTTTAGGGAGATCAAGATCGAGAGATCTAAAAAACAAGCTCATTTTAGAGCCACAGTTCATTGATTGAAGACAACCCCTAACTCTATCGAGCATCTGATCATCCGGGGCATCAAGCGACCACCACTAAGACTTTCACCATGAGGATTAACCCCCTATGTACAAACCACTTTTTTCTCAACAGTTCATAAGTATTTTAGCTACAGTTTCCATCGGACTGACCCTAACGACCAGTTTACCCGCCCAAGCAGAAAAACAGTCCTCACAGCAAAGAACGAGAACCAGTGTTGCCTTTCAACCTCCCCCCGGACAAGGAATGCCCAGACGGACCGCCGGAGGAGCTTCTCGCACAGGTTTTACCTGTCCAGTTTTAAACGATAATCAAACCGAACTTACCGCTTTAGTCCCGGCATTTAGCCAAGCTAATCCCATCGGTACTGATTTAAGCGGGTTAACCACTGAGGCTCACCCCACCCTCTACTTCTTTGTGCCTGCTCGATCCGCCCAAGAAGGAGTCTTTAGCCTCAAAGATGAAAAAGGTCAAGACGTATATCATACGAGTATACCCCTTTCTGGTCAAACAGGCATCGTTAGTGTTAAACTGCCAACAGATACGCCACCCCTCAAAATCGGTCAGTCCTATCGTTGGTCTTTTGGGATTATTTGTCCAGCCCAGTCCCCTCAAAGTCAACCCGAAGTGGTTTTTGTCACCGGAGAAATTCGCCGAGTCGAAGCTGATCATGCTTTAGCTAATCAACTTCAAGCCTTGACTTCTTTGGAAAAGGCGGCTGTTTTAGCTCAAAATGGCATTTGGTTTGAGAGTTTAGAAATCTTGGCAAGTTTACGACAAACCGAGCCAGAAAACTCAATGTTGGCGAGTAAATGGCAAGAACTTTTAAAATCAGTCGGATTAGAAGAAATTGCCCATCAGCCTTTCATTGATTAAACACAGTTTGTAGGGGAAGGTGTGCGTGCAATGAAGTGTGATCATTCGAGAAATGTTTCTTCAATACCTGCTCCTACTCACAAACAAATGGGTGTTATGGAGTTTGAAGTTCCCAAGCGAAAAAAAAAAGCTTTTTCAGGCTTAAGAACTTCTCACTCTCCCCAGAGACTTCAGTTCTTTAAGTCGGTTCGCCGTAGCTTAATTGTCCCTGCTGTGGCAATCTTCGTGATGGCATTCCGCTTAACCGGAGCCTTACAATTACTCGAATGGGCGGCGTTTGATCAAATGATCAGTTGGCGTCCTGTTGAACCCGTTGATCAACGGATTGTGATTGTGACGATTGATGAACCGGATATCGAACACATTGGTAAATGGCCGATCCCGGATGGGGTTCTGTCTGATGTGATTGAAACAATTAAGGAACAGGAACCCCTCGCTATTGGGTTAGACCTTTATCGAAATTTACCCGTTCCCCCTGGACATGATAAACTCCTCAAGACCTATCGAACTACACCCAATCTTTTTGGCATTGAGAAAGTGGTCGGCGATGCGAATGGATCTGCGGTACCCCCTCCGACTGTGTTAAAAGAACAAAATCAAGTCAGTGCGGCGGACTTAGTTTGGGATGGGGATGGGAAAATCCGGCGAGCGCTATTAACCGTACAACCCTCAGAGGAAGAAACAGTTGTTAATTTAGGCTTACAACTGGCGTTAATGTATCTCGAAGCCAAAGAGATCTTCCCGGAATTGACCGAAAATGGAGATGTTCAACTCGGACAAGCTGTGTTTACCCGCTTTACCCGTAACGATGGGGGGTATGTGCGGGCCGATGATGGCGGTTATCAAATTTTATTGAACTATCGCGGTTTACTGGATCGCTTTCTAACCGTTTCGGTCTCCGATATTCTTGGGGGGCGAGTTCCCCCAGATTTGATGCGCGATCGCATTGTTTTCATCGGGACAACCGCTCAAAGTCTGAATGATTTATTTTTTACCCCCTACAGTAGCAATTTATTTGGAATTAGCGATCGCACACCTGGGGTTGTTATTCATGCCAATATTGCCAGTCAAGTGATCAGTAGCGCCCTGGATGGACGACCCCTATTGCAAGTGTGGTCAGACCCAACAGAGTGGCTGTGGATTTTGGTTTGGTCTGCGGTGGGAATGATCATCGGACTCAGTTATCGCCCTATACAGGGAACGATAGCGATTATGATTGCCGGTGGCAATTTAATGTTTATTTGTTATTGGGCGTTTTTGAGGGGATGGTGGATACCGATGATTCCCCCCTTATTAGCGTTGGCAGGTTCAGGAATCGCAATTACAGGTTATCTGGCTAATCAGGAACGTCAAGAACGACAAACGTTGATGAATTTGTTTGGTCGTCATGTTACCCCGAAAATTGCGGATCAGATTTGGCGGAGTCGCGATGAACTGTTAACGAAAGGTCAGTTACTCGGACAAAAGATGACTGCAACGATTCTTTTTGCCGATCTTCAAGATTTTAGTACAATCGCTGAATCTATGGAACCCGATTGCCTGATGTTTTGGCTGAATGAATATATGAATACAATGGCGGATCTGGTACTCAGCTATGAAGGAATTATTGATAAATTTATTGGTGATGCGATTATGGCAGGTTTTGGGGTGCCTTTACCCCGCCAACACGAGTCAGAAGTTGCTCAAGACGCTATTTTAGCGGTTTCCTGTGCGTTGGCGATGGGGGAAAAATTGCGAGAACTTAATCACAGATGGAGACAAAGTGGACAGCCGACGGTTTCCATGCGAATTGGTATCGCAACAGGGGTTGTTGTCACAGGAAGTTTGGGAAGTTCTCAACGGATGGACTATACAACGTTGGGTGATACGGTGAATATTGCGGCGCGTTTAGAGAGTTATGATAAATCTTTTGGTCAGGGGTTGTGTCGGATTTTAATTAGTGATAACACTTACCAATATATTCAGGATTTGTTCCCGACAGATTTAGTCGGTCATGTTCAGTTAAAAGGACGCCAAAAGTCAGTTGATGTTTATCAGGTTTTGAATCTTAAATAAAAAATAGTTGACAGTAATCACATTTTCCCTCCTCTTGCATGAGTGCCTTTTGTCTAGCACTAGAGTACAAGATTATTTTTTCAGGCTGCATAAGTTCTGATGACTCAGATATAGATTGAATTGAACGGCAAATATTTGAGCGTCGGAGATTATAGCGATGAAACTTCACGTTACTCAATTGGGTGTATTTTTAGCGATTCTGACTACTTCCGTACCGACTGAAGCCAAAGTTCTTAAACATCTCAATCCTAGCCCTTCCTATCCGAAAGGTGTAGAAACTTTAGTCTCTCCGAGAGTTAAACCTGTTAAAATAGAGAAGACAGAGGCTCAACAGTTATTAGAAAAGGGTTTAGAACAATATCAAACCGGACAAATTGAGCAAGCAATTACTTCTCTACAAGCGGCCTTAACTCAATTTCGTCAACTCAATGATCGTCGAGGTGAAGCTGCTACATTGGGTCTTTTAGGTTCAATTTATCATCAACGGAATGACTATACTAAAGCTTTAGAATTTTATCAACAAAGTTTACCTCTAGCTCGACTTGTTAATCCGACCTTAGAAGGGATATTATTACGAGCGATGGGGGGTGCTTATCATTTACTCGGGCAAACTCAAGAGGCGATCCGCTTCTATGAAAAAGCTTTAGTATGGTTACAACAAGAGGGTTTATCGGATCCCGAAAATGCAAAAATTGCCGCATCAGTTAGACTGAATTTAGGGATTGCTGATCATCAAGAGAAGAACTTTGAAAAAGCTGCCCAAAATCTAGAAAAAAGTTTACAACAGTTTGAACAATTTGGCGATCGCGCTAATCAAGGAATTGCCTTAAGTTATTGGGGTAGAGCGTTACTGGGGCTAGGTCAAGACAACGATGCGATCAAGCGTCTTGAACAAAGTGTACCATTATTACAAGCGGCTAACAATACTTTAATAGAAGCTGACAGTTGGTTAGCAATTGGGGCTACTCATCTGATCCAAAAGAACTCCCAAGACTCTTTAAAAGCCTATCAACAAGCATCTCAGTTGTATCGTCAACGCAATAACACTTTGGGAGAAGCAATGGCAATGGATGGAATGGGTTTAGCCTATTCTCAACTTGAACAATATTCTAAAGCTATACAGTCCTATCAACAAGCCCTAACATTATTTGAACAAATTGGCGATCGCTTTCGTCAAGGAATTGTTTTCTATCGGATGGGTTTAGTGTATGGCCAAAGTCGTCAACCGCAAAACGCCCTAACAGCCTACCAACAAGCTTTATCAATTTTTCAGGAATTGGGCGAAAACCAAGCCGTTAGCGCTGTCCGTCGAGAAATAGAAAGAGAAAAAGACAATCAGGAAATCACCAGACAGTAGGTCACTGGTCACTGGTCACTCTCTTACAAACTTTGCTCTCGCGCCCATTCCGCCGGGCCGCAAGTTTGCGCTGGTCACTGTAAACTGTCTCCCCACTCCCCCCATTCTCTCAATTTTATCAAAAACTGCATAAGCTGCTGAACTTGAGACATATGTCATAGTAGATAACCCAATTGCAGAATTGTCTCCCAAGCCATGCAACCGCAAACGACTCTGATTGAAAAATTAATCCTCAGTGCGCTCATTGCTTTTGTAACGGCAGCCTCAGCCACGACAGAATTTCCTGAACCTATTGAGAATTCGCGATCGCATCTTGCTTCTCTAATTTTAGCACCCA
Source organism: Limnoraphis sp. (assembly GCA_050485465.1). Classification (GTDB taxonomy): domain Bacteria; phylum Cyanobacteriota; class Cyanobacteriia; order Cyanobacteriales; family Microcoleaceae; genus Capilliphycus. The sequence goes on along the minus strand of JBJHBL010000001.1, from coordinate 136,519 downwards.
GTCTACCCTTTGAAACGTTCTAAATTTCCTCTGTTCTCCTCTAAGTTTCTGATTTTTCTAGAATAACGATGAAACCTACTTCCTCCCTAGAATCTCGCCTGAAAATTCTGCATAAAATCGGTCTTAAACAGTTCAACCAAGAACAACTTTTGCCTGCTTTGAATACCTTTCAAAAGGTGTTAGCGATTGCTCAAGAAACTGAGAGTTTAGAGTATCATGTTGAAGCATTGCACCGGATTGGAATGATTCTCTATTCGCTGCAACAGTATAGTGCCTCTCTCCACTTTTTTAAACAAATTATTAAACGGGCTTCGGCGAAGTCTAAATCGGTGAGAGTGGCAAGGGTTTATAATGATATTGCTCGGGTTTATTGTGCAACTCAGCACTATTCAGAAGCACTCAGATATTCGGCTCAAGCGTTGGAAATTTTTATCCAAATCTCTAATATTAAGGGAGTTGGAATGACGTTGAACTATTTAGGAGAAATTTACAATCATCTGGGTTTACATGAACAAGCGCTGCAATGTTCTCAGAAAGCATTAATGATTTTTCAAGATATTCAAGAGATAGAAGGCGAAGAAAATTTGAATCATAGTATTTCTGAAGCGACGGCACTCTATAATATAGGATTAGCAGAATATCACCTCAGTAGACCTTACCTAGCCTTAGCATTTTTGAATCAAGCTTTAACAATTCGCCAAAAAATTTGTTCCTCTGATCTGGAAGATTTCCCCAAAAAATCAGAAAAATTATTGAAGTTTGATTCAGAACTAGCTAAAACTCTGGGTCAAATTGGGATTGTCTATTTTAGTCTAAAAAACTATAAAAATGCTAGATATTTTTACCAAAAAGCGGTCAAAATCTATCAAAAAAACCATCAACAGCAAGAACAAGCAAAACTGATGAACTATATCGGAATTGCTTGCTACAAACAAAACCATATTTCTCAGTCTCTCTGGTATCATCTAAAAGCTTTAGAACTGTTTGAAACGCTCAAAGATCCCCAACACCAAGAAAACACTCTACCGCACATCCTTTCAGTTTATCAACGGTTCAAACTATCAGATGAAGGAGTAACATTATATCAACAGGTACAGAAACTCTTTCAAAAAATGGGAACAGAAGTTAGCTAAAATGAGCAGGAAAAGGGAACCGGGAAGGTGAATTAGTGAATTACCCCGACTGTTTACAGTCTCCACACTCTCTCCCTTGAGCCACATAATATCTTGCCTTTTCCTGTTAAAATTTTTTCTAAAATACCCCCCAATTGGTAAGATGAATCAAACCGTTTCTACATTTTACTTAAAAGTTAAACAAGTCGAAACCATCTGTCTATTTGAGTTATCTTGGGAGCAAGGACAAGGTTTAGAAGTCAAAATACCCTATTCTGAAACTTTGAGGCAGTTGTACCAAGACTGGCAACACACTTACCTAAACTTCTATAAAAAAGAAGCTTTGCGAGGACGAGTTGCAAGCCGAGGTCAACTCTCTGTACCCGTTGATTGGCACGCTAAACTGGTAGAAACCGAAGCTAAACTCCTCTCAGAATTTCATCGCTGGTTAAGACACGAAGCACTATTTGAAATTCGGGCGACTATTGCCAAAGCCGCCTTAGATCATTCTCTGTTAGAAATCTTCCTCTGTGCAAGCCCTCTCGACTTATCCCGTCTCCCCTGGGAAGCTTGGGAAATTGGCACAGAATTTGCCGCCCCTGGAAAAATTCGGATCGCTCGAACCTCTGCTAATATAAATTCTCAAGGCATTCAACCTAAACCGCGTAAAGGGAAAGCCAGAATATTAGCAATTTTAGGAGATGATACTGGATTAGACTTTCAAGCCGATAAACAGGCAGTTGGATCATTATCCAGTATTGCAGAAATTGTCTTTGTGGGTTGGCAACCGGAACAAAATTCAACGGAGTTAAAAACTCAAATTGCAGAAGCGATCACCGATCCAAAAGGTTGGGATGTCTTATTTTTTGCAGGTCATAGTAACGAAACCACTCTAACTGGGGGAGAATTAGCGATCGCCCCAAATATTTCCTTATCGCTGAGTGAAATTGAAACACCCCTCACCCAAGCCATCAAACAGGGGCTACAATTTGCCCTTTTCAACTCCTGTAAAGGTTTAAGTTTAGCCAATAAACTGATTGGTTTGGGGTTAAGTCAAGTGGCTGTGATGCGCGAACCTGTTCATAATCGTGTTGCTCAAGAATTTTTACTACAATTTCTCCGCAGTTTAGCAGAAAATAATGATGCTCACGATGCGATGTTGGCGGCTTGTCAGTTTCTCAAACTGGAAAAACAGTTAACTTACCCAAGCGCCTATCTCATTCCTTCTCTGTTTCGTCGTCGAGACGCGCCTGTTTTTCGTTTACCCTCCTATGGCTGGAAACAAAAACTCAAGCGTTGGTTGCCGACAAAAACCGAAGCTTTAGCCATTGGTCTATTATGTGGCTTCAGTTGGCAATTGTCTGTGCAAGGATTTTTACTGGATCAACGTCTGTGGGTACAGTCGGTTTATCGTGACATCACCTTGCAGACTCCCCAAAATCCGCCCAAAGTGTTGATTGTCTCTATTGATGATGAATCTATACAACGGGCGAGAATCTCTATTCCTCGGCCAATGGATCGCCGCTATTTAGCCCAAATTGTTGATCAATTGGCGGTTTTGGAAACTCCCGTCATCGGCATTGACTATCTACTAGATCGCCATCAACCGGATAATGATCCAATTTTAGCGAATTCGGTTCGTCAAGCTGTAGACCAACATAATAGCTGGTTGATTTTTGCCACGAAAAGACGCTCAACAGGCGGTTGGTTTGAGGTTTTACCTGAAATTGCCAGTCCAAACTGGGCATTTCACGGAGATCTACGGGTATTAGGTTATCCTCCCCAATATATGAGCCTGATTCCTCGACCCGATCGCATCGAACAGCGTTTACCCTTATCTTATCTTCTGGCTTTAGGATACTGGACTCATGCTGAACATCGCCAATACACTCAAGACTCAGAATATACACAATACACCCAACCAACGTTTCAGCCCCACCTCGACGCCTCCACACAATTGATTTCTCAATTAAGGGCTTATCTGCTGGAAACGACGGGAAAGGACTATGTTAACCTCTTTTCTCCCAAAGCGGTCTTACACCCTCTAACCAATTGGGCTTATTTATGGCGTCAATGGTGGCTACACCCGATTATTGATTTTTCAATTCCCCCAGAACAAGTTTATCAGACGCTTCCGGCTTGGAAACTTTTAGAAAAACCTACATCTATTGAAAAACTGACTCTAGAAGAATCCTATGTGGTTCTGATTGCACCTGGGGGATATGGTGAAGCGGGGGTATCAACTGAGGGGGAGGATAACTTTCCGGTCCCTTCTGCGATGGCTTATTGGCGATCGCAACAAACTCCACGTGACTTGCGTTCTGTTTTTACGGGGGGTGAGGCCCACGCTTACATGGTTCATCATTGGATCAATCGTCGTCTGGTTACACCGATACCGGATTTATGGATGATTGGGATCGCTGTGTTTTTAGGGAAAGGAACGATTTTGGCTTTTGGGCAGGTTTCTCCAAAGCAGTGGAAACGAATGGTTTTGTTGATCCTCGCCACCGGAATTTATGGCGGAGTCAGTTTGCAACTCTATATCACGGGGGGGATATTATTACCCTGGCTTTTGCCTTCTGTGATGTTTTGGACTTATGTAGTGATTGCTTTTTTGGAGCGTAAATCTTATGGTTAAATTCTACCGGGTGTTATCTATTTTCGCCTTCATCGCGGTTTGGAGTGGTCAACCTTTTGTTTATCTGACTTCCCAGGCTTCTATTGTATCTCAAAATAATCCACAGCCTGAGTGGCGGGATGGCAGTGGACGTTGGAGACAAACGTTTAATAACAATGAACCGCCCCAGTCTCGAGATGGTGGATCGCGAGGGGCTGCGCTTTGTTTCCTAACGCCTTTAGATGAAGCCACAGGAATAAATGTTTTCAATGATCGCCCCAGGTTTATTTGGCGGGGAGAATTTGCCCGTATTGAACTTTACGCCTCAAATCAAGATCAGCCCATCTGGAGTCAAGATCTAGCACAAACAGACGAATGGGTTCAATATGATGGAGAAGCTTTAAAACCTGGTCAAACCTATGATTTAATGATGTTTGCAACGGTTGCGGATGCTTTCCCTTTCCCCACAAAACAGATTCAGTTTACAGTGATAGATGGGGAAAAGCGTCAACAGGTGAGTCAGGGTTTGGATGAACTGAATCTTGAACTGCAACAAAATGGGGCGTCTGAAGAAGATATCGCCTTTTTCCGGTTTGAATATTTAGTGGAAAATCAGTTTTGGTCGGATGCTTTGATTGAGGCTTTCTCGGTTGAAAATCCTTCTTCTGAGTTGCAAGGATTTTTGCAAGAAATGATTCCTGAACATTTTTGTAACTGATTCATCCAATGATATAATGCCTGCGAGTCAATGGGGAATAGGGAATTGAGCCAAAGCGATCGCGATTTTCGATGCACTCAATTCTCTCCCAATGAACTCATAGATTTTAATGCGGTTACTTCTTAATTCAAGATGACAGAAATTTTTGGAACTCCTGACAATGATCTTCTCCTCGGTACTGATGAAAATAATATCATTTTTGGGTTGGAGGGAGATGATACCATTTATGGGGGTCAAGGAGACGATACCATTTTTGGGAATCAGGGAGACGATGTTATTTTTGGGAATGAAGGAAATGATATTTTGTATGGGGGTAAAGGCAATGATTTGATGTATGGGGATGAAGGCGATAATCTCATGTTTGGGAATTTAGAGAATGATCTGTTAGTGGGAGGGCCAGGAGAAGATACCCTGTATGGAGGTCAAGGCGATGATAACCTATTTGGCGGGGCGGGTAATGATTTTCTGTCTGGTGATAAAGGGAATGATTTTTTAGTTGGTGTGGATATTACATCCTCAACTCCTGGACTGGGTGAAATTGATACTTTGAGTGGGGGGTCTGGGTTTAATTTGTTTGTCTTAGGCGATGAAAATCAGTCTTATTATATTGGCGGTGGAAATGAAGATTATGCTTTAATCACGGATTTTTCACCCACACAAGATCAAATTAGTGTTCATGGAAATAGTGAGATTCAATTTGTTGATTTTACCTTCGGAGAGTTAGGAGAAGGGGTGGGAATTGTTGCGGATAATGATTTGATTGCTTTTTTACAAGGTGTGACGGCTGAACAACTTGAATTTGATGTCAATGTTCTCCGGGCTTTCTAGTTTTTGATCTCTAGGTTTGTAGTTGGGCTTCAGCCTTATAGCGCCGAAGCGCTAGGCAACAGGCAAAAGGCAAAAGGCAATAGGCAAGATTAGTCACTGTAAACTGTCTTCGGTGCGTTTGTAAATATACCACTGCCAAGCGATACCACTGCCAAGCACTATAACTGATCTCGCTTAAGCGCAACTACGAACTTTTTGATCGGTTTTGAGGGTTTAAACCACAGCAAATAATACATTTTCGAGTTGTTTGAGGGCCTCTTCTAAGTCATCATTGACTAACTGAAAATCAAATTCACTGGCGGCATCAATTTCTTCGGATGCTCGTTCTAAACGACGGGCGATCGCTTCATCAGAATCTTGACCCCGACTCCTGAGACGACGTTCTAATTCTACCAGAGAAGGCGGCTGAATAAAAATTTGTTGCGCTTGGGGAAACCGTTCTCGAATTTGTCTAGCCCCCATTAACTCTATTTCTAATAACACGGACTCTCCGGCTTCTATTCGTTGTTTAACAGGATCCAGGGGAGTACCATAATAGTTTCCCGCAAATTCTGCCCATTCTAACAACTCGCCTTTTTCCACCATGTCTTCAAACTGATTTCGATCAACAAAATAATAATGTTTTCCTTCAACTTCACCAGGACGAGGGGAACGTGTTGTCACAGAAACTGACAAATGCAGTTCTCGATGGCGTTGCAGAAGTTCACGAACGAGAGTTCCTTTACCGACGCCACTCGGCCCTGTAATCACAATTAATCTACCTTTAGATCCCATAACTCTCACGATATTATTGACTCAATCTCAGCAGGTTCGAGGGTTGAACCTAGAAAATATTTTGATATTATTACATGGTGTCCTTGAAAAATAATCAGAAATTTCTATATGAGTGTTATGAGTGTTGTCCGTCACTCCATTTCACCCGCTAGAATCTTCTTTATTCACTACAAATCGGTGAGCAACGGTTTCCGGTTGGATAGCAGATAGGATAACATGACTAGAATCGGTAATTATTACAGCCCGAGTTCGACGGCCATAGGTGGCATCTATTAATTGTCCTCGATCCCGTGCATCTGTAATGATACGCTTGATCGGAGCAGATTCAGGACTAACAATGGCAATCACTCGGTTGGCTGAGACAATATTGCCAAAACCGATATTAATCAGTTGAATATCCATGTAAAGCCTGGGGATAGGGATCACAGAGTTTGATCACTCTTCATTCAATGATAGAGAGAATTTTTCAGACTAACAAGCCGAAAATTCAGCAAAAATCCTGATTATAGATGAAACTGCGGAGTTGCAAATTCTCTGATTCTCTGCTAGCCAATCCTATCCGACAGTTTTCGGGTTTATTTTTATTTTTTATCGGGGTGGATATAGTCAATAAAATAAAATTGGGGTTCTAACCGATATTTTAGCCAAGCATAGATTCCTAATCCGCCTAAAGCGCTCATAACCCCGGGTAAACCTACTCTTAAACGCCAAAAATCGGGTATGATTGCTGCACTGGAAATGGCGATCGTAAAATAAACAATTAATCCGATTTGTAACCGTTGAATTGCTTTTAAAGCGCCTCGGCAACTGCTACAATGTTGGGTGTGTTGGTGATAGCGATCTAAAATTTCTTGTCGAGTTTTAGGTTGTGATAAGGATTCGGTCTGAGAAAGTCCGACGTCTTCCCAGGGGAGTTTTCCCTGACTATAACGATCAAACCATTTGCGAAATTCAATCACCACGCGATCAGCTTCGGTGGGAAGTTTATAGGCGGTTTTCCAGGTTTCAGTTTGTTGTTTTTGTTGAAAGAAACGTTCCTGTTGATGCAGAAAGATCATATCTCCATCTAAGACTAAATTCCGAGTTTTGATATGAGTCCACCAACGGGGTATGATTCGATGTAGGGTTTTCGCAAAGTTACGGGGAAATTGAGCAACAATTCTCGATTTTCCGGGAGAAACGGGCAGACAATAGGTGACTAAACCGACTTGTTTTCCATCTGTTCCAAATTCTATCGCATGTTCTAAACGACAAGGCGGTTCAAAGGTAATTGTTGTGTTAAAACGTCCCTGAGTTTTGGCTTCAATTAAATCGGCTGTTGATTGAAGTATTTTAATCGGAATAGGGATGGCTTGATTACGATTTCCTTGTACGCCATGATGGGCAAATGGAACATGACTCGGATCGGCTACATTTTCAACTAAGGTTTGCCAATCATATTCTAAATCTCGCACAAAAGATGACCAAACAAAACCTTTTTCAGCATCAATTTGAGGAGATAAAGGTAATGGGGTATTTGCGGCTTGTTCACTGGAATGGGGATCCGCCCAAACCCAGAGTAAATCATTGGCTTCCTGTGTGGGAAATTTTATGACACAAAAATTCTGTTTGTTTTTAATAACAATTTCGGGGTTTTCTGCTTGAGGAATTGTTGTACAAATTCCTTGTTGATCAAATTGCCAGCCATGATAACTACACATTAAATTCCCTGTAGCTTCATCAATTCTTCCCTCACTCAACGGGGCTAAACGATGGGGGCATTGATCTAAAAATACTTGATAGGTTTTACTATTTTTAGGTTTCCAAATCACTAAATGTATTCCTAACAGCTTAACCGCCGTTGGTTTTTGAGGATCAAGATCTTCAATAGGCGATAGGGGATACCAGTTTTGAAAAAAGTTAAATTCAGAAGACATTTTTATGAATAGAGTTTAAGGGTTACAGGTTAATTATAGCTTAAGAATGGATGGAGCTAATCTATTATAACTCTTGAATTTTAAAAAATCAATCAATTTAACCTCACTTTTTTCAGGTGATGTTTATTTTCTTTAAAATCTATTTAAAAAGGGATATAGCATCGCCATACCCCCAAAGAATTCAACAAGACTGAAAATGCCTTAAAAATCGATACTCATCGGTGTTCTAGGGAATGGAATCACATCTCGAATATTACCCATTCCCGTCATAAATTGCACCACTCGTTCAAAGCCTAAACCAAATCCCGCATGAGGTACAGTTCCATATTTTCTTAAGTCCAAATACCACCACAGTTCCTCAGCATTGACCTGCATTTCCGCCATACGGTTTTCAAGAGCGTCTAACCGTTCTTCCCGTTGAGAACCGCCGATAATTTCTCCAATTTTTGGGGCTAATACATCCATCGCTCTAACGGTTTTTCCGTCTTCATTGAGGCGCATATAAAAGGCTTTGATATCTTTCGGATAATCGGTCACAATTACAGGTTTTTTAAAGTATTCTTCAGCCAGATAGCGTTCATGTTCGGATTGTAAGTCCAAACCCCAACTTACGGGAAACTCAAATTTTTTATCCGCTTTTTCTAAAAGTTTAATAGCCTCCGTATAGGTTAAGCGTTCAAACTGATTATTGATAATATTATCCGCCGTTTCTAATACCGTTTTATCAATCCGTTGATTGAAAAATTCCATATCTTTGGGGCATTTTTCTAAAACAAATTTAAAAATGTATTTTAAGAAGGATTCAGCTAAATCCATATTTCCAGCTAAATCACAAAATGCCATTTCCGGTTCAATCATCCAAAACTCGGCTAAATGGCGAGAGGTATTAGAATTTTCTGCCCGAAATGTCGGCCCAAAAGTATAAACATTACCAAATGCCATCGCCATAATTTCGGCTTGTAATTGACCACTAACGGTTAAAAAGGCAGGTTTTCCAAAAAAGTCTTGACTAAAATCAATCTCTTTTGATTCAGTTAAGGGTAATTTTTTTAAATCTAAATTTGTTACCCCAAACATTTCCCCCGCACCTTCACAGTCACTCGCAGTAATAATAGGAGTATGAATCCATAAAAATCCTCGGTCTTGAAAAAATTGATGAACCGCCGCAGAACAAGCATTTCTCACGCGAAAAACAGCACCATAAGTATTAGTCCTAGCGCGTAAATGAGCAATCGTGCGTAGAAATTCAAAAGAGTGACGCTTTTTCTGTAAAACGTAGGTTTCAGGGTCAGCATCACCATAAATTATAACAGAATCTGCTTTCAATTCAATCCGTTGTCCTTTAGCCGGAGACTCAACTAATGTTCCCACAATTTCAATTGAAGCCCCTGTATTTAGCTGTTTAAGAATTTCTTGATAATTTTCTAAATCAGCATTCAGTACCACTTGCAAATTTGCCATTGCCGAACCATCATTAACTTCCACAAACGCAAATTCTTTAAACTCTCGCTTGGTTCGTACCCACCCTTGAACCGTTACGGCTTCATCCGGTTCACCACTTCTCAAGATTTCTGCAATGCGTCGCGTCGTCATAGATTTTTTATCCTTAAACTGACCAGTTTTTACAGTTTACAGTGACCAGTTATCAGTGACCAGTTATCAGTGACCAGTTATCAGTGACCAGTTATTACAGTTTACTGTTACAATTGAAGATTATCAATTTCAATCATTGTTGAGGAGAGTGATTTAATGCCACAGGCAGTTGGCGTCATTCAAACCCTCGGCTTTCCTGGCGTTTTAGCTGCGGCGGATGCAATGGTTAAAGCCGGACGAGTGACTTTGGTGTATTATGGTTTAGCTGAACGGGGTGAATTTATGGTTGCGATACGGGGAGGGGTGTCAGAAGTGAAACCTGCAATGGAAGCTGGAATTAGAGCGGCTGAGAATACCTTTGGTTGCACAATTATTACTCATTACACCATTCCCAACCCTCCCGAAAATTTAGAAGCTGTCCTTCCCATTGCCTATAGCGAAGAAAGTGAACCCTTCCGGGTTTAATCTTAAACAGATTAGCGATACTGAAGCTTAATATAACTTTTTATTTTATCGAGACGGTCGCCAATCTTCATACAATCAGTTTAGTTGAACTCCATCACATTTGCATTCATTCATCAGGAGAACTTTCATGTCACAACAAGCCGTTGGCGCCCTAGAAACAAAGGGATTTCCAGGAATTCTGGCCGCCTCCGATGCAATGGTTAAAGCAGGCCGTGTTACGTTAGTGGGTTATATTCGAGCCGGGAGTGCGCGTTTTACCGTAATGATTCGGGGGGATGTCTCTGAAGTTAAAACGGCTATGGATGCCGGAATTGCGGCAGTAGAAAAGGTCTATGGGGGTGCATTGGAAACTTGGGTGATTATTCCTCGTCCCCATGAAAACGTGGTTGCTGTCCTTCCGATTGATTTTAGCGAAAGTGTTGAACAATATCGTGCTGCGGCCGAAGGCTTGACCCTTCCCGGACTGTCAAACGGTCGGTAGAAATATTGAGAAATAGGGATAATCTTTTGACTCAGGAATCACAACAAAAAAAATTCAACCGGATCAAGCGCCAATTTTGCTAGAGTTTTTGTGATTTCTAAAACGGCTGGGATCAGTCTTGCGTTTGATTTATAGATTGTTCTTGGCTCGGTTGAGTCCCTATTTCTTCTATCTAGAGTCAGTTGCACGGTTGTGGAGATCCTAGTTAGCATAGAGCAGGTTAAAAATACTGATCACACTGGGGAGGGGTTATCAAAGTTATGAATTTACTTGAGAAAATCTTTGGTGTTCAAGATACAGATGGTCGAATATCATTATCTCCGGCTGAAGCGTTTGCAGCAATAGCTGTTGCAGCGATCGCGGCTGATGGTTATCTCTCTAACGAGGAACGTCATCACATTGTCAAGTTATTATTTCAAGTGGATCTCTTTCAAGGATACTCCGAACAACGCTTAGCTGAACTGTTAGAAAAGTTATTTAACTTGCTGTCAGCCCGAGGAATTGATCCTTTAGTGGCGATCGCACGGGAGTCTTTACCCGCAGAATTACAAGAAACAGCATTTACAGTTGCGGTTGACTTGGTATTAGTCGATGGTGAGTTATCCCCCCAGGAAAAAAGCTTTTTAACACATCTGTGGAATATTATGGATATTCCCGTCGAAACGGCTTCTCACATTTTAGATCTCAAGATCGATGAATATCATGCCGTTGAAACCACTTCAGAGGAGGAAAATTCAACTCCCTCTGCTTCCCTGTCTAACAGTTAAGGATATCTTGATAGGCTTGAATCGTCTGACTCGCGATCGCATCCCAACTGTAGTGCTGTAAAGCCAGTTGTCTGGCATTTTTCCCCCGTCGCTGTCGTTCGGGTTGATGTTGTAAGGCTGATTCAATCTTAGCGGCGATCTCAGAAACCTCACACTGACTCACCCAACCTGCCTCTGCTTGTTGAATCTGTTCCCAAATCTGCACCCCATCTGAAATCACGACCGGAATTCCTGCTACCATTGCTTCTGCAACGGCAATGCCAAAATTTTCATAATAGGACGGTAAGACAAACAAATCTGCCGTTTTTAATAATCTCGCTTTCTCCTCTCCTGTAACAAAACCTGTAAACGTGGTGTATTGTTTCAAGGAAGATTGTTGAATCTGAGTTTGAATTTGGGTTTCATAACCGGGATCTTGAGGATTTGATCCGGCTAAAATTAATTTAAACGAATATCCTGCGGCTAAGACTTGTTCTAAGGCGGGAATAAGTAAATTTAATCCTTTTTTCGGTTCAATTCGTGACATGAATAAAATCACCGGAGGATTGTTGGATACTTTGTTTTCCGTCTCAAAGTTAGGCGGATTTACCCCCAATGGAATGACTAAATCTTTTGTAGAGACTCCAAAGCGTTCAGAAATCTGTGCTTCCGGTTGACTGGTAAAATGGAGTGCTGCTGCCCCTGCAATATTACCCCGTTCGAGAAGGGTTGCATAGATTTGTTTGACTTGCTTTTTTTTCTGCAAATCGGCAGGATCGAGCGTTCCTAATGGTCGTAAAATATAAGGGAGTTGACGCAGTTTTGCCACCCTCGCCGCCCCACTACTCACGGGAGAAAATAAAGCGTGAATGTGAGCAATATCAAATTCAGCCGCGTGTTGCCATAACCAGTTTAAGAGATTGAGAGAAAATTTATACCGTCGAAACGGGGAACAGCGAAAATACCGCACGGTGTAACCGTCTTCAGACACAGGTTGATTCAGGGGAACATCTAAAGGCGGTTGACCTGTATCCCCATTGGAGTCTGTGGTTAAAATAGTCACATCCATCCCTTGCGCCGCCAACGCCGACGACAAACCCCGTACCATCTGACTAGGGCCACCATAAACCAATGCAATAGAAGGAATAATTTGAAGAATTCGCATTTTACAGTTATCAGTGACCAGTTATCAGTGACCAGCTTTTACAGTTTACAGTGACCAGTTATCAGTGACCAGTGAAGACAGTTTACAGTGACCAGCTTTTACAGTTTACAGTGACCAGTGAAGACAGTTTACAGTGACCAGTTTACAGTGACCAGTTTACAGTGACCAGTGACCAGTGACCAGTGACCAGTTTACAGTGATAACTGCCTGTTGCCTTCTTCTATTGCCTGTTGCCTATTGCCTGTTGCCTTCTTCTATTGCCTTTTGCCTTCTGCCTTCTTCTATGGACAGGTTATAGGGGATAGAAAAGACTCCCGAATTGGCTTAAAACTTAATTCGTTGTCGATGGTTAGCAACCGACTGAACCAATCCAATTGCAATAAAATTACTCAATAAGGCTGATCGACCATAACTGAGGAAAGGTAGTGGAATCCCTGTGACTGGGGCTAACCCGATATTCATGCCAATATTAACAAAAACCTGAAACACAATCATACACAGAACCCCAATCGCAATCAGGGAACCAAAGGTATCTTTTGCGGTTAAAGCAATCATCACCAAACGCCAACACAATATCCAAAAAGCCACCAACACACAAACACCACCAATAAAGCCGAGTTCTTCGCCAATGGCAGAAAACACAAAGTCGGTGTGTTGTTCAGGGATAAAATCTAACTGAGTTTGAGTTCCTTGATAGAGTCCTCGTCCGTAGAGTTGTCCCGAACCAATAGCAATCCGGGATTGAATTAAATGATATCCTGAACCCAGAGGATCTTGTTCGGGGTTGAGAAATCCGGTAAGCCGTTGTTTTTGATAATCTTGCAGTAAACCCCAGAAGAAATTTCCCAGTTTTCCCGCCCCTAAATTCGCCAGCAAAGCCAACGGGCCAGTTAACCAACGCACAGGTAAACTCCACCACCCGACAAACCCCATCAATACCGCCCAAACAATTCCAGCTTCTTCGTAAACAGTGAATAAAATCACAGAAGCAATGGGGGCGACTAACAAAATTAACCAACCAGGATGAACGTTTCCCCAATACAGCATTCCCAGAGTGATCGCACCAAAAACCAGAGAGGTTCCTAAGTTGGGTTCAATCAGAACTAACCCCCAGGGTACTGCTGCGAGCGCTAACATTTTAATCAAATCGGGGATCGTGGGGGTGGTGCGTTCGTGTAATAATGCGGCGAGGGTAATAATAATCCCCACTTTGGCAAATTCCGACGGTTGAACATGGAAACCGCCAATATTAATCCATCGTTGCGCCCCTAAAGCGGTTGTCCCAATCAATTGAACCGCAATTAAGCCCAGAATTGTGGCGATATAAATCACCCATTTCCATTCTAATAAACGTTCATAGCGGCATCGAGCAATGATAACAGCGGCAACTAAACCAATACCCCCCATTAACCAATGTTGCCACCAGTCGGTCATACCTTGATTAAGTTCAACACTGCGGATCATTACTCCGCCTAAAATCATCAGACCGATAGACAGAAGGAATAAAAAGTAATCAACTTGATCCCAATCTGATAATAGGGTTCGCCGACGTCTTCCCAGGCTTATTTTTTCTAACATAGTTTTGGGTCGTGTGTGACAGGTGGTATTTTTATATAGTGTTTTCAAACCCTTTCAGGCATAGTCGGGAGTTCAGAACGAGGATTTTGAAAAAAGATGCTGCTACACCGTAACTGTCGTTGTGGGAGGTTCGTAGAGATACTCAAAGGCGTTGCCATCGAGATCCCGACCATAAAAAGATGCGGTACCATCTCGGTGTTCGTGAATGGAACTGACTTCGATCCCTTCGGTTTTTAGATTTTCGTAGGCGGTTTCCATTTCAAGGCGATCGCTAAATACAAACCCAAAATGGGCGCCGGCTTGATCATAGCCTGGACTCAGAAGGGCTAACCCATCTTCACCCGCTTTGAGATAAGCCCAGTCTGTATCTTTCCAAACCAGCTTCATGCCTAGATTTTTATAGAATTGTGCGGCTTTGTCGATATCGTTGACACAAATGGCAACGTGTCCGAGTCGTTTCAGTTTCATGGCTAATTCTGGAGTGAATCTGCTTTTCTAGTATTTTACCGTTTCTGTTGTCGCCCTCGCTGGGAAGTTTGGCGATCGCGGTTGCCCCAAATTTTAGATGTTTGACTTGTTAAAACCTATCTTAAACCAAATGGCTCTATTTCTCCCAGGTACTCTCTTTAGTCGAGTGTATTTTTTTCATTGGGCTTTTCTAGGCGATAATTGAAACAGTTTCTCTGTGGATCTTGATTGACTGGATAATTGTGACAGCCATTCATTTCCAAAACTTTAGGAATTTTGGGGGGGGAGAGTTGAAGTAAATTTTACGCTAAAACTAGGTTGGTTTTATGAATTTTTCTCTACAAAAAAAAGTTTTTTTAGGCTTTAGTCTGTCTTCAGCGTTGCTTGTTTTGGTGACTTACAGTGTCTATCAAACCGCTAAACGATTAGCTGAAACTAAACAATGGGAGGTTCATACTAAACAAGTCTTAAGGGTTTTAGAAGATATTTCGGCTGATTTGTCGGATGCGGAAACGGGTCAAAGGGGTTATTTGCTGACTCAACAAAAACGATATTTACAGCCCTATCAAGATGCCATTGAAGATATTGGACAAGATTTGATTATTCTCACAATTTTAACAGCTGATAATCCGATTCAACAGCAAAATATTCAAGCTTTATCGAATTTAGTGGATAAAAAGTTACTGGAACTTGAAACTACAATTACCCTTTCTAGAACGGTGAGTCTTCAAGCCGCTATTGAATTAGTGAAAACGAATGAAGGGAAAGATTTGATGGATAAAATTCGCCAAGTTTTAACTCAGATGAAGCAGGAAGAAGAAGGACTCTTGGAAAAGCGCTCGCAAGAGACTGATCGATTAATTCAAAAGAGTTTTATTATTTTTAGCTTGGGGATTGCTTTTGATTTGTTGTTACTTTCTTGTCTTTATTTTAAAATTTATCAAGAAATTTATCAAAAACACGTCGCCAAACAGCAGTTGATTGCCCTGAACAAAGCGGCTTTAAGATTTGTTCCTGAAAAATTTATTGAGCTTTTAGAAAAAGAGAGCATTATTGATGTCAATCTAGGAGATCTGATCGAACGAGAAATGTCGGTTTTATTTTCTGATATTCGTTCATTTACCTCTTTAAGTGAACGTCTTTCTCCCGAAGATAATTTTAAGTTAATTAATGCTTATCTTTCCCGCATGACACCAGTTATTACAGAGAATAATGGCTTTATTGATAAATATATTGGTGATGCTATTATGGCTTTATTTCCGCGCAACCCTGATGAGGCAGTCAAAGCGGCAATAATGATGTTAAATACGTTGAATGAATATAATATTAAACGAGAAGCATCGGGTTATCTTCCCCTGAAAATTGGTATTGGAATTAATACGGGAAAATTAATGTTAGGAACAGTTGGAGATCAGGATCATCTTGAAGGAACAGTGATTAGTGATGCGGTTAATTTAGCTTCTCGAATAGAAGAATTAACGAAAATCTATCAAATTCCTTTATTAATTTCTGAATACACTTTTGCTCGTTTGCAGTTTAAAAATGACTATGCGATTCGTTTAATAGATCGGGTTCAAGTCAAAGGTCGATTAGAATCTGTTTCAGTTTATGAAGTTTTTAATGCAGATTCTCCCGAAAGTTTTCTAGCAAAACAAACAACTTTATCTATATTTACAGAAGCGGTTTTTCTCTATCATCAGCAAGATTTTAAATCAGCATTGATAGCTTTTCAAGATTGTGAACAACAAAATCCCCAAGATTTAGTCGTCAAAAATTATTTAGAACGTTTTCAGAAAAATCTCTTAAATTTTCCAACTCATTCAATTTATAATTCCTACTCAATTTAATTATAAAAGTGGATAATCTTCGGGTGGAAAAGTTGACCATTCCCACATGGAACCCGGATAGTTTTTTGCAGAAAACCCTAAATCAACTAACACAGAAGTTAACCAAGCGGATCGCACGCCTCCAGTACAATAACTGATAATTTCTTTTTCAGGGGTTATCCCTTTTTTGGCTAACTTTTCTCGAATCACTTCCCGGGTAAATAACATTCCCTGGTCATCTAATAACTCTTTATAATATAAATGAATCGCACCAGGAATATGACCACCTCGTTGTTCACCATAGGGCGTTTTTCCCTGATATTCTCGCAGTTCTCGACTATCTAAAATCACTAAATTTTCGTCTTTTAAACGCTGTTTTAGTTCATCTCGATAAATTTCCCAAGTGGGACGACATTTCACCTGAAAATCTCCTCTCGGGAGTTGAGTCGGTTTGAGAGAATTTTCCACTGTTAAACCCGCTTGAACTAACGCCCCATAACCCCCATCCACCCAAACCGCTTGAGAATGACCTAAACTGCGTAACATCCAAACAATTCGCCCCTCTTCACCCCAGCCTGTTTTTGGATCAATATAAACAATCACAGGTTTATTGTTAAAAATGCCCAACGCTTGTAATTTTTCAGTTAAGATTTGATGATCTGTAAGCAGTTTACCCCGTTCCGGCAAATGTTGGAGAGAAAAATCCTGCCAACTGACAAAAGTAGAATCTTTGAGGCGTTCCCAGTGTAGAATTTTCAGAGAACGAGCATCTAAAAGAGTACCACCTTGCTCAAGTAAAATTTTAGCCTGTTCCCCACTAACAATCCATTGCTGTTTGAGAGAGAGGGGGTGCTGACAAAAAAAAGAGAGAGAAGACCCCTTAAAAGCCGGACTCCTCCAGCGTAAATACCCGAAAATTAAGGCAACTCCAACCCAACTCAGTCCAAGCCATCCGAGAAACCGTACTGAAAAATTCTCCATAAACTCCTGCATTTCTAAAGAAAAAGCAAAAAAAGCCCAAGATTGAGGGAGATCCCGTTAAGTTAAACGATGGAAGAAACCCCCTGTAAATGTAGTGTTAACGACTTTAATCAAGCTGACTTCATCGAAAACTTTGGGTCTGAAACCCCGTGCTTTTAGGGCGGCTTGAATTTCAACATTAGCACTTTCACAAAATATGTGCTTAAATGCAAGAATGGAAAAAGCCTATTCTTACCGATTTTACCCCACGCCCAAACAAGAGTCGCTATTGCGGCGTACTTTGGGTTGTGTAAGATTGGTTTACAATAAAGCACTCCATGAACGCACTCAAGCCTGGTACGAAAAACAAGAACGAGTAGGATACACTCAAACGTCTTCAATGTTGACTGAGTGGAAAAAACAAGAAGACTTAGACTTTTTAAACGAGGTTAGTTCGGTTCCTTTACAGCAAGGGCTAAGACACTTACAAACAGCTTTTACTAACTTCTTTGCGGGTCGGACTAAGTATCCCAACTTCAAGAAAAAACATCAAGGAGGAAGTGCAGAATTTACTAAATCTGCTTTTAAATTTAAAGACCAACAGATTTATCTAGCTAAATGCACAGAACCCTTACCCATTCGATGGTCTAGGCAGATCCCATCGGGCTGTAAACCAAGCACCGT
The DNA here is from genome assembly GCA_050485465.1 of Limnoraphis sp. Classification (GTDB taxonomy): domain Bacteria; phylum Cyanobacteriota; class Cyanobacteriia; order Cyanobacteriales; family Microcoleaceae; genus Capilliphycus. The sequence goes on along the minus strand of JBJHBL010000001.1, from coordinate 118,588 downwards.
AACCGTCAGGTTACATCCATCAGGACGTTGGCATATTTCAATTAGATTTGATGACCCAACGCTCAAACCATTACCCGTAACCAATAAAGCGATAGGAATTGATTTAGGCATTAGTAGCCTAGTCATTACCAGCGACGGGGAAAAGATATCTAATCCTCAGGATTTGAAAAAGCATTATCGGAGATTGCGTCAAGCCCAAAAAAGCCTATCTCGAAAACAAAAGGGGTCAAAGAACCGAGAAAAAGCGAGAATAAATTTAGCCAAAATTCACGCTCAAATCACTGATAGTAGAAAAGACCATTTACACAAGCTAACGACTCAGTTGGTTCGTGAAAACCAAACGATTGTAGCTGAGAATTTAGCGGTCAAAAATCTGGTCAAAAATCCCAAATTATCTCAGGCGATATCTGACGCGAGTTGGGGAGAAATTACTCGACAATTAGCTTATAAATGTCGTTGGTATGGGAGAAATTACATCGAAATAGATAGATGGTTTCCGAATTCGTGTCGATGTAGTCACTGTGGGCATATTGTCCAGAAGATGTCGTTAAGTGTTAGAAAATGGGATTGTCCAAATTGTGGAACTCACCATGACCGTGACCTTAACGCGAGCAAAAATATTTTGGCGGCAGGGCTTGCCGTGTCAGTCTGTGGAGCGACCATAAGACCAGAACAGAGCAAATCTGTTAAGGCAGGTGCGAAACCCCGCAAGGGAAAGAAGCAGAAACCCTAATCGTGAGGTTTGGGAATCACCGTCCGTTCACGGCGGTGAGGATGTCAACGTCAACAGGACGCTGTAAAAACAGGCTGGAAGCGATTGCTACAGAGATAGCTAAACTCAGCCTGATATGATTTCTGTAACCGAAATTGTTCAACCGCAAAGTGTTGCGTGATTCCAAACTAACAGGCTGATTGAAAGGAGAATCTATGACTCAATCCCTTATCCCCAGCAATGAATGTCCGATACAAATTGAGGACGACCGCACCGGAATGAGTGTGGATACCCTCAAACGGGCTTTTGCGGATAATCTATTTTACTTGCAAGGGAAATATGAGTCCTTTGCGACCGCAGATGACTTTTACATGGCGCTGGCTTATACCTTGCGCGATCGCTTAATCAACCGTTGGCTGAAAACCTTTAAAACCTACGTTGAGAATAACGTGAAGGTGGTTTACTACCTCTCGGCAGAATTTTTGATGGGGCGTCATTTGGGCAACAGTCTAATCAACCTACACATTTATGAGAAAATCCGTCAGGCAGTTGAGGAGTCGGGTTTAAGCTTAGACGAATTGCTTGAAAGAGAACCCGATCCCGGTTTAGGAAATGGCGGTTTAGGGCGTTTAGCAGCTTGTTTCCTTGATTCATTAGCGACCCTGGAAATTCCCGCGGTGGGTTGTGGGTTACGCTATGAATTTGGGATTTTTCACCAAACGATTAAAGAGGGTTGGCAAGCCGAAATTCCGGATAAATGGCTGCGGTTTGGCAATCCCTGGGAAATTGCCCGTCCCGATCAAGCGGTTGAGGTGAAGTTTGGCGGTCATACCGAAATGTATCACGATGATAAGGGTCATTATCGGGTGCGCTGGATTCCTTCAACCACAGCGATTGGCATTCCCTACGATACACCTGTACCCGGATATGATACTAACACTGTTAACCCTCTGCGGTTATGGCGGGCTGAGGCAAGTGATGATTTTAACTTTGATGCCTTTAACGCCGGAAACTATGATGGGGCGGTGGCGGAAAAAATGCGTTCTGAGACCATTTCTAAGGTTCTCTATCCCAACGATAACACCCCTCAAGGAAAGCAACTGAGACTCGAGCAGCAGTTTTTCTTTGTGTCTTGTACGCTACAAGATATTATTCGCATTCACTTGATGCGTCACAAGAATCTGCACAACCTCTATGAAACAACGGCAATCCAGTTAAATGATACCCATCCGGCAGTCGCGATCGCTGAAATGATGCGATTATTGTTGGATGAACATGGTTTAGATTGGGATGATGCTTGGCGAATTACCAACACTACCTTTGCTTACACCAACCATACTCTGATGCCAGAAGCATTAGAAAAATGGTCTGTAAAGTTATTTGGCTATCTCCTGCCTCGCCATCTGGAAATCATCTATGAAATTAATCGTCGGTTCCTTGAAGATGTAAAACTCTGGTATCCAGACGATGAGGAGATGTTGGAGCGTTTATCGCTGATTCAAGAAGGGTCAGAACAATATGTTCGCATGGCTAATTTAGCCTGTGTGGGATCTCACGCCATTAACGGTGTAGCAGCACTGCACACGGAACTGTTAAAACAAGATACGCTGCGAGATTTTTACAAGATCTGGCCGGAGAAATTCTTCAATAAGACCAATGGTGTTACTCCTCGTCGCTGGGTGTTATTGAGTAATCCTAAACTGTCTGAGCTTTATACCTCTAAAATTGGTAAGGGTTGGCTCAAAGATCTTGATCAGCTTCGCAAAATTGAAGCGTATATCGAAGATGCTGGATTCCGTGAACAATGGCATCAAATTAAGCTAGAAAACAAACAGAAACTGGCTGATTACATCTGGAAACATAATGGTATTGCGGTTGATCCCAATTCCATGTTTGATGTACAAGTAAAGCGGATTCACGAATACAAACGTCAGCATTTGTGTGTCCTGCATATTATCACGTTGTATAACCGCATCAAGCAAAATCCAAATATTGACGTGACTCCCCGAACGTTCATTTTTGGTGGGAAGGCGGCACCCGGATATTTCATGGCAAAATTGATGATTAAACTTGTCAATGCTGTCGCTGAAGTGGTGAATAATGATCCCGATGTACGCGGACGCTTAAAAGTGGTTTTCCTGGCGAATTTTAATGCGTCTCTGGGTCAGAAAATTTATCCGGCGGCGGATTTGTCTGAACAGATTTCAACGGCGGGTAAAGAAGCTTCTGGTACGGGTAACATGAAGTTTGCCATGAATGGCGCGATGACAATTGGTACCTTGGATGGTGCGAATATTGAAATTCGTGAAGAAGCCGGAGAGGAGAATTTCTTCTTATTTGGTTTAACTGCTGATGAAGTCTATAAAACTAAAGCGGCGGGTTATAAACCCTGGGAATACTACAGCAAAAATGCTGAGTTGAAAGCGGTGATTGATCGCCTGACTTCTGGGTTTTTCTCTCATGGGGATCAGGAGTTATTTAAACCCATGATTGATTCTTTCATGCACCATGATCCTTATATGCTGTTTGCGGATTATCAGTCTTACATTGAATGTCAAGAACGAGTCAGCAAAGCCTTTAAAGATCGCGATGGTTGGGTGAGAATGTCAATTAAGAATGCGGTTCGTATGGCTAAGTTTTCCAGCGATCGCACCATCAAAGAATATTGTGAACAGATTTGGAGTGTTAAACCTGTTCCGATTGAATTGGAAGAATATAGTCAAGATGCTGCGGTGTTAAACGTCGGTAAGTAATCTTGTTCTATCCTTTGATTATTCTGTCAAATTAATTTTCCCCTGTTAACAATAGCAGGGGATTTTTTTAAGTTTTATAGCGCTTCGCAGTGGTATATTTACAAACGCACTGAAAACAGTTATTAGTGACCAATCTTGCCTTCTGCCTCTTGGCTTCTGTCTTTTGCTTTTTTTATTGATTAAAACGTCTAAAATCTCTAAATTGTAATCCTTCTGATCGGATTTTCATTTCACAGTTTAGAGGACTGCTCTCAAAATCACAAACATAATAAGCAAGTAGATCCCCCTGACGATTACAAACCCGTAAATTATAGCCATAGCGTCTTGTGAAAGATGCAAATCGACTCACAAATACATATTGTCCCATATATCTCTCTCGATTCCAATTAATTCGATTGACAACGAGAGTGACTAAGTTATTCACATATAAACCAGACTGTAGTTTTGTAATTTGGGGTTCAACAAACCAAGTTTCTAGAATTGGAAATAGTTGCTGTTCTTGAGAAGGTTGTACAGTGTTGGGTGAAAGCTCTGCATCGAATGATGTCTCTGGAATAGGACGGGATTCTAGGGTAGAATGTCCATAGAGTCCTTGTGCTAACCATAAACTCGGGATACTGGGTTCAGTTTGAGACAAAGGGGGTTCGGGTAAAACATCCATTTCCCAAAAACAGGGTTTAGGCGTTTTAGTCATCAGAAAGGTTTCTCCTGATGAATGCAGAGGTTGAACCAGATCTATTAAACTCCAAAGCAAAGTCAAGATCAGGGTTAGGGATCGAGATTGCTGTTGATCGTGCATTGAGATGTTGCTGTTATAGGGTGAAAAAAACTTCCCTATAATTCCGTTAAAAAACGTTCATTCAGGGAAAGTTGAAAGTCTTTAAATCAATCGATGATCATTCTAAATAGTCTCACTGATTCGGCTGAACCAGGTAATCGGATTCAATCGGTTCCGCTTGACCTGATTTAACTAAGGCTTGATAAATCATAGCTGAGACTTCCGCCCGAGTTGCAGGTTGATTGGGATTCAGTGTGTTTGTTTCTGGATGATTAACCACTAATCCGGCTTTTGTGGCGGCGGCTATTTTTTCAATCGCCCATTGAGGAATTTGATCCGCATCCTGATAAACTTGTATTGTTTCTTCAGGATTGTCTGGGGCTTGGAGATTTAACCCACTGACTAAAGCCACTAAAACCTGAACTCGAGGAACGGGTTGATTGGGAAGAAAGAGATCCCCCGGATAACCAGTCATAAAGCCTGTTTGAGTCACATCAGTAATCGCTTGTTTCGCCCAAGTATCTGGATCGACATCTGTATACTTGAGTTCACCCGATTTATCTTCTTCAGAAATAAAGGCGTTTTCAATTTTCCTCGCGAGTTCGGCTCGGGTTACGGGTTGATCCGGTTGAAATGAACCATCTGCGTAGGGAAGAATAATTTCTCTTTCAGAAGTAGACTCAATAAAGCCTCTAGCCCAATAATCCTCGGGTACATCCGACAAGACTAAAGGCACGGGTGCTAGTGCTTCAGGTTGGGGTTGAACGGCTTGGGGTTCCGGTTGAGGACTGGCTTCTGTTTCCGGTTGCGTAGCCGTTGGTTCTTCTACAGGAACGGGTACGATCGTCAAGTCTGAATCCGGGCTATCGGCTGCTTCCGGTGCTTCTGAAGGCGCAAAAAAGAAGGGAGTAATACCCGCAGCTGGACTCACACCCTGGGTGCTAGCAGTCCTTGGGGCGGTTGTGCGGGTAGAAGGGGCAGGTGATGGCACTCTTGAAGGCGTGATCGGTTGAGAAACCGCTTCAGGAGCAGTGGTGGGAGTTCGATGAGAGCGAATAGATTGTTCAATAATTTGAGATAAATTGATCGGTCTTGAAACCCGAGAGGGAGCAGGAGCAACTGTCGGAGAAGCCCAGCGGGGCGCAAATGGTCTAGTGTCTCGACCCACGACCCAAAAGAAAATACTGCCCATCGCTAAGAGTGCGACGACAACAGCAATCCACTCATCATTCGTACGAGATGAGCTTTGTTGGGGTGAGGGTGAATTTGGAGGCAATGAATTTGACATAAAACACATTGATTCACACAACATTACCCTCAAGATTACCTGTTCTTTTCCTCAGTGACAATTCATCCTTAGAAAGACAATCCAGCTAGGGCAAATGGCGATCGCGATTTGCCCAGCATTACATTTATTTCCGATTCTCGCGTTCACCAACGGCTAGAGGTCGTGAAGCCGCTTCTGTTGCTAGAACGTTGATAGCACGGGCATAATAGGGATCTCCTAAAGTGCCAATTAATTTGGGATCACTCGCAAGTTGTTTTTTCTGATCCTCAGTTAACTCTAATTTAATATCAGGTGTAACTCCTTTTTTACTAATATCTGTACCATTAGGTGTATAGTAATGAGCAATTGTTACCGCTAAACCGGAACCATCGGATAAAGAAAAAACAGATTGTACTAAAGCTTTTCCAAAGGTTTGATCACCCAGAATCACAGCCCGATGATTATCTTGCATCGCTCCGGCGACGATTTCACTCGCACTAGCGGAGGCCTGATTAACTAAGACAACAGTGGGTAAAGTGGTGATGGCTGTGCGGTTGGCTTTAATTTCTTGGGTGAGGCCATCGCGATCAACAGTGCTGACAATGGTACCATCATTCATCCACATTCGGGCAATTTCAATACTACTGCGGAGTAAACCACCGGGGTTGCCGCGTAAGTCTAGGATAAAAGCCTCTGCTTGTTGCTCGATCAACTCTTCCATCGCTTCTTTCATCTGTTCGGCGGCGTGGGAGTTGAACTCACGCAACTGAATATAGCCTACTTTTCGATCTCCTTCGGTATTGAGGCGATAATAGACGGCTTCGAGTTCAATCCGAGCGCGAGTCAGGGTGACATCAAATTCGTTTTCTCCGGGACGCCGAATTCGCACCTTGACTTGAGTTCCGACATTCCCGCGAATTTTTTCGGCAGCATTATCAACGCTCATTCCTCGAGTTGAAACGCCATCAATCTCGATGATTTGATCCCCGGCTTGAATTCCGGCATCCTGAGCCGGAGAATTTCTGATCGGAGAGACAACAAAAATGGTTTTGGTTTCCTCATCCAAAGAAAGTTGCATTCCCACACCGGACAGTTCTCCTGCGGTTTGACTGGTTAACCGCTCATACTGTTTCGGGTCCATAAAGCGGGTGTAGGGATCATTCAGCTGTTCTAGAGCTTGGCGTAAAGCCCGATAAGCTTGTTCACGGGATGAATATTCTTTGCTGAGAAGTTCTTGTCGAATTGCTTTCCAGTTTTGGCGGTTGAAGCTGGGATCGACATATTCTCGATAGACAATTTGCCAAGCTTCATCTAAAACGGCTTTGGGACTATTTTGTAGGCTAGCGTGGACTGCATTGCTTAATCCGGGAACTGCTATGGTCGAAATGGCTGCCATAGCCATCAGGCGTTTGGCTTTACTACGGACTGCCCCATTGAGGAGGCGATTGCACAATGAAGAAAAGCTTCCTGCGTACTCGTTCATCTAGTCTTCCTCTGGCTTAATTCCCTACACTGGGATTGAAAATGCGAGATTGGGAATTGAATTCCCGTTTGTACTGTAATTTTAGAGATGATCTCCGTCTAGCGTGAGAATCTTACAGTGAGAGTCAGTGGGTGATGCTCAGTGGACGGGTGATTCGCCAACTGATGTGAGTGAACCTGATTTGAAAAGAGTCAGTAGGCTGGGAGCTAGTCTGACTTTCTCGGTTTGAGTTCTCACCCAACGTCAAGATCTCAGTCGGATTAATATTCTGACGTTTGAAGATCTTTGACTCGTCCACCATTCAAGTTTTCTCGGGCTTTTCGGGAATGTAGACAATCTTTATTGTCATTTTGACGGAATTATCCGATTGGCATATGACTCGTTACCGATGTCATCTGGCTGCACTACTCTTCTTAGTGTAGCTAGACTCTTGCTGAATTGGAAATGTTGTTATGTTAACATTTTTACTTCTAGAGTCTAAAAGTTTCCTTAAGCTGTTATCAAGGGTTAGCAACTGACTAGAAGCCAGTCAAATTGCTCAGGTTCTCGATTGAGCGATCGCCGTCTAGGTGATCTTGTTGATCTTAACACTGTCTATTTTTTGGATCGGATTCCTACAGGTTACGGAAAGTAATTATTGTTACTTTCAACCGCAAGAAGGCTCCCGCTATAATCTTTGATGGGGCGGCATGAATTGCGGTCAAGATGTATGATCAAATCATTAGATCAGACAAAACCAGGTATTTCCGGGGTGGGAAAAGCAGGAAAGCCAGAGAATTCAACAGCCCTAGGCGAGATCACAGGAGAGGAAAATCATCCACCCCGGATCTAAGGATTTAAGAGGGGTGATAATTGCCTGACAAAATTGGCAAGTTGGTTTTCATCGCCTGGGCAAATTTCCAGATATAGTCTTCTTGCTGTTGAGTTTCAATAGCATACTGGCGAGTTTCACGAACAATTTTAATTGCCTCTTTTGGATCATAATTCCAAGCGACTAAACAGCAAGCTGCTACCATTCCCGTTCGTCCTAATCCTCCCATACAATGAATAACAACAGTTTGATTTTGTTGAGTCTTCTGCAAAATCTTCTGCACTAAAAGAATCAGTTCATTCATCGAAGTCGGAACACTCATATCTGGAATGGGAAACCAGCAAGTTTCCATCCCTCTATTTTGGGCTTCTGAGGTCAGATTGGAGATTTGTACGGCTTCAAATTCGTGGGATTCAATCAGGGAGACTAAAACATCTGTTTGATAGTCATTGCGTAAGCGATCAAGGTCTTGATATAGGTTACGATTCCACATAAAGTGCATCCCTTGATGCTTTTTTCCGGGTGCAAACGTCAAGCCAACTTTCCCCGCCCAGGGAACTTGGTCTGCGGGTAGGAAATCTACGGTAATCGGATCATTTTGAGAGGTTCTAATGCCGTTCATCTTCAGGCCACAAAAGTTGACAATGGACTGTTTCCCTGATTGTAACGAGGTTTTAAATTCTGAGCTACTCTGAATTAGAGTTTACAGGTTTCAACCCTTGAAAATAGAAAGTTTCGGGCTTGGATTTCTTGAGATGTCAGGGGTAGGGAATTCGGGGAGATGAGTTGATAACCGGATTCTTTTTTCATTCCGGCTTCGAGGCTTTCGAGTCGAGGAAGATGGCCTCGAGGTGCATTTAGAGAAAAGGTAAATTGATCATAGGGTTTCCACTGTTCTTTACCATCCTCTCCGGTTTCAATCCATCGCACTAAATCATTAAAATGAATATAAGCATCTGGATTATATTTTCTGAGTTGATCTTCTGTTAAGTCGTTGCCTGTTTTTTGATAAATGTCTTTTTGGACACTTAGACCAAATAGACCGCCTGAGTATCGAGTCCAAAGTTGATCAAGGGTTGCTAAATAGGAACAGGGAAAGGCTTTTATGGAGTCCCGATCTAAGTATCCTTCTGTTTGACGATTTTTGACTTTTAGCATAATTTTATAGGTTTGAATATCGGCTTCTTTCCACTGTTGGTTTTGCAACATTTTTTCTAAGGCTTTAATTTCTGTAGGCTTGCGAATACAGGTTTTTTCTGGGGTAAGAAGATTAATTTCAATTGAGGCGAGTTCACCATTAATATTCATCACGTCTAGGTTGCCAACCCCATCGGTGAGAACTTGATTAATTTTTTTTTGAACGATTTTAAAATCATTTTCTGGTTCTTCTTCTTTAAATTCTTGCAGGGCAGAGACTTGAATTTTATCTCCTTCTATAATGGCATTTTCACAGAGGGAGTTTTGCAAAGCATAGAGGCTTAAGTGTTCGGGGTGGACGGTAATATTGATTTGTTCAAAATATCCAGTAAATTGACTTATTCTCTGAATGTAATCATCCGAAAGACCAAATAATTCACTATAAAAGTTGAGAATATTTCTATTATTTGATCCTAAATAATTGAAAAGATTAACATGAGTGAGTGTACCATAAACAGTTATAATTGAGCCAACAACAAGACCGGAAAAGAAAATGGGAATCGGTCTAAAGATATGTCCAAAAAATGTTTCTGTCTTTCGACTTGAATTAGAATTTTTCATCTTAAACTCTAGGGTAGATGCAATCACATCAAGACTGAGAATGGAATTCCCAAAAGAAGAACAGCAGACTCAGATTAATGGAAGCTGAACAAAGATTGATTCCTACCCAGAAAATATTCAATTTTGTCTTGAGCATTGACATCATCTCTCGGGTGGTTATACTGGAGTCTAAGTATTTTAGGATCGGTGATCATCAATTCACATAAAAGTCTACCCCATGGGACTGAGACAAAGAACGTTGACAAAACTAGCAATTGATATTTTTACTGATGTACAGTAATATTTTAGCAATTTTATTATACACAACCGAGTCAATCGGGTTGAACACCCCCCAAAGGGTAATCGGTTTTGAGTGATCCCAAGAACGTTTGAGCGAATACTGCTTAGTTGTTTAGGGTGTCAATGATTCGACCTGAACTGCTAAATGCAATCCCCTGGGTTCCTGATGTACCGACGGATACAGCCTCAACCAAAGGTTCTATGACTGTTTCTTCTGCAACCCATTCAACCAAAAAGTTAGCGCCTGACCCTCCCCTAGAGTTACTTTGTTCAACAAAAAAATCTGTGGTAGCTAGAGGAGGAAGTTGAATGCTTCCATCTAAATAAGATTGAACTAATTGTCCTTCTGTATCATAATAGTTAACGGTTTTAATGATAATTGAACGCTGGGGATCAGTATTGCGAACACTCAGGGTTGTTGCTAAGTTATAAATTCGGCGCGCATTCATATAATAAATATGAGAGTAAACCGGAACATAAATCGTTTGTCCAGCCACAAAAGTTAAGTGATCAATATCAATTTTTTGGGAGGATGGTGGTGGATTTAATTTGAGATATGTTTTCTGGGGATTTTCGGTTGAATTTATGGGAGATTGACCGACGCTATGACGAGTACAACTGGTTAGAAAAAATCCGGTCGTATAAATGAGGAGGAAACTCAGAAAAAAATGAGCATTAAACATCGAATAAAGTCCTATTTGAACTCAAGGTTACTCAAACGCTAGACCAACAAGACTACTTGAGTCTTTCATAAACTTGCCGTTGTCCAAAATTAATCGCTGAGGATTTGGTGTCATCGTATCAGATAATGATAGGGTGGACTGTTGGACTCAAATTAACAGAAAATCAAATTTATGAGCGTTGCAGACGACAAAACCGTTGTTCGGGAATACTTTAACTCTACAGGCTTTGATCGCTGGAGACGAATCTACGGCGATGGCGAAGTAAACAAGGTTCAACTTGATATCCGCAATGGACATCAACAAACCATCGATCAGGTGCTAGACTGGCTGAAAGCAGACGGAAATCTCTCGGGTTTGTCCATTTGCGATGCGGGGTGTGGTGTGGGGAGTTTGAGTATTCCTCTAGCGGAAGCAGGCGCAGTTGTGACGGCTAGCGATATCTCTGAAAAGATGGTTTCGGAAGCCCAAGAACGAGCTACTGCTACTTTAGGGGAAAAAGTTGCTAACGTCAAGTTTACTACCCAAGATTTAGAGGCTTTAGAGGGTCAATATCATACTGTAATTTGTCTGGATGTGTTGATTCACTATCCTGATGATCAAATGGCGGATATGATTGCTCATTTGGCATCCTTAGCGGAGTCTCGTTTTATTTTGAGTTTTGCACCGAAAAACCCGGTTTTGACTCTTCTTAAAAAAATTGGTGAATTGTTTCCGGGGCCAAGTAAAACCACTCGTGCTTATCAACATCGAGAAATAGATATTGTGCAAATTTTAAAGAATAATGGCTTCAGTGTTGCACGCAAGGAGTTGACTAGCACTCGCTTTTATTTTTCTCGATTGTTAGAAGCCGTGAGGGTGTAAACTCTTTAGTTTGCAGTCAACCGTTCGGGGTAAAAACAGGAAAGCTGTAGAGTTGGGTGATGTTTAATTGCAAGCTAATTGCCAATCTAATTATAGGGGAAAGCAATGCAATTAATTAAGCTAATTACTGCTAGTTTGTTAATTCCGATTGGGCTATTTTGTTTGCTGATGATTGCCACCGGACTAATTAACCCGGATGCTTCGGTTCAGAATAAAATTAGCATCGCAATTGGGGGGTTAGTGTTGGGTTTACCCGCCTTAGGAATCGGCGGTTGGCTGCTTTGGGATGGATCTCATCCGTTTCGTCAGAAGATAGAAAACCGTTCTCGCCGGATTCATTCTATCTTCTGTCATTTATTAATACAAAATAACGGTAAAATCACGGTTAAGACTTTCGCCAAATATACTCATTTATCCGAACAAGAAGCGGAGAGGTTTATCGCCCAAAAAGCCTTAGAACTCAATGGAAAGCGGGAAAAAACATTAGAGGGAGAAACGGTTTATTCTTTTGATTGTCAATAACTATTCATTCACTTTTCGATCTAAAATGTTGTATCTTAGAAAAGAATGATTTAAAATGATCACTGAGTTCAGACTGTAGAATAAATCATCAATATTTGATCAACTTTATAATGGATAGAATCTTTTTAACAATTGCAGCACTTTTCGGCGGTTTGTCGGTGATGGCGGGGGCGTTTGGCGCTCATGCTTTGAGTGGGAAAATCAGCGAACGTGCCATTGAAATCTTTGAAACAGGCGCTCGTTATCAAATGTATCATGCTTTAGCTTTATTATTGCTGGGAGTCTTATTAAAAAATACTCCCTCTCCTCAACCGTTAATCACAATTGCAGGAATTGCTTTTATTGTCGGAGTCGCTATTTTTTCGGGAAGTCTGTATGCTTTAAGCTTAACTGGGATTAAAGTGCTGGGTGCAATTACGCCGCTTGGAGGTGTGGCTTTGATAGCGGGATGGGGATGTTTAGCGATCGCTACTTTAAAGCTTTGATGAAAGAGAATCCGTTGAAATTTACCGATTGAGTTGGTTATGATACCGTATAGAGGTAGGCTAAAAATATAACCAGACAAATTAATTAAGTACAAATGGGAAGCGAAACAATTGTTTTATTGTCGAGTCGTGAAATCGAAAAAATGCGTCAAGCGGGGCGTTTAGCGGCTCAATTGTTAAATCATCTTGAACCAATGGTTCAACCGGGAGTGAGTACACTAGAACTCAATGACGAAGCCGAACGTTGGACAAAAGCTCATAATGCTCGTAGCGCTCCTTTAGGATATCATGGCTTCCCAAAATCAATTTGTACCAGCATCAATCATGTTATTTGTCATGGGATTCCCAGCGCTAAACAAATTCTCAAAGACGGAGATATTATTAATATTGATGTAACTCCCATTGTTGATGGTTATCACGGAGATACTTCTAAAACATTTTTTGTCGGTACGCCTTCTCCAGTGGCGAAAAAATTAGTTGAAGTCACTTATGAGTCAATGATGCGGGGAATTCAAGCGGTTAAACCTGGCGGAAAAATCGGAGATATTGGCGCCGCGATTCAAGAATATGCAGAATCTCACGGGTTTTCTGTGGTGCGAGATTTTGTGGGTCATGGTGTAAATACCACCTTTCATACTGCCCCTCAAGTTCCCCATTATGGAACCGCCGGAAAAGGCAAAAAAATGCGTCCGGGAATGGTTTTTACCATTGAACCAATGATTAATGAAGGAACTTGGGAAGCTAAAGTTCTCGAAGATGGTTGGACTGCTATTACAATCGATGGGAAACTTTCCGCCCAGTTTGAACATACTGTTGCGGTGACTGAATCCGGTGTTGATATTCTAACATTACCTGATTAATTAAATTTGCTGAATACAATATTGTACACCCGTGTCAAAAATGCGAGTTCCTCCGCCTTCAGCAACGGTTTGACGCAACGCTTGGGGGTTAATTACACGCACCCCCGCCAAGTAATTAACACCCATTTCTGCTAATTCTGATAACCAGGGTAAAGTCGGCCCCATTAAGACTAAAGTTGCATCTTTTGATAATTCCGCCAAGCGAGGAAAGGTTTTATTTGTAATCGAAGTTGCGGTCAAAAACACCCATTCAGACTCCGGTAAAATAAATTCACAAGCCGGGTCAGGTAAATCTCCCCCAGCAGGTTGTCTTTCAATAACCACTAAATTCATTTCTTTTTCATAGCGAGAAAGTTCAGGATAACGCCCAATAATTGCGACTCGTTTTCCTCGAATTTGAGGGAGAAAATGTTCAAATACAGCTAAGTTTGCCGGACCTGTTGGACAGAGGAGTTTAGCCGTTTGAGGTAGGGGAGAATTAGAGTTAATAATTGCGTTAATCACAGCCATTCCAACTGTTGCTTGATAACTTTCCCATGACTTCACCCACGATGTTAATTCCGAGGCAGGTTTATTGACTAAAGTTCCTGACCAAGATAATGTCCGAATGGGTATTCCAGGACTCATACATAACCCCATTCCTTCAACTTTACACAGGGTCCAGGTTAAACCAATGATAATCTCTTGGATGGGACTATTGCTGAGACTTTTATCCAGAAGGAGGTCATAAATTTCGCGAGGATGAGTCATAGAAGTTTGTGATTAACCAACTTTGTTATTATTGACTCCTTTAGCCTGAATTTTTCAGAGCTTAAGAAGTTCTTTGTTTTTTAGATCTCCCCACTCGATTAAAAATCCTGTTGTGAAACTAAATCGATACAGAGTTGATTAACCACAGATTTATTAACGGATTTAGGAAGGGTTGAAACGGCTGCGGCTGCATCGAGTTGTTGATAGAGTTGTTTTGCCATTTCCATCACTTCATCATAGGAATAGTTCCCTTTTTTTATTGCTAATAATTCCTCTGCATCTCCAGCATCTCGGCGATCAACAATTAAATTTTGAGTTTTCAAAACCTCTATTCCAGTTTTTAATAACCGAATCGCTTGCATCGCAAATTTACAATCATAGCCGACTTTAGCTTCCATTTTGGCTCGTTCAGGATGACGATTTTGTTTCCAATTTTGATAGTTTTTATAGTCTCGAACGGCTCGTTGATAGTGTTGACTTTTTTGCAATAGTTGAATAAAGTCTTTTGAAGAATTTGCCAGTTTTTGAGTCATTTCTAATGTCTCATCAGGGAGAGAATGTTGTTTTAAAATAGCCTTATAATCAATGCCAGATGTTAACAGATGATGCAACTCTTGAGCGGGTTCTAGAAACTCTATGCGATCACGTACCAACAAATACAAGTATTCTAAAAAACTATTCATCTGGCTAATATTTAGAGGGGGTGTTTCTCCGAGTCCAAATTCAGCCGCAGTCGGTTTATGTTGCGGAGGATGCAGCAACCAACGACGATGAGATTCTAGCTTTTTTATTTGAGCGTAGCCATATCCTGAATAGGTTTGTTTGATGCGTTTAGAAAGAAACAGGTGTCGATGTTGCTGCAATATTTTTCCAACTTCGGTGAGATGAATATAATCTTTAAACCACAACAACTCAAGGATATTAGGATTATTATCAATCGCTAGATTCAAGAATTTCTTGAGTTCATAGATACAGGTATCCTTCGATAAGTAAGGAAACCTTTGAGAAGGGTTTTCATCCCATCCTTTATCTTGTTGTTCAATTTGACTCAACCCCAAATAATAGGGTTTTGTCGCAATAAAAATCCCTCGGTAGTCATAATCAGAAGTTGCAGTTGCTAAACCATAACCCCGTGAACCTGTTAAGGCGATTAAAATGCTTCTGTCTTCTATTTCTTGATGATTCATGCAATTATTTTCTGTTTTCTTCTAGGTTTTAATCATTCGCCTGATAGGTTGTACCATCTGGTAAAATAACATTGTTCATGATATTTTGATTGAGTTCAGCCCGATTCCAATTCGCTCCTTTCAAGTTCGCTTCACTCATATCAACCTGCATTAAACGAGCAAATTCTAATTTAGCATTCATCAGATTTGCTGCTTTTAAACAGGCATTACCTAAATGACTCACTCTCAAATTAGCACCTCGAAGATTGGCTTGAGTGAGATCAGCATAAGATAAGTCTGTATGGCTTAAATCAGCATTCATTAGGTTAGCTTTAAAAAGAATTGTATGGGTAAGTTTAGCTTGTTTGAAATCAGTATTTTCACAGTTAACATGGGCTAAAATCGCAAAATTTAGATCGGCTTTTCTCAAAATAGCATTACAGAGATTAGCCCCGGTTAAATCACTCACAATTTTTTCAGTTAAACTCTTTTCGTCGTCTAAATAGGGATTGAAATTGGCTTCCCTGAGATTAATTCCAGCAAGATTAGCCGCTTTTAGAGAAATACCCTGGAAATTAGCTTTACAGCAGTTTGCATTTTTTAAGTTAGCGTTATTTAAGTTGGTTCGCTGTGAATTAATACATCCCAGATTTGCAGATTTTAGATCCGCATTTTCTAAGTTTGCACCTGTTAAATTACTTCCATTGAGTGTAGCGAAACTTAAATCAGCCCCTCGCAAATCACTTCCACTCAAATTCACATTTTTGAGATTTGCTTTTTTCAGGTTAGCGTTTCTTAAATTAGCATTTGCCAGGTTAGCACCCTTGAGATTTGCTTCTTCTAAATTCGCTCCAGCGAGATTGGCTTCAGCGAGATTGGCTTGCTGTAAATTGGCTTTGGGAAGATGACTATTTTTACCCTGTTTCGTCTTTAATAGTTTCCCCATCGAATCAGTCGTTTCGAGGTTTTGATTTGAGGGTTCTTCTGATTTTGAATCAACTGAAGATAGAAAGTAGGGTTGAGCAAGAGAAACATTCATTTTACACCACCTTATATAGAGTTTAGAAACCCCAGTCTGATCTTGAACTAGAAGTTATTCTACTTCTACAGATCTCTTTCATGGAATTCCTGACGCAAATTTAACGATTTTTACAGGTTAACAGGCTTTACTGTTCAGGATTGAACCCGAATGGGGGTAAAGTTTCTTGAATTTCTCCACCGAGACTTATCGTCACAATGAATTTTTCCTCTAAACTTCCCTCTACTTCGGTGTAAATATAGGGATAATCATCACCAGGATTTAAGCTAAGTTCAGCTAATATTTGCGTTTCATCACTGACTCTCAACTGAACTTGATGGGGTAAATTGCTGCGAGAGGGTGTTCCTAAAATGAGTAGTAATTTCCATTCCCGCACTGAATCTGAGTCTAATTCCCAGCTTAAAACATACAGCCTTAAAGATGTATCTGCAAGTTGTAAATCGCGAGAGGCTCCTTTAGCATCTGGGGGAATTTCTATCTTTTTATTTTTTAGTTCTCGCTCAATTGTATCAAATTCTTCTGATGCAAATCTCAAACTTCTCATGGCGGTGGGTGTTGAAAATTCAGGAATCATCACCCAAGATAATTCACTGGCTAAGTTATCCAATTCATCCTGTAACCAACGTCCTAAATTAATGGCGGGTTCTGTTAAGAGTTGAAAAATATCAGACAGGTGATTTTTTCGAGTTTGAATTAACGCAGATGGGTTAGTTTCTTGTTCTAACTGAGTTGAATTTTGAATTTGATAAACCCATTTTAAAAGCTGAGGATGGGTGAGAACGGCGATTCCTTGTTCCCAGGTTAATAGATTCCATAACTGAGAGTTTGAAGAATTTTCAGCTTGAATTCGAGGTAAAATCTGTTGAAGTTCGGCTTGATTGGTTGCGAGTAAAGTTTGACGATTCACCGCTTCTGGTAATACAATCGCCCCCGGTTCTAAACACCGAAAATACAGCAGTAAAGGATTGATATCTTGTTCAAACCATTGCAGGGGAACTTGATATGTCCAATCTTCATCCGCTTCTAAATTCACTTTAGCTTTAGCGGCGATTAAATCAGGATAGGATACAAAACCTGAAATGCTAACGGTTTCCAGTTCTTCTTGAACTTTGACTAAAACATAAAATTGAGCCGCATATTCAGGTAAGTCTAAAACGGCTTGAGGAACTGTCACCACTTCATCAAATAAGCTTCCTACGGTAATTAAACAGACTTGAAATTGATTCACTTCTAGGTGACACACCGCTTCGATTATATTGCTAATTTCCGGATTAAAAATTGAGCAATTTTCTCGATTTATGCTGAAATTGCCCCGTTCTTCTAACCAATTTTCAAAACCAAATAAAGCCAGAGCGTTTAAATAGGTGTACCATTGTCGAGATTCTGTCTGAACAGTATGACTCAAGCTTAAAGCTTCATCAATTTGAGTCTCGGATAAAGAAACTGATTCTGGGGAGAAGGTTTCAAAGTCGAGTGAGAGTTCTGAGAGTAAAGATGAATGATTCATTTTAGTTTTTCCTGAACACTTAAATTAAGGGTTGGGTTTGAGTAGATGCGCTGCTCTGTTTAATTTTAATACAAGATAGCATAGAGAGAAAAGATTAATAGATGTAGCCCTTAAACTGAAGATCGATTTGTTCACAAAGCCGATGAGAAAAGAGACTTTTGTGATAACTTTCTTGAGCGTTATGGGATTCGGCTTCTGCTTCTTGAATCATTTGGTCGATCTGTTCACTGAGTGCTGTTTCTATTTTTTGATCGAGATTTTGCAATCGTTGAACATCGGTATAATGTTGAGCCAGTTCAAGAATGCGATCGCGTAACTCTATTAATAACTGTTGTCGAACATCGGCTCTCAACTCTTTTAATTCTAACAAACGACTCACTTGATATTGTGCTTTTATACCCAGTATTTTAGCAATTTCTCCCATTGATTTTCCTTGACAATGAAATTGACTCAACGCTTTGATAAAAAGTTCCGATTTATCTGTTTTTCCTTTCTTAAATTTTTTAATTTTTTGCTGAATTACTTGTACAATTGTGCGATCTAGTCTTGATATAAATTCTTGACGATACTTGTCTAGAAACTCCTCTGATTCATCTTCTTCTATTGGATGAGCAGGCTTTTCGGTTGAACCATCAGCCTCAGAACCACTGAGAGATTCAGTCGGAAATGGACCCCCTCGAACATAAATTCGATAATCTCTGAGTTGTTTAGCAATTTCTTTTAGAATTTGAGCAATGAATTCAGGTTCAAAGCGTTGATTAAATTCAGCGTTCAAGAACTTAGCCATGTTTTCATACTGTTCAGCAGAGGGAGATTGACATCGTCGTTTTGCTCCGGTTTGACGTTCTTGAATACGTTGACTTCGATAGACACTATGGTAACTCGATAAAATTTGAACACTGCGTTGAATTTCAAAAGGAGTCCGTTGATAAACCTCAGACAAAATTCGCTCCAGTTGTTTGGGACGAGTATCATTTAAAATCGCCCAATCACTGATCATATAAATTCCCCGTTGAAGCAAAAATGTGTTCAGTTCCGGGTGAAATTTAACTTTGCGATTTGTCCAAGTAGCTAAACCACTTTGTTGAGGATCAAAACTATCGAGAATTTGTTGAGCCAGAGATTGATAGTCTGCATTTTTGGCGTTTATTTTTCCCGCTTCATCAAGCACTAAAGGAAATAACTCTTGACAAGTGACCCCGTATTCATCTCTATATTTGGCTTCAAGGTACAAACAAACTTGCTCAATTTCCCAAGAAATAAAACACAAAAGACACAGTTGAGCGTTCGTTGATTTTAAACTGGGGTGAGGAAGGGTTTCCGGTTCCCGATACCATTGAACCAATTTTTGCTGAATGACAACATCTGAGACTTCTGTTTCAGTGGCCCACTCTGGAAATGCAGACTGAAAAAATGACCGTGCAGACGGGACTTCAGAGATTCTTCGTTGTCCCGAACTTTCCAGTTTGATTAATTTCCAATATTTTGACGCAGTACCCATTGAAATTCACATTTGAGTTGGCTGTGAGCATTAACAAACTTCTCTATTGAGCAGTGATTTTATCCTCCTTTGCTTTGTCAATGGTGCATTGAGGGTGAATTTCCCTCGCTACTGATACCTATTTCTAGACCCACTCAGCCTATGCACTTCATTAAAAGCGTTCGCAGCCCATGTCTGTGGGATCAGCTTCAAGAGTTGAGTATAACCCATAATCTATCATGGGTGTGGCTCAGTCCTGGGTGATTTTACGGAGAATTGTCAGATCTTTTAAGACTCTAAAATTTTTCAACGTTCTGTAATTCCCCTGTTGGGATTTCCGTTTAAATTTATTAAATAAAAGAGTTCCAGGAGAAAAGTTATCGTTTTTTCCTGGAATTTACTTGATTAAAATTGATAGGTGTTGAAAAAATCAATTCATTCAGGTTGTTAACACATTAGGATTGGCGGTCTGCGTTAAAATATCCTGAATTTCATAGGGAGTTAAATTGGGGTTTGCACTCAACATTAATGCAACGACACCCGCGACATGAGGTGCAGCCATCGAAGTTCCTTCACCAGATTCATAACTGTTGTTAAGGGTTGTAGAATAAATATCCACTCCAGGAGCCACAACATAGTTAATGGGCATGAAACCTGCATGATGAGAAAAATCCGCGAACTGATTGTAAATATTAGAAGCACCTACCGCTATTCCCCAATCTGTCGCGTACCCCGCCGGATAAGTAGGAACCCATCCCGAGTAATTTCCCGCCGCAGATACAACAACTACCCCCTGATCCGTTGCATATTGAATTGCCTGTTGAAGTTCAATAGAGTTATACTCAGAACCGAGACTGAGGTTAATCACATCAGCACCATTATTGACTGCATAATGAATCCCAGAAATAATACGATCAAACTCAGCCCTACCTTCATCATCTGTTACTCGTATTGGCATAATTTGAGCGTTTGGAGCAACCCCCATAATCCCAAATTCATAGGCTTCAGCAGCAATAATTCCAGCGACATGAGTTCCATGACCCCTTAAATCCATCGGATCAGCATTGTTATCAACAAAATCCCAACCGATCACATCATCAATATAACCGTTTCCATCATCATCAATCCCATTCCCTGGAATTTCCCCCGGATTTTGCCAAATTCTCCCACGCAAAGCCAGATGAGTGTAGTCAACACCGCTATCAATTACCGCGACAACCACGCCTTCCCCTGTAATCCCCTGACTCCAAACTTCCGGAGCATTGATGGTATTGAGTCCCCAGTTCCAAAAGAAAGCATCAGGAACATCTGCAAAAGCAACTGGGTGGCCTATTCCCCGACTCACCGCCGCCGCCGCATCGACTAAACCATAACCTGTTGACCGATCAAAATAGGCAATAGGAATGGGAGATAGAGTGAGTGTATAAGGTGTAAAACCACTGTATTGTTTAACGTTAACAAAGTAATCCCCCGGCGGTAAATTAACAGCCGAAATATATTCGGGAAAAGTACCACCCCAATTAGAAAAGTCAATCACTTCACCGGCATCAACAAAACCATTCCCGTTGAAATCAACGATCAGTTCTAAATCTGCATCTGCGATTAAACCTTCTAAAGACAGATAGAGATTGCTAGGACTATCAAGAACAATACGATAAACATCGTTGCGATTAAAATCTCCGACTGAACCCTGAATAATTTGAGTTCCTTCTAATACACCTAAATCTTGAGCAGTCCATAAACTCTCATCAATGATCGGGGGTAACTCGAAAAAGAGTAATTCCTCTGTTAGACTTGCACCTGTTAGTTGATCGATTAACAAACTATTGGAGTGAGATTCTAAAACCTCAGCCGTCATCGGAGGAAAATCTGGAAGAACTGAGGGAACTAAACTATCAGAATATCCACTCCATAGTGTCGGATCAAAGTCATTAGCACTAATGATTTCATGGAGATGCAGCCCTGCAAAATCTGTTGTAGAGTCAAACATAGGAATCAATGTTTTGAGTCTGATCAATATCTACCCGATCCTATTTCTGACTCTGAAGAACTTATGCAGCATCCTCAGCAACGGGGAAAGTATTTTTCAAATCTATTTTTAGTCCAATACCCCAAACAACGATTTAAAATACTGTCGATACAGTCCACAACTCACCGTGACTTGATCTCCTTCTAAATAAATGAAACCCATACTCTTGAGTTGAAAAACTTGGACTGGATTGAGTTGAACAGGTTTTGAGGTGGTCATTATTTCTTGGTAGGCGATCGCTAAATCAGGATGTTGTTGGAGATACCAAGCTTGCTGATGAAGATGATGTTTATAAATTCCCGTCTCGTGAGTTGCCGTTTCTAATATTGTTGTTAGATTAATTTCATAACGGATACTGTGGTAAAACGCCAGTCTCAACAGATAAGGAAATCCTCCCGTTAAATTTATTAATTCTTCTAACAATACAAGGGAAAGATTCAGTCCATGACGTTGAGCGAGATCCATTACTTGTTCGCGGTTAAAGGGTAGTAATTCCACTGAGTAGTAACTGATATTGAAGGGAGATTTATTGAGATCCAGAGGACGATAAATTTCTGTAGAGTTCAGTAATAGTAAACGCAGTTTTTGCCATTCACTCAAATCTCGGGTTTCTTCATGCCATGACCGCAAGAGAGCAAATATATCTCGCGTCAAAGAGGGAGAATCACAGAGTTGATTGACTTCATCAATTGCCAAAATAATCGGACTCTGAATTTGTGAGAGTAAATATCCTTGAAAATATAGCGTACAACTGACTAATGCTCCCATATCTTCATCCCAATATTCATCGAGTTGCGGATCTAATTCAAGTTGTCGGGCGGTATTGGCGCACAACCAGCGCAAAAATTTTTCGGTTGAGGTAAAAACTTTGCTTTCGGCTTGGTTTAAACTAATCTGTACGGTCTTAAATCCCTGACTTCTTGCTAAGGCTAACATTCTCACCATTAATGAAGTTTTTCCCATTTGGCGAGGGGCTTTAATCAAAATTAAGGATTGGGGTTTTTGTATTTCCTGATAGCAAGTAGCCTCAATCGGCGATCGCTCAATGTAAAATTTAGAAGCTAGGGGGACTTGTCCTTCTGGGGATTCAATTCTCAGCACCTCCGAGAGTTCTTTCACCTTATTCTCATCAATTCCTTGTGAGTTAAAGAGTTTTTTTTCGAGTAGGAAACGACAGTTTATTTTATTGACTTTTTCTCCCAAAACCTCGGAGAGAAGATGCCATAACTTCGGAGCCGCTCCATTTTTAAGATAACTGGGAGAGTAGCCATTTTCCTGAGCAATTTGATCATAGGTTTTTTTAGTATCCTGTAATGATTCTGCCAGAATAGTTTTATGAATATAGCTTAAAGTATTCCCTGTCCGAATACTGACTAAAGCGTCGATTAGCTCAACAATTTCTTTAACACCCATGCCCCAGAACAAACTCTATCGTTTTCCTATTTGCCTAGTATAACCGCACTTTAAAGTTATCTTGGAAATTCCCTCGGGTGTCAGGGCTTAACAATTGACATCACCTGATGTTTGAACTATAGTTCTACACTGAGTATCAAGAAAAGTTGTTTAATCGAGATTGAAAAAAACTCAATTTTCTCAACCTGAATTGAACTAGAAGTTTTGAACCCGATGACTGGGTCGCTTATTTAAACTTTTGTAAAAATCTATTGGCAGAACTTCACGGCTGAATCGCTGAATTGATTAGTAAAGTTTTTGGATTGCAGCCCAACGGCGCCCAACTGAAAACTTAGAGAAACTGAACTGGCGGCGCGTTAATTAATTAGCACGTTAGCCAGTTCACCTCAACAAAACCAGTCACGTTACTACTATGGCAAGCCCAACCGACCCTCGGCAATATACAAAGTTAGTCATTTGATGAATTTAATCTGAAGAACATTATTCAGTCATATCTAATCAGTTGAGACAGAGGAAATTGAAAAACGCTGAACATCCCCCCCACCCTAAAGCGATCGCTGTCTCCACTGTGGGGAGTGTCAACGGATGTCATCTTTTGCGGCTTTACCGATGACGGCTGACCCAAAATTTAATCTCTATGATTTGATTTATTTTTAACAAAGATCATAAAAATAAAAATTTGTCAACCTATAAAGTTAGTGAATTTAACTGTTAATTTGGCAAGAAAAGCTAATCTGTATCGAATTTGATAGTTGTCGGGGAGCGCAAATTGTACATTACAGTAAATGCCAGGAGTTGAAATTATGGCTAACGTTGTCTTCTATGAAAAACCGGGATGTAAGAATAACACCAAGCAAAAAACGTTGCTCAAAGCCGCAGGTCACAATTTAGACGCTCGTAACCTTTTAACAGAATCTTGGACTCCCCAGAAACTCCGTCCCTTTTTCGGTGACTTATCTGTTACAGAATGGTTTAATCAAAGTGCGCCGAGGATTAAATCCGGTGAAATTAAGCCGATAGAACTGGATGCAGAAACAGCCCTAACATTAATGATAGCCGATCCTTTGTTAATTCGTCGTCCTTTAATTCAAGTTGGGGAGATTTATCGAGTCGGCTTTGATCAAGACAGCATTGACGCTTGGATCGGTTTAAATTCCACAAGTTCTGTCACTGAAGATTTAGAAACTTGTCCTCGTTCCCATGCAGAAACCCCCTGCAAGACTTCCACGGTTTAAACTCTATTTGGAATCATTCAAAATTCTGGGGCGCTTTTGTTTGCGCCCTAATTCAAATGAAATTAATTCTAGGTTTCGATGGGGTTATTTCCCACCATAATAAAACGCAATTTCTTTAGGCTTAAGCGGTTCAAAGTTCGCCTCAGTAAGCATTTGATTCAGTTCAGCTTCAGAAATATGTTTTGCACCGATCCGCACAATTCGCGATCGCATGGAATTAGACACCCCACTGCGTTGTCGTCCGGCTTCCAATGCCATCACTTTATGATAGAGATCCAGTTTATTTTGAGGAATGGGAGTCCCATCTAAATCAATACCCTTTGCGATCGCCCGATCCACTGCATCTGCACCCTGGGTACTTTCAGAATTAGAGTCAATTTCAGGAGACATATATTAGGAATACTCAAGCTGAGTCGTAATCTTACGAGATTTAATTTTATCAGAAAAGTTTACAGAAAATATTAAAAGCCCACCTAATGGGTGAGCCACAGGTCAGATTATGCTCGGTATTGCTAGATTGTTGCCATCATAGCAGTCTCGTTGAGGATCTGTCCGTATAGGGATATACTGAGCAGAATTTTTGGGGCAGAATGACTCCTTGAAAAGCGGGAATCATCAGACGTTTTACAGTCTGTAAAACTTATTTAACTAATTCTGATGAGCAGAGCAGATTGTTCAAATCCTTTTTAGCTGCTGTAGAGATAAACCGGACTTTTATTTTTATAATTTTTAATTATGGTATCAAGTTAAATCTTTAATATTTTACTTAATTTTATCATTTTTTTTGTGTCGATTTTAACAGCTTTGAGGAGATTAAAAAATTTTTTTTAAAAGTAAATTAAAGATTAGTTTTTGATTGCTTTATGAGAAAAATTTTCCTTCAATTTGATAAAGTTTTAATTAAATTATTAGGTTAAATCAAAGTTAAAAAGAGATAATGAAATCAACAGAAATCATCCTTTGCAGGAGGAACACTATGAAAAAGTTAATGGGTTATACAGCATTAGCTTTAATCGGATTAAACTTAGGATTATCTGCTCAAGCGGTTCGAGTCTCAGCACAAGATATTGTCTGTCATTTTAGGTACAAAATCGGGGATAATTCTTGGATACTCGATAGCACAGGAGGAACAACCCGCCTCCAGGCTAGACGCTTTAGCAGACAAGTTATTCAACGGAAACAGCGTCTGGCAGAAGAAGCTGGAGTCGAATTCCAAGTGATTTTTACAGGTTGTAAGGATCCTTATGGTCATAATTAACGTGAATTGCGCGTAGACCCCAAATAAAATCCAAAATATCCTGCGATCAAACCTAAATTTGGGTAAAAAGTTGGTATTGCTCTTTTGCACTGACCTACTTATACTAAATGCTGATCTATCAAATTTAGGGCGATCGCAGGATAAAACCTGTCTATCTCAACACCAACAGCAATTCAACCGAATTTTGGATTTTAAAATCTACACATCCTATGACAACGCTTAACACCGTTTGGCAATCCCTAACACTCACAAACTTATACCCATCCCAGTGGCGCGGTGGCAGCCTGATCTACCGCCTCAGTGGTTGTCTGCGAAATTGGCGACAAGGCAGTTGGCTGATGCAGTGGGGAGAACCTCTAGGCGCCATTTTGATCAGTTTAGTGTTTGGTTTAGCCCCCTTTGTTAGCACAGCTTTAATCGGAGTTTTATTAGTCGCTTGTGCAGGGTTTTGGGTGTTGCTAACCTTGTGTGATGATTCCTCAGATACGGCATTTACGCCCATCCATCTTATTGTTTTGTTGTATTGGATGATTAACATTCTGGCAACCGCCCTATCCCCAGTCAAAGCTGCGGCGTTAGTCGGTTTAGTGAAACTAACGCTCTATTTAATGCTATTTTTCTTAATGGCAAGAATTTTGCGATCGCCACGAATTCGCTCCATATTTATCACCTTTTATCTGCATATTTCTCTGATTGTCAGTATCTACGGCTTACGACAATGGTTTTTTGGGGCAAAACAATTAGCAACATGGGTTGATCCAGATTCAGTACAAGCCAATTTAATGCGAGTTTACAGCTATTTAGGCAACCCCAACCTGTTAGCTGGGTATCTTTTACCCGCCTGTGCGTTGAGTGTAGCAGCAATGTTTGCATGGCGAGGGTGGTTCCCCAAAGCACTAGGCTTAACCATGACCATTGTCAACTCCATCTGTTTAGTCTTAACCTTTAGCCGAGGAGGTTGGATCGGTTTTGTTGCCTTAATGTTTGTTTTTGCCCTATTGCTATTGTATTGGTTGAGTCTTCGTTTTTCACCCTTTTGGCAGAGATGGGCGATCCCCATTGGTATTGGGAGTTTAGCGGCGATTTTTATTTTAGCAGTTGCCACAGTTCCAGCTTTACGCGATCGCGTGGGAAGTATTTTTCTCGGACGCCGAGACAGCAGCAACAACTTTCGGATGAACGTTTGGGCGGCTGTGTTTGATATGATTCAGGATCGGCCGATTTTAGGCATAGGGCCGGGTAATAACGCTTTTAATAGAATTTACCCTCTTTACATGAGACCCCGCTACACCGCTTTGAGTGCCTATTCTGTGATTTTAGAAATTGCCGTCGAAACCGGGATCATCGGTTTAACCTGTTTTCTGTGGTTATTAGTTGTGACTTTGCAGCAAGGATGGTTACAACTGCGACGCCTGCGAAATTTGGGAAATAGTCAAGGATTTTGGTTAATAGCTGCGATCGCCAGCATGATCGGACTATTAGCGCATGGTAGCGTAGATACAGTATGGTATCGTCCTCAAGTGAATACTTTATGGTGGTTGATGATTGCCATTATCGCCAGTTTCTATCAACGTTTGCCGAAGTCTAATCCGATCAACAGCGAATTCTAAAGACAAAAAAACCCGGTCATTTTTGAGAAACCGGGATTTTTAACAGAACACTTTCATCGTTCACATTTGACAGATTTCAATACGGTTCATCGCAGAAAAAAACCACCTGTGAGAAAAAGGAAGGTGGCCGGGAGGGGCTTGTAAACTGTGAGTGAGTTTAAAAAAAGAAATCCAACTTCCTCCCCGTCGCCATCCCAAGCGATCGCTTAAACGGGAATAACTATCCCAGTCTGTGCCTTTTCCCAAACTTTCCCAAATCTGGTACTGTACTGAAAAGCCAAAATGTCCATTAGAAGAGGCCACCCAAAGCCGATCAATTGTCTGTAAGTCAGCACAAGGAAGTTTTTCGAGATCCGATCCACTTAGTTCACTATCAGAAGTATGACGCGCCGCCAGTAGCATCACCCTCGTGGTTTCTCGGCTAGCGGCTTTCCATTCACCCTTGGCGAGAAGATCTTGCAGAGTTGTATAGTCAACTCCGCGATCAGAATACAATTTGACGTTAGACACGACCATGTTAGATTAGATGAGAATCAACTGTAAGGTTTAGCTATATTGTGTAAACCAAGAACCCATAACAGTCAAGGATAAACAGTTTAAAATTGTCAGTCTGGCTATAAAAAGACGGTAAGTGGGTGGATCGCTATCAGTCCTCAAGACTCAAACTTCAACCTCTGGGTGTATTGTAAAAACAGCAAATCAAGGTGAAAATTCATCAGTGATTGAATAGATTTTTTGTTCAGTCTGGGATTAATAATCATTGAGATGAAAGTTACTCAAAACTAGGATAGAAGCTATCGGAGGCGATAAGCATCCTAAACCGTGTTAAAAAATCGGGGTCGCTAAATGGCAAGCTTTCACACAAATTTTTCAATGTCCCATCAAATCCTAATCAACCAGATATTACTTTAGTATGACAATTGTTCTCACACTCACGGTACTGATTTTAGCCCTAATCAGCTTTATTGTTGAATGGTTGCCTGTCGATTTAACCGCATTAAGTGTCACCATTGTTCTAATGTTATTAGGATTAGTGACCCCCAGCGAAGGAATTTCTGGCTTTGGAAATTCTGCAACCATTACCGTTATGGCGATGTTTATCCTCAGTGCGGGAATTACTCGTACAGGTGTGATTCAAATTGTTAGAGATTGGTTAGTTCGATGGGGGGGAAAACATCCCACACAGCAAATTTTTCTCATGGGTGCGATTGTCGGCCCGATTAGTGCTTTTATTAATAATACGGCTGTTGTGGCGATCTTTTTGCCGATTATTGAAGATTGGTCTAAAAAACAAAAAATTCCCCTGTCAAAAGTGTTAATTCCTCTTTCTTACGCTTCTATTTTAGGCGGGATGGTGACACTGATTGGCACCTCAACCAATATTCTCGCCAGTGGAATATCAGAAAACTTAGGCTATGGGGAGTTTAGCCTCTTTCAGTTTACACAGGTTGGGTTCATTGTTTTTTCAATTGGTTTAATTTATATTTCTTTTATTGCACCCTATCTGCTACCCAGACGCAAATCAAATGCCAGTGAGTTTTTAGGCGAAAATTATGAGATTAATGATTATCTGAGTGAAGTTATTATTACGCCTCAGTCGAGTCTCGTTGGACAAACTTTGCGAGAAAGTGAAATTCAGCGAAAATTTGACCTAGACGTTTTAGAATTAGTCAGAGATAAAGTTCACCTCCCCCAACCTGTAGCCGATAAAATATTGCGGGAAGGTGATATTTTAATGATTCGTTGTAGTCGAGAAGATTTACTGAAAATTCGAGAAGAACGAGGACTCAATATTTTACCAGATGTACAGTTTAAAAGTGATTCTATTGAGTCTGTTCTGAGTTCAGGAGAAGAAAAAATCGGAGAAGTCTTAATACTTTCTAACTCTCGACTCATTGGAACCACCTTAAAAGATTTACGCTTCCGACAACGATATAATGCAACCGTTTTAGCCATTCGTCGAGGGGCGGAATTAGTACGGGGACGTTTAGGAAAAACCCCGTTAAGGTTTGGAGATTTGCTCTTAGTTCAAGGCCCCAAACAAAGCTTTATTGGTTTACAAACGACCCGTGAATTATTGGTACTTGAACAACGAGATGTAGAAGGTCTTCGACAAGATAAAGCCAAAATTGCCATTGCTATTGTTGCCGGAGTTATTCTGGTTTCAGCTTTGGATATCGTTCCCATTCTAGTCAGTTCTTTGGCGGGCGTTATATTAATGGTGATTACAGGTTGTCTCAAACCCGGTGAAATTTATGGGGCGGTTCGTTGGGATGTGATTTTTTTGCTGGCTGGATTAATTCCTTTAGGAATTGCAATGGAAAAATCAGGGACAACCCAATGGTTAGCCAATATTTTAGTCTCAGCCGGGGGGAATCTTTCCGGGTATTGGATTTTAACGTTTTTCTATATTGTCACGGTGTTTTTAACTGAAATTCTCTCTAATAATGCTTCAGTCGTCTTGATGCTTCCCGTTGCGGTTGAAGTCGCCAAAACCCTTAATTTAAACCCCTTTGCCTTTATGTTTGCAGTGACACTTGCAGCCTCTTGTAGCTTTATGACTCCCATTGGCTATCAAACCAATACAATGGTTTATAGTACCGGAGGTTATAAATTTTTTGACTTTACAAAAGTGGGCGCACCGTTATCGCTGTTGTTAGCAATTATTACACCCTTACTGATTATTTGGGTGTATGGTTTACAGGTTCAATAAAGGGTTAATTAAACCCTCAGCTTTTTTTCACTGAGGGTTTATTGTATTTTAATGAGTGATTTCACTTCGAGTTATCCGTTTGGCAATTTGAACACAAACGAGAAAAGCCGAAATAAAAGCCGCCTCAGCCAAGAGTTTAAAAGATTCTTCTACTGCTTGAGTCCAGTCGTACATCAGTTGATGTTGTTTAGCATCTGTTAACCAAAAGGAAAAAATACTTCCATCATCAGTACTGAAATCAATCGCCACCATTATTGCTTTCAAAGCAAAACCGAGAATAAACAGATAAAAAGCAGATTTATACCGTTTAAATTCATCCCGAAACGAATATAAAACATAAGCACTCACAACACTATAACCCGCAACAATCAACGCATCCAGTTGCCAAATTTGATTGTCTTCGGGAATCTTAAACAACCAATGAACTACAACATCTGTTGTTTCATGGATTTGAACAATTTCATCGACTGCTAAGAAAAAAAATCCGATTGTGATAATTTTCCATAACATTTGTGGAGAATGCTTTGCTGTTGTCTCTGGTTCCGCCAACTTACGAATACGATAAATTTTCCATGCTAACCCCGCCAAAATTAATAATTGTACACAAGAAAACCAACTAATAATCCCCGTTTCACCAAAATACCGCATCGGTGTTTTCTGCTTGAGAAAAGCCCGAATCATCATCGCCCCAATCATCAATAAATTCACCGCGATGATTTTCCAGAGATGGGAATGATAACCTGAATCTTTTTGGACTTGTTGTTCAATTGCTGTCATAAGTTAACAATACAAGAGGAATAAAAGATTAAGCCTTCTATCTTATCATTAAAATTTTAGACTTGTAGAAATGACTTCAACTCACCCACAACCCGAGAGACTCCCATAGATAGAGTGATGAAAATGCCCTCAGCCTTTTTTAACTGAGGGTTTATTGTATTTTAATGAGTGATTTCACTGCGAGTTATCCGTTTGGCAATTTGAACACAAACGAGAAAAGCCGAAATAAAAGCCGCCTCAGCCAAGAGTTTAAAAGAATCTTCTACTGCTTGTACCCAATCATAGACGAACTTATGTAGTTTTGGATCACTTAACCAAAAGGAAAAAAGACTTTCATCATCTGTTGTGATATCAATTGTCACCATAATCACTTTGAAAAAAAAACCGAGAATAAACAGATAAAAAGCAGGTTTATACCGTTTAAATTCATCTCGGAAAAAGTACAAAACATAGGCACTCACAACAGTATAACTCGCCACAATCACGCCATCGAGTTGTAAAAACTGGTTTTCCTCTGGAATTTGAAACAGCCAATGAATTAAAGTATCCGTTGTTTCGTGAATTTGTGCCACT
This sequence comes from Limnoraphis sp., assembly GCA_050485465.1. Classification (GTDB taxonomy): domain Bacteria; phylum Cyanobacteriota; class Cyanobacteriia; order Cyanobacteriales; family Microcoleaceae; genus Capilliphycus. Next base: position 87,786 of record JBJHBL010000001.1, on the reverse strand, counting down.
TCATCTACTGCTAAAAAAACAAACCCAATCGTGATAATTTTCCATAACATTTGCGGTGGGTGCTTTCCTTGATATTCTCCTTCTGCTAACTTACGGATGCGATAAATTTTCCATGATAATCCTGCCAAAATTAATAATTGTACACAAGAAAACCAGGTGATAATCCCCATTTCACCAAAATACCGCATCGGACTTCTCTGCTTGAGAATTGCCCGAATCATCATCGCCCCAATCATCAATAAATTCACCGCGATGATTTTCCAGAGGTGGGAACGATACACTAAATCTTTCTGCACCACTTTTTCTGTAACAGTCATAAGTCAAATCCGATCAAATATTAACGGCAAATTAAGCTTACTATCTTATCATTAAATTTTTTGATAGATTGATGAATTAGACAGATGTTGGTATAATCTAGACAGACAAAGAAATAGAGATTCTGCAGTCAAACCTCTCGGAAGGGAATCAAGACAGAATCAATACTTCTGAATTTAAGATTCAAATTTTTTCGTTAGCCAAAAGGCTTGATAAGGATGTAAATGGTCTTCCCGAGTCTCGATTCACTCTAACAAATCTGGACGACGTTCACGAGTGCGTTGGAGTTGTTGCTGAAGTCGCCATTGGGCAATTTCGGCGTGATTTCCTGAACGTAAAATATCCGGCACCTTCAAACCGCGAAATTCTGCGGGTCGGGTATAATGGGGATAATCCAGTAATCCGTCTTCAAAACTTTCAGCTTTAAGGGATTCTTCTTTTCCCACCGTTCCCGGAAGCAAACGAATTACCCCATTAATCAAAGTCATCGCTGGAATTTCACCCCCAGTCAGCACAAAATCCCCCAAAGACACTTCACGAGTCACAAGATGAGTAATTCGTTCATCAATCCCTTCATAATGACCGCAAATCAAAACCAGTTGGTCATAATTCGTGGCTAACTCTCGGAATAAACCCTGGTGCATTCGTTCTCCTTGAGGAGTCAACAAAATGATGTCTCGTCGGGGTAAGATGGGTAAAGACTCAACCGCCGCAAAAATCGGTTCGGGTTTGAGGACCATTCCAACTCCACCGCCATAGGGTTCATCATCAACTCGTCGATGCTTATCGGTGGCAAAATCTCGGGGGTTAACTAAATGAATCTGGGCAATATCCTTTGCCAAAGCTTTGCCTAAAAGTCCGGATTGCAGTGGAGAACTGAAAAAATCTGGAAAGAGGGTTATTAAGTCAAATCGCACAGGATGAACACTCAGAGGAATTATTGGTGAATTAATTGTTAAGAAACGTTAAAATCTCAAAACCACAAACTCTGTACAATGCTATATGATAAGCGATAAAATCTCAAAATCGGTTTAATTCAGTATCAAAATATACTATTATGGGGATGAAAAACCCAACTGAGCCATTTGAGGTAAAAGAGGTTATCCATCGTTAGTGTAGAGTCAACAATCTGGGGCTTGACTTCCAGAGAGAGAGTGATAGAATGTCTTACCCTTTCAACTCAAGTAGTGGATTGGACAGCTTCAACTCAAATTGGGTAATCAGTTGGACTGCCATCAGGTCATCTGACGCAGATCAAACCAGACAGACAGAGGGACTTTGATCCTCAAGTCTAGTCGAAACCTAGCCCAAAGCCCCCTCAATAGTAAAGTCAACCGGGTGGAACACCGCAAAAGCATCCTCTATGTGTTGTGAGGAGACATGACTCAATCACAAGTTGTCTATAGTCCTGGCTAAAATCTCCTGCTCAATATCTCAAATGCCTAATATAGAAAGTCAAAAATTGACCAGAACCCCCCCAAAAAAGTCCGTAAATATTTTTAAGTCGGGATTATGTCCGGCGCATTAAACTTATGCTGATTAGAGGAGATTAAATATGCAGCAGTTGACATCTCAAGCCCTTGAACAAATGATACCCCCACCCACTCAAACCTCAATTTTAATTATTGGGGGAGCCGAAGATAAAATTCATGGACGAGAGATTCTGCAAACCTTTTTTAACCGAGCAGGTGGGGTGAATGCCCAACTAGCGGTTATTCCTTCGGCGTCCCGAGAACCCGCTCTTCAAGGCGAACGCTATCAAAAAATATTTGAGGAGATGGGCGCCAAAGAAATTAAAATCTTTGATATTCGCGAACGCCATCACTGTGAAAATGCGGATTGGCATTCCTTCCTAGAATCCTCCTGTACGGGGGTATTTATGACCGGAGGCGATCAACTCCGGTTATATAGTTTGTTAGCGGATACCCCGTTAATGACAAAAATTCGGACCTCGGCTCGCGAAGGGCGAATTGCTCTAGCGGGAACCAGCGCTGGTGCAGCCGTTATGAGTCATCATATGATCGCAGGCGGAGGGAGTGGAGAGTCCCCGAACCGTTCTTTGGTGGATATGGCAACCGGGTTAGACATCATGCCCGAACTGATTGTCGATCAACACTTCCATAACCGCAACCGCTTAGGGCGCCTGATCAGTGCCATTATCTCTCATCCCGAATGTTTAGGCTTGGGAATAGACGAAGACACCTGTGCAATGTTTGAAGCCCAAGAAAGACTCAAAGTGATCGGCAAAGGCACTGTTACCATTGTAGATGCTAGCGAAATGTCATATACAAATGCGTCGAAAGTCGGAGCGGCAGATCCCCTCAGTCTATTCAACTTACGAGTTCATATTCTCTCCCACGGCGATCAATATAACATTCGCACCCGAATTCCGACAGCCGCTCTGAGTCTATAGGGGACAACGATTCTAAGCTAATCTTTTTTCCCAAGACATGGACACAAAAGGTGGTGTAAACCGGGCTGCGGCTTGGGGATCTGCGGGGGACGCCTCACCGAAAATTGACGGTTGAACTCCTGTAATCCCTAGAGCCGAGTCAAAAATCTAACTGAATTCTCAGCCTCAGATTGCTCAACTGTTCACTGAAAACAGTTAGGATGTATTTTAAAGTTAGAAATTGATAAAAGTAACAGTATCACTCTGAACGATTCCGGCATTCCCCACTCCTAGACAGATATGAAGATTCTTAAAGTTCTGACATTACGCGGTCCCAACTACTGGAGCATCAGGCGGCACAAGCTGATTGTGATGCGTCTTGACCTCGAAGAACTCACGGAACGTTACTCAAACGATATTCCGGGTTTCTACGACGGTCTCACTTCTGTACTCCCGAGCTTAGTGGAACATCACTGTTCACCTGGAGTCAGGGGCGGGTTTCTCAGTCGAGTAGAACGCGGCACCTTAATGGGACATATTGTTGAACACGTCGCCCTCGAACTCCAGAACTTGGCGGGGATGTCAGTGGGCTTTGGTCGAACTCGAGAAACCGCCACTCCCGGAATTTTCCAGGTTGTCTATGAGTACCAAAGTGAAAACGTGGGTCGCTATGCAGGTCGAGCCGCTGTGCGACTTTGCCAGAGTATTGCGGAAACCGGAACCTATTCACCCGAAGAACTTAACCAAGATCTCGAAGATCTCAAAGAACTTAAAGCCCAAGCGGCTCTCGGCCCGAGTACCGATGCCATTGTCAGTGAAGCCGAAGCCCGAGGTATCCCCTGGTTAGAGTTGAATACCCGCTTTATGATTCAACTGGGTTACGGGGTTAATCAAAAACGCATTCAAGCTACCTTAAGCGGTAATACAGGCATTTTAGGGGTAGAACTGGCTTGCGACAAAGAAGGCACCAAACAAATTCTGCGAAATGCCGGGATTCCAGTCCCGAGAGGCACCGTGATTCGCTACTTTGATGAGTTGAAAGATGCTGTTGATTTTGTCGGGGGCTATCCCATCGCCATGAAACCCCTAGATGGAAATCATGGTCGAGGCATTACTCTAGATATTACCCGTTGGGAAACCGCAGAACAAGCCTACGACGTTGCCAGCACCGCTTCAAAAACCCGCAGCGTGATCGTGGAACGCTTCTATCAAGGTCGCGACTTTCGGGTGTTAGTGGTCAACGGAAAAGTGGTGGCTGTGGCTGAACGAGTTCCGGCAAATGTCGTCGGAGATGGTCGCTCAACCGTGGAAGAATTGATCGCTGAAACCAACCGCGACTCCCGCCGAGGCGATGGACATGATAACGTTCTGACTCGTATTGAAATTGATCAAACCGTTTTCTCTCTGTTATCCGCTCAAGGCTACGCTCTAGACTCTGTATTGCCCCAGGGAAAAAGATGTTTTCTGCGGGCTACGGCTAACCTCAGTACCGGAGGCAGCGCCATTGATCGCACCGATGAAGTCCACCCGGAAAATATCTGGCTGTTTTCCCGTGTTGCCAAAATTATCGGTTTAGATATCGCCGGAATTGATGTCGTTAGCAGCGATATTAGCCGCCCTCTACGGGAAGTAGACGGGGTGATCGTGGAAGTTAACGCAGCACCTGGATTTAGAATGCACGTCGCCCCCAGTGAGGGCTTACCCCGTAACGTTGCCGGGGCGGTGATGGATATGCTGTTCCCCAGCGCTAAACCCAGTCGCATTCCTATTCTGGCGGTCACAGGGACGAATGGTAAAACCACCACGACTCGTTTACTGGCCCACATTGTCAAACAAACGGGTTCTATTGTGGGCTACACCACAACGGATGGAACCTATATCGGCGAATATTTAGTTGAATCTGGCGATAATACAGGCCCTCAGAGCGCTCAACTGATTCTCTGTGACCCAACGGTGGAAATTGCGGTGTTAGAAGCGGCTAGAGGGGGAATTCTGCGTTCCGGTTTGGGGTTTGATGTCTGTGATGTCGGTATTGTTTTGAATGTGTCTGCCGATCACCTCGGTTTGGGCGATATTGATACCGTTGAACAACTGGCTAAAGTCAAAAGTGTTGTCGCTGAGTCGGTGATGCCCAAAGGTTATGCGGTTTTAAATGCTGATGATCCTTTAGTGGTGGAAATGGCCGAACGCACTAAAGCCCAGGTTGCCTATTTCTCCATGAACCCGGAAAATGAAACCTTGATCAAACATACGACAGCAGGAGGATTAGCCGCAGTCTATGAAAATGGCTATCTTTCCATCCTCAAAGGGGACTGGACGTTGCGAATTGAACAGGCGGTGAATGTTCCTCTCACAATGGGCGGTAAAGCACCTTTTATGATTGCTAATGCCTTAGCCGCTTGTTTGGCTGCTTTTGCCCAGGGGATCAAAATTGAACATATTCAGCAGGGGTTATCGACTTTTGTCGCTTCGACGTCTCAAACTCCCGGACGTATGAACTTGTTTAATATGGGTAAATATCACGCTTTGATTGATTATGCTCATAATCCCGCCAGTTATGAAGCCCTAGCCGGGTTTGTTCACAATTGGCCTGGTCAAAAAATTGGGGTGATCGGTGGCCCGGGCGATCGCCGTGATGAAGATTTTGTGACTTTAGGACGCCTGGCGGCGGAGATGTTTGACCAAATTGTGATTAAAGAAGATGATGATACCCGAGGACGGGAACGGGGAAGTGCGGCGGAGTTAATTCGTCAAGGGGTTGAACAGGTATTGAGTCGAGTTCCTGACCCCAGAGTCAGCCATGAAACCATCTTGAATGAGACTCAAGCGATAGAAACTAGCCTAGAACGCGCCCCTGATGGGGGTTTAGTGGTGATTTTACCTGAAAGTGTGAGTCGGGCGATTGGTTTGATTGAAGCCCGCAACCCGATTAAGGATTCTCTCACGGGTCAAAACGGTACCGCTTCGGCTCCGATCACCTCTCAAGTTTAGCAGTCTATTTCAACGGGAGAAGTTGTGAGATCAGTTTCTCCCCATAGACTCACTCGGGTTGACTTCGGTCTTGTCGCTTTCGGTTTCTGTATCGTTCTGGATTTCGTTTTTGAACCCTTTTAAGGCTTGACCCAGGGTTTTTCCCAATTCTGGGATTTTCTTCGGCCCAAAAATAAAGACCGCAATTAACAGAATTACACCCATTTCTGGTAATCCTAAACCAAACATTACGCTTTCCCCTTGCTGATCAACACCTTGATTTTACCGATAAAGTTTGCTTTCTGTGATCGCCGTAAACTGATATTCTGGATCTAGAAAGGGTTGAAACGGTTTGTTTGCTCTTTCGTCCTGCCTGCAACCGTCAAGATTTTTCAATGGTAGAAGCATCCACCCCCTCCCTGCGTGAACAGCAACATTCTCTAATTCGTCAACTCGCCAACCGGATTGAGGAAATTTGGCAAGAATATCTCGATCTTAAACCTTATGATCACCTTCCGGCGGAGTTGGGCTATGTTGAAGGGCGACTCGAAGGAGAAAAACTGATCATCGAAAACCGATGTTATCAAACGCCTCAATTTCGTAAGCTGCATCTAGAATTAGCACAGGTCGGTCAAAATTTAGATATTCTCCATTGTGTGATGTTTCCTCGCGTTAATTACGCTTTGCCCATGTTTGGGACGGACTTGGTGGGGGGACGGGGAAAAATTAGTGCGGCGATTGTTGATTTATCTCCGATTTATCCAAAACCGAATCTACCGATAGAATATCATCAGGCTTTATCGTCTTTGCCGGATTCTTTTTCTCATCCTCGTGATATTCCTGACTGGGGTGATATTTTTTCAGAATTTTGTCTGTTTATTCGACCGATGGGAGAAGCCGAAGAAGCAGAATTTTTGCACCGGGTTGATGCTTATTTGCGGGTTCACTGTCAATATGCGATCGCTTTAAGTCCGGCTTCTGCTGAAGAACAAATTCAGATTCAAGCGGCTCAACGGTATTATTGTACCCAACAACAGCAAAATGATAAAACCCGACGAGTTTTAGAAAAAGCCTTTGGTCAAGAGTGGGCAGATTATTATATGACTACGGTATTATTTGATTATGTCGAATAAAGATTAAAGATTCAGCTAAACTGTTCATGGAAATGGTGATAGAGTGGTTACAGTTTAATGTTCCTCCAGAAAAACGGTCAGCTTTTCTAGAGCGAGATGAAGCTGTTTGGACTCAGGGACTGCAAAAGTATCCCGGTTTTATTGGCAAAGAAACTTGGATAGACCCTCAAACCACAAACATTATCTTAGTGATTCGTTGGGAAACTCGCCAACAATGGAAAGCGATTCCTCAAGCAGACCTTGATGCGTTAGATCGACAGATGGGAGATCTCCGGATGCCGATTATCAAAAGCTACGAATATCAAGTCCGGAAGTTTTTACATTAACTCAATTTGGCAATTAAAGCTAAAATAAAATTAACACTTAAAAAGCCCACTGCAATTACAAGAATGACAAAAGTTGCAACACTTAACAGGGGTCTAATCTTCTCAAAAGAATTGGGATTTTTGGGTTCCATTTTTAAAAACGTCCTATTGCTAAATCCTTATTAAACCGATGTTCGAGTCGATTGTCAAGATCAACGGCCCCAGATTCATCACCGGATTTTAACGTTCTGTATCGATTGTCAGCATAAACATCGCAACCCAATTAAACTAAATAACAGAAACTTTTTCTAAACACAGACTCTGAGCCTTTAGTTCTTCCCTTAGCGAGATCAAGACTATGTTTCCTGAACTCTCCCACGTCGAGCAACGGCGATCTGATCGAATCTCCAGTCCCACAATGTCTCTATCCAATTCTAATTCTTCAGGTGCAGTGGTGCAGAAACTCAAACAACGACACTGGCTAGAACTTGCAGAATATGTTTCTCTTGTGAGTTCTGCGGTGGGTTCTTTAGTTGTTGCTCTATCCGGTCAAGCGTTCTACGGTGTTGCCCCCCTAACTGTAGCACTTTCGCTCAATGTTGCCAACCGCTACCGACTCGAACAACAAGTCCAACTGTCCCAGCAAGAACGGCAGGAAATTCAACAATCCCTCAACCGGCTTGAACAAAATGCAGTCAGAGCTATCTGGTTGACTCGACAACAACTCGCGAGTGAGATTGCTTCTCTCCAACACAAACCGGATGAACGCTCTGAAGAAGACGCTCTAGACACGGCTTACCGCTCTAAACAGGTGGCTATCTTAACTCAAAATGTGGCTTCAATCCAAGATAATCTTTCTAACGCGATTGAAGAAATGCGCCAAGAGTTTCGCTTAGAAATTGCTGAAACTCAACACAATTTGCAGGGGGTTAACGAACAAGTCAGTGAAATTCAGCAGGCGATTTCTACGCTGCAAAAAGGACAACCTATTCCGCCCTATCAACCTGAAGTGGATCTGGGACTACTCCAAGATCAAATTAACACAATATCCAAAGAAAATCAGGAAATTATCAAACCTCATCTCAAGCGTTTGATTCTCGCAATTCATCAATTACAGGCTTCATCGAGTCATCCTTTACCGAAACCCCCAAAACCCCTTTCAAAAGAAAAAAATTAAGACTGACATTAAAGTTAAAATCAACAAAATTAAAGAGTTGTCACGGCTGATTCAATCAGAGTATTCTTGATTAGTATATAATAAAATACTTTGGTTCATGCTGTCCTGCATATTGGCTCAGAGATTGATATTAACCCTGTTAATCTTACTAGGAAGTTCATCCCGTGCGATCGCCCAACTTCCCCAACCGATTAACCCCATTGAACCCCTTCCGACTCCCATCCCCATTCCTCAGCCTTCTCCCCCACCGCCATTAGACATAGAACCCCCGAGGGTTGTCCCCCCCTCTCCCGACGTTCCAGAAGATCTTGATACAATCATCATTGAACGATTTGTGTTTACTGGAAATACAGCGTTTAGTGATGATAAATTAGCAGAAATAACCGCAGAATTTGTAGGTCGTCCGCTAACTTTTGCTGAACTTCTCCAGGCTGAAAATGCAGTCACTCAACTCTATGTCGAATCGGGTTTTGTGAATTCTGGGGCGATTATTCCAGCCGATCAAAACTTGTTAGATGGGGTGTTAGAAATTCGAGTGATTGAAGGCAGTTTACAAGACATTATTATTACGGGAACCGGACGCCTCAGACCTAGTTATATTCGCAGTCGAATTGCAGTCGCCACCAAACCTCCTTTAAATGTTAACCGTTTACTGACGGCTTTACAACTGTTACAACTCGATCCGTTAATTGAAAATATTTCAGCCGAATTATCAGCAGGTTCTCGTCCTGAACAAAGCGTTTTAAGCGTCACAGTCAATCCCGCAGATTCCTTTAGTTTACAACTGATTGCAGATAATGGCAGAATTCCTAGTGTTGGGAGTTTTCGTCGGGGTGCGAGTCTGACAGAAGCCAACCTTTTAGGCTTTGGCGATCGCATCAATGTTGCTTATACCAATACAGAAGGCAGCGATCGCTATGATCTTAACTATACCTTCCCCTTTAATCCCTATAATGGCACTCTTCGCTTTGAATATTATGGCACCAATTCAACCGTGATTGAATCTCCCTTTGATCGACTCAATATTACTGGAGACTCTGATCGCTTTGGTTTTAGCATCCGTCAACCCATTTATCAAACACCGACTCAAGATATTGCTGTGGGTTTAACCTTATCACGAGATAATAGCCAGACGACAATTTTAGGACAAAAAGAACCCCTTTCCGCAGGTGCAGATGCACAGGGAAGAACCCGCATTTCTTCTATTCGTCTTTTTCAAGAATACACCCAACGAACCTCCCGATCAGTTTTAGCAGGGCGATCGCAATTTAGCTTAGGAGTCGATGCCTTTGATTCAACAATTAATCCAGAACCGCCGGATAGTCGATTTTTTCACTGGCGAGGTCAAGGTCAATATGTGCGATTATTAGCCCCAGAAACCTTGTTAGTTGTGCGCTCAGATGTACAATTATCGAGCAGAGCATTAGTGCCTTTAGAACAATTTCCACTCGGGGGTTATCAAAGCGTGAGAGGCTATCGTCAAGATATTTTATTAACCGATAATGGTCTGTTTCTTTCGGCTGAAGTGTTGTTTCCCATTGCGCGTTTAGGAACCGGAAATGTGTTACAAGTTGTTCCCTTTGTTGATGCGGGTCGTGGTTGGAATGTTGAGAAAAAAGATCGTTTAGAAAATGATACGTTAGTTGGGATGGGTTTGGGATTACAACTGCGGTTAGGCGATCAATTTACGGGTCGAATTGATTATGGTATTGCTTTAAATGATATTGATGATCGCAAGGAAAGAACTTGGCAAGAAGCGGGAGTGTATTTTTCTATTACTTACACCCCATTTTAAGGGTCTAGGTGATTGAGTCACCCTGTTTACACTCCCGACTTCTTGAGCGAATTCATCCACAGTTATAGGCATTTTAAACCCACAAAAATTTGGCATTCATAATTTCCTCAGATTTATTTCTTCATCCCCATAATGAACACACTCAGTAGACTCCTGTAAGATTAGCGGCTTTTAATTTGGGAAATGTAAATCGCTGAACCTGTTGTGGGGTCGGTTATTTCGTAGCGATCAATAATGACTTTTCTGGGTTTGATGAGACTGAGTTCTTCCTTGGGATTACTCATCAAAGAAGTTTGAGGGCTTTCAACAGTTACCCCCATGATACTCACTGCTATTGAAGCGGCGATCGCAGCAGAAAGTTTGCAAGGGGTGTTGAGACTGTTAGAATGGGGTTTAATCGATTTACCAAGCATAATCAATTCTCCTAAACATGATGAAATTGAGAACGTAGAATCGTCAATCTTGTTGCTGGGCTTGTTCCTGAATTTAAGCTAGTTTTAGGGTTGCACGTGGCGGAAATTTATGATTTCAGAAGTTTTGCATCCGGTTAAGCAAGACAGGGTTTGTTCAAGGCTGATTGTCAGTTTAGAATTGGGAGACTGAGTTTGAAGCACTAAGGTTGCAACTACTGCGATCGCTGTCATACAAGCTTCTGTAAAACTCAGGTTTGACTTTTTAATGTTCGGGTGAACGGATGCTTTTTGAAGTGAGTTCATAGGGACAAAAAGTAATGGTGCTTAGTTGGAGTTCATTTCCACCTTTTTTATATAGAACGGTCTGTATATTTATCATTATGTAGACAGGTCTGTATATTGTCAAGCCAATTTTCAAAAATTATTTTTGCTGTCCCCTGTCCCCTAGCGCGTAGCGCTATATAATATAATTATACAGACCTGTCTACACATATTTTATGGCCAACACAAAATCATCTTCTCGTTCCTGTGTTCGTGATCGCATTTTGGCGACGGCTTCTGAATTGTTTTATAAAGAAGGGGTGCAGAATGTGGGCATTGATCGGATTATTGCAGAGTCAGGCGTGGCTAAAATGTCCCTGTATAATCACTTTAAATCCAAAGATGCCCTGATTGCGGCTTGGCTACAACAGCAGGATGAGTGCTGGCGGACTTGGTTTCAAGAAGCTGTGGAACGCTTAGGAACCACACCTCAAGAGCGGGTGTTGGCAATTTTCGATGCGCTGAAAGAATGTTTTGAGCAGCCGGATTTTCGGGGTTGTGCTTTTCTCAACTCGGCGGTTGAGCTAGTGAATCCTGAGCATCCAGGTTATCAGGTTTCTTTAGAGCATCAGCAGGCGACGTTTGACTATATTCTCTCTCTCGTCAAGGCGGCTAATTTACCGAATGCGGAGGAACTCACCCAACAGTTGGTGATTTTAGTAGTGGGTGCGACGGTGGTTGCCATGATGGAACGCAATTCCAAAGCAGCTATACAGGCTAAACAAGCAGCAGCGGTGTTGATTGGGGAAAGTTAATGGGGAGTGAGAGAGAGCGCGCCGGATTCAGGGTTTTTTGAAAAAACGGATTAACTCAGACATCTCATCATTAACAGAGGTGGAATTCTCTCCAAATCTTCCATTTTTCGATGCAGTTTCCGTCTGCTTCAACTTTTTACTATTTTAAAGCCGTCCTAAACAACGGAGCTTTAGACCCATATTTTTGGTCATTTCTTCACTGTAAATCAACAGAATGAGGAGTATCCTTTTGTAGCAATCAAAAAAAGTAATTGAAGATACGGTTTTCCATTAATTTAAGGGATCTTATCTGTTTGTTAAGACATTTCCGATGTCCAGTCAACCTTTCCCAAAACTTTTTCCAGCAGTAAAACCGTTATTTAATCAGGCTTTGAGAAGATTTATCGAAAAAATCCTGATTAGAGTATTGACAAAAGGATAATGGGTTGTATACAGTTACAAGCGTGTGAGGAGCGAACCAGTGAGGACACCGAGACGAAACACGGCCAGTCGTCGGTGTCCTTCCTGAAAAAAAGGAAGCAACATCTCTGCTAAATTTGTATGTCATTCCTGTGTGTGTGGTGTGAGGATTTTCGATGCGGTCGGAGCATCTGGCCGCTTTAGTTTTTTTTTTTCAGTCAATATTGGATGACTCAATATTTTGCTAAGGTTGCTCGAAGTTTAGAAGAAATTGCTGCCCAAGAGTTAAAACAATTAGGTGCAAAGTCAGTCCGTCCAGACTTTACCGGGGTATACTTTGAAGGCGATCGCGAATTGCTTTATCGAGTAAATTTATGGTCGAGAATTATTTTTCGCGTTTTAGTTCCAATTCATCAATTTTCTTGTTCAGATGCCAAACAGCTTTATCAAGCGGTTCAAGAGATTTCTTGGGACAAATATATTCAACCCAATGATACGTTTTCGGTTCACTGTACAGGTGGAAATCGCAGTCTAAATCACAGTCATTTTAGTGCATTACAAGTCAAAAATGCAATTGTTGATCAACAGCGCCAACAGTGGGGTGAACGTTCAGATATCGATACTGAAGATCCCGATATTATTATTAATCTTCACATTGACCAAAATCGGGGAATTCTCAGTTTAGATAGTTCAGGAAATAGTTTACATCGACGAGGATATCGGCCCGCAGTGGGGAAAGCACCCCTAAAAGAAACCCTAGCCGCAGCATTATTAGAAATGGCTGAATGGCAGCCAAATCTGCCGTTTTTAGACCCGATGTGTGGTTCTGGAACCCTCCCTCTCGAAGCCGCGTTAAAGGCGTTAAACGTGGCACCAGGGCTGTTTCGAGAGAGGTTTGGGTTTATGCGGTGGCAAGATTTTGATGGGGAGTTGTGGGACTCATTGTATCAAGAAGCAGAAGCGAGTCAGTTATCAGAGTTAAAGACGATTATTGCCGGATGCGATCGCGATGGAGAAATATTAGCTCAAGCCCGTTATAATGCTCAACAGTGCGGCGTAGAAGATCAAATTCGTTTAACCCAAGCAACATTATTTAACCTAGAACCTCCGGCCGATCACGGTATCATTATCTGTAATCCGCCCTATGGAGAACGCTTAGGAGATGTCCAAAAGTTGGGAAGTCTCTATCAACAGCTTGGAGATATTTTTAAGCAGCGTTTTAAGGGGTGGACGGCGTTTATTCTCACGGGAAATAAGGCGCTCGCTAAACAAGTTGGACTGAGAACAGCACGACGTCTTCCGGTTTATAATGGGACGATAGCTTGTACTTTGCTCAAATACGAACTCTACTAAAAATCCTCAAGTCAAATGAAAAAAATAAAGGTTTGGATGATGTTCTTCATCATCTTGATTTTTACTGCGTTTATTATTCCGGTTGCTGGTTCAAACAATAAGCCACACACAGGTGAATGGGGTTATCAGGGTGAAATTGGGCCAGAAAATTGGGGAGAGTTAAAAGAGGAATTTGTTCTCTGTGAAACGGGACAGCAACAGTCTCCGATTAATATTGAGACATCAGCAACAGCTAAAGCCAAAATTGAATTTAGTTATGATTATACGCCGCTAAACGTTATTAACAAAGGTCATACTATTGAGATCGAGTATGAAACGGGAAGTACAATTAAAATTGATAACAAACAATATGAATTACTGCAATTTCACTTTCATTCTCCCAGTGAACATCAGTTAGATGGAAAAACCTATCCGATGGAAGTTCATCTGGTTCATAAAAGTTCGGATGGGAAATTTGCGGTGATTGGAATTTTGATAGAGGAAGGAACAGAAAATCCTTTGATTGCTAGTTTATGGCCTCATGTACCCAAAGAAATCATAGAAAATCCTGTTCGTGGAGTCGCCATTAACGCCAGTGCGTTACCACCTGAAAACAAAGTTTACTACAATTACACAGGTTCACTAACCACACCGCCCTGTAGTGAAGGGGTAAACTGGATAGTATTTGAAACACCGATTGAAGTTTCTAGGAGACAAATTGAGTATTTTCGATCTTTCTACAATGGAAATGCTAGACCGATTCAACCTCTCAACGAACGTCAGGTTATTTAAACAGTGAACAGTGACCAGTTAGGGAGGTGCGAAGGTGGGGGAGACCGGAAAGATTCATAATTCATAATTGATCACTTCTGACACGCGAGATTGGTTGAATGCGATCGCGTTTTGGCAATAAAATTAGGAGATGTTATTCACAGACTGACAATATTATGGCCGCTCAAGTCGAAATATATACTTGGAGTACCTGTCCTTTCTGTATACGGGCGAAAGCACTCCTGAATAAGAAAGGCGTAGACTTCACCGAGTACGTGATCGATGGGGATGAAGACGCCCGCAGCAAAATGTCCCAACGCGCTAACGGTCGCCGTTCAGTCCCCCAAGTGTTTATCAATGATCAACACGTTGGCGGTTGTGATGATATCCATGCCTTAGAAGCCGCAGGAAAGCTTGATCCGCTATTAGCCTAATTTTCGGGGTAGGAATTGTTGGAAGGTGTTAGCGATCGCGGTAGGATAAACAATACAGCATCGTTGCTCCTTCACCCTACCCCCTAATATCGATGAAATTTGCATTCATCATTGACCCGATTGAAAAGCTAAACCCAGGCCATGATAGTAGTGTCGCGATCATGGAAGCTGCTGAAGCACTGGGCCATGAAGTCTGGGTCACGCAGATACACCAACTGACTGTAACGCAAGGGAAAGCTTGGGCGACTCTGACTCCGGTTCATCTGGTTCCGGTGAAACAAGTTGGCGATCGCTGGATATCGGCTGAACTTTGGTTTTCCCTGGATCAACCGCAGTTACTCGCTTTAGAAGAGATGGATGCGGTGTTTATGCGGACTGATCCACCTGTGACGGTGCCTTATTTGTATGCAACTTACATTCTTGATTATATTGACTCATCAAAAACGTTGGTGATTAATTCACCTCAAGGGTTACGGGCGGCGAATGAGAAGATGTATGCTTTACAATTTACAGAAGCAATACCCGAAACGATTGTTAGTCAAAATAAACAGGTGATTCGGGAATTTGTTGAGAAAAAAGAAGCGGGAGTTTTAAAGCCTTTGGGCGGAAAAGCGGGAGAAGGAATTTTATTTTTGGAAGCAGGCGATCGCAATTTTAACTCTTTAATTGAGATTAGCACCAAACAAGGTCGAGAACCTGTGATGGTACAGACTTATTTACCTGCAGCCAAAGAAGGGGATAAACGGATTATTTTATTAGATGGGGAACCAATAGGGGCGGTGAACCGTATTCCAACCGGGAAAGAGTTTCGCGGAAATATGGCAGTAGGTGGACGAGTTGCCCAAGCCGAAATTACGGATCGGGAACGAGAAATTTGTGTTCAATTAGCACCAAAATTGCGAGAAGATGGGTTATATTTTGTCGGAATTGATGTGATTGGTGGTTATTTAACGGAGGTGAATGTAACCAGTCCAACGGGAATTCGTGAGATCGATTTATTAGATCATGTTAATTTAGGAAAGCAGGTGATTGAATGGATTGAACATCAAGCCAATTTAACTGAAAACTGACGAATTAGAGTAGAATAATGACCAATAAAATTGGAATTGCAGTCATCGGTACAGGGTTCGGAAAAAAGGTTCATATTCCCGGACTTCAAGACCATCCCCGCACAGAAGTTGTGGCGGTTTATCATCGGGATATGGAGAAGGCTAAAGCAATGGCGGAGAGTCATAATATTCCCCATGCAGCGAATACCATTGAAGATATTGTTGCTTTACCGGATGTAACGGGTGTAGCAATTTCAACGCCGCCATTTTTACATTATGACATGGCGAAAATCGTCTTACAAGGGAAGAAACATTTACTGTTAGAAAAACCAACAACTTTGAATGTGAATGAAGCGAGAAAACTGTATCAACTCGCCCAACAAAATCACTGTGTAACGGCTTTAGATTTTGAGTTTAGATTTATTCCGGCTTGGCAACATTTTGCAGAACTTTTACAGCAAAATTATGTGGGGGAAAAACGGTTAATTAAAATTGATTGGTTAGTCTCAAGTCGAGCAAATCCTGAACGCAGTTGGAATTGGTACGCCCAAAAAGAAAAAGGCGGTGGGGCCTTAGGAGCGATTGGTTCTCATGCGTTTGATTATATTGATTGGTTATTCGGAAAAGTTAACCGAATGTGTAGTTTATTAAGCACTTCAATTCCCTATCGTCCTGACCCCACAGAAGGCGGAAAATTAAAGCCTGTGGATGCTGATGATACTTGTAGTTTAATCTTAGAATTAGCAGATGGAACCCCTTGTCAGGTGAGTTTGAGTTCAGTAACGTATCAAGGACGGGGACATTGGGTGGAAGTTTATGGAAGTGAAGGAACATTGGTTTTAGGAAGTGAAAATCAACAGGATTATGTACATGGTTTTAAGTTATGGGGAAGTAAAAACGGAGAGGCCTTAGCAGAGATTTCTATTCCTGAACAGTTACAATTTCCGCGTGTTTATCCTGATGGGAGAATTGCGCCGTTTGTCCGAGTTGTTGATCAATGGGTGAATGGAATTGAACAAGGAAAATCTCTGATTCCTTCGTTGCGTGAGGGTGTTTATTCACAGTTATTAATGGATTTAACTCAGGAGTCGAGTGAAACGGGAACTTGGGTGAATGTTCCTGATTTTGAGAAGGTTTTAACTACGGTATAATAATATTTTTTTAGACCTCTCCCCCTCTATTTAATCACTGAGATAATAGCCATTTCGTCCATTTTCTTTGGCTTGATAAAGGGCGATATCAGCTTGTTTGATTAATTTTTCCGGAGAATTAACCGTTGTTGGATACAGACTCGCAATACCAAAACTGAGGGTAATTTGTGAACTCGCAGAGGAAGTTTTATGGGGAAGATGAAGCTTGAAAATATCAGCTTGAATCTTTTTGACGACTTGAATCGCGCCTCTACTATCTGTATTGGGTAAAATAATTACAAATTCTTCGCCCCCATAACGAGCGGCTAAATCGGCTGGACGTTGCACTCCTCGCTTAATCGCTTGAGCAACTTTTGTCAGACATTCATCCCCGGCTAAATGACCGTAGGTGTCATTATATCGTTTAAAATAATCAACATCACAAAGAATCAGAGATAATAAACCTTGTTCTCGGTTTAGGCGATACCATTGTTGGGTTAAATATTCATCAAAATAACGACGGTTTGCTAGTTGGGTAAGTTGATCGTGGGTGGCGAGGTGTTGGAGTTCTTTGTTAACCTGCTGCAATTGCTGATAAAGTTGAGATTGTTGAATAGCGATCGCCAGTTGATTGGCAACGCTTAGAGCCAGTTCAATTTCAAAGGATTGCCAATGAGAATGTTGGGAATTTCTAATCAGATTTAGACTACCCCAAAATGAGGATTTCCAATGAATGGGAATGAGAAGCCAAGAGCCAGGATAGGTATGAGCGTAAGCCTGATTAATTTCATCTTCAGTCTGACTAATATCGGCAATCTCTACAATTTCAAGTTGTTTGAGTTGAGCAGAAAATTGATTTCGATCATCAGGAATTTCTGTTCCCAATGATTTCGGCAAGTTGGGATTTCGACAATATTCGCCGACATTTAACCAGATTTTTCGTTCGGGTAAATACTGAACGATATGCACCCAATCTGCACAGAGAAGTTGAGCAATTTCGTTAGAGGTGGTTGAAAAAATAGTGTTTAATTCTAAAGAGTTACGAATGGCTTGAATGACTTTGTTCAGTGCCTGTTCTCGTTGCGCTTGATATTGAGCATATTGATAGAGTTGGCTTTGGGAAATAGCGATCGCAACTTGATCGGCGAGTTGATGGAGGAGTTCTATTTCTGTGGTTTCCCAGACTCTCGGTTGTGAACAATGTTGAGCCACTAACAGTCCCCAAAGTTGCTCGCCGTGTAAAATTGGAATAACAAGATTAGCTCGGACTTGAAACTCAGCTAGGAGTTGAATATAACAGTCTGGTAATCTGCTATTATAAATATCTGATGTATTTTGAATTCGACCTTGAGTATAGGCATTGATGCAAACATCGCTGGCTAAACCTTCATCAAATAGAATTTTTCCCCGCAGAGATACCCAGCAGGATTGATCAACTGATTCTGCAATCACAAGGCCTCTTTTATCGGGTTCAAAACGGTAAATTAAAACGCGATCAGTTTGCAAAAGTTGTCGAATTTCGGCAACGGTGGTTTCTAGAATTTCGTTTAAATTGAGAGATTGACGAATGCGTTGAGTAATCAGGGTAATCAAGTGTTGTCGTTGCGCTTGTTGTTGGAATCGTTTTTCATTCTGTTTTCTAGCTGTAATATCCTGTCCGATACCGATTTCACTACCATCTGATAAACAAACATTTGTCCAAGATGTTTCTACAATTTCTCCGGTTACGGTGCGAGTTTTGAAGTCTTGCCATTGTCTGTCTGCCGCTTGCAAATGAGCCAGAACCTGTTGATAATCATTCGGATCAGGGTAGCATTTTAATAAAATATTGTCCTGTTTCCATTCAGCAAAAGACCAACCCAAAACTTGCTCGAGTTCACGATTAATCAGTTGAATTTTTCCCTCTGAATTAAAACAAGCTAACATGATAGGTATATTATCAAAGATGGCTTGTAGCATTTCTTTTTGATGTTTTAAGGCTAATTCTGCTTGTTTGCGATCGCTAATATCAGTGATGGAACCAAGAACTTGTATAGGGTTTCCTTCTGCATCTCTGAGGAAGACGGTTTCTCTAGTATTTAGCCAGCGCCATTCTCCGTTTTTGTGCCGAAATCGATATTCTGTTGAGAGAATATCATCATCTTTGAGAGAATTAAAACGAGTGAGTAAACTGTAACATAAATGTTGATCTTCGGGATGAAAATGATTGATGAGATCTTCGGGTTTCCAAGTATAAAATTCTTCAGTAGTGTAGCCTAAAATTTCAACAGTGCGTTGATTGAGATAGAGGGTTTGCTTTTCGATTAGGTCAAAAATATAAAGAATTTGAGGGACTGTATTCGTCAGTTTTTGTAAGAAACGTTGATGTTTTTGCAGTGTTTTTTCAGATTTCTTGCGGTCATTAATATCTTTTTCGTTGACTAAAATAATTGTTTTTTTTGTGACTGGATCTTCAATATAACGCGCATCAACTTTATGCCAGCATAAACCTGTTTCTGTTTTTACTTGAGTTTCTCTACTAAATATTTTACCCGCATTTAGACAAGCGAAAGCTTCCTGTCGAACTTGAGAATCAAAAAACCGATTAAAAAAAATACAAGTCTGACTTTTCTCCTGAGATTGAAGATTTCCATAACAGGTTTTAGCGGCTGGATTTTGGAGTAATAATTCTCCGTCTAGATTGTAGAGAGAGAACATAAAAGGGGTATGATTCCACGCTTCGAGTCGTCGTAAAGTTTCTGGATCGAGTTGAGGAGTATTGACCTGATGAGCTTCTATCAAGATGACTAAATCTCCGTCTTCGGTTTGTCGTCCTGAACAGTAGCAATTGAGATCAATTGAGCGATCGCATAAACTCATTTTCCAGGTTTCTTGAATATAATTTCCTTTTTTTAAGGTTTCTAAATGATTGAAAATATGAGTAATAATAAATTGATTTTTTTGTGTAAAATAGTTTTTGATTTTTTCTAAATTTTGAGTTTTAAAAAGTTTAAAAGCAGCAGAATTTGCCCATTGAATTTGAGAGTTTTTGGTATTATATATCCACATCGGAGTATGCAGATCTTGAAAAGCGACCAGATGAGTAGACTTTAGTGGTTGATCTTGTTTCATTCCTAAAAATTATGGTTATTATAAAATTTAAAGGCTTGAGAAAGTTTAAACCAGAATCAGATGTTAGGGTTGTTTATTGCATCAAACTTTAACTATAGTATTCTCTAATTCTATTTTATAATACATTTTTCAAGTTGTCAGCAGCATCATTCAGTTTTTCACTCCCGATTTTGATTTGATTAATACCTTGAGCGGTTTCATTTGCTCCTTTAGTCAGATGACTCATCGCTTGATTAACTTGTTGAGTCGCTAAGGCTTGTTGTTGAGACATGAGGGCAATTTGTTGGCTACCGTCTACAATTTCTTCCATTGATTGAGAAACATCTAAAAAGACTTGAGCCGTTTTATGAGCAATTTGTACAGAGGATTCCACATTTTTAGTCCCTTCTTTTGTCGATAATACAGTCGATTGAATCATCGATTGAATATCATGCACTAAGGTATTAATTTTTTGGCTCGATTTCTGACTGGCATCGGAAAGTTTACGAATTTCTGAGGCGACAACGGCAAATCCTTTACCATATTCTCCGGCTCTAACGGCTTCAACAGAAGCATTTAAAGCTAACATATTGGTTTGATGAGATAAGTTACTCACTACATCAGAAACACTACCAATTTGATGAGTTTGTTCACTGAGGTGCAGAATTTGTTGAGCAATAGTTTCTACTTTAGTTTTCAAGGTTTCCATTTCTTCTAAAGTGAGTTTTACGGCTTGATTTCCCTGTTCTACTTTGTTTAAAGCTTGTTTTGCACCCGAAACTGCGGCTAAGGCTTGTTGAGCCGATTGTTGAGAGGAAATATTGAGTTCATCCATAGTCACTGTTGTTTCTTGAACGGAAGATAACTGTTGATTAGCAATTCGTTCCTGCTCATTAATTGTTGAAATAACCTGACTATAAAATGTACTGACGACTCCTATAACTTCTAAGATAGAGTTGACTAACTGTCTAAATAAAATGATTCCAATCATCAAGAAAAATCCGCCGATAATGAGCGTAAATAAAAAGGCAAACTGAATTAAGTTGTTAATGGGTTTTAAAACAATGTTTTTAGGTGTTTTATAAACTAATGTGAAAGGATTACTGCGGTTATTTTGTTCAGGAAAAATTGTATGATAGCTTATAATATAGTCAGGAACATCGGTAATTAAGCCACTTTCATCAGAAAGGAGTTTGGCAACCATTGATGGTGAATAATCTTGATTTATATTTGCATTGTGACCGAGTTCAAACCCCCATTCTTTTTCAGAGATGGGGTGACTCATATAATATCCTTGAGAATTAACAACAAAAAACTGTTGATCGTATTCTGATCTAAAAGTTTGATTATCCGCCAAATCAAATAAAGGTTCAATTAGAATATTAGCGACTAATATTCCTTTGATTTCACCCGCAGAATTATAAATCGGTGTTGAATAGCGAATCACAGGTCTATAAGGAAATTTAATCTGATTATTTTCTCGGCTTAAGTTAATCGGAGAAACATAAATTTCTCCCGGTCTTAAACTGATCGTTTTTTGAAAATAATCCGTATCACTTGTATTTCGTAACTGATTAGTTGGGACAGTGACCAGGTTTCCATTGCTGACATTCACCCTCACCATCTCATTTCCTATTTCATCTATATAACGAATTTGATCATACTGATTTCTATTTCTAATAAAAGAAGAAAAAATAATATTTAATCGAGAAACCCAGTCTTCATAGGTTGACCGATCTAGAGGATCAATTCCATTCCCTTCTCTCGCTCGAATAATACCTTGAACGGGAGGCGTTTCACTTAAATACAAAATATCTGATCGAAAGTTTTCTAAAAATAAGCTAATCACTTTAACCCGGTTTTCTCCTTCATTTTTCATGGAGTTTGATACTGAATTTATTAAGTATTGACGAGAAGAAATAATATTAAAGCTACTCACAGCGAGTACCGGAAAAACAATACCAGCAATTAAGAGATATAAAAATTTTCCTTGAGATTGACCACGCCTACTTGATTTAAACATAGGAATAATTTAATATCAATTGCTTTACTTTGTTTTCCTTTGATTATATCATGGACTTTTTGGGGAAAATTAAAGCTTAACAATCTTTATGATTGTATAGTATCGGCTTAAAAAGGGTTAACAAAATATGATGAGATGAGACTATTCTACAAGATTGCCTCTTTCTAATAAAAATTGAAGATCATTAGATGAATTTCCGTAAACCTGATGACAAACCCTGTAGGGAGAGGTTAGACTGGGTACAGACCGCCTGCTTATCTAACGGTTGAGCATAATATGACAGAATTCGCAATTGAAACTCGCGGACTGACAAAACAATTTGACCGTCATCTTGCAGTACATGATCTAGATTTACAAGTTGAGGTGGGTGAAGTTTATGGATTAATTGGGCCGAATGGTGCCGGAAAAACGACTTTGCTGCGAATGTTAGCAACGGCAGAAGAACCCACCACAGGCGAGATTTATATTCATGGAGAACGTTTAAGGCGCGATCGCACAAATTCCAGTCTTAAACAACGTCTCGGTTATTTACCGGATGATTTCCCCCTCTATGATGACTTGACGGTTTGGGATTATTTAGATTATTTTGCTCGGCTTTATTATTTACGAGAACCTAAGCGATCGCGGCGTTTATATGAGGTATTAGAACTGGTACAACTCACAAATAAACGCAAAAGTCAGATCGCCACATTATCAAGAGGAATGAAACAGCGTCTTAGTTTAGCAAGAACGATTATTCACGAACCGTTAGTGTTACTCTTAGATGAACCTGTTTCCGGCTTAGATCCCATTGCTAGAATGCAGTTTCGGGATATTATTAAAAGCCTTCGCGAAGCCCAAATGACGATTATTATTTCTTCTCATGTCTTAAGTGATTTAGAAGATTTTTGTACGTCAATTGGGATTATGGAACTGGGGTATTTAGTCGAAAGTGCATCTCTACAAGAACTTTATCAACGCTTGAGTCATCAATATCTTATGATTTCCGTATTGGGTCAGCCAAATGTGTTAATTCAGCAGTTAAAAAATCATCCTAAAGTGGAAGGATGGGAAATTATTCCCCAGTCTCAGAAAGTGCGAGTTCAGTTTTCAGGAAACTCTGAAGATTGTGCCGAATTCTTACAGCAGTTAATCGCTACTAAGATTAGCGTCACAGAATTTACTCCCACGCAAGAAAGCCTCGAATCTATTTTCTTGAAACTAGAACACAAGCAGGCTTCTTAAGATTGATCGAATCACGATATTGTCAACTTCTCTTTTTCTTAGGAATTTTAACATGGTGATGCGTTTTTTCAGACAATTGGGAGAATTCAACCCTCAACTTTTTAGAGAAATTAAAGGTCGCTTTAATTGGCGGAACTTAGGGTTATCCGTTGGTCTTTCTTTCTTGGGTCAAATTTTGCTTTATACATCGTTTTTGGGTCGGAGAGAAGGTCTAAAATTCATTGATTTGAGCAGTAATTATTGTCTTAAAAAAGCCAACTATTTACAGTACAGTCAAGAATACAACCAAATTCAAAATCAACTCTACCCAGTCACAGGAGAACTTCCCAATAACTCTGAAATTTTACAAGCCAGACTCGCTGAACTAGATAAACTAATGAACGTCCTCTGTCCAGTTGATGCCATTAATTTTTCCTCCTGGTGGCGGGATTATTGGACAGAAGTTTTTATGGTGTTGAGTGTTGTATGTTTCTTCGCATTAATTGTGATTGGAACTTATATGCTCATTAGTGATTTAACCACAGAACAACGACGCGGTACTCTCAACTTTATTCGTCTTTCACCCCAAACTTACCAAAGTATATTTTTGGGGAAAATGTTAGGAGTACCCAGTTTACTGTATTTAGCAACGCTATTAGTGATTCCTTATCATATCTGGGCAGGACTTTCAGGCGGAATACCCATTCTTGAAATTTTCAGTTTCTATGCAGTTGTCGTTGCAAGCTGTATATTTTTCTATAGTTTATCCCTCCTTTTTGGATTAATTGCGGCTGGATTAAGCGGGTTTCAAGCGTGGTTAGGGACAGGTTTTGTGTTCTTCTGCTTACTCATTGCTAATTATAAACCTATCTATAAAGATGGGAGTGATTGGATTAATTTTTTCTCTCCGTCATTGATTCTCCGCTATTTCATCGATCACAACAATAGCACTTACTCAAATTATCCCTTTGGTCACAATAATATTCAAGGCTTAACCTGGTTTTCCCTTCCTCTGGGAACATCAGCAACGTTGACTTTTGTCTTTTATATCCTTCATTTTTGTTTATGGACTGTTGTGATTTGGCAAGGACTGAAACGTGGTTTTCACAATCCCGATACTACTCCTTTAAGTAAACAACAAAGCTATGGAATCACTACTTGTTTTACCCTGATCAGTTTAGGATTTAGTGTACAACGATTTCAATTCGGTCATCAATCTCATATCTTTACCAGTTTATTCTGGAATTTACTACTCTTTGTTTTACTGATTTCAGCTTTATCTCCCCAACGTCAAAGCCTATTAGATTGGATGCGTTATCGGCGTGAACGAGTTAATGGAAAATCTCATCTTTTGTCAGATTTAATTCTGGGAGAACGTAGTCCGATTCTGATCGCAATTGTACTCAATTTAGGGATTGTAACTGCGTTATTTGGACTCACAACTTTATTAATTGCTTCCTTTTACAATCGCTTAGAAATAATGACTTCTCTCCTCTTGAGCGCCAGTCTAATTTTGTTCTGTGTTAGCGTGGCTCAACTGATGTTATTAATGAAAACCAGCAAACGCAATGTCTGGGCAGCAGGAATGGTTATCGCTATTACCATTGTACCTTTAATTATCTTTTCATTTCTCCAATTAGAACCCAGTCAAAATCCATTTCCTTTTCTCTTTTCTCCCTTATTATTTTCTGCAATTGAATATGCAACACCTAACAGGATTGCACTCGCTTTTATCAGTCAAGTGATGATGATTATTGCGGTGAATGTACAGTTTATTTACAAACTGAGAAGATTAGGTAAATCAGATTATCAGGCTTTATTAAGCGGACATTCTGTATAAACAGTTGGGCGGGTTTTTTACCCGTCCTTTTTACTTTTATTTTTAAACTTTTGCATAAATAAATGGGGTGAACAAAGTCCGGCTATTGTTGCGATCGCTATTAATCTAATCATTGCTTTGCTTCCCATTGCCTTCCTCACACTTTTTAGTTCTCCTCAACAAAGATTAGCGTTATTGTTAGAATTGTTATTAAATGGCAGTTTTATTATGCTCTATGCCAATTTAGCACAACTGCTATTATTGATGAAAACCCCCAGACGAGCTTTCTGGGCAACGGGTATTATTACTGCTATCATTGTTTTACCTGCAAGTCTTACTCTTTTCTTTGGTTATTTTCCGGGTTATTCAACTCTTTTATTGTTCTCGCCTTTCTCTTTTATAGGTCTTAAAATAACGATGTATCCATTAATTTTTTTCTCTCTCCTCATCCCAATTTTGATATCAATCCTGCTCAATATTAAAATAATTATTCAACTGAAATCCCTAAAACAATCATCATTTTTAGGTTAAAAAAAATCAGATGGGTTAACATCAACATTACCCATCCTAGAGTTTTAAAGTTCCAGCATCTTATGCTTTTTGTTGATAAATTTGATGCTCTCGTTTAATGAAAACTTCGGCTAAAAGTTGATAGGCTTCTTGCCAAGCAGCCATCACTTCATCAGTTGCCGCTTTACCCAAAATATCCTTCATCGCCTGTAACAAACTCTCACCAACTATAGAATATTGTTCCGGTTTAACATGAGTTTCAACATGGCGATGAGCAACTTTTTCAACCATTGATTTTAACGCCTCTAAATTATCAATGTGAGTCGCATAAGTGTAAATGGCTGTGGCTAAACGAGCCGGTTGAGAACCATTTGCTTGATCATTCATATTAAACTGATCTTTAACTTCAGGATGATTTTGAAACATAATTTCATACATCCGATTTGTAATATCCTGACCCTGTTTTTTTAATAAAGGAGCAGTAGATTTAATCAGTTCAATCGTTTGGGGACTTACTTTTTTTTTTCGGGGGACTGTTCAGAAAGCGTCAAAACAAAAGCCAGATTTTCATCAGCTTTTAAGGCATGGGGAGCATGAGCAGGCATGAACACAAAAACCCCCTGTTTTAACAGAATTTCTTCTCCGTTCAGTGTTAATTTTCCGGCTCCCTCCACAACGATAACGGTTGCATTCCGAGTTGAAGTATGTTCTTCAATGTCAGTCCCTTGAGCTAAACAAAACAGTGTATATTGACAGTTTTCATCTTTGAGAATAACCTTGCTTAAAATTCCTTGTTCTGGATATTCAATCAAAGCCTGTAAATGATTATTGTAGGGAGTATTGGATGTTGCAATGGTATTTGCCATGATGTTTTCTCCTGGGGTTTGTTCGCTTTTATCGCTCAATCTCAAAAGATTTGCGTTTCTGCTAAACTTCATGTTATCCTCACTGTAGCGAAGTATTTGGGCTTTGTCTCTGAGGTAGCTCATAAACAAGAATTAAATCTTTCCAACGGTAGAGATCCGATGCAACCTTTAAGAGAATCTTTAGCTAAAATCTCGGTGCTGGATACTCTGGATGCTGATGGTTTGGAACGACTTCAAGCCCACACACTGATTAAACATTACCAACGTGATGAAATTGTCATTGCTGAAGGCGATCGCCTTTTTCCTCAACTTTATGCTTTAATTGAAGGAACATTGCAAGTGACTAAAACAGCAATGAATGGTAAAGAAACCCTAGTGCGAATGATTTCTGCGGGTGAAATCTTTGCCGCTCCTGCGATTTTTGGTGATGGAATTTCTCCGGCGACGGTTCGCTGTCAAAGTGATTCTATGGTATTAACAATTGAACGAGAAGCTTTATTAGATACCATTCGTCATCAACCCGAAGTTGCCCTGAGAATTCTGGAAGTCTTCAACCAACGTTTGCAGGAACTTCATAATACTGTACATGGTTTAATTTCTGAACGGGCTATTGTGCGAATTGTACGTTTAATTCAATATTATGCGAGTCGTTATGGAACCCAAGCCCTTGAGGAGGGAGACTGTTTAAATATTCCTCTTTCCTACGATAAAATTTCTCGTAGTATTGGCATTACCTACGAAGAATGTCTCCGTTTAATGAAAACAATGAAATCTGCCATTGTCTATCAACGGGGTGGTCAAATTACCATCAAAGATTGGCAAAAGTTAGAAGAAATTGCTAATGTATGAGGGAACAGTTTACCGTGAAAAATTAACAATTAAATGTAGCCCTCTTGAGAGGACTTGAGTTCCTAAGATAGGGATTTTTATCCCGGATAGTCTTTACTATCTGTTACAATCCGGGTGAATCGCGCCTTGATTACAAAGATAGTTAATTTGTTCTGAACTGAGATTTTTACTCTGAGAAAAATTCACTCCTCTCATGCGATTGGATTGGATTTGAGTTCCCACATTTTCAATAAATTGATCGGAACTTTCGGGTTCAGGCTGACTGATAAAAAACACAGCCCCTTGAAAATCTACACCCCTTAAATTTGCCCCTCTCAAACTGACTAAAGTCAAATCTGCATTTTGCAAGTTGGCATTTCTTAAATTGGCATTTCTAAAGTTTGTTCCGGTGAGTGATGTTGAACTCAAGTTCGCATTGACTAAATTTGCCCCTTGAAAATCTACTCCAGAAAGATCCGCATTTTGCAACTGACTATCTTCTAAATGAGCCGAAATAAACACCGCCCCTTGAGCATTCATCTCGTTTAAACGGGCATTTCTCAGATTGGCATGAGAAAGGTTCGCATTTGCTAAATCGGCTCCTGTGAATTTAGCATCTCTGAGTTTAGCTTGTTGTAAATTCGCACCAATCAATTTAGCACTACTAAAATTAGATCCCGTTAAATCAGCTTCCGATAAATTCGCTTGATTTAATGTCGCATTTAAGAGGTTTGTGCGCTTCATATAAACACGACTTAAAAAAGCTCCGGTTAAATTAGTTCCGGTTAAATCTGCCCCACTGAGATCAGAAATCCAATCATCAAAAGTGCCATAACGTCCATCTTCTCCCGGCCCATAAAAACTGGTATTAATAAAGCTGGCATTCCTGAGAATACTACTTCTAAAATTAAAACCGGAAAGGTCAACTTGATCGAGAATTAAAGTAAATTGAGTTGGGGGTGTTGTCGATTGACCTAAATCAACACGACTCAAATCAATATTATGAATTCTACCTTCGTGAACGGTTAAGATTTTAGCGATCGCTCTTTGAGTCGCTTGTTGACGTTGAGCCACTAACTTTTTATCCTGAGCATTCGCCCCAAATTGCATCGAATCTAAATCATTCTTCAGGGCTTGATTTAACCGTCTTAAATAGGGCAATGCTTGAGGCCCGGTACTCACGAGTGCCTGTTGAGCCGAATCTAATAATAATGGATTACTTTCTTGTCCTAAATAATCCACTAACAAAGGAATTGCACGGGAATCATTCAAGGTTCCTAAAGCTAAAATCGCCCCGCGACGTTGAGACGGATCCGTGGGTGTACTGGGTGAAAGTTTGCTGACCAACGCCAAAAACACCTCATTATCTTGATGTTTAAATTCTCGAAAATTCGCTTGATTTTGAATATAAACCTGAGTTCCCACAAACGTCCCTAACACCGCCGCCATCGAAGCACTACTCACCGCAATTAAAGTAATGCCAGGATGTTGACGCATCCAAGCCCACAGATCAATCCCAATCAGACTTTTTCCGCGTCGAAACACAATCGCTCGGACGGCAAATTGTTCACTATTCCAGTCATAAATTGTAAAGGGATTATTCACCGGCAGATTCACTTCTCGCACCCGTGTACCCGCCCACAAATCATGTCCTGTGCGACCTTTGAGGCGTTTAGCGATTAATCCATCGGCGAGAATCATCAAGCCGGATAAAGCTGTAAAAATGATTAAATTTGGAAAAGCGCCCGTTGAACGCCAAATCAGATAGGCAATTCCCACCGGAATCCCCCAACGACCCACACTTTCGCGATAGAAAGCCCGCAGCAAGCCTGGAGGGGCGACAGAATTGACTTGAATGACTTGCACACCAAACCAACGTTTCGGCAGGGTTTGTCCCCGTGTTGCTAACAGATAAATTTGCCATCCCCCAAGAGCCGTCGGAGTCAACAACGCCCCCCACCAAAATAGATTCGTTAAGGGGTGAACCTGGGGATTGCGATCGCGTACAGGTAGGCCCAAAGTAGCTGAGATCGCTTCTCCCGTCGTGCGAAGAACAGGATTAAGCGGAACTGTTTGAGTCTGGTTGACTAAAACACCTAGACCGTAGGGGACTACCCCACTAGCGACGACGAGGGAAACTTCGACAGCCCAAGCCCCGCATCGACGAACCCATAGGGGAAGTTGTCTGACTTGGAGTTGCCAAGACGGTTCGGATGAATTGACCTCTGTATCTCTGCTTGCTGTTGGGCTGGTCATAGTTGCTTGAGTAATAACGGGCTGAACAACAATTCTCTATTTTGAGAATTTGGATGATTTAAAGATTTGGTATCCTATGTACACGATTCCCCCGACAACTGCAAGACTTATGGCTAAAGAAATTAATTCAGCCAGGGTTCGGACTAAGGTTAACCCTGTTGCCAAGCCAACGACTACAACAGCCGCTTGTCCAAGTTTCGGGAGGTCTTTAAACCAGACCAGAAATTGATTATAGAGGGTTTTAACGGTTTCTATGAAGTTATTCGGAGTCGAACTGCTGTTACTCATGGGTTGAGGCTGGTTGAGTTCGGCTTCTAAATCTTGTAACCTGCGCTTAACGTAATTGTCGTCTTGATTATTCATTGGAGTTTCTGTGATTGCGTTTTAAAGTTACAGTCGAGGTTTTCGGGTCTTGCTTGAAAATTTTAAGAGATTTAGGCACAGATTGTTCATTGAGAAAGTCAACTACTTTAGTTCTTGACTCCCTGTATTTTAACTAAAGACTATTTTGTTGTGATTGAGAGGAGGAAATATGAAGTTACGTTATACCATTGTTGCACTGACTGTTGCCCTTTACTTCGGAGCATCTGCTGATTTGGCCCAAGCCAATCCACAAACTCTGACTCCGGGTGGTTCTTTGACAGCAGCGGGGACTTCTGGTGGATCCCGCAATAGCGGCGATTGTGGTTTTGTTGCTGACGCTCCCAATCATATCATTAATGTAGCCGAAGATTTACCCTATGTTCTGCTTCAAGTCCGAACTTCAGGATCGCCGACTTTGTTGATCGAAGGACCTGCTGGACGCTATTGTGTGTTACCCGAAGGAGGGGGCGGAAATTTACAATTTTCGGGCTATGCTCCTCAAGGAACTTATAACATTTTTATTGGCGATCGCGCTTCTGGTCAACATTCCTATCAGTTATCGATTTCTGGACAAGCCAACTAACTCCCGAACCCCAAAACGAGTTTCACATCTGGGTTGATTTTTTTGAGAACCACTCAGCGTTTATCCGGTCTAATTTAAGCGGATGTTTTTAAAACTCGGCTGGCATTGAAAACCGCGAGTAATGCAACACCCACATCCGCAAAAATGGCTTCCCATAAACTCGCCATTCCGAATAATCCAAACAGGATAAATAATCCTTTAATTCCCAACGCAAGGACGATATTTTGCCAGACAATTTTATGGGTTTTTCTGCCAATTTTAATGGCTTCAGCGACTTGAGAAGGTGCATCGGTCATCATCACAATATCTGCCGTTTCAATGGCGGCATCAGAACCCACTCTCCCCATTGCTATGCCTACATCAGCCCGGGCAATGACGGGAGCATCATTAATCCCATCCCCAACAAAAGCCACTTTATCTTGTTCTCCGGTTTGATGAATAAGGGTTTCTATAACTTCGACTTTATCTTCGGGTAAAAGTTCGGCAAAATATCGATCTAAACCTAATTTTTCTGCTACAGATTGAGCCGCGTTTTTCCGATCACCTGTGAGCATTATTATTGGTTTAATGCCTAATTTCTTAAGCTGATAAATACCATCGGCAGCATCCGCTTTGATTTCATCAGCAATCACTAAATAACCTGCATATTCACCCTCCACCGCTAGATGAACAACGGTTCCTAATGATTCACCATTCTCAATGTTAATTTTTTCTCGATGTAATAAGCGCTCGTTTCCGGCTAAAATCATTTTATTATTCACTTTAGCTTTAATGCCATATCCGGCTATTTCTTCAAATTCCCTAATCTTTTCATTCTCTATTTTTTGAGCATAAGCCTCTCGAATTGATTGGGCAATGGGATGATTAGAATGAGATTCAGCCTGAGCCGCTAACGACAGTAAATCAACTTCTTTAAAGTCATTTTTAGGGACGATTTTACTGACTTTAAAAACCCCTTCAGTCAGAGTTCCCGTTTTATCAAAAACTACGGTATTAACCGAATTGAGAGTATCTAAAAATGTTGCTCCTTTGACTAATATTCCTCGTTTAGCGGCGGCTCCTATTCCGCCAAAATAACTCAGTGGAATACTAATGACTAAACCACAAGGACAAGAAATCACCAGTAAAACCAAAGCCCGATAAATCCAAGTTTTAAAGCTTGTATTGGGAAGAAAAAGAGGCGGAAACAGGGCAACAACAAGGGATAAACAAACAACGATTGGGGTATAAGATTGAGCAAATCGAGTAATAAACTTTTCAGTTTTTGCCTTTTTACTGCTGGCATTTTCAACTAGATTAAAAATTTTAGAAATCGAAGATTCACTAAAAACTTGACTCACTTCCAGAGTTAAAACCCCAGTTAGATTCATCATTCCTGCGAGAACAGTTTCCCCAACGTTCACCGTCCGAGGAACAGCTTCTCCCGTTAAAGCTGAGGTATCAACCTGAGAACGTCCTTCTATAATTTCCCCATCTAAGGGAATCTTTTCCCCGGGTTTAACAAGAATGATATCTCCCACTTTAACAATTTCAGGAGACACAGTTTTAAACGTTTCATTGATTTTTAGATGGGCGGTATCTGGACGAATTTCTAATAAAGATTTAATCGAACGGCGAGAACGAGTGACTGCTAAATTTTGAAAGAATTCTCCAATTTGATAAAACAGCATTACTGCCACCGCTTCCGGTAATTGATGAATGGCGATCGCTCCCAGTGTTGCCACAGTCATCAAGAAGTTTTCATCAAAAATTCGACCTTTGATCATATTTTTTCCCGCCTGACGGAGAACCCGCCAACCACTCAGAAGATAAGCCGAAAGAAAGATCAGATATTCCCCGATAAAATAGGGGGTTGCTTGGAGTTGTCTTTGAAAAATCAACCCCGTCCCCGCTAGAATAATCACTCCAAATATCGGTAAAACTTCTTGTTTAAAATTCAAACATAAAACTGGATTAGCATTGGATTTAGAACCAGCATGACAACTACAACATCCTTGAGACTCGGGCTGAGTATTCATCGTGTAAATTCAATCATCAATATCAGATTATCTTTCATTAGTGATAGCAAAAAACTGTATTGGTGACAACAGCAAATCCAAAATAGAACTTCAACAAACCAGACCTTAAAGTGTGATCATTTATCCAAGAAACAGGTCAGGGTTTTTGAGAACAAATCAACCCAAAAGCAATCCGTCTAGGAATCAAGCCGGAATCCCCTACTCCCGGGACACTAAACCCTCAGCCGAGACAAAGGGACAAATTAAATCTTTAAAATCTGTAAAGTTAACCCAGTTGAGCCATTTCATCGTAAAATAATCAACAACTCGTTTATAATTTTCAATACAATAGAGGTCAAACGAACGTGAGGGAGAGCGAGAACCGATGCCTCAAGACACAACAACGATGAACCCAACCACTCAAACGCTGTCAGAAGACCAACTCATCAGAGATCCCGCATCCATAGAAGTCTATGCGGATCAGTTGATGGACGATATCTTTGATGATGTCGAACGAGTTCTCGACGGTGGCGCGAAACTGCCGAAAGATCCGGTAGAACCCGAGTTCATCTCCCTCAAATCCATTAAAGTTCCTCAAATTATTCTTCCTCCCCTAGCGCGGGATGGCTTTGGAGAAGATGGGTCGATTGATACCGATGTCAGCTTGCGGGATGCCAGCGCCGGAAAAGATCAGTCCTTTGATCGCATTTTACTGGGAACCGCTTTCGCCTCATTGCTAATCACCTTGTCGCTGTGGCTGGCAACTCGCGGCGGCTTTAATCGACTGTTTGCACCCGATCCCGTCGCCGTTCCTGCCAATACCCCGGTGAGCGCTCAAACTCAAGCGAACATAAAATTCGCAGATTATATTCAGCGATCCCTCACCGCCATTGAACAAAATACCACCCAAACCATTCCCCTGTTACCGCCCTTTCCAGAAACCCCGATTGAGAATTTACCCCCGATCCAGGTTCCGAGTACCGATACACCCCTGGGCGCAGAAACCAGTAATTTAATTGCGGCGATTAATCGCATGGCGGATTCGATTCAAGAAGCCTCAAACCGCACAGCTGCGCTATCCAATCAGGTGATGCAAAGCCTGCAAGTTCAAGCCCAACAACAAGCCCAACAACAACCCCAAGCCGCTCAACCTGTTCAAACTCCCACTCCAGGCGGACAAACTTCGGGAACGGTTACTGTCCCTCCCACTCAAACCGCTCAAACCCCCCAAGCTGAACCCCAACCGACTCAACAAGCACAAGCAGCACCAGAACCCGCACCCTCTCAACCTGCAACAGCTTCTGTCTCGATTCCGGCTCCGGTGATCGCCCCAGCACCCGCCCCAGCCCCAGCACCCGCTGCCTCAGAACAACCCACAGAAGAAGCCGCAGCAACGGTGAATCCTTCTTCGGCAGCACTTCATACATTGGTGGGTATATTAGAACTCGGCGATCGCTCGGCGGCGTTATTTGAAGTCAATGGGGTTGCTCGTCGGATTTATGTCGGAGAAAGTATCGCGGCTAGTGGTTGGACTTTAGTCGAGGTGGTGAACCAAGAAGCGGTGATTCGTCGGAATGGCGAAGTTCTCACAATCTACGTCGGACAGCAGTTCTAATCGCAGTAGGTTGGGTTGAGAAACGAAACCCAACATTAGGGCTAAAATAGGCAAGGCTTTGTTGGGTTGCACCCTCGTTTAACCCAACCTGCGTCTGCTATATTTTAAAGTTGAAACTTGAATTAAATTTATGGGTTTATTTGACGATTTTAGCCGCTTTTTAGAAACTCGACTAGAGGAATTTTTGCGCGATAATCCTCATCTCGAGTTACAAGCCCTAGAAGAACAACTTCGGGAACAACAAGAAGATACTCTACGCTTAATCGCAGATCTGCAACGCCAAGAAAAAACGTTACAAGAAGAAATCCTCAAAATCGCTCAAGACATTCAACGATGGCATGAACGAGTTGCCAAAGCTGAAGCCGCCAACCGTCCCGATCTCGCCGCCCCTGCCCGAGAACGAGAAGCCGCATTATTACGTCAGGGAAATCAACGCTGGGGACAAATGCAAGGCGTTAAACAACGCATCGAACAGTCCAAAGAACTCTATCAGCAAGTTAAACAGCGTCGCCAAGAAGTTGCAACCAAAGCCACAGAAGCTGTCAAAGCCCGCGCCAAAGCCAAAGCCACTCAACAGCCACCCCAGTGGGAAACAAAAGCCTGGACTGAGACTCCTAATTATAGCAGTTTTAGCGCCGCAGCAGACCCCCTAGAACAAGAATTTAGACGTTGGGAAACTGAAGACGAGTTAGAACAGTTAAAACGAAATATGAAACGTTAACTGTGGGTGTCAGGGAATACCGATCAAGAAAATCAGATCGCGATTAAAATCCCGGGTGGTTTTCCGTTATTGTAAATGCGACTATTCCCGATACAATGTGGGCAGAAGTTCCTGCTATAAGATTGGTATGAATATACACACGGTTTCAACTCAGCCCTTTTCTGACCAAAAGCCTGGAACCTCTGGGCTAAGAAAAGCGGTTCCTGATTTTCAAAAACCCCACTATCTCGAAAACTTTGTTCAGTCTATTTTTGATACCCAAGAAGGCTGTGAAGGCAAAACCCTTGTTCTTGGGGGAGATGGTCGCTACTATAACCGTCAAGCCATTCAAATTATCCTGAAAATGGCTGCGGCTAACGGTATTGGACAGGTTTTAGTCGGGTGTGGCGGTATCCTTTCAACTCCGGCTGCATCCTGTATTATTCGGCAAAATAACGCTTTTGGCGGTATTATTCTGTCGGCGAGTCACAACCCAGGTGGCCCCAATGGAGACTTTGGCGTTAAATTTAATACCAGTAATGGTGGCCCGGCACCCGAAAAAGTGACCGAGGCCATTTATGAACGCACGAAAGTCATTGATACTTACAAAATATTAGAAGCCGCCGATATTAACCTTGACAGCCCAGGTAGTTTTAAACTGGGTACAATGACGGTTGAGGTGATTGATTCTGTGGCTCCTTATATGCAGTTGATGGAGTCTTTGTTTGATTTTGATCAAATTCGTCAATTATTGACTTCCGGCAAGTTTAGAATGTGTATGGATTCGCTTCATGCGGTAACAGGAGCTTATGCAAAAGAGATTTTTGAAAACCGTTTAGGCGCGCCAAAAGGAACAGTACAAAATGGAGTTCCTTTAGAAGATTTTGGTGGGGGTCATCCTGATCCTAACTTAGTTTATGCTCATGATTTAGTTGAAGTTATGTTTGGTGAAAATGCACCAGACTTTGGGGCGGCGTCTGATGGCGATGGCGATCGCAATATGATTTTAGGTCGTAACTTTTTTGTGACTCCCAGTGATAGTTTAGCAGTATTAACAGCGAATGCTCATTTAGTTCCCGGTTATAAAGACGGTTTAGCAGGGGTGGCACGTTCAATGCCAACGTCTCAAGCGCCGGATCGAGTTGCGGCTAAACTGGGAATTGATTGCTATGAAACCCCGACAGGTTGGAAGTTTTTCGGGAATTTACTCGATGCGGGAAAAGCGACACTTTGCGGTGAAGAAAGTTTCGGCACGGGTTCAAATCATATCCGGGAAAAAGATGGGTTGTGGGCGGTTTTATTTTGGTTAAATATTCTCGCTGTGCGGGGAGAATCGGTTGAAAATATTGTTAAAGATCATTGGAAAACCTATGGTCGAAATTATTATTCTCGCCACGACTACGAAGAAGTAGAAAGTGATAAAGCGAATGAATTAATCACTCGTTTGCGTTCCAGTTTAGGAACAATGAAAGGCAAAACCTTCGGAGCGTATGAGGTAGACTACGCAGACGACTTTAGTTATACTGACCCCATTGATCAGAGTATTTCTGAAAAACAAGGGGTGAGAATTGGGTTTACAGATGGTTCTCGCATTGTATTTCGGTTGTCAGGAACCGGAACCAAAGGCGCGACATTACGGGTTTATTTAGAAAGTTATCAACCTGATGCCAGTCAACATCATTTAGATCCCCAAGAAGCCTTGAGTGATTTGATTACAATTGCAGATGAAATCGCTCAAATTAAGGCTTTGACAGGTCGTGAACAACCGACGGTTATCACCTAAATTTGACTAGATTTAAAAAAGTCTAGAGAATCAAGACCCGGTTTTCTAAAATGTGACCGGGCTTTTGTTATGAATTAAGCTCTCCATTCAGGATGAACTGATCTTATTTTTTGGGCAAAGTAATAATAAACTCAGTGTAAAGATTAGGTTCGGATTTCACTTTAATTGTTCCTCCATGCTGTCCCACAATCACATTATAAGCCAAAAACAAACCTAAACCTGTTCCTTCTCCCAAAGGTTTGGTGAGAAAAAAAGGGTTAAAAATCTTATCTTTAACTCTTTGCGGAATACCAAAACCATTATCTCGAATCCTCATTTCAACGTCATTGTTGAGATTTTTTGTTTGAATCGAGAGTTGAGGCTTAAAGTTGCTTGTTACGGAATTTAATCTTTTTAAATGCAGATTTTCTTTAATTAAGAGAGCTTGATAAGCATGATCAATAAGTTTGATAAAAGCTCGACTTAAATCCGCAGGAAAAACATAAAATTCGCCAATATTTTGATCATAACTTGTAATGATTTCAACCTGAAAATTGGGATGATTCACTTGTTGACTCTTGGAGGTTAAATGAATCACTTGATCCAAGAGTAAATTCAGATCAATCCTTTGGGGTAAATAATGGGGACGAGCCTGCATTAATAAAGTGTGAATCACATTTTCAGCTTTTTCTCCTTGTTGATAAATTGTAATTGCATTTTCTCGAATGTCGCCAATCGTTTTTTTGATAAAGTTTAAAGATGACTCCTCAAATTGCTGAGATTGTTTTTCGAGTTCTTGAATGAGTGCATTGCTCAATTCTAAAAAATTTTTAGCCGAGTGATTCACTACGTTTATCGGATGGATAAGTTCCTGAGAAACTCCTCCCACTAAAGTCCCCATAATTGCTAATTTTTCTTGAGCTATAATTTGCTTTTGTGCGGTTTTGAGTTTTCTGCGGGCGACTAAAAGCTGATGATTTCGGTGTTTGAGTGTTTTTGACAAAGAACCCAATTGTAAATGAAGCCGAACTCGTACTAAAACTTCTTCTTCTTCAAAGGGTTTTGTAATATAATCTACTGCACCAAGAGAGAGTCCTTTCACTTTATCTACTGTTTCCGAAAGATCCGTCATAAAAATTACAGGAATATCTTGAGTTAAAGGATTCTCTTTCAGTCTTTTACAGGTTTCAAAACCATCGACTCCCGGCATGGTAACATCGAGTAAAATCAGTTCAGGTGGCTGAGATTGAGCCTGTTTCAATGCCATTTCTCCATGAGTTGCAACCGCAATTTCTAGCCCCGCATCCGTTAACGTTTTTGCCAAAAGTTTTAAACTGCTCGGCGTATCATCTACAATTAAAATAGGATGAAGTCCTGTTTTGTCCTCAGTTTGATGTTGAATGGTGTGATTCATGACTCATCTCAGGTTAATAGAGTTTGAGAAAGGTTTAAATTGGTTGTGGATCAATTGATCAACCTCTTGAAGGTTTCCGAACCAATGGCACAAACTGAGATTCTATGTTTTATGATAACTATTCCATCTAACTTCGCTAGAGGATGAAGGTTAATCCGTTTTTTTAAAGCATAGAGAAGGACTGAACTTGAAACGAGGGAAATTGACTTGAATGTTTATCTTTTGCGCGAGAGTTGCCTTTGTGTCCAGGAGTCAGGCTTAATCTATAATCTAATCCTAACAAAATTTTTAAATACTTGCCAAGATGAAGTCGTGTTTCCTTGACAAAAGCTCATAATTGTTTGCAAAAATTTTCGATATCCAGTTCACTGATCTGTTTTGTTGGATTCACATTTTTTCTGGATTGTCTCACAGGATTTAATTTTTATTGAAAATAAACCTCCGAGTAGGAGGCTTTAAACATCTAGTCAGACAATCAATTACTGATTCTGCAAAAACTTCAACAAATCACCCTCAAAGGGTTCTCCCTTGAGCATTCGGTTCCAATACAACCAGGGTAAAACATACCGTTTAACTAACCACATACTGTATCGTTCTTCAGCGGGATTCATCGGAAAACTGGATTTCGGCTTATTTTCATAATCAAATTCCGCCATAATGGTTTTACCATATCCAGTCACTAACGGACAACAAGTATAACCGCCATAACTTCCTTGAAAAGATTGGGAAGTCATCAACCCATAAAGATTTTCGACCACAACCGGAGCTTGTTTCCGGATCGCCGCAGCCGTTCTCGAAGTCGGTAAAGAAGACGCATCTCCTAAACTAAAAATATTAGGATAACGATGATGCTGTAAGGTACTTTTATCCACATCAACCCAACCCGAACCCGGCGCAGCTAATGGGCTATTTCTAATAAAATCCGGCGCACTCATCGGCGGAGCAACGTGAATTAGATCATATTTAATGCTAACCTGTTCAATTCCCGTAGGAGTTGTTGCCTCAAAAATCGCTTCCCGAGTTTCCGGTTTAATTTGTTTGAGATTATGTTTAAACTTGACCTCAATCTCTCGTTTTTTTACAATTTTATCTAGAGATTCACAATAATCAGCCACAGGAAACATCGAAGCACCTGCTGTACAATACATCACCTTTGATTGATTTCTCACCCCTTTTTTGCGGAACGTATCATCAGCGAGATACATGATTTTTTGCGGCGCACCCCCACATTTAATCGGGGTTGCAGGATAAGTAAAAATTGCTGTTCCCCCGGAAAAATTCTTCAGTAATTCCCAAGTATAGGGAGCATAATTAACCGAATAATTACTGGTCACTCCTCCCTGACCTAATGCTTCGGATAATCCTTCAACATCATCCCAGTTGATTTGAATTCCGGGACAAACCACGAGATAATCATAGTGAATTTTTCGACCTTCTTGCGTGATCACTAGATTCTTTTCCGGATCAAAGGTTTCAGCATACGCTTGTATCCAATTCACCCCCGAAGGAATACAATCTTTTTCAGGTTTAATCGTATCTTTTAACGCAAAAGCACCCCCACCTACTAACGTCCAAGCGGGTTGATAATAATGTTGATCAGAAGGTTCAATAATCGTAATATCAAGACTGCGATCTTTTTTAAGCAATTGAGAAGCGACGGTTATTCCTCCGGCTCCTCCCCCAATAATTACAATTGGGTGATGGGTGATATTGTTCAAATCTGTAGTGATAGACGCAGGCTGCACGGTTCTAGACATAATAACGGTTTAATTTTTCCCATTTCAGTGAAACTTTCAGTGTAGTCGTCGGCTCCAGACCTGTCCATGATTTTTAAGAATTACTCTATGATTTCCCTCAAAGCCAGTCCAATCAGCGATCGCCTGATTCATTTACATTTGAGCGATCTGTGCTATTATAGAAAAAGAGAATAAGTATCGGTTGCAGTTTTTGTTTTCAGTGTTGACAGGTTTTTTTCTGCTTCATTTTGCCAAGCTTGCCTCCGAAATCTCTATCTTTACAAGTTCTGAGTGATGGAGGTCACATATGTCAGTATACGTTGGTAATCTCGCCTACGAGGTTACAGAAGACGATCTTAAGTCCGTATTTGTAGATTACGGTTCTGTTAAACGAGTCCATATCCCCACTGATCGCGAAACAGGTCGCTCACGCGGTTTTGCTTTTGTCGAAATGGATACAGACTCCGAAGAAAGTGCCGCTATCGAAGACCTCGATGGTGCAGAATGGATGGGACGCGACCTCAAGGTGAATAAAGCCAAGCCTCGCGAAAATAACGGCTCCTTTGGAGGCGGCGGCGGTGGTCGTCGGGGTGGTCGTTCCGGTGGTTACTAAGATTTTATAAGTTTCTACATTGAAACCAGAAAGGACAGGAAAAAATCCTG
The DNA here is from genome assembly GCA_050485465.1 of Limnoraphis sp. GTDB lineage: Bacteria > Cyanobacteriota > Cyanobacteriia > Cyanobacteriales > Microcoleaceae > Capilliphycus. The sequence goes on along the minus strand of JBJHBL010000001.1, from coordinate 47,667 downwards.
TCTTTTTTAGTATTTTAGGGAAAATAGACGGTCAGGCGATCGCCTAACTCCCACACAACTTGGAGATCCTCGTTCTATAAGCAGCCTTCCAACGCCGCACCCACAACTCGATGATCGTCATCTTTTTTCAGGTAGTGAAGTGCAGCTTTGGCTTGGGGATCATTAAATTTTCTTAAAGACAGAGCCACCCGTGAACGGATACGCCATCGATCCGCACTAACAAGGGAGAGAAGCTGTTGTAACGCCTCAGTTTGCTTAGAACTTCCCGCAAGCATTCCTAAGCTGTCAATGGCTGCTTCTTGAACGGTCTGATCTTCTGCGGCTAAACTATAGCTACAAATATCATATAAAGCATCTGGATAGGACATCTCCGTTAACGGCGCCAGGATACTCCGACGCACTAACCAACTTTCATCGAGGCGAAAGGCTTCAACAAGATGAGGGATAGCAATGTCGCCGTATTTTGACAAAGCGTTAGCCGCTTCTGCTCTAACATTATGATCGCGATCGCTTTTGAGCAACTCGACTAACGCCTCAAAAGACTCTGGAGAGCGTTTGTTTCCTAAACCCATCGCCACAAAAGAGCGAATTAAGAATTCAGGATCACCCAGTTTACTCATCAACAACGGAACCGCAACCGTACTATCATAGTGTCTCAGTGCTGTCAAAGCTTTTAAGCGTTCTTGAGAATCACTACTATTGAGATAGGTTTGAATTTGATCCATTTCCATGACTTGTTCTCCTAAGTCTGATTACAAGGAACGACTGCCACCCAAAATTTATATTTATATTTTTTTCCCTTGATAGTTTTTAGACTTTATCCGAAATGTCAAAAATATGCAACTCATCCTGAATTCCTGTAAATCTATCGGGTCTAGGGGACTTATTTCTTGATCCCACTCAAAGATCACTGGAGAAGCTGCTTGTAAAGATAATTGTGTTTTCTCTGACTGGACTGTTTGCTCCGGAAAAAATTATCTTTTGATAGATTGTCTATTTTTAAGATTTAGCCTATAATTTAACCCCCTAATTTTTATGTTTTGGGTCTGAGTTTGCTATGTATCTCAAAACGCTACATCTTCAACGGTTTCGGAATTATCGAGATCAAAAAGTCTTGTTTGATGCTCCTAAAACCATTTTAGTCGGTGACAATGCTCAAGGAAAATCTAATTTATTAGAAGCGGTTGAGTTTCTTTCAACGTTAAAAAGTCATCGGGTGAGTCGCGATCGCGATCTAATTTTAGAGACGGAAATTCTGGGACAAATTAACGCCTCTTTAGAACGAGATCGAGGACTTCTAGAATTAGCCGTGATGTTGCGAAGTCAAGGACGACGAACTGTGATGTTAAATGGTGAACCTTTAAAGCGACAGTTGGATTTTTTAAGTCTTTTGAATGTTGTTGAATTTTCGAGTTTAGACTTGGAATTAGTTCGCGGAAGTCCTGAACGTCGGCGCAGTTGGCTGGATCGTTTATTGATTCAGCTTGAACCTGTTTATGCTTATATTTTACATCAATATAATCAAATTTTACGACAACGCAATGCCTTCTTAAAAAAAGCCCGATCTCAATCTCGTTTATCCAAAAATATTGAACACAAATTCTCAATTGATTCCTCAGAGTTAGCCGTTTGGGATGCTCAACTCGCGGTGACAGGTTCTAGAGTCATTCGTCGGCGAGATCGAGTCTTAGAACGGTTGACACCCTTAGCACAAACCTGGCATCATTTAATTAGTGGCAGTACGGAGAATTTAAAACTAACTTATCAACCCAATGTTCAGGTCTTATCCACCGAAAAGACTCGGTTATCTGCGTTATCTCCCCAAGAGGTTCAGAACGCTTTTCTTGAAAAAATCTCAACTCGGGCGATCGCTGAACAACAGCAAGGAACCTCTTTAGTTGGCCCCCATCGGGATGATATTTGCTTTGAAATTAATCAAACTCCGGCTCGTCAATATGGATCTTCCGGTCAACAAAGAACGTTAGTTTTATCCTTAAAATTAGCAGAATTACAGTTAATTGAAGATGTAGTCGGTGAACCACCTCTCCTGTTATTAGATGATGTTTTAGCCGAACTCGATCTCAACCGTCAAAATCAGCTTTTAGACGCGATTGGCGATCGCTTTCAAACGTTAATTACAACCACTCATCTGGGTGTATTTGATGCTCAATGGTTAAAACAAACTCAAATCTTATCCGTCAAAGCCGGAGAAGTGAGCTATCATTTCTAATTAAAAATCAAATAAATTGATGCTCATCCAGCTTCAAAAATCAGTAAGGAAAAATCATATTTTTTGATTGCTAGACTTAAACCGACCCCTGCCAAAGTCACGTTTAGCAAGATGTTTAGTGCTGCGTCCACTCACCCGTTTTCGCCACATCCTAAAGCTAGAAGATTTCATTTCTCGGCGCATTAACGCAATAACGTCTTTCTCTTTTAAACCCCATTGAATTTCGATAGCATCAAAGGGGGTTCGATCTTCCCAAGCCATTTCGATCACCCGATCAATTGTTTCTGCATCAAGATGAATTTCAGTCATTCAGTCAGTCTCCCAGGGATTAAAGCTAACTTTATTATAGGCAAGAAGGGTTAGCCACAACTTCCTGTAACCTGTAAAGCCAGTCAAGCCAGGGATTGAAATTCAGATCTGAAAACCCCAGTCAAGAGCGCTGAGGACGACATTCAACGATAAACTGTCTGCCCCACTCCCTATCGTCTGTTCTCTGTAAAAAGTCTGTAAAAAGGTTGATCTTTGCCCTCAAACCAGAAAGTCTATGTCAAAATTATCAACAGTTTTGTGAAGAACGATAAAGTATCTAGATCTTATGGAACTGCTCTATCAATACGCCTGGTTAATTCCAGTGTTGCCCTTACTGGGGGCGATGTTCGTTGGGATCGGCTTAATTTCATTTAGTCGAGCAACCAACAGCCTCAGAAAAGCAAGTGCAGTCTTCATCGTGTCCCTCCTCGGAGGTGCGATGGTCATGTCCTTTGCGGTACTCTGGAGTCAAATTAACGGCCACGAACCCTACACCCACATGATCGAATGGGCAGCCGCAGGGGATTTTACCTTGCGTATGGGCTACACCATTGACCATCTCGCCTCGGTTATGTTAGCGATCGTTACCACTGTAGCCTTTTTGGTGATGGTCTACACCGATGGTTACATGGCTCACGATCCGGGATATGTGCGTTTTTATGCGTACTTGAGCCTATTTAGCTCCTCAATGTTAGGCCTAGTTCTCTGTCCGAACTTGGTACAGGTTTACATCTTCTGGGAACTGGTGGGGATGTGTTCCTACCTGTTGATCGGATTTTGGTACGATCGCAAACCCGCAGCCGACGCCTGCCAAAAAGCCTTTGTCACTAACCGAGTCGGTGACTTTGGCTTGTTATTGGGGATGTTAGGATTATTTTGGGCAACCAACACCTTTGATTTTGAGTTAATGGGTGAACGCTTAGAAACCCTCGTTGAAACAGGCGGTTTAAGCGTTGCATTAGCCAGTCTCTTTGCAATTTTGGTGTTTTTAGGCCCAGTTGCCAAATCTGCTCAATTCCCGCTTCACGTTTGGCTACCCGACGCCATGGAAGGCCCGACGCCGATTTCGGCTTTAATTCACGCCGCGACAATGGTTGCAGCAGGAGTATTCCTGATCGCCCGGATGTACCCGGTGTTTGAAGGTTTGCCCATTGTAATGAATGTGATCGCCTGGACGGGCTGTTTTACAGCGTTTCTGGGTGCAACCATTGCTTTAACCCAAAACGACATCAAAAAAGGTCTTGCCTATTCCACCATCTCCCAACTCGGTTACATGGTGATGGCGATGGGTGTGGGTGCTTACAGCGCCGGACTGTTTCACCTGATGACTCACGCTTATTTTAAAGCGATGTTGTTTTTGTGTTCGGGTTCGGTTATTCATGGTATGGAAGCCGTTGTCGGACATGACCCGGTTTTAGCCCAGGATATGCGATTAATGGGCGGACTGCGGAAATATATGCCGATTACTTCTACTTGTTTCTTAATTGGTACCCTGGCAATTTGTGGAATTCCTCCCTTTGCGGGATTTTGGTCCAAAGATGAAATCTTGGGGAATGCCTTTGAAGCCAATCCCGCCTTATGGGTGGTCGGTTGGTTAACTGCGGGGATGACGGCGTTTTATATGTTTCGGATGTACTTCAGCACGTTTGAAGGCGGTTTCCGGGGTAATGATGCCACGATTAAACAACAACTGTTAGCCGCAGCCAATGGCCCGAATTATGCCTTTGGCCCCGGTGCGATGAATCCTCAAGAGTTGGTCGCCGAAGTTGAGGAACACGGCCACGATGATCACGGTCATGGTCATCACAGTGATTCCCCTCACGAGTCACCCTGGGCGATGACTATTCCGTTGATGACGTTGGCGGTACCGTCGATGTTAATTGGGTTATTAGGAACGCCTTTTGCCAACTATTTTGAGGAGTTTGTTCACGCCCCCAGTGAAACGGAAGCACAAATTCTGGAAAAAGCGGCAGAATTTGATTTAACTGAATTTCTGATTATGGCGGGAAATTCGGTGGGTATTGCTTTACTGGGAATTACACTTGCTTCTTTGATGTATCTCAGTCGTAAAATTGATCCAAAAGCGATCGCTGAGAAAATCAAGCCATTGTATAACTTTTCTCTCAATAAATGGTATCTTGACGACTTGAATGATTTCTTGTTTGTTCAAGGTCTACGACGTCTGGCCCGTCAGGTGATGGAAGTTGATTTCCGTGTGGTTGATGGTGCCGTTAACCTCACGGGTTTGGTCACGCTGTTATCCGGTGAAGGATTGAAATATTTTGAGAATGGTCGCGCCCAATTTTACGCCTTAATTGTATTTGGGGCGGTATTGGGTTTTGTCGTGTTCTCGGGAGTGAGTTAGGTTAACAACCTCAAAGTAGGGTGGGTGAGGTTTTTAACTTTTCTCGTTAAATTGCCCTCATTCTCACCCACTCTACCCGATTGCCTACAAAATGATCATTATTTAATCAAATGTGATATCACAACTTCACAATGTATCCTGAAATTGATCTATCTTCTCTCCCTTCTGTCTCTCTTTTAAACAAAGATATACTTCCACATTGTTCGGCTATTTACTTCCTATTAGACTCAGAAAATAGAGTTTTGTATATTGGACAAGCAACGAATTTGTGTGCGAGATGGAAAGCTCATCATCGGTTTGAACAACTCAAAAAAATAAACCGAAAAAGTAATATTAGAATAGCTTGGTTAGTTTTAAACAACAATAAAGAGTTACTGGATCAAACGGAACGTTATTTCATAGAGTTGTATCAACCTCTACTCAATAAAACACCAGTACCCGCTAAAAAAATTATTCCAGCAGAAATCGCTTTACAGAAAACTCTGATCAGACTATCCAAGTTAAATGTTGTTATCTTGGGAATAGCTTCACCTGACAATTCTTCTCTGCCAATAGTCTATCTCAAGTATCCAGTTTACGGTCGTCGAGGTTTGTCAGGAACAGTCAGCAGTATTTTCAAATCAGATAATCAAAGACCAACTGGCTTAAGGTGGAAGAAATATGCAACTCGCAAGAAATTTAATTTTTGGAAAACAAGCTGTAATGGAATCATCATAGATGTTTCACCTTCCTATCCATTATTACCCTTGCCATCAACAACGAAATTCCAGACATTATTGGGAGTTGAAATGATCTATATACAAGACCCCGAATTTACAATGATTTTGGAAACATTTCCGTTTCTTCAAGAACAGCATCCTGGAGTATCAGTATTCAAAGAAGATCCAATCCCTCGACTTTGGACAAATATAGAAAAAGTGAGGAAGTTCTCAAAATCGCAAATTTTAAAAATCGAGAAATTGGTAGAATTTATCTCTCCGCCCTGAAGGACGGAGATTCCTACACAAAACCCTATTTCAACAAATCAAAAATTGATAGCTGAATAGTGATGTAGGGTGGGTGAGGTTTTGAACTTTTATCGTTAAATTGCCCTAATTCTCACCTACCCTACCCGATTGCCTACAAAATGATCATTATTTAATCAAATGTGATATCACAACTTCACAATGTATCCTGAAATTGCTCTATCTTCTCTCCCTTCTGTCTCTCTTTTAAACAAAGATATACTCCCCCATTGTTCGGGTATTTACTTCCTATTAGACTCCGAAAATAGAGTTTTGTATATTGGACAAGCAACGAACTTGTGTGCGAGATGGAAAGCTCATCATCGGTTTGAACAACTCAAAAAACTAAACCGAAAAAGTAATATTAAAATAGCTTGGTTAGTTTGCGAAAATGATAAAGAGTTACTGGATCAAACGGAACGTTATTTCATAGATTTGTACCAACCTCTACTCAATAAAACACCAGTACCCGCTCAAAAAATTATTCCATCAGAAATCGCTTTACAGAAAACTCTCATCAAACTGTCTAAAATCAATGTAATCATCTTAGGAATAGCTTTACCTGAAAATTCTTCTCAGCTAACAGTTTATCTGAAGTATCCAGTTTTAGGTCGTAGAGGGTTGTCAGGAACAGTTAGCAGTATTTTCAAGTTGGATAATAGAGCAACTTGCTTAAGGTGGAAGAAATATGACACTCGCTCTAAATTTAATTTTTGGGAAACACGTTGCAATGGTATTACGATAGATGTTGCACCTTTCGATGGATTAGTATTTGTATTAGAAAGAACTCAAATCCAGAAGTTATTGGAAGTTGAAATGTTGTGTCTAAAAGATCCAGAATTTACAGAAATTGTGCAGTTATGGCCGTTTATGGAACAACAGCCTCCTGGGTTATCTATCTTAGAACAAGATCCCATCCCTCGACTCTGGACAAATTCGGTTTCAAGTCTGAAGAAAAGCTGAAGTATAGGCGGTTTAACCTAAATTCTAAGGATCTATAATAACTTAGCACTGATTGTATCATCAGACATGAATCTCGAACACTTTCCCTGGTTAACGACCATCATTCTATTTCCCATTGTCGCTGCGTTGCTGGTGCCGTTTATTCCCGACAAAGACGGCCGCACCGTGCGCTGGTATGCTTTGGTGATTGGGCTAATAGACTTTGCTATTATTGTTTACGCTTTTTGTACTGAGTACGACTTCAACAAACCCGGCTTACAACTATTTGAAAGCTACGCCTGGATACCCCAACTGGATTTAAACTGGTCGGTAGGGGCGGATGGGTTGGCAATGCCTCTGATTTTGCTAACCGGGTTTATTACCACCCTAGCAATTTTAGCCGCTTGGCCTGTCACATTCAAGCCCAAGTTATTTTATTTCCTGATGTTGGCGATGTATGGCGGACAAATCGCTGTCTTTGCCGTTCAGGATATGTTACTGTTCTTCCTAGCCTGGGAATTGGAACTCGTTCCCGTTTACATGATTTTAGCCATTTGGGGCGGGAAAAAGCGTCAATACGCCGCGACAAAGTTTATCCTCTACACCGCAGGGGGTTCGCTGTTTATCCTGGTTGGCGCCCTAACGATGGCATTCTACGGCGATACGGTAACGTTTGATATGTCTGCGATCGCCGCCAAGGATTTTCCGATTAGACTAGAATTATTGCTGTATGGTGGCTTCCTGATTGCCTACGGCGTGAAACTACCGATTTTCCCCCTTCACACCTGGCTACCCGACGCACACGGAGAAGCCACAGCCCCGGCGCATATGTTACTAGCGGGTATTTTGCTGAAAATGGGGGGTTATGCGTTGCTACGGATGAACGTAGGAATGTTACCCGATGCTCACGCGACCTTTGCCCCTATTTTAATCATTTTGGGGGTTGTGAATATTATCTACGCCGCCCTGACGTCTTTTGCCCAACGAAATCTCAAGCGAAAAATTGCCTATTCTTCCATTTCTCACATGGGTTTTGTTTTAATTGGGATGGCATCCTTTACCGAAATTGGGTTAAGTGGTGCGATGTTGCAAATGATTTCTCATGGATTAATTGGGGCGAGTTTATTCTTCTTAGTCGGTTGTACCTATGACCGTACCCATACCTTAATGTTAGATGAGATGGGCGGCGTGGGGACGAAGATGAAGAAAGTTTTTGCCATGTGGACGGCTTGTTCGATGGCATCGTTGGCATTACCCGGAATGAGTGGATTTGTTGCAGAAGTAATGATCTTTATTGGGATTTCTACCAGTGATGCTTACAGTCCAACGTTCAAAGTTTTAGTGGTGTTTCTAGCCGCAGTGGGGGTAATTTTAACGCCCATTTATCTGCTTTCAATGTTGCGAGAACTCCTCTATGGCCCGGAAAACAAAGAGTTAACCTCTCACGAAAAATTGGTGGATGCCGAACCACGTGAAGTGTTTGTGATTGCTTGTTTATTAGTTCCAATTATTGGAATTGGGTTATATCCAAAAATTGTGACTCAAATCTATGATTCAACCACAACGCAATTAACCGCTTTAATTCGTCAATCGGTACCAACGTTAGGAGATAATCCTCCGATTGCCCAACACAAGCAAAACTTGTTGTCATTTACAGCCCCGAGTATTCCTCAGAAATAGTTTCAAATCTTGATAGAGTCCCCCAATATTCGGGGGATTTTTTTATAGAAAAATAAACCCCAAAAACATAACAATATAGTGCTGAAGTGTAGGGAACAGGGAGTTGTGACTATCAAGGTTCCTGGATTAAATCAATGGGTCACGCGCCCCAGGGCAACTTGCTTTAGAAAGATATTTTCAGGAATTCAAGGATAAAAGTTGTTCTGAAAAAGCAAGCTAGATATTCTTTAAATCTTTTTTTGTCCTCTATCTTAGGATATATATTTGAAAATATTCTGGAGAGGTTCAAAAGGTAAAAACCTTGTAATTCATCGATTTCAGACCTTTTCAGGAAAGGTTTTCTCATTTTTATCTACCCATTTGGAAAAAACGAGTTAAACTAGACAAGAGTTACGCAAACGCAGACTTTAATCACAGATGTGAAACTTTTGCTCAGTAGCATTTCAATGCTTTTGAGTTTGCTTTTGCGTGAATTCAAATTAGATTGCGACAACAGCAAATTATATCTAACCCAATTTGGGTGAAGTGCAAAGGGGAAGAAGCGACACTGAGTATGAGTCTATTCAGTGTTTAGCAGAAGACCTTTCGTGCAAAAATGTTGTGCTTTCAAATTTAACCCTTGAGAAAAAATTAGATAGAGGAAAACAATGGCAGTTCTGATTGGTTTAACAGATGACAATAGGCTAGTCTCTTTTAATTCTAACAATCCCGCAGATATTACATTCATACCCGTTACCGGAGTAGAAGGGACATTAATTGGCATTGACACTAGACCTGCCAACGGTTTAATCTATGGCTTAACAACGGCTAATAATCTCTACACCATTGACCCTAATGGTTTTGGTTCCGGCCGTTTTGAAGGTACTTTTACCTTAACCGAAGAAGAAGAAGGTTTATTACGGAATAATAGCCTTTATGTTAACCTTCATACCCAAAACTTTAATAGCGGGGAACTGCGGGGACAAATTAACGTTCCGATGGGAAGTAATAACATTGCTGTAACGGGTCTGCCCATTGAAGAATCTCAAGAAGTAGGCGATAACGTTCCGCCAGATGGCCCGGCGATGGGTGGTTTTGATATTATTTATGATGATGCGACCAACCGTCTAACGGTCAGTGGTATTTTCAGTGATTTGACCAGTCCCCTGTTCCGCGTTGGCCCAGAAGCCGATGCAGAAGGGAACCCTCAAAGTGCGATTCATATTCACCGGGGGATGGCGGGTGAAAATGGGCCGATTGTTCGTTCTCTGACGGCTACAGATGCAGTTGCAACACGAGTTAGCACCCTTTCTATTCCCTTTGAAAGCGGTACAATTTCCGGTTTTGACTTTAACCCGGTTCCTGACCGTTTACGGCTAGTTGGGGGAAATAACCAAAACTTCCGCATCAATGTTGATACAGGTGAAGTGATTCTAGATGGCGACTTAGCCTTTGGGATGGAAGATGTCAATGCAGGTGCTAACCCTAATATTACGGCAGCAGCTTATACAAATTCTGTAGCGGGTGCAACCTCTACCCAACTTTTTAATATTGATTCTACACTGAATATTCTGACATTACAGAACCCGCCGAATGACGGAACTCAGGTGACAATTGGCAATTTAGGGGTTGATTTTGGTACTGTGGGAGGGTTTGATATTGCTACATCTCCTGATGGTCAAAATACCGCTTTTGCTGTCTCTAATGCGATGTTATATAACATTGATTTAGAAACGGGGGCAGCCACGAGTTTGGGGATGCTAGGAACCGATTCTAACCTGAATTTAATAGGTTTAACCGTTGTAGACCCGTTAACAGGAGATGTCGGATTTGACCCCGCCCAGTATTTAGCTTCTAATTTAGATTTACTTGAGGTATTGGGTTTTGATTTAGATGCCGCTACTCAGCATTTTTTACAGTTTGGCATCAATGAAAATCGACCTGTAGATACTTTTGATGAGGGTAGATATTTAGCCTCAAACGGAGATTTAATTGAACTGTTTGGCTTTAATCTCTCCTTAGCAACAGAACATTTTATCCGGTTTGGGGCGGCTGAAGGTCGTTCGACTGACTTTTTTAATGCAGCGAGTTATCTGAATGTTAACTCAGATTTACAGGCGATTTTTGGCAACGATTTAGCAGCAGCCACCCAACATTTTATCGAATCGGGCTTTATAGAAGGTCGGATTTTTTAATCGTTTGCAAAAGAAGGGTTGATAACAGTTTATAGTTATGCAGTAGGGGTAATTTATGAATTACCCTTTTTTAGTCGCCGATCTTGACGACTAAATTCTATAATAAAAACCATCAATCAACCTTTCTCCACAACAAAAACCAATGGAACCTCTGACGGCTGCTGCTATTATTACCCTCCTGTCCAACAAGTTCATTGAAAAAGTGACTGATAAGCTGAGTGAGGCAGGTTCACAAAAACTCAATCAACTCCGTCAACTCATTTGGCAGAAGGTACGAGGTCAAGATAAAGTCGAAAATGCCCTCAAACAAGTTGAACAGGGTTCGGAGTCAGAGTCAGACGTTAAACCCGTTGCTGCATTTCTGGAAACGGCGATGAGTAAATATCCAGAATTTGGTCAACAGGTTCAAACCCTCGCCCAACAAATTAACCAAGAAATTAATATGGAAATGCCCCATGCTAAAGGCGTTCAGAATAATTTTGGTGGTAGGAATCACCAGTATAACGAAAATAAAGGTCAAATTTTTTCAGGCGACGGACATACTATAAATATTAACCCCACAAAAGATTGACTGAACAGTGAAAAATCGAAGTCAACAGACAGCTTTTGTGATTTGGTTGAGTCAATTGATAGCAGGTATGGTCACTTGGAGAACTTACAACCTTATGATGCACATAGGCTATGGTTCCGGGTGAACAATGCTCAAAATCAATCACTTGATTTTACAGAATTTGAAATTAAGGTGCTTGATCTATTAGTTAACTATTGCTGTTATGCTAAAAAGCACCGTATACCTCGATCCAAAGATTTTATAAGTATGAAAACACCAAAAGATTATTACTCTAAGATGTCAGAATATATACAAACTGGATGTAAACTTAGAGTGGGAAAAATTAAGTTAAGCTCTCTGACAAAAGATCAACAAATGTCTAAATTGGTGAGTCGTATGGAAGATAAATAATATGATTGTTGAGAAAGAACGTACAGAAAAAATAAAAATATATTTTTATTTACTTAAGCAGATAAATGACGAAAAGGGAGAAAATTTTGATTTTTCTGACGAAGAATTAGAACGCATAAAGCTCTTAGAAGATAAAATAAAAAATCTAGAACATGAGTTATCTTGTCTTGAATCATTTCAGATTTATTGCTTATTGCCAAAATTAATACGAAAAAGAATATTGCGGCGGTTGATTGTTATATTCTCAATAATATTTACTGCGGCAACTATAATAATCCGTCCAATAAAATTCTCAATAATATTTACAATTTTATTATTTATTATTTTGGGCTTAACTTATCAAGAAATAATAAATCATCGGATAATAAGGCATAAAAAAAGGCTCGATGAAACTCATAAAAAATTGCAAAAGGATCGGGTTGATTTAGAAAAACTTAGAACTGAAAGATTGAAAAATAGACAAGTAGAAATTAGACAGCTAGAAGAACAAGTGGAGAAGTGGCTTGCTGAAAATTTAGAAGATTTTATTAAATATGCAAAACAAGAACTAGATATCCAAGATTTAGAGGAGGAGCGTATACGAGAAGAAGAATTACCCAATATATTAAATCAGCAAATTCCTTTACCTCATCACGGTATTAAATCTCCAACAGTTTATAACAAGTATATCCGCAGTGGTAGCACAGATGAAAGTTGTGATAAAGATGAATTATACATAGATTCAGATGACTTCTACAGTGAAGTAGGATTAGATGGTAAAAGAAGATACGGTGTTTATGAATTCTCTATTATTTTTTTATGCACTAACTTTTTATCTTACTGCAAATGTTACTGGAATTTTGTGAAACAAGCTGCCGTTAATGTAGAAACTTGTGAGTATTTATATGATACTATCGTTTCTGTAAAGACTAAGGAAGAATCTTCTCTAAGAATTCAAAACCCTGAGCATAAAAGAACCTACAGAGAAATTTTGTCTATTACTACTATGGATGGACGAAGAGTAGACTTTCGTGTAGACAGAGATCGCAAGAGAAAAATTGGGGATAAAATGAGTTCACAACAGCCTATATCCGATGTAAGAGAAGCTGCAAAACTAATTCGATATATGTTAAGACAAAGACGAATTGATTACATGAGAACTAAGCCTTTATCCGAGAGTGACTAGAACAGGTTTGTAGAAGAGGTTAGTAGCATAACCAATTAAAACCTTACTCATCACCAACAAGATCATTGCTCTTAGGAAGCATTGTTGAAATTTATAGGGGTTTAGGGAGAGGTTCTTCAAAGTCCCTCGCCTCACCCCACTTTTTTTAGGCAGCAGGGGGGATTGGAGAGGGATTTAGGGAGAGGTTTTAACTGCAAATAATTCCCCCACCTAACACAATTTCTCCGTCATACCATACCGCAGCTTGACCGGGTGTAATTCCGAAAATCGGTTCATCAAAAATCAGTTTAACTTGTTCATCTTCTGGGGTATTTAACGGAACAACCGTAACAGCTTGGGGTTTAGCCCGATAACGAATTTGCACTTCAGCGCGAATGGGAGAAGTTGGCGGTGCAATTGAAACCCAATTGACTCGTTTAATGGTACATTCGGTTTGAGTTGCATTTTCGCGATCGCCAACGATCACTTGATTTCGTCCGGCATCAATCCCAATCACATATAATGGGTTTGGGGCAGCTATGCCAATACCTTTGCGTTGTCCGATGGTATAGTGATGAATCCCTTCATGTTGACCTAAAACCTTACCCTCTTGGTCAACAATATCACCTTTTTGACCTGTAATATACTTATCCAAAAACGCCCGCATTGAACCATTCGCCTCAACCAAACAGAGGTCTTGACTTTCCGGTTTATCCGCCGTTTTTAAGTTATATTCAGCCGCAATGCGTCGGGTTTCACTTTTGAGAACTTCCCCCAAAGGAAACACCACACCCGCCAGTAAATCTTGAGTTAAATCATACAAGAAATAGGACTGATCTTTACTCCTATCAAGCGCTCTTAAAAGTTGATAACGGTTATTTTGCTGATCATAGCGAATTCTGGCATAATGACCTGTAGCAATCAAATCAATACCCAATTCTTCCCGTGAATAATGTAACATCGGGCCAAATTTCACCGCTTTATTACATTGAGAACAGGGTAACGGCGTAATTCCCGCACGATAACCTTCCACCAGATAATCGACAATATGAGTTTGAAACAAATCTCGACTGTCTACAATATGATGAGGAACGCCCAACTGTTCACAGATAAACGCTGCATCTACCATTCCTTCTGAACAGCATTGACCCTTGCCTTTCATTAACCATAGCGTTAACCCCACCACCTCATAGCCTTGGTGGTGCAGAATAGCGGCGGCGGTTGAACTGTCAACTCCTCCGGATAAACCGACAACGACTTTTTTCATTGGATAAGCGATAATAAGTTGCTAGTTTAGCTGTACTTCTCCCCATAAATGATGACATTATTACACTCAGTATTGGAGAAACCGAGAATGTCTACAAATTCTATGATAATACACAAGAACTACAAACGGTGGATGCAAACAAAATGGCAAACCTCTCTGATGGCTATTTTGCTATTCATGGGAGTGACTGTCCCCATGACAACCTTAGCCCAACAGCAACAGGAACGTTATGGAGTGTATGTTAACAGTGATAGTCCCTTTTTATTAGAAGTGGTTCAACAAGTTCAGCCAGGGGCTGTCATTCGCCGCTACCGAAATCGCACGATTATCGATGCGGGGATTTTTTTTAGACAGAGTGAAGCAGAAAGAGTTGTAGAAGATTTGGAGTCTCGGGGTATTAGGGCGGAAATTACCAATTTTAAAGATGACAGAGAATTTACAGGTGCGATTACAGTTGCACCACCTGTTGTTCCTTTACCTGGTGAAACATCTCAACCTATTAGAACGAATATTCCGCGAACTTATGTCTTTCCCGAAAACCGTTTAGGGGTTTATCAAGTGTTTGTGAGTGTGAATGATGCGGCATTATTTGAAGTGGTTAAAGTGGCGCAAAATGCTCAGGTGAAAGAATACGACGGTAAACTATTTATTCAGGCGGGAAGTTTTGTCAATTTAGCCAATGCAAAACAATTAGTGGATGAGTTAAATTTGCGAGGAATTCCGGCTGATATTATTCAAACCTTGCAAGATGTTGAGCTTTGGATTGCGATTCAACCCGAAACGCCCACCACAGGAATTGCTGCTGCCCCCAGCGAAACTGTAGATTTTGGGTTATCAGATATTAATCGTTATTTTGTGTTAATTCCTGCTCAAACCGCTGACTTAAATATTATTGCTAATGATGTGATTGCTTTGGGTGCGCCGCAACAAAGTGTGATCATTCAAGACTTAGCAACTGACCCGTTTATTGCAATTGGGCCGTTTGCCAATCAAAATCTGGCGAAAGAATGGGAAGATTACTTTATAGATTCAGGAATTCCCGGCGCGCAGGTTTATTTTGGTCGGTAGATTGTCGAAGATACCCCCTAAACCGTTTCAAACTATTAAGAGGAATATCCCGAAGTGTTGACCCCAAAAAAACAATCCAAAATCCAAGAATTTGTTGTCACAGCAGAACAAATGCAGGCAATAGAAGCCCGTATTTTTGCCGCCGGAATGCCTGTCGCTGCATTAATGGAAAAAGTCGCCGGACGTATTACGCAACGGATTCTCAGCAAAATAGAGTCAATTTCTGTTCAACAGATTGGGATTTTAGTGGGGCCGGGTCATAACGGCGGAGATGCCTTAGTTATAGCAAGGGAACTGCATTTTTTGGGGTATTCTGTTTTAGTGTATTGTCCGTTTTCCAAACTCAAAGAACTGACTCAATTTCATCTTCAGTATGTCACCAGTTTGGGCATTTCAATTCATCAAAATATAGAAGATTTGCACAACTGCGATGTGATGATTGATGGGTTGTTTGGTTTTGGTTTAAAACGTCCGATTACTGAGGAATTAGCCGAGGCTGTTAACCAGATTAATACTTGGAAAAAAACGGTTTTGAGTATTGATTTACCATCAGGAATTCAAACCGATACCGGAGAAGTTCTAGGAACGGCAATTCAGGCGACTTATACCTTTTGTTTGGGGTTGTGGAAATTTGCCTGTTTACAAGATTCAGCCTTAGATTATTTGGGAAAAGTAGAATGGATTGACTTTGATATTCCCTTAGCCGATATTGAGGCAATTTTAGGAAAAAATCCAGCATTTCGCCGAATTACTCCCGAAAATGCGATCGCAGATTTACCCTTACCTCGTTCTCGGACTTCTCATAAATATAAAAACGGGAATTTACTGATAGTAGCAGGTTCTTATCGCTATACCGGGGCAGCAATATTAGCCGGTTTAGGGGCGAGGGCGTCAGGGGTAGGAATGTTATCAATAGCGGTTCCCAACTCTATTAAACCCATTTTAAGTTCTCATCTTCCAGAAGCTTTAATTATCGGTTGTCCTGAAACACCAGATGGGGCAATTTTAGACTTTCCCTCTCAGTTTAGTTTAGATCAATTTGATGCGATCGCTTGCGGCCCGGGTTTAACTCAATCTGCCAGCACCATTGTAAAAATGATTTTAGACAGTAATCAACCCTTAATTTTAGATGCTGATGCTTTAAATATACTCGCTCAACTTAACCCCATTTTAACCCTATCTCAACGACAAGCCGCAACGATTATAACACCTCATCCCGGTGAATTTAAACGATTATTTCCGGAGTTAGCACAAGAGTTACAGAATCGGATTTTAGTCACCCAAAAAGCCGCCCAACAGAGTCAGAGTATCCTGGTCTTAAAAGGGGCGAGAGTGTGTATCGGCACCCGTGAGACAGTCTGGATCAACCCAGAGAGTACCCCTGCCTTAGCCAGAGGAGGAAGTGGAGATGTTTTAACAGGTTTACTCGGAGGATTATTAGCAGCAGTCGTGTTAAATCAAACCTCCATTGATTCTATCGTCAAAACTGGCGTTTGGTGGCACGCCCAAGCTGCAATACAAGCGGCAAAAGCAAAAACTGAACTCGGAGTTGATGCCTTTACCCTCACCCAGTTTTTGAACTTAAATCAGATTTTCAATTAATTGATTATCCGGAAAATCCCTCAAGTCAAAATGATGATTTTAAAAATTCTTCAAAACACTGTTTTCAAAGACAGACCCGTTGCTTCTGAAAGTCTGGGTTACAACAGTAAAGTCTCTGCCCATATTGGAACTGAATACGAGATTCAAAGTTATAGTTTAGCAGAAAATCATCATATCAAAGCTGTGTTTTTACCCCCTTTACCCCGAAATCATAATATTTGGTATATCTTCTCTTCCCATATTCAAATTATCGATGAAAAAAATCCTGTAAAACCTCCTCAACCTGAACCCATTCTCACCTCTAACCGCGATAAACTCTATACTTCCTCGGGTTGGATATGGCCGATGAAAGGGACCAGTATGGGGTCAAGAACCGAGTTTGGCTTTGCTAGAGGACGGCTTCACGCCGGGGTTGATATTGGCGGATATACACCTGATGAATGCTATGCGGCGAGTGATGGAATTGTGACCTATGTTAAAAGAGATAGAGGCGGCGCAGAAGGGCGAATGATTGAAATTACCCGTCCAGATGGTTGGAAACATATCTATTTGCACCTACGATCTATTTTAGTTGAACTGAATCAAGAAGTTAAAATGGGTCAACAGATTGCTATTCGAGGGGGGTCGGGGTTCGGTTCAGAAGGGCTAGAAATTGACGGCGGAGGCTATTCTATTCATCTACATTTTGAAATTTGCAATCCTGAAGGAACACCTCTTAATCCCCGTTTATATTTACCTGATGATGGGAGTGTTCCAATATTAGGATCTTAGCACAATAATCAAAAAACAGAAATAATTTGAGAGCGGGGACTGTCAAAGTGATTGCTGTTTGTAAAGGGGTTGTAAGAAGGATATGCGAAAAATTCAGTATTTATGCGGAGAATGCAAAGAGTTTGTAAAATGTTGGATGAAACTCATCTCAGTAAAATAATCAGTGTTATATATAAATAGAGATGCAAATGTAGAGTGATTTCTATGAGTGGCATGATCATCAGGGGGAGAACTACTATGCAACGAATGTCAAACCAGAATGTCAGATCACCCTACAGCCTTGAGAAAATCAAGATTCAGCATTTTGTTAAAAATATTGTTATCGGAAGCAAATGTCAAATCATTTTCCCCTAGTTTCAGTTATTATACCGTCCTATAACGCTGAAACCTTTATCGCTAGAACATTAGAGTCGGTTCTCTCCCAAACCTATAAAAATCTTGAAGTTTTAGTCGTTGATGATGGTTCTCAAGACCAAACGGCAGAAATTGTCCGAGAGTTTGCAAAAAAAGACACACGAGTTACCCTACTTCAACAGCAAAATTCCGGAGTTGCTGCGGCTAGAAATTTAGGTATAGAAAAGTCAAAGGGGGAATTTATCGCCCCCCTGGATGCCGATGATATTTGGTATCCTGAAAATATTGAAAAGCAAGTACAGTGTTTTCTCAATTCAAACTCCTCTGTGGGGTTAGTTTATTCTTGGTCGGTTGATATTGATAAACAGGATAGACTCACAGGCGAATTTAGGGCCGCTAGAATTGAAGGAGAGGTTTATGTTACCTTACTCTGCCACGATTTTATTGCCAATGCAAGTTGTGTCTTAATTCGTCGTTCTTGTTTAGAGAAATGCGGCGGTTACAACAGCAAACTGAGAGAAAATAATGGTCAAGGGGGTGAAGATTGGGATCTGTATTTGCGGTTGGCTGAACAGTATCAATTTAGAGTCGTTCCTGAGTTTTTAGTCGGTTATCGGAAGCATCCGAATAGTATGTCTTGCAATTATACTGCAATGGCAAAGTCTCGGGAATTAATCTGGGAAACCATCAACCATAAATATCCCTCGATTCCTCCGATTATTGAACAGTTATCCAATAGTAGTTTTTATATGTACCTCGCCAGTCAAAGCAGTCGTACGGGTCAACATAAAAGTACATTGTTTTGGATTTACAAAGCCTTACAAAATGATTGGATTACGCCTTTTTTACGGTTGGGTTTTTATATCCTCCCGATTAAAAGTATTGTGATGATGCTAACTCAGCCCATTCTCTTAAAAATCTCTAAAAAGTATCAATTTTCCATCTCACTCAAACCCCAAGTTTCTTCTTCTCATCCTCCCGTTAAAACTCTTGAAAAAATGACTGAGGAACAAGTCAATAGAAACTTTAAAGTAATCGCCGAAGAAATTCTACATCAAGTTCTTCCCCTATTATTAGGTACACCCAAAACCTGGCAAATGCAAAATTTTAATAAACATGGACGCATCTCAACGATCTCCTAGTCAACCTCTTGTTTCTGTGATTATTCCCGCTTACAATGCAGAGGCTTTTATTGCCAAAACATTAGCCTCTGTTCTTGCTCAAACTTACAAAAATATTGAAGTTTTAGTGGTTGATGATGGTTCCCAGGATAAAACACCAGAAATTGTTCGAGAGTTTGCTAAAAAAGATCAACGCATCACCCTATTTCAGCAGTTAAATTCGGGAGTGGCTGCGGCGCGAAATTTAGCCCTAGAAAAGTCAAAAGGAGAATTTATTGCACCCGTTGATGCGGATGATCTTTGGGATTATGAAAATCTTGAAAAACAAGTAAAATTAATACAAAGCGATGCTTCAGTTGGTTTAGTTTATGCTTGGTCAGTAGAAATTGATGAACAAGACAAACTGAGTGGGGGTTTTCATGGTTTTGACTTTGAAGGAAACGTTTATTTACCCTTGCTTTATCGCAACTTTATCGGCAATGCGAGTGCAGTTTTAATTCGCAAAAGCTGTTTAGAAGAAGTCGGGGTTTATGATAGCCAACTTAGACAAAAAGGCGCACAAGGTTGTGAAGATTGGGATCTGTATTTGCGGATAGCAGAATATTATCAAGTGGGAGTAATTCGAGAGTTTTTAATCGGTTATCGCCAAGTCACGAATAGTATGTCTCGCAATTACACATCAATGGAAAAATCCCATCAATTTGTTTTAGAAGCCGCGCAGCAAAAATATCCTGAAATTTCTCAGAAAATTTATCAATGGTCTTGTAGTAATTTTTATGTTTATTTAGCCCATCAAAGTAGCCGCAATGGAAATCCCCGCAATTCCTTGTCTTGGCTATACAAAGCTTTAAAGGCTGACTTGACAATGATTTTATTACGCCACGATTTGTATATTTTGACTCTAAAAAACGCCATAAACTTGATACTCAATTCAATCAAAATGGGAAATCAAGAGATATCCCAAGTTACTCAAGAACCGTTGAGTCAAAAAACAACACACACACAAAAACCCATAACAACATCATCTCTGTATCGACTGGTCAAAATTCGGAAGTTGCTTCCTGCAAAAATATATGAGAAAATAAGGTTTAAGGGGTTAAGCATCAGAACAGAACAAACACTTTCGAGTCTGGACAGTTCCAGTTGACGAATTATAATCCAGGAAACAACAGTGATTCAAAAATTAGTCCGACTGCTGAAATTTTACCCTTTAGCCATTCCGATTATTGTCGCTTTGGGTATTTTGTCCTCACTGTTAGAAGGATTAGGAATTAGCCTATTTATCCCCTTCTTACAAAACTTATCTCCCGGTTCTGAACAATTCGTGACCGGAAATTCCTTAATTGATTCTCTCAATCAACTCTTTAGTGCTTTAAATCCCCAGCAACGCATTACCGTTATTCCTGTTGTTATTTTTATTAGTATTCTCTTAAAAAATAGCCTGACCTATGCGAACTCGGCTTTCTTAGCTTGGCTAAATTCTCGTTTAAATTATCGACTGCGATCGCAAATTTATAGTCAATTACTCAGCCTGAGTTATAGCTACCTAGAAACTCAAGATTCAGGTAAACTCCTCAACACATTAGCCGCAGAAACTTGGCGAACCAGTGAAGCAATTGGAGTATTAGTCAGGCTGATTGTCAGTAGTTGTACAACCTTTGTTTATGTAATCCTACTGCTACTCTTATCTTGGCAATTAACCCTGTTAGTGGGGCTAATCATGCTATTAATTTCTCTGATTATTCAGTATGTCACTCGCCAATCTAAATCCCTCGGACAACAAGCAGTACAAGTCAATGGAAATTTAGGAGTACGGATGTATGAAGGACTCGCTGGAATGAAAACCATTCGAGCTTTTGGGCGTGAACCCTACGAACAACAAAAGTTCGATCAAACCTCTCAAGAAGTCCGTAATATCTTTATGAAACTTGACATGATTTCGGGGTCAATTAGTCCCCTGTATGAAGTGCTTTCAGCCCTACTGGTTCTGAGTATAATGGTGATTGCACTGTTGCAAGATCAAACCGCTTTACCTGCTTTATTAACCTTTTTATTCATCCTTTACCGACTGCAACCGCAGATGCAATTACTCGATGGAAGTCGGGTAAAATTAATCATGTTAAGCAGTTCAGTCGATGATGTCATGTACTTTTTAGAGCGTTCCGACAAACCCTATATTCAATCGGGTTCTGTTCCCTATAAAGGTTTAAAACAGGCAATTTCTTTAAAATCTGTCAGCTTTCACTACAACGCTCAAGATAAAGCCGCATTAAACAATATTTCCCTTTCCATTCCCAGTGGAAAAACAACAGCATTCGTCGGGCCTTCTGGGGCAGGTAAATCAACATTAATTAACCTGATTTGTCGGTTTTATGATGTCACCGAAGGAGAAATATTAGTCGATAATCTTGCCTTAAAAGAACTCGATTTACCATCCTGGCGCAGTCGGTTAGCGATTGTTAGTCAAGATATTTATATCTTTAGTAGCAGTGTAAAAGAAAATATAGCCTATGGTTGTTTAGAAGCAACAGAAGCCGAAATTATTGCCGCCGCTAAACAAGCCAATGCCCATGAATTTATTCTACAACTTCCTGATGGTTATGATACCAAATTAGGCGATCGCGGTGTTCGACTCTCTGGCGGTCAAAGACAACGTATCGCCCTCGCCCGTGCTATTATTCGTAACCCAGAAATTATGATTCTTGATGAGGCTACAAACGCCCTAGATACGATTTCTGAACACCTGATTCAAGAAGCACTCGATACTTTTAGTCAGAACCGCACCGTGATTGTCATTGCTCATCGTTTGTCTACCATTGAACAAGCCGATAAAATCATTGTATTAGATCAAGGACAAGTGGTTGAACAAGGAAATGTCCAAGAACTCTTAAAATTAAACGGACTTTTTGCCAAACTCCATCGCTTACAATACCAACATTCAGTTTAAACAATCACACCCAAACCCCGTAAAAATCATGTCTTATCTCATCGGAGAAATAGAAATTACTCAACCCCTCCCAACCCTAGAAATTCCCGAAAATCAGAGCGGGATTGCTTTAATCTTACGTCGAAAAGACAAACCCATCGGTTTTTTCATGCAAGCCTACCCCGAAAAAACCGTCCTTACTCCCGAACAATTAGCCCCCCTCCTCAGTCAAGAAATCGGCGCAAAATTGCTACAAGAAAATATTCGAGAAGAATTAGTTACTGAAGTTAATCAACAGCCCTTTCCCACTCTAAGCGTCGCAATTTGTACCAAAGATCGTCCTGATAATCTGGCTCGGTGTTTAGCCTCTTTACAGAAACTTCAAATCGTAGAAAATACCCCTCAATTTGAAATATTAGTCGTTGATAATGCTCCCTC
The DNA here is from genome assembly GCA_050485465.1 of Limnoraphis sp. GTDB lineage: Bacteria > Cyanobacteriota > Cyanobacteriia > Cyanobacteriales > Microcoleaceae > Capilliphycus. The sequence continues at coordinate 25,311 of JBJHBL010000001.1, read as the reverse complement.
CGATGAACGCACTCAACAATTAGTTTCAAGCTTACCCACTGTGCGTTATACCCGAGAACCCAAAGCCGGACTTGATTTCGCTCGTAATCATGCTATTCAACAAGCAACAGGAGAAATTTTAGCCTATCTTGATGATGATGTCACCGTAGACCGAAAATGGTTAGAAGGGTTGCGAGAAGCATGGCGAGAAAATCCCGATGCGGGTGGATTTACCGGGTTAGTTCTTCCCTATGAATTGTTAACAGAAGCCCAAATTCTTTTTGAACAACGAGGGGGATTTCGTCGCGGTTTTGAAAAAATTCGTCACGGACAAATCCTAAAAGGAAATCCCGTTTATCCGTGCGGGGCGGGAATTTTTGGGGCGGGATGTAATATGGCGTTTCGTCGAGATATTTTACTCAAATTAGGTGGATTTGATGAAGCCTTAGATACAGGTGCGCCGCTTCCCGGAGGAGGAGATTTAGATATTTTTTATCGAGTCATTCGAGCAGGTTATCCTTTAATCTATGAACCTCAATATTTAGTTTTTCATCAACACCGTCGAGAAATGGAAAAACTGCGCCGCCAATATTGGAGTTGGGGGTTAGGATTTATGGCTTTTGTAGTGAAATCTTATCAGCAAGATCTCTCACAACGTGCCAAATTCCGCAGTTTAATTGGGTGGTGGTTCAAAGACCAACTGCAAAAGTTAGTTGAAAGTTTAACAGGTCGCTCTATCTTACCCACTAACATGATTTTAGCCGAAATTTGGGGAGGACTTGTTGGGCTTTTTGGTGAATATTCCCGTTCTAAAAAACGCATTAAAAAAATTAAAAATAAGTTGACCTCAGATGTTAAAACAGAACTCGATTCTCAATGCTTAGAAATTTGATGATGGCAGGAAAAAGACAAAAGTCAAGAGAGTAGGTTCTTGATAAGAAAACGCAAATCAAGGCAGAACCCGATCTTACACCATTATCTATCAATTGTTTTCATTTGTAATCAAATGCTATAGACTGAATATGAATCCTCATTTTTCTATCGATTTAATCATTTGTACCTATAACAATGCACCGCTCTTGGAACGAGCGTTAATGGCGATTAGTCAACAGCAAGTTCCACCCGAGATTGAATGGAAAGTTTTAGTCGTTAATAATAATTGTACCGATGAAACAGTTCCTCTTGTTGAAAAACTGATTCAATCCGGAAAAATCCCCAATTTATCGATCATATTAGAACCCATTCAAGGCTTAACCCCCGCCCGTCTTTGTGGAGTTGAAAATACTACCTCAGATTGGTTTGCTTTTGTGGATGATGACTGTATCCTCGAAAAAGATTGGGTTGCTCAAGCGGCTAAATTTGCCTTATCTCATCCTGAATGTGGGGCTTTTGGAGGACAAGTGATTTTAGATTGGGAAACACCCCCTCCCGCTTTTGTCTTAAACTATGGATATTCATTTGCTCAACAAGAACATGGAACAAATATGAAACAAATGTCTTGTTTAGTGGGTGCAGGTTTAGTGATTAATCGAGCAGTTTTAGAAAAAACAGGTTGGGTTGAACAACAGTTTTTAGCAGATCGAGTTGGGAAGAAATTAATCTCAGGAGGTGATGTTGAAATTGCATTGAGAATTGCCTCTAAAGCCCCGCTTTGGTACGTTCCAGAACTCAAGTTAAAACATATTATTCCCCCCAGACGAACCTCGGAAACTTACCTTATGAAAATCAACTATGGTTTAGGAAGTTCTCAATTGTTTGGTGATTCAATGTTGTGGTCAGGTTCCTATTTAACTTGGCTATTGGTTTGTATTTGGAATACCCTCAAAGCAACTCTCGGTTTATTCATCCCCGCTTTCAAAGTAATAATCAGACGAAAAGCAGCCATAGACGTTGCAATTCCTTTTTATTTTCTGCGGGGAAAATGGGCGGGAATTTGGAAAATGTTCTGGATGAATCCTCAACACCGTCAAGCCTTATTAGGATGTGCAGAAATAAAATAATCATTCAAGCTAGGGGCGGGTTCCGCATTGATTTATGTCTCTAACACACAACCAACAGAAACCCGCCCTGTCAGTAAGAGTTAAAATTAATGTTGTCAGGGCAGGTTCATATAGATTTAGATGTTTTCATAAACAATTTTGCGGAACAAGCCCCTACATTTGCCTATTCCCTATTCCATTTTAAATTATGACAATTCCCTGGAAAATATTACACATTGAATTAAGCGAAAATATCCCCACATTACCGAATGATGGAGATTGTCAAAAAATCTACGTTGTATTTTGGTGGCATGGAGTACCTTTGGGTCATCAAGAAATCGACGCCGCCCAGTTACCCATACCCGCTACACAGCTATTAAATTTAGCCGTCCAAGCGATAACACCCGCTATCGGAGATCGACTGTTATCTGAGGGGTTTAACGTCCCTCTTTCAGAACATTCTGAGTGTCAGCCAGAAAAAAAACCTGCAAATTTTCAATCCCTTTTGGCGTTAGATAAACCCCTCACTAAACTGAATGAATATGAGTCGAATCTTGATGAATCTGTTAATGAAACAGTTTCTGTAGTCATCTGTACTCGCAACCGTCCCGAACAACTCGCCCGATGTTTGCGATCGCTGAAAACACTCTCACCCCAACCTCTAGAAATTATCGTTGTTGATAACGCTCCGAGTAGCGATGAAACCCGTCAAATTGTTGAACAGATCCCTGGGATTCACTATGTTTTAGAACCCCGTCCGGGTTTAAGTATTGCTCGAAATACCGGGATTCGTCATTGTACAGGTGATATTATTGCTTTTACCGATGATGATGTTGTGGTTCATCCTGACTGGATAAAGCGACTTCAACAATGCTTTAAAAATCCTGAAGTGATGGCAATGACCGGGTTAATTTTACCCGCAGAATTAGAAACAGAATCACAATTAATCTTTGAAATCGGGTTAGGAAACTTTGGCTGGGGATATCATACTAAAGTTTTTGATTCCCAATTTTTTCAAGCAACCAAATATCTCGGTGTTCCCGTTTGGCGCATTGGTGCAGGTGCAAATATGGCCTTTCGTTCCTGTTGTTTTGAACGAGTTGGAAACTTTGATGAACGTTTAGGAGCGGGTGCTTCTGGATGTAGCGAAGATTCTGAACTATGGTATAGAATTTTAGCAGAAGGTGGAGTTTGTCTTTACGAACCCACAGCCGTTATTTTCCACTATCACCGTCGAGAAATAGACAGTTTAAAACGGCAAATGTATCAATATATGCGGGGACACGTTGCTGCTTTGTTTGTGCAGTTTGAACGATACAAACATTGGGGAAATTTACGTCGTCTGTTCTGGTCACTGCCTAAATATTATGCAGGATTATTGGTTAAAGGGTTATTGTGGGGATTTGGACTGCAACACAAAACCTACTTAACAGAAATTCTAGGGTGTTTTGGGGGAATTATATATTACCTACAAAATCGAAATCCTGGAAATTTATCAAAGTATTAGGGCGGGTTTAGATCAATTATTGCTGAGAAAATTCAAAAGCAGGCGGAACCCGCTCCTACATTAACTTAGACTAGCCAACATTATCTCATCAACAACTCATGTACAAAACTACTCTCGGTCACTTTTTATCAAGAAATCCCTTTGCTCATCCTTTAACTCAAGGATTTTTCTATCGAGAAAAAATGAGAGCTATTTACCGAATTTCTCCCGATATAAACTTTGGGGAAATTCTCGAAGCAGGCGGCGGTAAAAGTGGTTTAACAGCCCTTTTATATCCTCAAGCAAAAATTACCAATTTAGACCTTGATCCTGAATACGCCCAAGCCCCTTGTAATCAACAAAAACGAGTTCAGTTTGTTTGTGGAGATGTTACCGCACTTCCGTTTAACGATCATTCTTTTGATGCGGTAACGATGTTTGACGTTTTAGAACATATCCCCGACCACGAAAAAGCCGTCTCAGAAGCCTTGCGCGTTTTGCGTCCGGGTGGCTTTATTTTAATTAGCACCCCTAACGAAAATTGGCGCTTTCCTTACTACAATTTTATGAAGTCTATTTGTCCGAGTGATGCAGATGTGATGGCAGAATGGGGACACGTTCGACGGGGTTATACTTTAGATGAACTCAAGCATTTAATCGGTTTACCCTGTGTACATTTTGCAACGTTTATTAATCCCACAACAGTTCTTTGCCATGATATTGCTTTCTCTCATTTATCTCCTCTCAAACGTCAGTTAATTTGCACGGCGTTAAGTCCAATCACTTGGTTAAGTTATAGCTTACATAAACCCGAAGCTAAAGGAACCGAAACCGCATCAGCATGGCAGAAAGCTTGAGAGTTTTTACAAGTCGCACTGTTAATTTTTCCCAGATTCAGGTCAAGATGAACAAATTAGTTGTTGTAGAATCTTTATTCTCGAAATTACCACCTTCTATTCGGAAAAATATTTTAACCTTAAAATGTTATCTTTTCAGTGAAGATCGAAAATACCTAATCCGAGATCTAAAATCTCATCTGTTGTATGTAAGAAATAACGAGTATGGAATACCAGAACCTTTGATTAACTACACCGTTTTGAGGTTCTGGATCTATCCTTCTTATTGGCATTATCAATTGACTAAAATTCTGAGAATATTCGGATTGTGGAAGCACTTTGCTTCTAGATGGAATATGTCCCTATATTGGACCCGCAATTGTGTTTGAATCAAACTGGGATTTACAGGGAGCATTGATGATTATGTACCGGAATTACGATCTACGAGCCGATATTGTTAACCCTAGCCTCAAAGTCCATGAGGATGGTATTTCTACATCTATATACGGGGATAAATCTCGCTACCCTTACCAACAATTATTGATCTATAATTTTGCTCAGAAGTTAACTTACCCGATCATTAATGCTGAGACGGCTAACCGCTATTTCTCCCAATATAATCCAGACTATAGCAACGGTTGTCCTCCGAGTCAGGAAGGGCTAGGCGTGTCAATTTTCTAGGAGTCAAGTTATCAAGATTTCCATCAATGATTTATCGGTTTTAGTCGAAAATTGTTAGGGAGATATCACCCCATGAACACTCAACCCCAACCCACGATCGCTTTACTCCATTGGGGGAATTTAATTGAAGACTTTCTCGATACCATTGGCATATCTTTTGAGAAATTCTGCACAGAAATGACAGGCGGTTGGATGTTTGGCTATATTGATGCGTTACGTTTAGCCGGGGTCAAAACTGTTTTATTTTGTATTTCCGCCCGGGTCACTTCTCCAGCCCGTTATACTCACATCCCCACAGGTAGCACAATTTGTATACTCCCTGCGCCCCAAACCTATTCTGCGATCCAACAACGTATGGTATACCCCTATGGTTGGACGGTTAGAGATACTTTTGGTGACGTTGGAGCTATCCGTTATCCATTTTTTGCCTTTTTGCGAAATATCGCCCCCTACTTGGCTACGCCCCTAAAAACCCTGGCTAACGAACTGCGGAACGAAGGCTGTTCTGCGATCTTGTCTCAAGAGTACGAGTACGCCCGGTTTGATGCTTGTGTTCTGTTGGGCAAAATCATCGGTTTACCCGTGTTTGCGACGTTTCAGGGGGGAGATTTTCAGGTCAGCGGCTTAGAACGTCCCCTGCGTCCCCTGACAATGGCGGCTTCTGCGGGTTTAATTATTGCAACTCAAACCGAGGTTCAGCGCGTACAGTCTCGCTATGGGGTACCGACTGACAAAATTGCTCGAATTTTTAACCCCTTAGACCTTAAAATGTGGCAAGGGGGCGATCGCTTAACCACACGAACAGCGCTCGGTATTTCCCCAGAGGCTCAGGTTGTCGTGTGGCATGGGCGGGTGGAGATTTATCGCAAAGGTTTAGATATTTTGATGCAAGCTTGGCAACAAATTTGTTGCGATCGCCCAGATCGAGAATTAAAATTATTATTAGTCGGAACAGGGAGCGATGCTGAACTGTTGCAAAGTCAGATTTCTCAACTGCAATTATCCGGTATTATTTGGATTAACGAATATATTTTAGACCGAAAAGTCATTCTAAATTATTTAAAAGCCGCCGATCTTTATACCCTTCCCTCTCGACATGAAGGCTTCCCTGTCGCCCCCTTAGAAGCAATGGCTTGTGGTTTACCAATAGTCGCCACCGATGCACCTGGAATACCGGATATTCTAGACAAGGGTGAACAGTCGGGCGGGTTATTGGTTCCTCGAGAAAACCCCACCGCCCTCGCACGAGCCATTGGTCAAATTTTAGATAATAAAGCTTTGCAATTCAAATTAGGTCAACTCGCCCAACAACGGGTAGAAACTGGTTTTTCTCCAGAGGTTGTCGGTCAGCAATTGCGAGATTTTATAGTTCAACCCACCTCAAAGGCACAGAGACACTGAAATCCTTAGAAGACGGGTATCTCTAAATAGCTTTGTATATTCGTGGTTTTTGTTAACATCAATATTTTAGCGAACTGTTGCTGATTCATCAAGTTACAGTATAAACTAAAGTTGAAACTATCATTTCCTAGACTCTGCTAGGAGAGTTTGATGAAAAAAGTTGCATCAATTTCACTTGTTTTAACGAACGTTTTCTTAGCCAGTTGTGCGGCAATTAATCCCACTACTGATACGGGTTCTGTTGGGACTCAGGCTTGTCAAACGGTAACGGAAGAAGAAATTGCGGGACTTTTTGATCGTTGGAATGAATCATTACAAACAGGCGACCCTCAACAAGTAGTGGCGAATTACGCCGAACCTTCAATTTTGTTACCCACTATTTCTAACCAACCTCGAACGACTCCTGCGGAAAAAGAAGACTATTTTCAGGATTTTCTGCAACTTCGTCCTTCTGGAGTGATTGATTTTAGAACAATAAAAATTGGTTGTAATACAGCCCTCGATGCGGGAATTTATACATTTACCTTTGGTTCAACAGGTCAACAAGTTCAGGCGCGCTACACCTATACTTATAGCTGGGATGGGGAACAATGGTTAATTAGTAGTCACCATTCCTCTGCTATGCCGGAAACAGAGTAAACTCTTTTTCATTTTTAACGAGAACATAAATAGAAGTTTTTCCCCGGTTTTTGCTCGCAATAATCGGGTTTTTAATTGGGTTTGATGGCAATCATTGTTCGATGTCTGGGGTCACTGGCTACTGTTGTTTGATATTCAAAGCCTGTTCCTATTAACGCAGCTTCCACATCAAAGGTATAATAATCATCGCTCCAGGGTTCGGTACTTTTCATTAAAGTAAATAATACGGGAGGTAGATTTTGAATGACAGGAGATTTTGGATTATTATCAACCAGGGCTAAACACCCCCCTGGGCGTAAAATCCTCAAGATTTCTTGGAAGATATTACAAGTCGCTTGATGGGGTAATTCATGGATCACAAATTGTAGCGTAACAACATCAAAGGAGTCATCAGAAAAGCCTGTATTTTCGGCGAGGGCGTGTTTCCATTGAATTTCAGCTTGGGTGTCTTGATGTTGAGCAACGGCTAACATATAAGGGGATAAATCTAAACCGATTGTCTGAAGATGAGGATTATAATTTTGTTTTAAATATTGGTGTAAAGTTCGAGTTGAAATCCCTACCGAACACCCGATATCTAATACCCGATTTACAGATTTTGGCAGATAATCTTTGAGGACATGATGAAAACTGGAACGGAGTTTATCTTGGGCGGTTTCCCACGTAATCTTCTCATCTCGCCAAACTCTTAACCCCATAGCATAGGTAGCAGATTCTGCTTCAAACGCCGCATCCCAACATAAATTTCCGGCGTCGTAAGCATGAAAGGGTTTTTGATAATAATCAGGATAAATAATATTGGGATTGGTAATATCTGATAATATATTTTTGACTTCTGAGGTCTCTAACTGTTGGTAACGTTTTCGCCAAGAAATCCCATTTTTTTCCGCTGTTTTAATTAAAACTTGTCGGGCTTGACGTTTCATTAGACGATAAATGGGTGGCGTTTGAATTAACACATTCACCAATTGAGATAATAGGTCTTCCCCCGCCAAGTCTGGTTTAATTTTGGTTGAATTCATCAGTCTCAACAAAAAAAGTAAAAAGGCACTATGAGAGTTTATTTTATAATCAAATCGGAGCGAACCTGAAAACCCAGAACTAATTATAAGTTTCAAGTTTAGCTCGAATCCCATTTCGATTGAGTAATCGGATCACTTCATCAGCCCTAGAACGACTTTGAAAAGCTCCAGCTTGAATAATAGACCGTCCTTGAACCACTGTCCGAAAGGCATCTGGAACCACTCGTCTAACTTGTTGATAAGCCCGATCACTATTATCCTCAACAACGACCCGATACTGTAAACTTCTTAAGGCGGTGGTGAGCGGGGTTAACTGACGAACGGGCTGGGGATTTGCGCCCGGGCCAGTATTTAAACCGGGGGGAAGATACCCCTCACGACTAACGGGAATGCGAGAACCCGGAACAGGTAACACCCCAGAAGATAGGGCTGTAGGCGGTGAATTGGGCGGCGACATCGGATTTGGAACTCGTCCGGTTTCTGGGGGCGGTACGGCAATAGGAATGGCAGCTGAGGTCGAGTCTGGGGTAGACCGGGAAGAAAGGTTTGATAAAATCAGAGGTCGGGGAGAAGGGTTAGAGTTGGCAACAACCGGAGGGGGTGTGGAAATCTGTTGAGTTTGGGGGGGTGGAGTGGAAATGCGTTGGGTTTCTGGGGGGGGGACTGCTATCGGCACCGGGCGAGGGGTATTGGCGGTTGGAGTATTTTGGGGAGGCGGAGAGGAGGTTTCTGGGACGAATACAGGTAGGGCGGCGCTGGTATTAATGGGAGAAACGGCGGAGGGGTAATTAGAAGCCGTTGGGTTATCGCCTGAGTCGCTATTAACGCGGTTAGCGAGAAGTTGTTGGGCGATGGGAGATGGCCCATCTGGGGCGGTATAACTGCCCGTTACCTGTACAGAACCGAGGGTTTTGGCTGGGGTGAGTTGATTGCCGTGGGCTTGGATGACTTGGGCTTGAGTACCGTTGTTGACATCATAGCGGCCATTACTGCGGATCACATTTTGACCGGGTTCGTTGGAATTTCCTAAGTCGGGTAACGCTTGGGCGATCGCCACAATCCCATCTCGTTCATTACGTTCGATATAATTATCTCTTAAAATCGGACGGGCGTTGGCTTGGATGACAATTCCATCTCGATTAAATGTAATCCGATTTCCGGCAATAAACGGGGCGGCATTTTGAGAAATATTAATTCCAAAGCCAGTATTTTGAAATTCATTATTGCGAATTTCGGGACGAGAGGAACCAAACACTGTGATACCATTGGCCCCATTGCCGTTAAAATGATTTTCTTGAATTAAAGGCGCGCTAGTACCAACAATTGAAATACCATCATGACTCGAACCGCTAAAGGTATTATTTGAAACCACCATCGAAGCCGATTCTACCCAAAGTCCATAACCTCTAGGATTAGGATTGGTCACGGTCACACCACTGATTCTGGCACCGTTTGCCCCTAAAACTGCAATATCTTGTCTGGCCGAGGTGCGACTGGTATAGGAACCGCCTCCGTAGATAATAATTCCTTCTCCCCGACTGTTGGGGTTGCCTTGCAGGGTGATATTGGGTTTCAGCATCAAGGGAAACTGTTCCCCGGTTTGGGCGCTGTAGGTGCCGGGTGCTAGGATAATCGCGGTATTGGCTTGAGCGAGGTTTAAGGCTTGGGTAATGGTTTTTAACGGAGACTGTTGGGAACCGTTCCCCCCATCATTTCCTGTAGACGCACTCACATAGATGACATTTTGGGGTGTGCCAGGGGATTGGGGGGTTTGAGCCACTTGTTGTCTCGGCAACGGTTCTGCTAGGGTGGGAGAACTACCTAAAATCAGGTGAAAACCTGTGATAGCAACCACTAGCAGTGAGATTTGTTGCACTCGCTTCAAAGCTGATCGAGTTGGGTATCGTTTCAACGGTGCTGGGTTGAGACGATGTGAGGTAGATTCACAGTTGCGGTGAAAGGATAAACTCACGGCGGTACTCCGACAAACTGTTGTAGAATTGCAAAAGTTAACGAACAATTGGAATTGCGTTAAGTATGCCCTATTATGGGACAGTTTGAAAACTTTAATCATTTATTAATAGCGTTAAGAATTTTTAAGGTCGGTGCGATGCAAAATCTGGTATAGTAACCTGCGGTTCTTTTGTAATCGGGTAAGTTAAGTATCAGGTTGAGGTGGGTTTGATGGCCGATCAGCAAAGTTGGGATAAACGGGTACAACCTGCACTCTGTCGCATTCTAGATGCTAATTTAGATCGCGCTCGTGAGGGATTAAGAATTATTGAAGAATGGTGTCGCTTTGGACTCGATAGCGCTTTGTTGGCGGAGGAGTGCAAGCAGTTGCGACAAGAATTGGCTCATTGGCATACGATGGAATTACGTTTGTCTCGAGATACTCCGGGTGACTCAGGGACAGAGTTAAGCCATCCCCAAGAAGAACAACGGGAAGGAATTGATAGTGTATTGCAGGCGAATTTTTGCCGCACTGAAGAAGCCCTGCGGGTATTGGAAGAATATGGCAAAATTTATCACCCCGATATGGGAAAATCGTTTAAGCAAATGCGTTATCGAGTTTATACCCTCGAAAGTCGCTTATTGGCTTATCGACGCTATCAACTCCTCAATGATGCTTATTTGTATTTAGTGACTTCTGCATCGGATAAAATGTTCTCGATTGTGGAAGCGGCGCTACAAGGTGGACTGAAAATTGTCCAGTATCGCGACAAAGATGCCGATGATGAAACTCGACTTCATTATGGAGAAAAGCTCTGTGAACTTTGTCACCGTTATGATGCTTTATTTATTATCAATGATCGGGTGGATTTAGCGATCGCTTCTAATGCCGATGGTGTTCATCTCGGACAAAAAGATATTCCCATTGCTTTAGCCCGTCAGTTACTTGGCCCCCAACGGATTATCGGACGTTCCACCACTAACCCCCAAGAAATGCAAAAAGCAATTGAACAAGGTGCCGATTATATTGGAGTTGGGCCTGTTTATGCAACCCCCACAAAGGCGGATAAACCTGCTGCTGGTTTAGAGTATGTTCGTCATGCTGCTCAAAATTGTACAATTCCCTGGTTTGCTATTGGGGGAATTGATATGAATAATTTTGATGATGTGATGTCTGTTGGCGGCGAACGAATTGCGGTTGTTAGAGCGATTATGCAAGCCGAACAACCGACTTTAGTCACTCAATATTTTCTGTCTCAACTGACGCGCATTCAAACCTTACGCGCCTACAATATCTTACCCAATCCGTCTTAGAAATTCACTGTTAAACTGCCCATGTCTGAGTTCGTTCAACTTCAAGTGAATGGAGACATCAAAACTTGTTCTCCTCACACCCCATTACCCGATTTCTTAGAACAAATGGGGTTAAATCCCCGTTTAGTGGCGGTAGAATATAATGGCGAAATTCTACATCGACAATTTTGGGAAACCACAGAGATGAAAACCGGAGATGTCCTAGAAATTGTCACAATTGTCGGTGGAGGAATTACCGTTTACAGTCACCCAACGGGATAGCAATCTTAGTCATCAGTTTTGATTGTGATCCGTTGTCCCAACTTCGCGCCTCCCCTGTCCCCTGTAACCTATTCCCTGTAACCTGAAAACTGGTCACTGGTCACTGGTCACTGGTCACTGATAACTGTCCCCGGTCTCCTGTAACCTATTTTAGTTATAGATAGCTTGAACCGAAGAAACGGATGGTGGGGTTGAATTAGAACTTCCTGTTTGAATCACAAAAACCGAACAAGAGGCATGATGCAAAACAAAGCTACTGACACTTTTTAACAATAATTCTGACCACTTCAAGCGGTTTCCTCGTCCAACAATGACTAAATCTGCACGCCAGTCATGGGCTTGATTGCAAATCGATTCACTGGGGTTTCCAACTTGGTATTGATATTCTACTGGAATACCTTGATCTTTGGCAAGATTACAATAGTTTTGTAACTGGGAACGAACTTGATTAACTTCTTTTGTCCAACTTTCTTGAGAGAATTTTTGGAAGGTTTTGTGTAAGTTCACATTTCCTAACGCACCTATTCCCACTAAGGGGTTGATTTTGTCTTCGTTTTCCCAAGAAATACAATGAAATAACATCAGATGACTGTTTTCTACTTTAGCCAGTTTGAGAGCTTCTTGAAAAACGGTTTCAACCTCTGAGGATGAACAGTCTAAAGCAACTAATATTTTCTGAAACGTCATGATTTTTCCTCTCGTTAAACTAAAATATTTTTACGGAATTTATTCAGATTTTACTGAAAAATTAGTAGTCTTTTTTACAGATTCCTAGATAGCTGCCTTTATTGTCGCTGAAAGTCGAGATTTTAGATAGTTTTTTTAAAGCTTGTTTACAAATCTTTAATATCAGCCAATCCTAGCATTTAAGACTGATAATTTTCTCTCAAAAAATAATAAAGCTAAACCCAAACTCTCAGGGTTTAGCCTTCTTTTAACCTGCTGTTTATTCTTCCTAAAGCAATCTGATTCTGAGAAAGTCTGCTTAGTCTTCTCGCCAATCTTCACAACCAATTAAATCAATGATTCGATCTCGCAACAAAAAGTCATGATCTTCTAATTCACACTCCACACCTTCCCAGTCTCGGGCTGGAATATATTGACACAAGGTATAAATGGGTTGATGACAGCCAACAACCCCCTGACAAACTAGGTGACGGGCTTCCTCTTTAATCACATTGATAGAATAAATTTTAGTTTGAAGCATCGTTTATCCCTCTCCCCTGAAGTTCAAAGTATTTACTCGCGCAATTTCATCTCGGCTAACCAGTCCAGAGTAAAATTACTCAAATCAATCTTAAATTACTTCTTTATTTTCCTCTAGGTTGAGCAATTTTACTGGGTTCGTTTATGATTTTTAACAGAGCGTTTTTCACCCTCAATCTTGCAGGTTTTAGAAATTTGTGTTAAACTTAAGTGAGTGTGATAGATTGAGCTTCCTATTGCCTCAAAAAAAAAGCCCTAAAAAAGCTTTGCCAAAAGGGTCTTTCAAAGAAGTCTAACTAGACTGCGCCAGTTTAGCTTTAACGCTTTGCCAAATCGCTTCAAATTCTTCTAGGGTATATTCAGATAAGGGGCGGTCGCAGGCTTTTTCCAATAAAGAAAATCGTTGAATAAAGCGATGATTCGTCCCTTGTAATGCCGCTTCCGGATCGAGTTCATACCATCGAGCTAAGTTCACTAAAGTAAACAAAATATCTCCTAACTCCGCCTGTTGATTTGCTTTTTCTTCCTGTAACAAGGCTTGTTCAAATTCCCCTAGTTCTTCGTGATATTTCTCCCAAACTCCCTCAATATTATCCCATTCAAACCCCACCGAAGCCGCTTTTTGAGAGATTTTCATCGCCGCCATCAGGGGGGGAAGTTGGCGGGCATAGCGACTCAGTTTAGACGATAACGGTTGAGTTGCGAGAGTTTCTCCCTTTTCTTCGGCTTTAATTTGTTCCCAATTTTGATGAACTTCTTCAACGGAGTTTACTTCAAGTTCTGCAAATACATGAGGATGGCGACGAATTAATTTTTCTGTAATGCGTTTCGCCACATCTTCGAGGGAAAATTGTTGAGACTCACTGGCAATTTGGGCTTGTAAAACCACCTGAAGCAATAAATCTCCTAATTCCTCTGCGATCGCTTCGACATCCCCACTGCGGATAGCATCAACCACCTCATAGGCTTCTTCGATCACATAGGGTGTCAGAGTTTGGGGGGTTTGGGCGAGATCCCAGGGACAACCCCCATTCGGCGATCGCAACTGGGCGACAACATCAATTAAACCTTGCAAAGCGGCTAAAGTTGGCGATAAAGCTGGAGAATCCGAATGTTGCTCAAACATAGTTAGTTATTATAGCACTACTTTGAAAGGTTAAAACATATTTGAATAAATGGGTAGGGTGGATCAAATTATGATTTTTTATCTCTTTAATCCAATTGGAGTATTTGATGCACTCTACTTTTTTCGGTGTGGTGTATAAAGAGTTGGGGTGCATCAAACTTTTAACTTCTCATTGAACAATTATTTTATTGACTTGATGCACCCTACTTTTTAGAAGGATGAACTCCAAATTAAAATTCCCTCAAAAGTTGCGATCGCCAACCAATTTCCCTGGGGGCTAAATACACTTTGTCTGGCTTCATAGATAGCCATCGGAGAAATATTCGGCGGAAAATTAAAGTCATATGTCTGATTATTTCCCACATAAAAAAACTTAGCCCCGGCGACGGGTCCACTGGCAAAATAAGTCATTCCATCTGTCGAAAAGCTTCGGCTGCTAGTGGTTCGATCTACCGATAAATCAAAGTTAAAACGTAACATTCCCGTTGACATATCCCAAACTCTCACAGATGTAAATAGAGCAAAACCGCCAACCTCAGTTAAAACAGCAGTCAGTAAAAATTTGCTATCCAGACTAAAAGTAATGCTATCAATCACCGTTTCTTCGTCCAAAGTATACAGTAATTTACCTGTATTTACCTGCCAGACGACGACTTTTCCTTGAGGATTGAAACTGGCTAACAGTTCGCTATTGTGACTAAATAAAAAATATTTTAATGGGGGAGGATTAAACGTTAAATTCCGAATTATTTTACCTTGTTTAACATCCCAAATATTAATATCTCCATTGTCAGGACGTTGAGGATCAATACTTCCGGCAAAAGTCGCTAAAGTCTCTCCATTAGGGCTAAAAGTTAACATCGTCAAAGACGGTTTACTGGGAGTAGAATCCGTTAAAAACTGAATAGTTTCTAATATTTTACTCTGTCTGCTGCTTCGATCAAATACTTCCAAAATCAGTTGATTATTGGGATAATCATAGCGGTAAATAGCAATCAGATCAGCCGAATAATTCAGGGCAAAACTTAGATAAGTGTGATAAGGATATGCTGGCAGAGTATCTATAGATTCTCCAGTTTTAACATCCCAAAATTGAATCCCCCTTTGAGTTTGATAACTGGCGATAACATCTTCGTTGTAACTCCAAGCAATTTTGCTAACAGATGAAGATAACTTTCGTTCAAATTTATTGTTTTTCCAGGGATTATCCGGAGGAAAATCAGGAGAAATTAAAGGTTCAATAATCAATTGAGAATCAACACGATCTATCCTTCCGGGGGGTAAAATAGATTGGGCGATAAAAACAGCAATTTCTGCCCGGGTTGCAGGTTGATGCGGGGAAAGTTTACGGATATTATTCGGACTCGCAATTATTCGCTTTTCTAAAGTTGCCGCCACAGCAGATTTAGCATAATTCGGAATATCTGCTGCATCTTCAAAAAGTTGATCAAAAGAGTTAATTAATTGAGAATTAGCTTGTAAATTTAACCCACTGGCCAAAGCGACTAAAGCTTGAACCCTGGGAATATTTTCTTGAGGTTTAAAAAGATTACCCGGATAACCCGAAAGAAACTGACGTTCATAGGCCCAGCGAATAGCTTCAAACCCCCAAAAATTAGACGAAACATCAGAAAATCGAATCGCTTCTCGTTTCTTTGTAGCATCAGGAAAAGCTTGCTTTAAGGCGGCAGCAAATTCAGCCCTTGTCATTAAGTTATCAGGGCGAAAGGTTTTATCCGGATAACCTTTGAATACACGCGACAACCCTAATTCATGCAGACATTGATTAGCCCAATGATTGTTAACGTCTACCCAAAAACTATCGACATTATTAGATTGAGTTTTTACCATTTTTTTCTGTTGTTTTTTCTTGAAGTGTTGAAGTTGAATGAGATTGAGATAATTGACAGGAATCAAAAAGAATTAATCATCCGGGAATTGTTTAATATTGTCACCCGAAATCAAACTGGGTTTGTCAATAAAAAGATTGCAAATTCCCGGGAGTTGTGCAATGGGATTATTACGAACTTTTTCTGCTTCATCAACCCCATCAGCAAAAAGCCATATGATTAATAAATCTTTCTATTCAGGATCACTACTCTCCCACAAGTCGGGATGCCAAATTTAATTCGGTTTGTGCAACATGAGCCGATCCTCAATGATGTCTTTTATTAGTTTATTCCAAAAATAAACTTTTAGGGTAGTTTGTTCGGGAAATCGGGTATTTGTGAAGTGATTCAGGGTTTGATCCGTCCTAATGGCCATTTTATTCTAACAAAATCAAAAGCCTAAACCACCTGTTAGACCTTTGACCCTCTGTAATTGACACGAAGTCTAAAAAATTGATTGGTTTTAATAATTAATATTTTTTTTGTGGCGTTTGAAAGTCATATAGAGAAAATTTAAGTTTAGATAATCCTTGAGTTTTGCTTGATCATCGCAAATTTAATGCTGCGATTAATTACGGTGTTATACTCATTTTTATTCCTGATTTTACTGAATTGAATAAAATAAGGGTTGTTCACTTGCAAGGTTAAACCAGCCTGTGATCGCCTGTTCAATCATTATCAACTATCTTTAGACAGAGGCAAACTCAAAAAAATGAGTCTAAAGATAGTTGAATAAATGCGCTAAACTCTGTCTTAAGTTAGAAATTTATAGAATCGCGATTTCCTCCCAGTTTTTTGTTTTATAATAAAAGTGTTAAACTTAATTCAAAGAAGAAGAATGATTACATCGGTTGTTGAATTAGAACGGTTAAGTACAAAAGTTGTAAATGAAGCAATTGTTCGGCGTTTTTGGAATAAAGTCTGGAATGCAGGTCAATTGGAAATCCTCAATGAATTAGTGACTGAAAACTGTACGTTCTACTGGGGAGGGAATAGAATTCAAAGCCGTTCAACATTAAGAAATTGGATTCAACAGTTTAGAAAAAAAATCACCGACTTAGAATTTATTATAGAAGATCTATTTGTTTATAATCAAAAAGTTGTAACCCGTTGGACAATCCGAGGTTTAAACCATGATTTCTCAACAGAAATACCCCGGGGAGAAGCCATTGATTTAACCGGAATTACGCTTTTTGATTTAGAAGGAAATAAAATCCAAAAAGCCTGGATTGAAAACAGTTAAACATGATCCTTGAAACCGTTAAAAAAAATAAAGAATTGCTCCGAATAATTTTAGCCGTTTCTCTCGGATTTGTCGGAGTTTTACACTTTTTAGTTGCTGAACCTTTTATTAGAATTGTACCAGATTTTCTGCCTGCACCTGCGGCTTTGGTTTATCTTAGCGGCTTTTTTGAAATTCTCGGTTCAATTGGATTGTTAATCCCTCCCCTTTCTCGGTTGGCAGCTTGGGGGATCCTGGCGTTATTTATTGCCGTTTTTCCTGCTAATATTAATATGGCAGTGAATCACATTCATATTGATGGGGTTCCTGACGGGATTTGGTTCCAGGCGATACGGCTTCCCTTTCAAGGGGTTTTAATTGCTTGGGCTTATTGGTATACTAAACCTGATGATCATCCCAAACAAGCTTCTATTATTCCGGGTTTACCCCGTACCTAATCGTTGCTTGAAAAATATCAGGTCAATTTTAACGAGAGAAATCGTTTTATTTGAGAGCGTAAAGGAAGAATGACTCAGTTGGAAAATCAGCCTGTTCTCGTTCCTCCAATGGATGAATTCAATCAAACTTTGGTTGAAAATTTACATCCAACTCAGTGGAAAAATCCCCAACCTGAAAGCTGTTATAATTTAGTGGTAATTGGGGGAGGAGCAGCCGGGTTAGTTACCGCAGCAGGTGCAGGTCTATTAGGGGGAAAAGTTGCATTAATTGAAAAAGATTTGCTAGGGGGAGACTGTACAAATATCGGTTGTGTTCCTTCTAAAGCTTTAATTCGTTCCGGAAGAATAGCTGCGACAGTTTCTCAAGCTTCTGAGTATGGAATTAAGGTTCCAAAGGGGGTAGAAATTGATTTTTCTGCCGTGATGGAACGAATGCGAAAAGTGCGATCACAAATTAGTCATCATGATTCTGCGGAGAGATTTAAAGAAGAATTTGGAGTTGATGTTTTTTTCGGAACAGCAAGTTTTTTGAATTCCCCTGCTATTGAGGTCAATGAACAAAAACTCCGGTTCAAAAAAGCTGTTATTGCCACAGGTTCTCATCCCAATATTCCTCAAGTTGAGGGGTTAGAAGAAGCGGGATATCTCACGAATGAAACAGTTTTTTCTTTAACTGAACGTCCGGAACGTTTAGCAATTATTGGCGGGGGTTATATTGGCTGTGAACTAGCTCAAACCTTTCAACGTTTAGGTTCTCAAGTTTCTCTTATTGAACACGGTAGTAAACTGTTGAAACATTCTGAACCGGAAGTTTGTGATCTCATTCAAGAGGTCTTTTCATACGAAAAAGTTAACGTTATTTTAAATGCTGACCTTCTGAAAATCGTTACTCAAAATGGAGAAAAAACACTAATTTATGAAGTCTCAGGAATGGAAAAAAGTTTGACGGTTGATCAGATTTTGGTCGCCACTGGACGAAAACCCAATATTACGGGTTTAAATTTAGAAGCTGTTGGGGTGAAATCTGATCCAAACACGGGAATTATTATTAATGATTACTTACAAACCAGCAATCCTAATATTTATGCAGTCGGGGACGTTTGTATGCAGTCTAAATTTACTCATGCGGCGGATGCGGCGGCGAGAATTGTGATTCAAAATGCTTTATTTTCAGTGTTTGGACTTGGACGAAAAAAACTGAGTGATTTGATCATTCCCTCTTGTATTTATACCGATCCTGAAATTGCTCATGTTGGCATTACAGAAGCAGAAATCATGTCAAAACCCGAACGAGTTAAAACCTTTTATATCCCCTTAAGTGATGTGGATCGCGCTTGTATTGATGGGAAGACAGATGGGTTTATCAAGGTTCATGTTCGTCATGGAACAGATAAAATATTAGGGGCAACTATTGTTGCTGATCATGCCGGAGAAATTATCAGCCAAATTACTCTAGCAATGGTGGGAAATATCGGCTTAGGAACAGTTGGAAAGACAATTTACCCCTACCCAACCCAATCAGATATGATTCTCAAAGCAGTCAGTCAATATCGTTTAACTTGGTTAAAAGATTGGGTAAAACAATTAATGTCTGCTTGGCTTCGTTGGCAACGCTAGTCTATTTTTTATCATAAATTATAACAGAAACCCAGCCGTTGCTGCAACAATTAAATTGGTTAAAACCCCGCCAATCATTGCCCGAACTCCTAATTCTGCCAGTTCACTCCGACGTTGAGGGGCAATCCCACTTAAAGCCCCAATTTGAATCCCAATAGAACCAATATTTGCAAAGCTACAGAGGGCAAAAGTTGCAATTCTAATTGAACGTTCTGAAAGGGCATTATTTTGCATCAATTCTGCTAAATCAACATAAGCTATAAACTCATTTAAAATGATTTTTTTCCCAATTAACGCGGCAACTGGACTGGCATCTGGCCAAGAAACCCCTGTGAGTAACGCGATGGGATAGAGTAACCAACCTAAGATTAAATCAAAGGACAATTGCGGATAACCAAACAATCCTCCCAACCAACTTAATACCGCATTTAAAAATGCAATTAAGGCTAAAAAGGCAATAATTACTGCTGCAATATTAACGGCAAGTTTTGCCCCTTCTATCGCCCCGGCTGCGGCGGCATCCACAACATTCGTTGCAGTTTTTTCAACCTTTAATTCTAATGTTCCAGCCGTTTCGGGTTTCTCCGTTTCAGGATAAAGTAACTTAGAAATTCCTAACGCGCAGGGTGCTGCCATCACTGAAGCAGAAATCAAGTCTCTGGCGGAAATTCCAAAAGAGACATAAGCCGCTAAAACTCCCCCGGCAACGGTTGCAAAACCGCCTGTCATGATGGTATTTAACTCCGATTTTGTCATTTTGTTAATAAAAGGTTTAACTAATAATGGTGCTTCTGTCATTCCCACAAACACATTGGCTGCATTAGAAAGAGATTCTGCCCCCGATGTTTTAGTTGTTTTTAACATGACCCAAGCCACGACTTTAACAATTTGTTGGAGAATACCGAGATAATATAAAACGGAAACAAAGGAGGAGAAAAAGATAATAGTGGGTAAGACTTTAAAGGCAAAAAAGTGATCTTCGTAGTTTTCTCCAAAAACAAATTGAGCGCCTTCAATGGTAAAGTTAAGAAACTGTGTTACACCTGCACCTATCAAATCAAAAATCAGGTAAGTTCCAGGAATTCTGAGAATAATTACAGCCATAATAAACTGTAATGCAATGCCCCAAATTACCGGGCGCCAAATAATCGCTTTACGGTTCGCTGAGATGCCATACCCTATCCCAATAAACACAAAAATACCGAGTAACGATATCAAGTTGTTCATGCCATTTACTCTCTCAATGATTTTTAAATGTTCTTAAGCGAAGCGTAAGGTCATAAACAAAAATCGTACCACAAAAACCCCTGCTAAAATCCAAGTGGCGAGGGAAACCTCTTGACTTTTTCCTTGAAAGGTTTTTAGTAGAGGATAGGTAATAAACCCAATGGATAATCCCTCAGCAATAGAGAAGGTTAAGGGAATCATAAATATTGTTAAAAAAGCCGGAATCGCCTCGGTTAAATCCTGCCAACGAATTTGGGCAATATTAGACAGCATTAATACCCCGACAATCACTAATGTGGGAGTGGTAGCATAGGCGGGAATAGCTTGTAACAGGGGAATAAATAGAATCGATAATCCTAAGAAAATCGCCGTAATAATAGATGTAAATCCGCTCCGTCCTCCTTCGGAAATACCCGCCGCAGATTCAATATAACTTGTCACACTGGATGTTCCTAAAATTGCCCCTGAAGTGGTTGCCACAGCATCCGCCATTAAGGCTTGATTAGCGCGAGGAAGTTCGCCATTTTGATCAATATAACCCGCTTTCATGGCAACACCTGTTAAAGTACCAACCGTATCAAATAAATCGACAAATAAAAAGACAAATGTCACGGCAACAAAGTCTAAAAAATTATTGGCATTTAGGTTAGCAAGTCCTAAAAAAGCTTGTCCAAAAAGTTCGGTTGGAAAAGGGGGAAATTCAAAAATGCCTTTAGGCCAGGGAGTAACACCTAAAATCCAGCCTAAAATTGCAGTGGCTAAAATTCCCCACAATAAAGCACCTTTCACTCGACGAACCATAAAAGCCGAGGTAATTAAAAGACCTGCAATTGCGACTAAAGTTTGGGGTTCTCTGAGATTTCCTAACGCTGTTTTTGTCACTTCATCTGCTACAATAATACCTGCACCTCCGGTATTAATATTACTGGCTAATCCAATATAAGCAATAAATAAACCAATCCCCGCCGCCGTTGCATTTTTTAATGACATCGGAATAGCGGTGATTATTTGGCGGCGAACATTACTGAGGGTTAACCCCATAAAAATTAACCCTTCAATAAACACTGAACTTAAGGCTAATCTCCAGTCAATTCCTAACCGCAACACAACGGTATAAGCAAAAAAAGCATTCAGTCCCATCCCAGGGGCTTGGGCAAAGGGATAATTCGCTAAGAGTCCCATAATTAAAGTGCCAATTGCCGCAGAAATTCCCGTCGCCACAACTAATTGAGGAAATAAATCTCCGGGTTGATTGATATAAATCGCATCAGATAATATAATAGGATTGACGGCTAAAATATACGCCATCGTCATAAACGTAGTGATTCCCGCTAAAATCTCAGTGCGAAAGTTAGTTCGTAACTGTTCAAACTGAAAATATCTGGAAATGGCACTTTTCCAACGGGGATTAGATGGAGAATGACGATTAAAACTCATGGATATTAATTCTCTCAATCGATGTCTAATTCACGATAAAGGGTGCGTCTTGCACCCCAATTTGCCTGTTCAATCATTATCCCCAAATCAGAAAGAATTGGAGAACCTCGAAGCAATTATAGCAATTAATGCCAGTACACCCAGCGCCCGACGAAAGTAGTTCACCCCCTCAAAAATTTCTAGCCACGCCCAAGTAAACAAAGCACCAAAAGCGATCGCATCTAGCCCAGTATAAAGAAAACCCCGAGGAAGAACAAATGTGAGTAGAGTGGCTGTTACCCCGACGCCAAGGGGCAAATTCGGGGGTTGAGCAATTACAATGTTACCCTCACTGTCTCGGAACGTTTTATCGAATAAGCTGTTTTCCATGAAGCCTCTAATTAACTCTTTTTCCTAAATCTCAGTTTACTTTGTTGGGGTAGACTTGATGCTCTTCCTTGAGGATGAATAAGAGTCAGTGATTCAAGAATAAAAATGATATACTAGACTATCCCTTAGTTAATATAATTCTAAGACTCTGCCTTTAATTAGATTTATTTTCAAGCCTGAAGATCATCGAGAAACAGAATGACGAACTCAAAAACTATCAAAGCTTTCCGAGGTGCATTTTTAGATTGTATCGCCGATCCGTTTTTTGTTCCTGAACTCGACAGTATCCGTTATTTTCCCGATGGTTTACTAATTGTCGAACAAGGTAAAATTAAAGCATTGGGCCGGTATGAAGATCTACAGCCTCAATACCCTGATCTTGAATTGATCACCTATTCTGACAAACTGATTGTACCAGGATTTATTGATCTACACGTTCATTATCCTCAAACTGAAATGATTGCTTCTGATAGTAATCAACTGTTAGATTGGTTAGAACGATACACTTTTTTAACCGAATCTAAATTTAAAGATCTAGAATATTCTCAAAAAATTGCTAATTTCTTTCTCGATGAACTCCTGAAAAATGGTACAACAACAGCAGTAGTTTTAGCGGCAGTTTTTCCGGAATCTGTCGAGGCCTTTTTTGAAGCCGCAAATCAACGTAACTTGCGAATGATTGCGGGGAAAGTGATGATGGATCGCCATGCACCCGAATATTTACGGGATACTGCCAAATCATCCTATGAAGATAGTCAAAAACTGATTGAAAAATGGCACAATAAAAATCGCCTACTCTACGCTGTTACCCCTCGTTTTGCGATTACTTCTACCCCAGAACAACTGCATTTAGCTGGAAAACTCTTGCAAGACTATCCTGATGTTTACTTACACACTCATTTATCTGAAAATGTGAATGAAATCAAATTTGTAGCTGAACTTTTCCCGGATAGTTTAGACTATTTACAGGTCTATGAACAGTTTGGGTTAGTCGGAAATCAATCGATTTTTGCTCATGGCATTCATCTTTCAGACTCAGAATTTAAACGGTTATCAGAAACTCAATCGGCGATCGCATTTTGTCCAACTTCTAACTTATTTTTAGGCAGTGGGCTGTTTAAACTGCATCAAGCCAAGTCAAAAGAATACCCGGTTCCGGTAGGTTTAGCAACAGATGTGGGAGGAGGAACTAGCTTTTCCCTCTTACAAACGGCGAGTGAAGCTTATAAAGTTACCCATTTACAAGGACAAAATTTATCGGGTTTGCAGGCTTTGTTTTTAGCAACATTAGGCAGTGCTAAAGCCTTGAAAATTGATGATAAAATCGGTAACTTTGAGATTGGAAAAGAAGCAGATTTTGTCGTTCTAGATCCCCAAGCAACACCTTTACTCAGCTTACGAACGCTTGGAACATTTCTGGCTCAAACACCCGAAAAAATTTCTGATTCTATTTTTGCTTTAATGATCTTGGGAGATGATCGGGCAGTTGCTGCAACTTATATTTTAGGAGAACAGGCGATTTTGACCGGAGTTTGAGATTCATTCTCTATTGCTCAATTACTTAAAAAAAGTTTACTTAATTTGGGTATTCATGGTTCTACCATTGCCCAAAGAATTTTAATTTTTTGTTTATCAAAATATTTGATAGCATAGTAAATGAACAGTCTGGTCAAGTCAAAACTCAATAATAATTTGTTGATCACACCCTTTATAAAACTTTGTATTTAGTGATTAAACGTCGCCAATTTCTTCAACACAGTAGCCTCGCGGCGGTGAGTACCACAGCGATCGCGGCTTGTCGCCCAAAACCAGCCCCTCAGTCTGAAGCTGTATCAACTGCTGCCCAACCCTTTATCCGTTGGCGGATGGCAACCAGTTGGCCAAAATCCCGCCATTTCACCTTTGGCGGGGCTGAACACCTTTGTCAGCGAGTCAGTCACCTCACCAATGGACGCTTTGCCATTACCCCCTATGCCTCCGGAGAAATCGTTGCTGGATCGGAGGTCTTGTCTGCCATACAAGCTGGAACCGTTGAATGTGGGCATACCGCCAGCTATTTCTATGTTAATCAAATTCCCGCTCTAGCCTTCGGAACCACCGTTCCTTTCGGGTTAAACGCCCAACAGCAACAGGCGTGGTTATACTCAGGCGGGGGTTTGGCACTGATGCAAAATTTGTATGCAGACTTAGGTGTGATCAACTTTCCGGGCGGCAATACCGGGGCGCAGATGGGGGGATGGTTTAAACGAGAAGTCAACAGTCTAGAGGACTTAAAAGGCTTAACCATGAGGCTTCCAGGCTTGGCAGGGGACGTGATCACCCGTTTGGGAATGAAGGTGGAACTTTTGCCGGGACATCAAATCTTTGATGCCTTGGATCAGGGCAAAATAGATGCCGCCGAATGGGTTGGCCCTCATGATGATGAACAGTTAGGTCTCCACCTCGTTGCCCCTTTTTACTATTTTCCGGGATGGTGGGAACCGGGAACCACCTATGAGTTTCAAGTCAGTTTAGCCGAGTGGGAAAAGTTACCGTCTGAATATCGTTACGCCTTTGAAGTTGCGGCTTCAGAAGCCAATTTTCTGATGTTAACCAACTACGATGCTGCCAATGGCCAAGCCTTGCAACGGATTTTATCCGGGGGAACTCAATTGAGAGAATTTAGCCTAGAGATTTTACAAGCCGCTCAAACAATCACCTTTGAATTATACGAAGAAACAGCCAGTCAAGATCCAACTTTCAAAGAAGTTTATGAGCAGTGGAAAACCTTTCGGACTCAAATTTATCAATGGCATCGGATTAATGAATTGGGTTTTGTCAGCTTTGCCTTTAAGACACTTGACACCTGATGACTATGTTAACTCCTGATAAAAATACAATCCAACAAAAAATAGACTTAATTTTTGCCAAGTCTAAAAAATTTTTTATTTCTAATTTAAGGTTAAATAATCGGTTGACTCGACCCTTAAAACCCCTCTATCATCTTTTAAAAGATCTAAGCATTAAGCAAAAGTTAAATACTGGGTTTGGAACCCTTGTTATTTTAACCTTTGCCACGGCTGGAGTCAGTTATGTAGGAAATACCCAAGCGAGAATTAGTATGAAACGAACAGAAGCCTTAAGAGTTCCCACCGTTACCCACTCAGCCTCAGCCCAGGCCAGTTTGCTGAGAATGTTGTCTAGTTTACATGGGTATTTGGCAACGGGAA